>CAVGIM010000001.1:0-154755 GCA_963629575.1 Candidatus Methanomethylophilaceae archaeon
ATGTAGGCGTTCTGCAGTTTCACGTAGAATCAAAAAAAAGCAAGACGGATGTATGATTTTGTATTATATTTGAATTGAGGTCGAATATGGCAACACTATTGATACAGACACGAGTTGAGGCTTGCCTAAAAAAACAAGCAGACATTTTCTTTCAATCCATAGGTCTTGATACGACTAGTGCGATTCGATTGTTTTTAAATCAAGCTTTAATTCAGCAACGAATTCCTTTTGATATCGTTTCTAAAGAAATTGTCGATAGAAAAAGCGCCCTCGATAATTTTAAAGCAATGAGAGCCGCGCTCTCTTCAAGAAAAGAACCATCGCTTGCAGATATTAACAGGGAAATAAAAAAAACGAGAAAGTCCCTCAAAGAAAAAAGATGACGCCTGTTTTTGCCACGATAGACACAAATGTGCTGGTTTCCGCATTAATAACGAAGAATCCAGAAGCGGCAACCGTTTTGGTGATGGAATCCGTATTTTCAGGGAAAATCAAGCCTCTTTTCAATCAGAACATTTTAGATGAATACGAAGAAGTTTTGTATCGACCGAAGTTTCATATCGAAAATACCATGATTCGTTCTTTTATCGATTTTATTCGAACCTATGGCTTTTCCGTAATTTCGATTTCTACAGGCAAAACGCTAAAGGATCCTGACGATCTGGTATTTTACGAGGTTACGATGACTGTGCCAAACGCAAAACTAGTAACGGGAAACATCAAACATTTTCCGATTCAGCCAAATATTGTTACGCCAGCGCAAATGATGAAAATTTTAAATAACAATCATGCTGTCTAATAAAATTTGGCAGGGAATTTTCGATACACGAATTCTTTTCGTCGAGTAAATTAGATATGCCAAACAAATTACTTGTTGGCTTAAAATCGTCTAAAATAAAAAACGGCTCCCGAAATAGGGAACCGCTTTTTAACTTTACGAAAAAACCGTGGGCTTTCGGATTAGTTCGCAACCGGCGCAATGTTGGAGAATTGCGGAGTGAGCGTTTCGCATCCGGTATCAAGCTTTGCAGACGAGTAGGTTAGCGAAGCGCCACCGGTTGCATTTGCGTCATTTGTAGTCGTGGCGGAAATTTTCCAGTTTACGCCTGCAGCGCAGTCGTTCAATTTGACCGGATTTTCTGCTGTCCAGCCATCCGTAATTGTAGAACCAGTTACAGTGGACTCGGTGGCACCATCCATACATTTGTTTTGGTCTGAATTCCAAGAACCAGCTTTACAGGTGTTTGTCGGTTCAACAGTTCCTCCAGCATATTTAAAATTTTTTGAGTCGTTCATTGCGTATCCAATCTTTGCCCAGGTGCCAGCGCTTGCCGTTTCCGCATAGTACGCATCCTGCAGTTTCACGTAGAAAATGGAGACTCATTCAAAAGCGAAAGTAGTTGAGGAAGCCTTGTGCTTGCCGTCTTTCGAATGCTTTTTTGCCATGAAAGAGGAAACTGTCCGAATATTTCCAGAAGTCTATCTTTTCTGGATGAAATTTCTGCAATTAATGCTGTTAGGGAAGAAACCGTTTGAGCGTCTTTTTCTTTTTTTCGCAAATCTTGCCTAAGAGGAATAACCAAAGTTTTGTGGAGTACATAGGCTTCTAATTCTGGAATTTTCAAAGGAATGTCATTGTACTCAATTTTTTGTACAAATTGCTTTGCTATTTCCATATAACTCAACATTTGTGCTGTTAACTGAAGATTTGAAACAGGAACGATTGGAGAGGCGGAACGAGTCCTTGTTGTGAGAAATTCTATTTCCAAATCATGTCGCTCGTATTTTGTCAAATTCGAATTAATGTCAAAAATAGTGGAAAAACCTAGATGTTCCAAAACGGAAGGCACATCAATACATGGAAATCTTTTCTTTGGATTTTCAATCAAAAAATCAAGATCTGTCGTTCGGAGAACAGGAATTTCGTCGGATTTGTACAAAAATCGATAAACCGGAAGACACCAGCTGCCGACAAGGATCAGTTGTTCTAAAGCTCCGGCACAATGCAGAGCTCGCAGAATAGTCAAGAATTCATTTGTCGCGGATTTTTCCAAGGCTTTTTCCTATTAGATAAAGATCGTGACGAATTTCCTTGATGGAATTCTTTAACTCTTTGCGCACGGCGTTTTCCTTTAAATATTTTTCTGCCAAGGGATTTTCTATTTTGCACAGATATTTGGAAACAACTTTTGTACTTATCCTATAAACTCGGTATAGATATTTATGTCCCTGAATATTTCGAATTCGAATGGAGCCGTTTGGGTAGGCGGAAAGTTTGTCTTCGCGATTCTTCAGCAAGGACTTCAACCGTTCGGCTTCTTCTTCCAAAATGTCGGCAACAATTGTCATTACCCTACAAATATATAAAATTAACAAATTGTAGGGTAAATCGTGCCGATAATAGTTTCATTTCAAAATCTCTTTTTCGTTGTCCATCGTTGAATTGACGAATAGGATTTTACGGAATTTTCGAACGGTGAACATTCTACCAGGAAACTGCGTACCAACGGCGGAAGTACATCCAAGTTAAATTTTTCAATCAAAAAATAATATCCGATAGCGACCATTTTCAAAATTCCTTATTCTTTTTCAAAAAGATAGTGCGTTTTGCGTGATTTTTCAAAAAATCTTAAGGGATGCTTTTGATATATCCCTGTTTGTGCAAGGTGCCTTTATATTTTCTCCAATAACTATAAATATGATATAGTTTCTGGAGGTCACCTCTAAAAATTCAATTTTCAAAAATTTGGTTGCGACGCTTCGCGCTGGTTCGTCATTCAAAGTGGCAAATACCGAGAGTATTCGCCACTTTTCATTCCTGCCTTCGCTTGGTCTCACTCAAATTTTCTTAACCAAAGCAATTTTTAGAGGTGACCTGGAGAAAATTCAATGCGTTTGGGCTTTAGAACCGCAAAATTTACCGGGCAATCCGTCTAGAAATTTTCGATTCGGATGATTCCCAGTTCGCTCGCCTTGGCAAAGCCGTTGATCTTTTCTCCGAGGCGGACGTGCGCCCAGCCGTCCTTGATGTCGAGGATTTCGACGGAAGTTCCTTCGGAAAGCATGTTGAGCGTTTGCGCCTTGTCGCTTGGTCCGCTGGTGATGTCTGCGCTCTTGGCGATGACGATTCCCTCGGAATAGGTCTTTTCGCGGTAAATCTTGTAGCCGGCGCTGCAGGCGAAAATTCCAAGCGAAACGGCTACCGGAATGACGCCGAGTGTAAACGCCGTCTTGGCTTTTGCGCTTCGGGAAAGGATGCGGAAAACGTTGAGCGCGACGATGAGCCAGACAAGCCCAAGGATGACGTAGAGCTGCCCGGTCATCGAAAGGAAATGGTGTGCCCGGAAAAGGAATTCGAGAATGGGGTTTTCCTCTTCGGCGGTTTCCTGCTTGTCCTTGGTCAGGCTTCGCGCAAACTTTAAGTTGTATTGGTAGTCTTCGTTGGCTGGATCTATCCGGAGCGCCTTTTCGTAGTTCAAGATGGAAAGCCCGAGACGCCCTTCGCGGAAATAGGCGTTTCCCAGGTTGTAAAAGAGGTCTCCGCTTAGGAATCCGTTATCGATGCAGTTCTGCCAGGCTTCCGCCGCCGACGTAAAGTCACCGGCCTTGTAAGATGCCGCGCCGGTGTAAAGCGTCTTGCAGCTTTCGCTTGCAAAAAGGGACAGGCTGAGCGTCAGGAGCAAAAACAGGGTCTTTTTCATTTGTGCGCCTCCAGGCTGTCGCAAAGGGTTTCGAATCTCTTGAGAGCGTCTCCGAGTTCCGCCGCCGAGATTCCTGCGGGAGCGAACCGTGCGTAGGCGCATTCTTCGAACCACTTGAGGATTTTTTCTTGCGATTCCCCGTCGATTTCGAGTTCGTTCAGGTTCGCTTTCTGCTGCTCGCGGGTCATGCCGCGGAATTCCCGGTTGGAAATATCCGACAGGTAGTCGATGAGTCCGTTTTCGAGCGCGGCGTAGAATCCCTTTGAATCGTTTTTCTCTAGAGCCTGCTTGGCCTTGGCGATGTTCTTTTTCAGGTTCTTCTTGGCTTTTGCCTTGCGAACGAGTGCCGCGTCGCTCGAATGCCTGCGGTGGGCGCGGACAAGGTACGTGAAAATCGCGTATAGGAAAATGGGAAGGACAAGGAGAAGCCAGAAGGGGATTGTCGCGTAGAACGGGGACTTTCCCTTGGAAACGGAGCCTATCTTGTGGATGTAGCGGATATCTTTTCCAAGGTCCTCGATTTCGGACTTCGTCTGCGGCGAATAGGAGGGCGCGCTTGGCGAAAACGGCGCGTTGGCGGAAGCTTCGCCTTTTTCGACCTTGATTTTCCAGGGGCCGAGCGTCTTGCTCTCGTATTTTTTCCTTGTGGGATTGAACCAGGAATAAGTGATTGCCGGTATGTCGAATTCGCCTTTTTTCTTTGGATAGAGGAAAATGCGGATGTTCTTGGTCGTGACGACTTTTCCGTTGATGACTTTTTTCTGGATGCTGTTTTCGGGCGGGACGGTTCGGAAGTCCGAAAATTCGGGCAATGTGGGGTCGGTGACGGTTCCCGGCTTGCCGTCTCCGGAAATCCGGATGGAAAGCGTGAGCGCGTCGCCGAGGGCGAGCGAATCCTTGTCGAATGTCGCGTCGAAGGAGTAGTTTCCGACCATTCCCGAAAAATCCTTTGGCTTTCCGTGGGCGGGGAGGGGGAGAACGTCGATCTTGACCGGCGCCGTCCTGGCTTCGGCTTCTTCGGGTTCCTGCTGCACGGAAGAGAAGCTCATGGAAAATCCGCTCTTGTTCGTCTTCTTTTCGACGATTTTGGGCTTTCCGACCTTTGTGTAGCTGAACTTGAATGGCGGAATGGAAAGCTGTCCGGTCTTTACGGGCGAAAGCCAGGCGAACTTGGCGCTGCCTCGGGCTTCGCGCGGGGCTTCGGGAATCGGGGTGAGCTTCAGGTCCGACATGTCCGCCCGGTGAGCGATGAAATCGTTGCCGAGGTCCATGCTGGTCGCGACGAGGTTCCCCTGGAAATGCTCGAACGTGTGGATGGAAAGCGTGACGGAAAGCTGCTCGCCTTCATAGACGGTCCGCTTGTTCGGCGTGAGCGAAACGGAGACCGCCGCTTCGTCGTAGGATTTTTTCACTTCGATGCGGTTCAGGTGAAAAATGTCGTATTCCCTTTCCCCGATTTTCCAGGAAAGGATTCCCGCGGACTTTATGCCCGTTTGCCGCGGGGCGACGAGATGAAAGCTGTACCGCTTGCCCGTTCCGCGTCTTCCTATCCGGACGTCCGCCGAATCGATGCCTTTCAGGACAAATCCGTTCTGGACGGAAAACCGGGGCGTTTCCCGCGAGCCGTATTCTTCGAGCTTTTGGGTATCGACCGTGAACTCGAGCGAAAACGTTTCTCCGGCATTGACGGAATTTCTGTCGATCTGGATGTCCCAAGGTCCCTGGGTGACGAGCTGCCCGGCATACCTGCCCGAGCCTCCGCCCATCATGGCGGCCATTTGCTGCTGCATCTGTTCCATCATGGACCACGGATCGGTCGCCTGCGCAAAGATAGAAATGGCAAAAAGAAGAACTGTGAGTAGAAAGCGTTTCATAACAGTCAAAAGATACAAAAAAGCTATCTTTGAACCATGACTTGTCAATCGCTGGAATCTCTCTTTGAAGCTTGTCCCAAAATCCAGATGCTAGGCCCGGTCGGCAGCGGAAAATCCAGGGTCCTCCGGGAATTTTCCGAAAGGCATTCCGGGGTGTCGCTTTCTTCGACAGAAATCCAGCGCCGGATCCAGCGCGCGCTCGCACCCTTTTGGCAGCAACGTTTCATCAGCCTCCGCGATGACGATGCGCCGCGTGTCCGCGACTTGCTTTTGAAGCCGAAGTTCTTCTTGAATTCCGCGCATTACGTGGAAGACGACCCGTTTCCGCCGACAGATCCCGAGAAGCTCGAAGAGGCGCTTTCCATGGCGAACCTTCCCGATACGGTCCTGAAGGTGAAGCTGCTGAGCCTTTCGAACGGCGAACTCCGCCGGATTCTCCTCGCGAGGCAGTGGATGGAGTCTCCCGACTACATTTTGTTTGACGATCCGTTCGGCGGTCTCGATCCGGAATTTCGAACGCATCTTGCGAAGGCTATCCTGAAAATGGCGAAAACGCAGGTCAAGATGGCGATAAGCCTGCAACGCAAGGAAGAGCTTTTGCCCGGGATTCCGGCCTTTGTGTATGAAAACGGCGAGTTTCGCGCCTACGAGGGAGAACTTCCCGAAAGAATTTTGAAAACGGCAGAAGAAAAGCGGGAAATCACATCGTATGTCATTGAAAGCTTGAGAACTCCGGCGGCTCTCGGAGAGACCCTCTTTGACCTGGAACACGTTCATGTCCGCTACGGTTCCGCGACAATCATCGACGATTTGACGTGGCAGGTGAAAAAGGGGGAACATTGGGTGGTGATGGGACCGAACGGAGCCGGCAAGAGCACGCTGCTCGCGCTGCTTTCGGCGGATCATCCGCAGATGTATTCGAACGATATCACCTTGTTCGGCAAGAAGCCCGGAGCGGGTCTGAACATCTGGGAGCACAAGGCGCAAATCGGATTCTTTTCTCCGGAACTCGCGACCCAGTATCGAGAAAAGCTGAACATTTCGGAAGTTCTCTGCACGGGATTCACGACGGGGCTCGGGCTGTTTTCCCCGCCTTCCTGGGAAGAAAGGGCGAAGGCGAAAAACTGGCTGCAGGAGCTCGGGTTTTCGGACGCGGAGCGACCTTTTGATTCGCTTTCCGCAACGGAACGCCGGCTGGTTCTTATCGCTCGCGCCGCGATTCGTCCGCCAAAGGTGCTGATTCTCGACGAGCCGACGCAGGGGATGGACGCGGAATTTCGGGAGCGTCTCTTCGACCTCCTGGAATTCCTGTCGAGCGAGACGACGATAGTGCTTGTGACGCACTATGACGCGGAATGGCCAAAGTGCATGACGAACGTGCTGCGAATGCCGAAATTTTCCCTGGCGTAGCTTTAAAGGATTCTTGTCGCCAGGTTCCCCGCATGGACGGCGAGAATTCCGAGAAAGACGCTCAGGGCCGCGTAGAGGGCGAACGAGCAGATGCTTCCCGCCTTGGCTAGTTCAAGACTTTCGCGTGCGAACGTGGAAAACGTGGTGAATCCGCCACAGAATCCGACGGTGAGAAATAGGCGAACGCCAGGGCTCAATCCATGTTCGGAAAGCCCGTAGAAAATCCCGATGAGAAAGCATCCCGCGATGTTTACGGCAAACGTCCCGAAAGGAAACGTTCCGGAAAGTTGCGCACCGACAAGCCTCGCCAGGAGAAAGCGGCAAATTCCGCCGAGAAAGCTGCCGCAGCCGACCAAAAGAATCGAACGAATCATGCGACAAATTTAAAAACGCCCGTTTTTTCCAAAGCGTGAAAACGAAAAAAATTGTATTTTTGGAATTCCCAAAATGAAGGATTTTCCGTGATTACCGAAGAACAGATTCTCAAGGCGTTGTCCGTTGTCGTGGACCCGGATCTCAAGAAGAATATCGTCGAACTGGGATTCGTGAAGAATATACGGATTTCGAAAGAGGGCGATGTCGAGCTGGATCTCGTCTTGACGACTCCGGCTTGCCCGATTCGCGATCGGTTCAAGACCCAGTGCGAGCAGATTCTCCGGGAAACCGGAGCGCGTTCGGCAAGTGTCGTTCTCAAGGCGAACGGTCGCGTGGTGAGCGGAACGCAGGCAAAGGCGACCGACAACGAACTGTTGAAAGGCGTCAAGCGCATTGTAGGCGTGGCGAGCGGAAAGGGCGGTGTCGGAAAATCGACGGTGACGGCAAATCTCGCGATGGCCTTGAGCCTTGCCGGGGCGAAGGTCGGCGTTCTCGATGCGGATATTTACGGTCCTTCGATGAACATCATGTTCGGCGTAGATTCCGCGCCCGAGGTCTTCGAAGACAGGACGATAGCGCCGGTCGAAGTCAAGGGCGGCATTTCGCTGATTTCGATGGCGATGTTCGCGGAATCGGACAAGGCGACGATTTGGCGCGGTCCGATGGCAAGCCAGATGATCCAGAACTTTGTACATCGCGTCCGCTGGGGAGAACTGGACTACCTGCTGATAGACTTTCCGCCCGGAACGGGCGATATCCAGCTGACGCTCACGCAGCAGTGCCCGCTTTCTTGCTCGGTTGTCGTGACGACTCCGCAGGAAGTCGCGCTCGCGGATTGCCGCAAGGGTCTTGCCATGTTCGACAGCGTGGGTGTGCCAACGGCGGGAATCATCGAAAACATGAGTTACTTTGTCTGTGACGGTTGCGGAAAGCGCCACGACATTTTCCGTTCCGGCGGCGGCGAGCGGATTTCGAAGGCTCTCGGTGTTCCGCTGCTCGGAAAGATTCCCCTGGAACCCGCTGTTGCCGATTGCGGAGACTTGGGAGCGCCCGCCGTCCTGCGCTATCCGAACAGCGAAAGCGGCAAGGCGTTTGTCGCTATCGCCGAAAAGACCATCCAGGCGATAGCCCAGCTGGAACATTCGACAAAAAACGTCTTGCACAATTTCCGATACCGGTTCGAAGAACTTCCCGTGGAGGCAATATGATCCAGCCTGTCAAGATTTTCCGTACGCCAGGAAACGAACTGGGATTTGACTTTGACGACGGTTCGCGGGCGGTCTTTCGCTTGAGGGACTTGCGCCTTGCCTGTCCGTGCGCGCTTTGCGTCGATGAAAATTCCGGGGAGCGCCTGCTCGACCCGAAGTCCGTTCCCGAGGACATTTCGATAGAAAGCATCCAGTCCGTGGGGCGGTATGCGGTCGGAATTCTGTGGAGCGATGGGCATAGGACCGGCATTTATCCTTACGATTTGCTGAAACGCTTGACGAAGGATTTGACGAAAGAGGCTTAAAAAGCCATATTTATAGCGGAAAATTTTTGGCGTGGGTCTATCCTATATGAGTGATTTTAACGAATCTTTATACTTTCGCGATTTGAATCGGTATCCGACGTTGAAGCCGGACGAGGAAGCTGCGCTCATAGCGATAATCAAGGACGGCAAGACGGAAGAGATTCGCCAGTCCGCGTTGCAGCACCTGATCCGCGGAAACCTGCGGTTCGTGGTCAGCGTCGCTCGAAAATACCAGGGGCGCGGGCTTTCCCTGCTGGATCTTATCAACGAAGGCAACCTGGGCCTGTTCAAGGCGGCGAAGCGTTTCGACAGCACCAAGGACGTGAAGTTTATCAGCTATGCGGTCTGGTGGATTCGGCAGTCCATCCAGAAGGCGCTTTTCGAACAGGTCGGCGCGGTACGGATCCCTCCCAACAAGCTTACCCTGGTGAACCGTTTCAAGCGTGCCCTGGTGCAGAACGGCGGAGATTACGAGCGGACGATGGCGATGCCCGAATTTGCCGGATCGGAACAGGACATTGTCGAAGTGATGGAAAAGATCGTCGATATTTCGCTTGACGCTCCGATTAGCGATGACGGCACTTCCGGGGATTCGGTCAGCTCCCTGATGGATGTTCTGGGAACGGACGGAAACCAGGAAGACGAAATGGAGAAAAACGAGCGCAAGGCCCTGATCGACGAAATACTCAAGTCGCTTCCGCGGCGCGAAGAAGAGATACTGCGGATGTTCTATGGGCTCGATACGGTAGAGGATACGACTCTAAAGGATATCGGCGAAGACCTGAAGCTAAGCCGGGAACGGGTTCGCCAAATAAAGAACAAGACATTGCGGAAGCTCCAGAGGAACAAGGAAAAGCGCGACCGGTTGAGCGATTTCCTGGAAAATTGATGCGGATTCCCGGGAATAAGGCGCAGCGCGCCGCCGTCTATTTTTTGGTGCTTCTTTGTGGCGCCTTTCTTGCGCTGTTCGCCTATTTCATCTATGGGAAGTTCGGACCCCGGAAAATCGAAATCCTGAGCGTTCCCTTTGGAATTGCTCCCGGGACGGAAATTTCGGTCGGGGACTTTCCCGATACGCTTTCGGGAATTTCGGCGCTTCCCGCTTCTACGGCGCAGGAACTTCGGCGCGCGTACGACCTGGAAAAGAACGATCGCCTAGACGAAGCCGCGGAAATCTACGAGGCTATCGCCCTTCAATATCCGGGCGTGTTTCTCCCGGAATGGGGTGTTGCCCGTTCGCTTCTTGCGAAGGATTCGCTTTCTTCCGTGTGGAAATCCCTGCTCGAATCGACGGAGCGTTCCCTGAAAAAGCGCTATCCGGAATCGTCTGTCGCCTTCTGGCTGGAGGCAAGTCTTGCCGAAAAGGCGAACAGTCCGGGGACGGCCCTGGAACTTGCCCGAGTCGCGACGGAAAAGTCTCCGGCCTTTTTCGATGCCCGCTTGCTCTACGCGAAGCTGCTTTTCTTGTCGGGGCGCCTTGCGGAGGGAAAGGGAGAAGTCCGGGTGGCGATAAGCCTTTCGCTCGGAGAAAACCCCAAGGCGTACGCGCTCCTTTCGCGAATCTATCACGATGAAGGATCTCTTGACAGTTGCGAACGCGTCGTCGATTATGCGCTTTCCAAGTTTCCGATAAATCCCGAACTGCTCTGTATGCAAGGAATCCTGCAGGAATACAAGGGTCGCTTTGACGAAGCGGAAAACACCTACCGGCGTGTCCTCGCGATACGGCCGGGCTTTTCTTTCGCGACGGAATCGCTGCTTTCCCTAGGGCAGAAGTCTCCTCCGGGAAGGATGGAAAGCGGGCGCCTTTCGCCAAGGGATCAGGCGAAGGTGGCATGCGACATCCTGGAACCACTTGTTTCGCGCTATCCCGACAATCTGCCGCTTCGCGAAGCGCTCGGAATCGCCTACCTGAAGGGACGGGAATTTGATCGGGCAAAGTCTCAATTTCTCGAAATCCAGACCCGCGATCCGGACTATCCGGAAATCCAGCGCCGCTTGCAGGAAGCCTCTTCCGTTCCCCCGGTTCGAGACGTGAAAAAGAACATGCTCGCGGACGATCTGCATCGCGCAATCGACAGCATGAGGACGCTTCCTTCGACAGGGCATTCGTTCGAATCTCTCCTGGGACATTACCTGGTGCGCTACGGAGCGTCGCCGAAAGAGTTCTTTGCCAGGTATTCCGCTTCGAATTTCAAGAAGGTGCGAAAGGGCGTTTGGCGCGAAGTCTTTTTCGAAGCGCCCTATTTTCACGAATACACGGTCCTGTTCGACGAAAAGTCCCGCTTTTACGGAGTGCATGTCGTGGTGACCGATTCGAACGTCGTCGCGAACAAGGCGACGAACACGCCGGAAATCTACACAACGCTGCTCCAGCTGAATTCGAGAATTTCCGGCCTCGGAACGGAAACCGGCGAAACCGAATGCGACGGGACAGTCCTTTCCGGGGCGACCTGGGAGACTCGCGACAACTTTGAAATGCTCGCTCGGGTAGTCGGAAAGCCGGCGGAAGTCCGCATGATCCGGCTGGACAAGTCAAAAATTCCCGAAGGAATGCGACTTTGCGATTATTCGAAGTATCTTTTCATGGATTGATTTGTACGTTGTGACTATGAGTGTTCGGAATTTTTTGCCGCTGGTTCTTCTGCTCGCTTTCGGCTTTGCTCTGGAAGGCTGCACCTGCTGCGCCTATCTGAACCATATTTTCAATGCGGACAGAAATTACGAAGAAGCCGTCAAGCTGGAATCGGCGAAGGCGGATTCGATTCCGGCGGATTCCGAAGTCGTGGCGACAGGCGAAGCGGCGAAGAAATATGACAAGGTAATCGAGAAAGGTTCCCGGGTGCTCGAGAGGTTCCCGGACAACGACAGACAGACGGCCCGTGCCGTGTTTCTCATCGGCGAATCCTTTCGTCACAAGGGCGAATGGGCGAAGGCGGTCGCCAAGTATGACGAGTTCGAACGGTATTTTTCCGACCACGACTCCATGCCGAAAGTGGAATACGAGCGTGCCTATTGCCTGTATCGGAACGGCGAGTACGACGTGAGCCGTTTCGCGTTGCAGTCGATCCTCGATGTCGGAGAGGAACATCCTTTCTATAGCGAGGGGCTGAATCTGTTGTCGCTTCTTGAAGAAAAGGGAGACTTCACGGAGCAGGCGATTGCCGCTCTGGAACGGATGCTCGCCGATACGAACGGAACTCCCTACATGCGCGGTCGGGCGCACTTGCGGCTCGCGTCGCTCTACTTTAAAATGGAAAACTACCCAAAGGCGCGGGAACACTACAAGGCGAAGGAAATCGTCGAACTCTCGCCGCGGGAACAGTATTCGGCGAACCTCCATGCGGCGGAATGCCTCGCCGCGACCGAATCCTTTGCGGAAGCAGCCGAAGAATATCGGGTGATGATAGAAAACAAGGACTACAAGACTTACCTGCCCGACCTGTATGTGCGCCGCGGGGAACTTTTGCTACGCGCAAATGACTGGACCGGCGGAGAAAAACTTTTGCACTTTGTGACGGACGAGTATAAGAAATCGGAATACGCTTCGCGGGGATTCTTTGACCTGGGGGATTTTTACCAGACGGAAAAGCGCGAGTATGAGCCGGCTCTCGCCTATTACGATTCGAGCTTTCTTGCGCGCCCCGGTTCGAGCTGGGGAAAAAACGCCCGGGAACGCCGAGACGCGCTGCGCAGGCTGCTCGCCTTGCGGGCAAAGGATTCTCTTGCCGATACGACGCTCCAGGCGAAAAAACAGTTCTTCGATACCGAATTCCAGATAGCGGAGCTGTTCCTTTTTAAGCTTTCGGAAATGGACAGTTCGCTTGCGCGGCTCGACAGGATAATCGAAGGTTCTCCGGATACCGCCGTAGTGATGCGCGCGACCTATGCGCGAGCCTTTATCTATGACGAGTTCAAGCAGGATCCGGACCGGGCCGAAGAACTTTACAAGGAAATCATCGCGAAGTATCCGCGGACGGAATACGCGAAGCAGGCCCAGGTGAACCTGGGCGTCAAGGTGACGGTCAAGACGCCCGAAGACGAAGCGCACGAACTTTTCCTGAAAGCCGAGAGCCTTTGGGTCGCGGCGAAAGACGTTCCGCTCGACAGCATGGAACGGGTCGATTCCGCATACGCAAAGGCTCTTGCCGCCTACGATACGGTTTTCCAGGCTTATCCCGAAACGAATGCGGGAATCCAGGCTCTGTATATGAAGGGAATCATCTGGGAAATGTCTCCGGAGACAAAGGATTCCGCCGCTTTCGCATTTAAAAAGCTGCGCAACGAACATCGGGATTCTCCGTGGGGTATCGATGCGGAAAAGCGCTTGCAGACCCGGATGTCCATTACGGACGAATCCTTGGCGCGGCTCCGCAAGCGCGTGGAACAGAACGCCGCCTATGTCGATAAGCTCTCGCAACAGTATTATGAAGGCCTGTCGGCAGCCGAGAACAAGAAGAACGGCCCGGACATCAAGTCTTCCGAAGACGAAGTCCTGGAAAATTCCTACAACAGCATGTATGATTTTGAATAGAGGAAGCCTTTTAGCGGGCTATACCATAGGAGAATGTGAGCGGAATACCGTTTTTTGTCAAACTTTGACAAAAACGGTTTGTATCATTGGAAATATGATTGCTGCACAAAAGAACAACTATACAAATAGACAGAATATTCGAGATGTCGCGCGAAATTTTTCCGCAGATGGTTTCAGCTCCTTTCGCAGGCGCATCGCGGAACAGCTTTCCCTGCAAGGCGCGGAGCTTTCGGAAGATGAATACCCCGCCTTGTTCGACTTTTACCGCCAGGGAGAAAACGAGACATACGTTCTCGCCGCTTTTGGCTATGAGAGCTGATTTTATAGAGCCTGGTATTCGACGAAACGCGTCTTGCCGTAGAAATCCGGCAATGTTCCGTTCCACTTTAGCCACGGATAGTTGGCCGCTTCCGTTTCGAGGATCTTGTCCTCGTTCGCTTCCGGTCCGATTTCCATCAAGAGAATGCCGCCGGATTGAAGTCGGTCCTTGCTCTGGTCCAGAATTTTCCGTACAAGCGAGAGCCCGTCCGGTCCGCCGAAGAGGGCGAGTGCCGGGTCAAAGTCGCGCACTTCCGGTTGGAGCTTTTCCCTTTCCGCGTCGGGAATGTATGGCGGATTGCTGACGATGAGATCGAATTTTTCGCTTTCGGGAAGAGCTTCCAGGAGGTCTCCTTCGAAAAACTCGATTTCTGCTTCGTTGAATTTCGCGTTTTCCTTGGCGAGGTCAAGCGCGTCCCTTGAAATGTCCGTGGCGAGAACGCGCATTCCGGGAATTTCCTTTTTGACGGCTATCGCAATCGCTCCGCTTCCCGTTCCGATATCCGCCACCGTGGCGGATTCCTTTCCCTGCAGGCGTTCCTTGATGATGTCGATAAGGGATTCCGTTTCGGGTCTCGGAATCAGGGCGCGCCTGTCGCAGTGAATTTCGTGCCCGCGGAAACTGGTCGTTCCGACGATATGCTGGAGAGGTTCGCGCTTTGCCCGGCGCGCTACCAGTGGGCGGAGAAGTTCGAGTTCGCGCTCGGATAGCGGCTTGTCGAAATTCAGGTAGAGATCCATCCGCTTCATCTTGAGACCGTGCGCGAGGATGTATTGCGCGTCGAGCCTCGGATTGGGGATACCCTTGTGCTGAAAGAACGAAGTCGTCTTGTTTAAAATTTCGAGGACGGTGTTCATGCGAATTTCCCGAGGACTTCCTGGGCGTGGGCCATCTGCAAGGCGTCGATGATTTCCTGGATGTCTCCGGTCATGACGCTTTCGAGCTTGTAGAGCGTCAGGTTTACGCGGTGGTCCGTGACGCGGTTTTGCGGAAAATTGTAGGTGCGGATTTTGGCGGACCTGTCGCCTGTGCCGACCATTGCCTTGCGGCTTGCCGCCTCGGCCTGTTCCTTCTTGGCTATCAGGGCGTCGAGAATCTTGGAACGGAGCATTTCCATGGCGTGCAAGCGGTTCTGGAGCTGCGAGCGCTCTGTCTGGCAGCTCACGACGACGCCTGTCGGGATGTGGGTGAGGCGCACCGCGGAATCCGTCTTGTTGATATACTGACCTCCGGCTCCGCTACTGCGGTAAGTGTCCATGTGGATGTCGGCTTCCCGGATGTTCACATCGACTTCTTCCGCTTCGGGGAGAATGGCGACTGTCGCCGCCGACGTGTGTACGCGACCTTGCGTTTCCGTGTCGGGAACGCGCTGTACGCGGTGAACGCCGCTTTCGAACTTGAGCGTTCCATAGACGCTGTCGCCTTCGATAAACACCCGGATTTCCTTGTAGCCGCCCACCGTGCCTTCCGAGGCGTCCTGGATGGTCATTTTCCATCCCATGCGGTCTGCGTAGCCGCGATACATGCGGAACAGATCGCCCGCAAAGAGCGCCGATTCGTCTCCGCCCGTTCCCGCGCGGATTTCGAGCGTCGCGTTTCGGTAGTCCCACGGATCCTTGGGAACCATCAGAATCTGGAGCTCGTCTTCGAGCGTTGCGATATGCTTTTCTAGCGGGGGGATTTCCGCCTTGGCCGCTTCGGCGAATTCGGCATCGCTTCCGCCGAGAGCCTGTTTCCATTCCTTTAGGTCGCTCGACAGCTGGATGTATTCGCGAGCCTTTTGGCAAGACTTTTCGAGGCCCTTGTATTGCTTCTGGAGCTTGGTATAGAGAGGTTGGTTCGAAACGACTTCGGGAGAAGAAAGTTCCGATTCCAGTTCTTCGTATTTTTCGATCACTTTTTGTGCGGCGTCTAACATCAAAGGCGAATTTAGAAAATTTGCGGCGTTTGTTTCTGGAAACGGGCGAAAGAAGTTCGCTTGGCGGAAAATAAAAGATAGATTTGGGGAATATGATTTTTGTCTTGCTTGCCGTCCTCTTGCTTGTCGTCGCCTTTTTGGTCTGGGGGTGGAACGATGTGGTCCTTCGCGATTCCAAGGGAAGGCTTTTGAGTCGCAAGGTAAAGGCCGCTGACGAAGGCGCCCTGGTCGGTCTTTCCTATGGAACGTATGTTTTTGAAATCTGGCATGTCGGGCTTTTTCATCTGCGTCCGCGACTGGTGAAAACGGTTCGGATCGAACATGACAAGATTTCCGAAAATGCCTGGATGTTTTCGTATAAACTAATGAACGAGTCGCGTCGCGTCCGTTCGGAAACAAGAAAGGAAGAGTCTAGATTGCTGAAGGCCAGGTGCTTGACGGATGGCGAAATATTTCAGGCCGTGCAAAAGTCCTATTTCAAGATTTTGAACAATCTGTATCTGCCGAAAAACAGCATCAGCGATACGACGACAATCGATTCCGTTCTGATTCATCCGACGGGAATCTACCTATTCGAAAATTCGCTTGTCGAAGGCTGGATCTATGGCGATGCGGATGGCAAATTCTGGTCTGCTACCATGATGCGCAACAACCGGACAAAAAGTTCGGAATTCGAAAACCCGGTTATCCGCAGCATGCGAAACGAGGAATCGGTGCGTCGAATGTTCGAAAAGGCGGAAAGCCTTCCATTGCACGTCTTTTCCTATGTCGTATTCAGCGACAAGGCGGTATTGAAGAATGTTCCCGAAAGTTCGGTGGAACGAAAGCTTGTCTTGCGGAGCCAGCTTGCCCAAAGTCTCGTGCGGACGTTTAGCCTCGCGATGCCTGTATATACCGAAAACGAAATCGACGAGCTCGCTTTCGAACTCGCCGGGTTTGCGGACAAGTGATTTTTTTGACCCTAGATCTTGAAGTCGATGCCCGCTGCGACGTTATGGCTTGTACGGTCATACGTCTTCTTGATGCCGTTTTCCGTCTTGGTGCGCTCTTCGTAGAGGGTTTCCATGTAGCCGATCTGGACTTGGAGATTGTTCGTGAAGCGGAACGCGATACCGCCGCCTACCGACCAGGAATCGGTAACGAAACTCAGATCGCTGATGTAATCGTCCGTGATGCCGTACATGGTGCGCTGGACGCTCGCCGAAACGGTGAGAGGCTTTAGAATGTCCGCTTCGACGCCGAGTACAAATTCGTTTTCGTCTCCATCCAGGTCGTTTTGCCTGTCTTGCGGATAATTGGCGAAGGTGTCGAAGTAATGGTGATAGCCGATTCCCGTGCGGAATCTTTCTGTCCAGGCGTAGTTTAGACCTATGGCGAGGAATCCCGGAAGGTCATTGTCGGATTTTTTTCCGTCGATAAACTGGGGCATGTAAGTGCTGACGATGTCCTCGATTTTGTCGGTCTCGTTTTTCATCTCGATGAACGTGTTGTGCTCGTATTTGACGCCCGCGCTGAATTTCCCGTAATGGAATCCGAGACTCGCCATCGGCGTGATTCCCCAGCCGGTCTGTTCGCAGTCGAGGAGCGTCTTGTTCAGCATGGCGTCCAGCTGTTCGTTTTGCACGAGAGACTTCATGGAGCCGCTGTAGGAATTGTAGGCGTAGTTCAGGCGCGCCCCGAGGAACGCGGAGAACATGTCCATGAAGCGGTAGCTCGCTCCGAGTTGCCACGCATAGACATATTGCTTGCCGATAAACTTCGCTTCGTAAAGCTGCGTCGGGCTTTGGATCTTGTAAGCGCTCATCAGTTGCCCGAGAGCGGGCATCTGTTCCGCGGTCTTTTGGATGGTCTGCGAAAGCAGCGCGTCGATCAGGGGAAGCCCCTTGTTGAACTTGGCTTCTCCGCCGCCGCCGATGATGTAGAAACCTCCCGAAAGGGCGAAGCTTCCGCGGTGCCAGTTGACAAGCAGGCTGGGCATTACCGGAACAAAGGATTTGCCCTCATAGTCGCCCAGCTTGTCCGTGTCGATTTCGCGGGTCTGCCAGACGGTCTGGCTGTGTGCGGAAACGTACAGTCCGTCGTCCATGAATGCGGTTCCCGCCGGGTTGTAGTAAACCGCAGAAGTCGTCGTCGAAGCGTCCTGGGCAAAGTTTCGGACAAAGTCTGTCGATTGGTTGGTGTTGTGCATGAGGCCACCGGCAAAAGTTGCCGATGCGAAAAGAGGAATGAATTGCTTGATTTTCATAGGAACCGTTTTGTTTTGCGCGTAAGCTAGCTAATTGAAGAAAAAATTCAAGGCTATTTTTTGTACAAATGAAATTTTTTGCATATAAATGAACTGGCGTTTAGCTATAGATGAAATGACGTTTAATTGTTGCGTACAAATAAACCGACATTTAACTATTTGCCGAAAAGCGGCCGAATTTCTGAATGCTTGTTTAGCAATGGCTCTTGTTGAACCGTTCTTTAATTTTGAAGGAAGACCGGAATGGATGTTTTCTAGATTTGTGGTATGGCGATTGACAATGCGATTTTACGTAGAACGGAACTCCTGCTCGGAGACGTCGCGATGGATGAAATCTCGAAAAAGAGCGTTATCGTTTTTGGCGTCGGCGGAGTCGGCTCCTGGTGCGCGGAAAGTCTTGTTCGCTCGGGAATCCGCAAGCTATCGATTGTCGATAGCGATCGCGTCTGCATCACGAATGTCAATCGGCAGCTGATGGCGACAGTCAAGACGGTGGGACAGGTCAAGGTAGAGGCGCTCAAGGAACGTTTGCTACAAATTAATCCGCTTGCGGAAATCGACGCTAGACAGGAAATCTTTACGGCGGAAACCGCGGAGAGTTTTCACATCGAAAACTTTGACTACATCGTCGATGCGATTGATTCGCTAAAGGACAAGGCCTTGCTGATTCTCTTGGCCTGCAAGACGAAATCGGTGCTCCTTTCTTCGATGGGGGCCGCATTAAAGATCGATCCGACAAAAATCCATGTCGCCGAATTCTGGAAAGTTCAAGGGTGCCCGCTCGCGCGTGCGCTCCGCACAAAGTTCCGTTCGAAGAAAACGTTCCCGAAGAAAAAATTTCTGTGCGTCTATAGCGATGAGCTTTTGCGGAACAAGGGAAAAAACGGAACCTGCGGAACGGACAGGTGCATGTGCCCCAAGGCGAAAACGGGCCCCGGCAACCAGGAACTTCTGGATCACGAATGGTGTTCGAGCAAGGCGCAAATCAACGGAACGCTTGCGCACGTCACGGCGATATTCGGCTTCACGATTGCGGGACTTTTGCTAAAGGATATCGTGCAGAAAGCGGAGTCTATTCCCGATTCGGGAACATAACTTCTTTCGGCGGAGTGGAATGCTCCCCGATGCCCTGGCGTCTTCGGTAGAAGCCTTTCGGACAGGAATGGTGAACATGCCTGAAAAATAAAAAAAGGCTCCCGATAGCGGAAGCCTTTTAAAAACGTTTCCCGTTTACTCGAGGTCCAGCGCCTTGTCGAAGCCGTCGATGAGCTTGCCGTTTTCGATGACGGCGAAGCCTCCCGTGTATCCCCAGTGCTGCCAGGGAATCTGTAGCGTGTCGCTGATCTCGCGGACCGCGGTCATGTAGTTCAAGATGCTCTGCGGGTCGGACTTGGGCGCATATGCGCCGAATTCGTTCCAGACGACCGGAACGTTGTTCTCGACCGCCCACTTCTTCGCCTTGATGACGAGGCTCAGGATGTAGTCCTTGCTGCCGGTCTTGTAGTAACTCTTTACGGCGGTCTTGACCCAGCTAGCCGTCGAAGCCTTGACGCCGAAATCCGCGGAGTATTCGGACCATTTTTCCGGGTCGTAGGGGAACGGAATGTTCTTGATCGTCGCGGCGTCTCCCCACGAAGCGCCCTGGTGGGAGAAGATGAACGGATCATAGGAATGGAACGCATAGACGATGTTGTCGTCGCTGAACGGCGTACGCTTGACGAGGTAGCTTATCGCATACCACTGGACGTCGCCGAAGATAATCGTATGCGTGGAATCGACCGTGCGGATGGAATCGATCATCGCTTGCGCGGCGATTGTCCAGTCGTCTTGAGGAACCTTGCCGTTTGTCATGTCCGGTTCGTTCAGAAGTTCAAGGAAAATGTCTTCGCGGGGATTTTTCGCGTAATGCGCGGCGACCGCTTTCCAGACGCAAGCCATCATCTTGATGTATTGCGGGTCCTTTGCCGAGGTCGCGTTGTAGCTGTTGTCGTATTCGTGATAGTCGATGACGAAGGACATCGCATAGCGTTCCGTCCAGTTTACGAAGGAATCCAGGACGATGAAGATGGAATCGTTCATTTCGAGTTCGACGGTTCCTGTCGTATCGCTCAGGAATTCGCTGCGGTTCGAAACGTAGAGGTCGAGATCTATCGGGAGACGCAGAGACTTGAATCCGCTTTCGGAAAGGAGCTTGACGTCGCTTTCTCCAAATTCGAATTCACCGGTGAACTTTCCGTCCGCTTCTTCGAGCCAGTTGGTAAAGTTTACGCCCTTGTTCAGATACTTCATCGCTTTTTCCTGGAGCGGATTCGAAATGCCGATGTCTCCGATGTCGATGTTGTAGGTCATCGGGTCATGGATGGTCATGTCGGCGACTTTCTCCGGGAGATCTTCCGCGCCGATCAGGTAAATATCGTCGATGATTACGGAATCCTGCTTGCCGTTTCCCTTGACCTGGAAGCTGATAGCGTTTACGTTAGCCGGATTGAATACAACGCTTTGCCCCCACCCGCCTTGGGTGAGATCGTCGAATGCGATGGTGACGGTGGTCCATCCGTCCGACTTCTTTTCGGATGCCAGGTGAACGTCGTAGTCGGTGACGTCGCTTGTCTCGACGTGAATGTAGTGGGCCGCTCCCTTGTAGGAGTAGCGGATTCCCGCATACTTGCCTACGTCAACGGTCGATGGAACCTGGAAACCCCAGCCGACATAGGGGTCGTATTCGTAGTCGCCCTTGTCCAGGTTGAATTCGACTTTCATGGCGTATTTGGAGCCGTTGTCCGTTTCCGCGGCGATGATGTTTCCTTCGGCATCGGTGGGCGTCTTGATGGTGGAGGCTCCGCCGTTGCTTGCATCGTCGTAGGTGTACCATCCGCTGCCGATTTCCGTTTCGCCGTTGCCGTCTTCCATGTTGTCGAGAAGAAGTCCGTTCTTGGGCGCTTCGGCTGTAGAGGAAGAACTGGGGTTAGACGCTTCGGACGAGGTTCCATCGCTTGAATCCGAAGAAAGCTCTACCGAAGAGCTGCTTTCGGTCGGGGAGCTTGAGTTGTCGTCGGAGCAGGCGCTTGTGAACAGGGCAAGTGTCGAAGCGACGGAGAGTATGGTCAGATGACGAATAAGCATAAAGCCTCCGTAATGGATTTTCTCCCTAAAATACAGAGATTTTACCCATAGTGTATGGCAAATAGCAAATAAATATGAACTTCCCGTTTACAAGAGAAACCGCGGGGATCTGGCGTCGAAAACGACCCGATTCCCGCGCTTCGCAATGGGCGAACCGGCCTTTATCCGCCGTTCAGGAGATTTACGCCGTGCCGGGTTCCCGTCTCGGCAAAGATGACCCAGCCGGCGACATTGCATGCATGGTCTCCGATGCGTTCCAGGTATTTGGCGACCATGATCGAATTGATGGCGCTTTCCGCATCGTTTGAATTGTTGCGGATGGAGGCGACGAGCTCTTTTTTCGCCGAGGCAAAAAGCGCATCCACTTCGTCGTCGCTGTCGATGACGCGATGCGCGAGCTTCAGGTCTTTGCGGACAAAGGCGTCAACGCTCTGCGTAAGCATCTTGACTGTCGCGGATCCCATCGGCGGAATGGCGGCGAGTCTTGCCGGGGAACCTTCCGCTTCCGAGGCTTCGAGGATAATCTCCGCGATGTCGGCTGCCTGGTCTCCAATGCGCTCCAGGTCGCTTACCATCTTGAGCGATGCGGAAATCAGGCGCAGGTCGCGCGCGACGGGTTGCTGGCTCAGGAGAAGACGAAGGCACAGCGTTTCGATGTCCTTCATTTTCTGGTCGATTTCCTTGTCTTCCGCGATGACCTTTTTGGCGCGGGACTTGTCGAACTTCAAGAGCGCTTCGATGGAAGCGTTCAGCGACTCCTCGACCATGGCGCCCATTTCGATTATCCCGTTGTTCAAAAGTTCGAGTTGAGAGTCAAAACGATTTCGCATTATCCGAATCTCCCTGTGATGTAATCTTCCGTGCGCTTGTCCTTTGGCATTGAAAAGAGCGTTTCGGTCTTATCGACTTCGACGACTTCGCCCAAAAGAAAGAATGCGGTCCTGTCCGAGACGCGAGTTGCCTGCTGCATGTTGTGGGTGACCATGACTATCGTGTAATCCTGTTTCAGTTCCAGGACGAGATCCTCGATTCGGGATGTCGAGATGGGATCTAGCGCGCTCGTGGGCTCGTCCATCAGGAGAACTTCCGGGGCGACGGCTAGGGCGCGCGCAATGCACAGGCGCTGTTGCTGTCCGCCGGAAAGTCCGAGCGCGTTTTTCTTGAGGCGGTCCTTGAGCTCTTCCCAGACTCCGGCACTCTTCAGCGAGTTTTCGACGATTGCGTCCAGGTCGGATTTGGAGCGGATGCCATGCGTGCGCGGTCCAAAGGCGATATTGTCGTAAATGCTCATCGGAAAGGGATTCGGCTTCTGGAACACCATGCCGACCCGCTTGCGGAGAATGTTTACGTCCATGTCGTCGTAGATGTTTTCTCCGTCGAGCCGGATTTCTCCCGTGATCCTGCAGCCTTCGACGAGATCGTTCATCCGGTTGAGCGATTTGAGAAGCGTACTTTTTCCGCAGCCGGAAGGACCGATGAAAGCCGTGATTTCGTTTGCGTGAATATTTAAATTCACGTTTTTTATCGCATGGAAATTGCCGTAATGCAAGTTCATGTTTTGAATCGTGATTTTATTGTTTTCCATTTTTATGTTTTCCCGATTTTATGTGCGAATTTGTTTGAAATCCAGTTGATGATGAGGACTACCGCGATGAGGATGACGGAGGTGGCGTAGGCTTCTCCGGTGTGCAGACCTTCGCGGGAAAGTTCATACATGTGGACAGCAAGCGTTCTTCCCGAAGAGAAGATTCCCTTGGGAAAGTCGGCGACGGTTCCTGCCGTATAGATCAGCGCGGCGGTTTCTCCGACGACGCGTCCGACGGAAAGGATGATCCCAGCGAGAATTCCGGGAATCGCGGCGGGGAGAACTATCGATCGCACGGTGCGGAGCTTTCCCGCTCCGAGTCCATAGGAGCCTTCGCGATAGCTGTCGGGGACGGATTTTAGCGCTTCTTCGGTTGTTCGCATGACTAGCGGAAGGATCATGATGGAAATCGTCAAGATTCCCGAGAGAAGCGAATAGCCAAAGTGCAGTGCCGTGACAAAAAAGAGCATTCCGAAAAGTCCGTAGATGATGGAAGGGATTCCCGAAAGAGTCTCTGTCGTTATTCGGACGATTCCCACTATCTTGTTCCCGCGGCTTGCGTATTCCACGGTGTAGATGGCGGCAAAGATTCCAAGTGGCCCCGCGACGAGAAGCGCTCCGAGAACGATGATGAGCGTATTCAGGATGGAGGGCAGAAACGATACGTTTTCGGAATTGTAGGTCAGCGAAAAGAGGGACGGTCTTAGAAACGGAATCCCCTTGGCGAGAATGTGGACTACCAGGAATCCGAGGGAAAGGATGGTGACGATGATGGACAGCGTGACCGCAATCCTCAGCAGAAGTGACAGGGGCGACTTTCTGTATACTTTAAGCGTTTGAGCGAATTTTTTCATTGGATGGCTCTCTTTTTGAGAATGGAGAAGAGCAGGTTGATTGCCAGGATGAAGGAAAACAGGACGACTCCTGTGGCAATCAGGGCTTCGCGGTGCAGGTCCGTGGCGTATCCCATTTCAAGGACGATGTTCGCTGTCAGCGTTCGGACTCCGGCGAGGATTCCCGTCGGCATTCGCGCCTGGTTCCCGGCTACGAGAATGACCGCCATCGTTTCTCCGATTGCGCGACCGAATCCAAGGATGATTCCGGCGACGATTCCCGATGTCGCGGCGGGGAGAACGGCGAAGAATACGCTGCGTTCGTGTGTCGCTCCGAGCGCGAGCGCTCCTTCGTAGTAGCTGTCGGGAACGGCGCGCAGGGCCGCTTCCGAGACGGAGATGATCGTCGGAAGAATCATGATGCCTAGAAGTATCGATGCGGCAAGGATGCTCGCTCCGCTTCCTCCAAAGTTTTGCCGGACAAACGGCACGATGACGACCAGACCGAAAAATCCATAGACGACGGAAGGAATTCCGGCGAGAAGTTCGACGGCTGGCTTTAACTTTTTATGGACTCTTTCGGAGCAGAAGCGGGAAAGATAGATGGCGGAAAGAAGTCCGATCGAAACGCCGATGGCGAGCGCGCCGAGCGTGACGTAAATGCTTCCCATGATCATCGGGAAAATTCCATAGACCGCTGGCTCGTCTGTCGGCGCCCATTCCTTTCCAAGCAGGAAATCCGTGACGCCTATTTTAAGAATCGCGGGAATGCCGTTTGCGAAAAGGAACAGGCAGATCAGGGCGACGAACAGGATGCTTGCGAGTGCCGAGAGCAAGAATATGCCCGATGCCGTTTTTTCCTTGAAATTATTCCATGCCTGCGCTTTCATTTGAAATCCTTTTTTGAAAAATCCGTATAGGAAAATGGTTTTCCGAAAAAATCGGAAAACCGCTTGCAAAAAACATTACTTGATCGATGTCGTGAGCCTTGCCGCAAGCGCAACGTCCGAGATTTCCCTTTCGCTGTAGAGCGTGACTTGCGCCTTGCTTCGGGAACCGATTTTCTTGACAAGTCCCACGGCCCATCCGAGTTCGTCGGCGTCCTTGTTCAACTCGTCGCGATCCTTGATGTATTCGATTTCGACAAACGCCTTGTCCAGGATTCCGGCGGTCGGAAATTCTACGCCGGCATAGACGGGAAAGTATTGGGTGTCCTGGGCGTAATCGGGAGCTTTCGCGGTTTTTTCCTGGATGCTTTCGGCATTTACGTCCTTGTCCTTTCCGGTGATGATGGCCGCGGCTTCGCCATAGACTAGGAACTTGTTGGAAAGCTTGACGTTTGCCCGCAGGCTTCCACGATGTGTCAGCACGGCGGTGTATTGGACAGGATCGATAACGTTTGAGCGATATCCCAATCCGAGCTGGAACGAATTGTTCAGCTTGAAATTGTCGGTCACGCGGACGTATCCGGAATTGAAATTGCCGTCTTCGGTGGCGAGCATGACGTTCAGCTGGTTTGCGCCTTTCTTCCAGCCGAGTTCAAAGGCATCGTGCGAGTAGTCGCGTCCGAGAAATCCGCGCTTGGAAATATCCTTGTCCAGGTAAGCGCCAAAGTTTCCCGCGCCTTCCGTATCCGTTTTCCAGTGGCCGAATTTCAGATTCAGTCCGAGGTCTTTCCACTTGTAGTTTCCGTAGTAGGTGTCTGCCTGGAATCTGTCGGCGCCGCCGTTAAAGTAAGGCGCATACATGCGGATTGTCACCTTGGCGTCGAAGGATTCGGAAGAGTAGCTTCCGCCAAAGTTCGCGCGGAAGTAGAACCCGTCTAGATTGTTGTCCTTGTCATTGTCGTAGAAAGCCTTCGATGCTTGAGTCTGGATGTTTCCGTCGAGATCGAAATTCTCGCTTTCCGCGTTGGCGATTCCGAACGTGGAAATCGCGGCGAGAAGAATGCAGGTGTTTTTCAGTGTCATTGTAAACTCCTTTGGGGTAAACCCTTGTCTTGAATGACGCCTAGAATGTAGGCTCTGCCTGTAAAAACGGAAGATGGCGAGCGGTAAAGATTTCGAGAAGAACTTGAAAAGTCTTGTCGGGATTTCCTGGAAATTTTTGACTTTACATGGAATTTACGCTTGGCATCTCGAGACCTTTACATGGACGTTTTACCTTGTCGCTGTCACTTGAAACCATATACAAGGAGTATTCAAATGAACAAGACAACTCTCGTCGCTTGCATCGCAAGCCTAGTCCTGATGGCGATTCTCGCCTCCTGCAATGACGATGGCGGAAAATCGCGAAAAACGGACAGTGCAAAAAGGCAGACTGAAATTTCGGTGATTACGCGCGAAGCCGGTTCCGGAACGCGTGACGCCTTTGCGGAACTGGTCGGAACGCTTGTCAAGGAAAATGGAAAAAAGAAGGATATCACGACGAAGGAAGCGCTCACGATAGACGGGACGCAGGGCGTCATGTCAACGGTCGCGGGCAACGAATACGCCATCGGATACATCTCCCTCGGATCGCTAAACGGCACGGTCAAGGCGATGAAAATCGACGGCGTGGAACCGACCAAGGAAAACGTGAAGAATGCGGCCTATTCGATTTCGCGCCCGTTCAACATCGCGACGAAAGGCGAAGTCAAGGGAATCGCCAAGGATTTCATCGATTTTGTCATGAGTGCCGACGGACAGAAAATCGTCGATGAAAATGGCTACGTAAGCGTTGTCGATGGAAAACCCTATAAAAGCAAGAAGTTAAAGGGAAAGATTGTCATTGCGGGATCTTCGAGCGTCTCGCCGGTGATGGAAAAACTGAAGGAAGCCTATGTACGCCTGAATCCGGACGTGGAAATCGAAATCCAGACGAACGATTCCTCTTCGGGAATGCTCGCCGCTAGGGAAGGGACCTGCGATATTGGCATGGCCAGCCGAAACCTGAAAGCGAGCGAAAGCGAAGTGCTTACCGGGCTGACGATTGCGCGCGACGGAATCGCCGTGATCGTGAACCGTCAAAATGCGATTTCCGATATGCCGCTTTCCAGGCTTCGCGAAATCTACACGGGAAGTCTCCGCTTCTGGGAACAGGTACAATAAAAGATAAGCGATTGTAATTTAATTGGGCTTGTTTTGAAATCCTCGTGCTTCATGGGGATTTTTCTATTTTAAAGCCCGTGAAAAGTCAGGCGGTAGTTTTAAACGCATTCAAGGCCGCGTTCCCCTATACGGTTCCCATCTTTGCGGGATTTTGGTTCTTGGGATTGACTTACGGCGTCTATATGAACGTGTCGGGTTTCCACTTTCTTTATCCGATGTTCATGAGCGTTCTGATCTTTGCCGGTTCGATGGAATTTGTCGCGGCGAACCTGCTTCTGGGGGCGTTCAATCCGCTGCAGGCGTTTCTCTTGACGCTGATGATCAATGCGAGACATCTGTTTTACGGCATTTCGATGCTCGACCGCTTTCGAGACACGGGAATCAAGAAGCTGTATCTGATCTATGGAATGTGCGACGAGACGTTTTCCGTCAACTATACCGCAAAGATTCCCGAAGGCGTCGATCGCGGATGGTTTATGTTCTGGGTCACCTTGTTGAACCAGCTGTATTGGGTTTCGGGGGCAACCCTCGGCGGCATTTTCGGCTCGTTTGTACGCATCGATACAAGGGGCTTGGGCTTTGCGATGACCGCGATGTTTGTCGTCATCTTCATGGAACAGTGGATAAAGGAAAAGAATCATTCTAGCGCACTAATCGGTTTTGCGGTATCGGGAATTTCGCTTGCGATTTTTGGAAGCGAAAACTTTATCGTGCCATCGATGGTCTTGATTCTCGGGACGCTTTCCGTATTGCGCAAGCCTCTAGAAAGGATGGGCGTCGAATGACTTTTTCCGAGCAAGCGATAACGATCGCCGCTGTCGTCGTCGGAACGCTCCTTACGCGTTTTCTGCCTTTCCTCGTCTTTCCGTCGGGAAAGCCCACTCCGAAATATATCCGCTATCTTGGAAAGGTTCTTGCATCGGCCGTGTTTGCCCTTTTGATTGTTTACTGCCTCAAGGACGTTTCGTGGCTGGATGGGACGCATGGAATACCCGAAATTTTGGGAATTGCGGTAACCGCCGCGCTTCATCTATGGAAACGCCAGATGCTTCTTTCGATTGCGGGGGGAACGGTTTTTTATATGTCGCTTGTCCAGTTTGTCTTTGTGGCGTGACATGTCCGCTTGCGACTGGTTTCTGCAAAACCCGATAGCGAAGGCTTACCACGATAAGGAATGGGGATTCCCTGTCCATGACGACAGGAAAATGTTCGAATATCTGCTGATGGAATCGATGAGCTGTGGACTTTCGTGGATGCTGATGCTTTGCAAGCGAAAGGTTTTTGCCGAGTGCTTTGCGAATTTTGATTTTGAGAAGGTGGCGAGGTTTTCGGAAGAGGATATTCGGCGAATCCTGGAAACGCCGGGAATGATCCGCTCCGAGCGTAAAGTCCGCGCGATGGTTTCCAATGCGAAATCCTTTTTGAATGTGCGAAAGGAATACGGCTCGTTCTGCGATTATCTCTGGAGCTTTACCGATGGAAAGCCCCTTGTCTCTCGAAAACTTCAGAACGGAATTTTGGAAACCCGCAACGATTTGTCGGATGAAATCGCCAAAGATTTGAAAAAACGCGGATTTAAATACCTAGGGAGCGTGATTCTTTATTCGCATTTGCAGGGCGTAGGAATTTTTAACGCCCATGCTCCGGATTGTCCCTGCTATAAAAAATTGCTTGCAATGTCCCGGGTGGAAGTAAGATGAAAAAGTCAAAAAAATCGACCTGTTGAAAGGACCGCTTTGGAAGCAAATTCTCGCATTTGCGCTTGTGATTTGTTATTATATTACGAAAAAACAGGTTTTTCGCTTGCCAAATTAAAAT
Organism: Candidatus Methanomethylophilaceae archaeon; assembly: GCA_963629575.1. Classification (GTDB taxonomy): domain Bacteria; phylum Fibrobacterota; class Fibrobacteria; order Fibrobacterales; family Fibrobacteraceae; genus Hallerella. Next base: position 28,338 of record CAVGIM010000001.1, read on the forward strand.
TTCAAAGTGAGTTCTCATGAGACTGTTTTCCTGGAATGTTGCCGGATTTCGCGCTTGCCTTAAAAAAGGATTTTCCGGATTTTTCGCCGCAGCCGATGCGGATGTCTTTTGCCTGCAGGAAGTCAAGGCGGAAATGTCGCAAATCGATTTTCATCCGCAGGGGTATCGGGAATATCTTTTCCCGGCCAAGAGAAAAGGCTACTCGGGAACGCTTGTTTACAGCCGAACGGAACCGCTCGACGTGCTGTATGGATACGGCGAACAGGAATACGATGACGAAGGCCGTTCGATCACCGTCGAATACGAGAACTTTTACCTGGTGACGGTCTATGTTCCCAATGTCAAGCGCGACCTTTCCCGCCTGGTATCCCGAATGAATTTCGAGGAAACCTTCAAGGCCTATCTGCACTTGCTCGAAAGAAAAAAGCCCGTCGTCGTGTGTGGGGACATGAATGTCGCGCACGAGGAAATCGACATCTGCAACGCTCGGGCAAATCGCGGCCACGCAGGATTTACCGACGAGGAACGCGGCAAGTTCTCGGAGCTTCTGGCAAGTGGATTCGTCGATACGTTTCGGACGCTTTATCCGCAAAAAGTCCAATACAGCTGGTGGAGCTATCTTGGGCACGCCCGAGAGCATAATTCCGGTTGGCGGCTGGATTATTTTCTTGTTTCGGAAAATATCTTCCCGCTTGTCAAGGATTCCAGAATTTACGATGAAGTTTTCGGCAGCGACCATTGCCCGGTAGGAATCGAGCTGGATCTTTAGGTCGCCACGGAAAAATTCGGTTTCCAAAATCCTGCCATCGCGTAGTCGCCTCGAATTTTCTTCACCAAGGTGATTTTAGCGGTTTCCTTTGGGAAGTCGTCAGACGCTCAATAGGAGAATGGCGAGGACCTGTGCCGTCAGGATGCGAAGGAGCATCGTGAGCGGATAGACGGACGCATAGGCGACATTTGTCGCTTCGGAAGAGGAAAGTCCGTTCGCGAAAGCGAGCGCGGGAGGATCGGTCATCGAACCGGCAATCATTCCGCAGAGGCTCAGGTAGTTTATCTTGAAGACGAGCTTTCCGATGATCCCGGCTATCATCAGGGGAATAAACGTGATGAGCGCCGCGAGTCCCATGTAGTAGAAGCCGTCCCCGTTCAGAAGAACGTCAAAGAAGCGGATTCCCGCGTTGAGTCCGACGCACGTGAGAAACAGCGTAATGCCGAGTTCCCGGAGCATCAGGTTCGCGCTTGCCGCCATGAAAAAGTTCAAGGGACCGATTTTCCGCTTGCGCGAAAGAAGAATCGCGATGACTAGCGGTCCGCCGGCAAGTCCAAGCTTTAGCGGAGTGGGCATCCCGGGAATGGCGATGGGAATCGATCCGACGATGACGCCGATAAAGATTCCGAGGAACGCCGGCAGAATTTCGGGATGTTCCAGCGCCTTGAGCGAGTCGCCGAGTTCCTTGGCTACCGCGTCGATTCCTTCTGTCGGGCCGACGACCAGAAGCTTGTCCGCAAATTTAAGCCGAAGATCCAGTCGCCCGGTAAACTTGAACTCTCCGCGAACCACGCGGCTTACGGTTACGCCATAGCGCTCCGGAAATCCCAGCGACCCGATGGTCTTGCCGAGCATTTTCTTGCTTGTCACGAGAATGCTGCGGGTTTCGAGCTTCGACGCGATTTTCGTGATGGGCGCAGTGAGCTTCGAACCGATGACCTTTTCCATGGTGCGGACCGCTTCGGGCATTCCCACGATATGGACCTTGTCGCCTTCTTCGATGACGGTCTTTCCGTTTGGCGTAAAGATGTTCTCTCCGCGCAAGAGACGCGTGATGACGACTCCGCTAGAAATCAGGTCGGGAATTTCCTTGATAGGGACGCCGAAAAGATTCTTGTTTTCGACAAGAAGGCTTGCCGATACGATTTCCGAACGGGTGGCCGCGATTTCCTTGGCGTAGTCGTCGCTGGCATTCGCTGGATTCTGCCTAAAGATCACCCGGACGAGAATCATCACCAGGATGATGCCGATGACGCCGAACGGATAGGCGACCGCGTAGCCGATTCCGGTGAGAGAGGTGTCCATTCCCGTTGCCGCCAAGGCGGAATTGGCCGCTCCGAGCGAAGGCGTGTTGGTGACGGCACCGCAAAGCATACCGATAAGAACGGGGACGTTATTGCGCAGGTCCGTGAAAAAGTAGATGCACAGCGTGACGATGACGCCCATGAGAACGATGCTTGCCGCAAGAATGTTCAGTACAAGCCCGTGCCGCCGAATGGAATCGATGAATCCCGGCCCGACCTGCATTCCGATGGTATAGACGAACAGGATCAATCCAAATTCCTGGATGAAGTGGAGAACGCCCGGCTCGATGCGAAGTCCCAGGTGCCCCAGGACAATGCCGACGAAAAGCGCGCCGGCGCCACCGAGGCTGATTCCCTTGACCTTGATTTTTCCTATCATCAGACCCAGAGCCGCCGTAACGGATAGGACGATAACCTGTTCAGCGACCGAAGGCTTTGTAAAGAGATCGATTAGCCATTGCATATTTGTTTCCGGTTTCCTTGAAGGATTTCTGGTTACGGCAAAATTTAGCTGCATAAAGATAGAACCCTCTTTTTCTTTTGACTAATAATTTTCATCTATTGAAGTTATCATTTTAAATGATTGATTTGAAATAATTTGATTGTTTATCGTGATGAAGTGCCATGAAAAATCTATAATTGGGGTATGGAACTCACCCAATTGCGATATTTTCTGGAAGTCGCCCGAACGGAACACATGACGCAAAGCGCCAAGAATCTTTGCATCGTCCAGCCGGCATTGACGCAATCCATTCACAAGCTCGAAGACGAACTGGGCGTCTCCCTGTTTAAAAACCAGGGAAGAAATATCAAGCTCACGGAAAACGGGCGATTCCTTTACGAAAGATTGCGACCGATCTATGAAGAACTGGTGTCCCTTCCGCAGCTATTGCGCGACAGTGCGGAAAAGCAAAACAACAACGTCACGCTAAATGTCCTTGCCGCTTCGACGCTCATCACGCAGGCGATCATCGAATACAGGCAAGACAATCACGACCTGAATATCGACCTGATTCAAAACGAAGAGACGAAGGCCTTTGACATCTGCGTCCGAACCTATGCCTCGTACAATCCGGCGCTTGACCGCATCGAAAGCGACGAGACCTTTATTTCTTCGGAAAGGATTTTCCTCGCGGTTCCCAATACGGCGGAATATCGAAAGCAGAACGAAATATCCCTGTTCGACGTGAAGGAAAAGTTTATCGGGCTTTACGGCTCCAAACAGTACCGGAAAATTTGCAACGAGCTTTGCGAAAGCGTCGGATTCAAGACGAACGTGACGTTCGAAAGCGACAATGTCCTGGCGGTCAAGGAAGCGATTGCCGCGGGAATCGGCGTCGGATTCTGGCCGGAAATCTCCTGGGGAAAAATGGATCACAAGAAAATCCGTCTCCTGAAAATCACCGATGCGAATTTCAAGAGGGACATTGTCATTTCCCTGCGCCGCAACAAAGAGGACAATACGAACATGGAGACGTTCTATCGCTTCTTGACGCATTACGTCAAGTGTCGGCGGCGAAAATCCGTCTGACGTCCGGAAACCGCGAATCGATAGCTGCGGATGATAGTTTTATCATTTTAAATGATTATATACTCAAAAATGATAAATCCTTGAAAAATAAAGTATTAGTCGGAAAATTCGGTTGCTTCTATCTTTGGCGGCGGAAAATACAACAGATAGGAGTTTTCCATGAAAAAGTTCTTTTCCCTTGCGGTCTTTGCGATGGCTCTTGTCGCTTGCGATGGAGCCCACCGGTGCGAGTTCGACGAACAGGAACAGGTTTTGCGTTGCCCGGAAAGAAATTACAGGACTGTCTCGATCCTGGGCAAGAACTGGTTCGCGGAAAATGCGCGTTTCTTTACGGATTTCAGCTACTGCTACGATAACGATTTCAAGATGTGCGGCAAATACGGTCGCTTCTACACCTGGGAATCGTCGAAAAAGGCGTGCCCCGAGGGATGGCGCGTTCCGACAAGGGCGGAATTCGAGGAACTTCTCCAGTATGGCGAATTCGAAAAGCTGGACTTGGTCCATGCGGGATTTCGCTACTATGAAGACGAATATGTCGATAAGGGAAAGAGCGATCGCTTCTGGACTGCTGACGAATACGACGGTGCCCGCGCCTTCATGGTGAATGCCGATAGCGAAAATGTCCTGACGGAACATCTGAACAAGTCGATTGCCGCATCGATCCGTTGCGTCCAGGAATAGTTTCGAGGGTTTTGTCATGGGAATAGGAATTGACATCGCGAGCATCTATTCGGGACATGCGAGAATTCTCATCGTCGCGAGCCTGCTTGTCACGTCGTTTCACGCTTTGCTCTGTCGGATGCTCGACAGTCGAGGCGGAAGCTCGCGCGCTGACGATGCCTTGGACCGATTGGACAAAGATTCCGAGGCAAGGCCCTGTATGGAAAAGATGATTGCCGAGTTTGCCGCTTCGCTTGCGTCTGCGGGAGCGACGAGTTCGCTTTCGGAGACTAGCGTTCAATATCTTTGCGTGCGCTTTGGAATTTCGGCGGAGATTATCGGGTTCCCGAAACATGTCCTTCTGAGCGTTTCCGGCAAAAAACTTTCCGAACATTACACGATAACCCAAAAGCTGCTCCCGAGCCCTCTGGATTTTCACCGGATTATCCTCTTGCACCGTCTCGCGAAGGAAACTCTGCAGAAGATGTATTCGCCGGAAACGTTCTGGAGCGAGTATCAGAAAATTTTGCGGAAAAAAAGGCTTTCGCCACGCCTGGTGCTCGTCTTGACGGGTCTTGCGAACGCTTCGTTCTGCCGGCTGTTCAACGGGGACTGGATTTCGATGGGAATCGTCTTTGTAGCGACGGTTTGCGGCTTCTATCTGAAAAACGCCTTGCATGGGAAGTTTCGAATCGACATGCGTCTTGCGACGATTTTTTCCGCCTTCGTCTCGACTGTCATCGGGTGCGCGGGCTATGCGTTCCAATTGGGCGACACTCCCGATATCGCGCTTGCGACCAGCATCCTTTACCTTGTTCCGGGCATTCCCTATATCAATGCGCTGAGCGATCTGTTGAATGGCGCGTTCTTGAATTGCATCCGACATGCGTTCAACGCGACTATCTTGACTATCTGTCTTTCCATCGGGTTTTGCCTGGGGCTGATTTCCACCAATCTCCATTTCTTCTGATATGCTTTTAGTGACTCTCGTTCAAGACGGAATTTTCGCTTCGATTGCCGCGATTGGATTTGGCAGCATCAGCAACGTTCCGAAAAGAATTTTCGCCGGGTGCGGAATCGTGGCGGCGATCGGGCATGTGACGCGATATGTACTGATGAATCTGGCAGGAATCCATATTATCTGGGCGAGTCTTGTCGCGGGGCTTGCGATTGGGTGTGCGGCGATTCTTTTTAGGAAAATCTGGAAATGTCCGTGCGAAATGCTCGCGTTCCCGGCTCTCTTGCCGATGATTCCCGGAATGTATGCGTATCGGTCTGTCCAGTCACTGATTCTCTGCTTCAAGACGCCTGGCGACGAACTGTTCGATCACTATATCCACATATTCACCTACAACTTCATGGTTTGCGTATTCGCTATCCTGATGATGGTCTTTGGGCTGACTTTTGTTATCTACCTGCAAAGACAGCGAACCGTTTTTCAAAAGTGGAAAAAATGGCGGAGCTTTCTGCGGATGTAGTCGTTTTCTAGAGTTCCCATGATACAAGAGGCTCGTGGCATTTTTATGCTGCGAGCCTTTTTTGTAGTTTTTTTCAAAAAGCGAGGACAAAATGAACTTTTGCAAAATCGGAATGACCGCTATTCTTTTGGCGCTGCTGGGCTGTGCCGGCGAGACGGAGAAAAAATCGGCCATCGTGTACTTTTCGCAGACGGGAACGACTCGGACAGTCGCTCGCGAAATCCAGAAAAACACGGGTTCGGACATGTTGGAGCTTGTGCTTGTCAATCCGTATCCTTCGACCTACGACAGTACGATTGAACGCGTCAAGCGGGAACGGGAATCGGGAAAATGGCCCGAGCTTTTTCAGGCGAGGAAAAACTTGGCAAGGTACGACACGGTGTATCTCGGCTATCCGATCATGTTCGGAACCTTTGCCCCGCCTATCTACGCCTTTCTGGATTCCAACGACCTGGACGGAAAGGTTCTTGTCCCGTTCTGCACCTATGGGAGCGGCGGACTGAAAAACAGCGCGGAGGAACTGAAGAAACTTGTACCCGGCGCGAAGGTGACAAAACCTTATGGGATTGCGCACAAGCGAATTTCGAAGGCCCCGGAAGAAGTTTCTCGCTTTCTGCATTCGATTTCCGTGGAAGAGAATGAAACGATGGTCGGGGCGTATTCGGAAATGCGACCTTTGACGCCCGAGGATTTGGACGTATTCGAGAAGGCCACGGCGGACTATGCCTATCTCAATCTTTCGCCGAAAAGCGTGATGTCGCAGGTCGTCGCCGGGACGAACTATATCTTTCGTTGCGAGATGAAAGGCCCGGACGGAATTCTTGCCGAGGCGCGAGTCCTGGTATTTGCGCCACTTCCGGGGCAAGGTTCGCCGGAGATGATTCGCGTCGATCGATAGATGCTTGCGCTGGTTCGTCATTCGAATTTTCTTGAACAGTGCGATTCTTGAAGATTCCCGATAAGATTTTTTTTGATTTATGTAGCGAAAATGTAAACGAAAGTTTTCTATCGTTGGAAACGCAAAATTTTTGGTTTTCACGATGAAAAAAGCCTTGATCGCTCTCGCTTTCGGTACTTTTGGCCTAGGCATTGCGGAATACGTAATGATGGGTATCCTTCCTTTTATCGCCGGGGATTTTCGGGTGAGCATTCCGCAGGCGGGTCACTTGATTTCCGCCTATGCGCTCGGCGTCTGTATCGGGGCGCCGATTGTCGCCGTCTTCGCGCGAAAGTGGCCGCTGAAACGGATTCTCTATCTGCTCGTGTTCGTGATGATTGCGGCTTCCCTGGCGATGTCCCTGTGTACGCGTTTCGAATGGATGCTCGTGCTCCGCTTTCTCGCCGGGCTTCCCCATGGCGCCTATTTCGGTGTCAGCAGCATTGTGGCGGATCGTCTCTCGAAGGAAGGCAGTTCGTCTTTTGCGGTCGCCATCATGTGTTCGGGCATGACCGTCGCCAATCTGGTAGGGATTCCGCTCGGAACTTTCCTGACCGAGGCGTTCTCGTGGAGAATCGTGTTTGGCTTTTCGGGGGTCTGGGACATTGTGACGCTGGTTGTCATCGCCCGTTGGATTCCGGAGATGGATGCGCTTCCCGACTGCGGGCTGAAAAGGGAATTCCGCTTCTTGAAGACGCTCGCTCCGTGGCTTCTGATTTCGGCGACGGTGCTCGGCAATGCGGGGGTGTTCTGCTTTTACAGCTACGTCTCCCCGACCCTTACGCAGCTTGCGGGAATTCCGGTTTCGTGGCTTTCGTGCATGATGATCCTTTCGGGAGCCGGAATGGTCATCGGGAATCTATTTGGCGGAAAGCTTGCGGACCGGTTTGGAAAGGGGCGGACGTGCCGCGGAATCGAAATGGCGATTTGCGTCTTTCTTTTGCTGATTTTCCTCTCGGCGCATTGGGCATGGTGCCTGCTTCCGCTGATGTTTCTTGTCTGCGGAGGCCTTTTTGCCATGTCGTCGCCGCAGCAGCTTCTGCTTTTGCGCTTTAGCGAAGGCGGCGAACTGATGGGGGGCGCAATGGTGCAATTGGCCTTCAACCTGGGAAATGCCATCGGGGCGTGGCTTGGCGGCTTGCCTATCGTGGAAAGCTCTCCGGTGACATACCACTATCCCTCCGCGATCGGTGCCGTCCTTGCGGCGCTGGGTGTCGTCTGCTACGCCGTCTTTTGCAAAAAGTACGAATCTTCGCGCGAAAATTCACCGGTTCGATAGGCGTTTTCGATTTTCGCTTTCGAATGCCGCGATGCGGATTGCTATCTTTGGGGCACATCTTTAGGCCGAAAGGCGAGGAGTGCTACGATGGCGACTTTCGTAATGGTAAACGGTATTCCCGGAAGCATGGGAAAAATCGTTGCGGAAACCTGCGTGAAACGCGGACTGGAACTGGTGCCGTATTCCCTGACGGGAGAACAGATTGTCGAAAACGAATCCGACGTGGCCGGAAAAAGAATCCAGCTCCTGAAACCTTCGAATCGCGAAGAAAGGATCGCGGAAGTTCTCGCCGCCTATCCGGGTCTCATCGCGGTCGATTTTACGCATCCGACAGCCGTCAACGAGAACGCCGAATTTTACGTCGCGCATCGGATTCCCTTTGTGATGGGAACAACGGGTGGAGACCGGGAAGCCTTGAAAGAACTGGTGAAGAGCGCGAACCATCCGAGCGTCATCGCTCCGAACATGGCAAAGCAGATTGTCGCTTTCCAGGCGATGATCGAATGGCTTTCGGAAACGTTCCCGACGGCATTTGACGGCTATACGCTCTCCATCGTGGAAAGTCACCAGAAGACAAAGGCGGATACGAGCGGAACGGCAAAGGCTGTCGCCAAGTCCTTCGAAAGAATGGGACTCGAATTCGACGAGAGCCGAATCGTCAAGATCCGGAATGACGCGGATTCGATGGAAAGGATGCATGTTCCCGCGGAATACCTCTCGGGGCACGCCTTTCACACCTATTCGCTCGACAGCGCCGACGGAACGGTCCACTTTGAATTCCGTCACAATGTCTGCGGAAGGAAAATCTATGCGGAAGGCTCCGTGGATGCCGTGAACTTTCTCGCTGGGGAACTCTCGAAGGGAACCGCCCGCCCGTTTGACATGATGGACGTTCTTCGTTCCGGCAAGATGCGCTAATCTTCAAGGGATTGTTTTATGGAGACTTTTACACTTGACATTTTGGAACGTCCGCGTCGCAACCGAAAAAGCGCGACCGTTCGGAACCTGGTCCGCGAAACGGAACTTTCGACAAAGGATCTGGTCTATCCCGTATTTATCATGGAAGGCGCCGGGAAGGAAGAACCGATTCCTTCGATGCCCGGGATGACGCGAAAGACGGTCGATGTGCTTTTAAAGGAAGTCGAGGAATGTGTCTCGCTCGGGATTTCCGCCATTGCGCCGTTTCCGTCGATCGAAGAATCGAAAAAGGATCGCGCCGGGAAGGAATGCTACAATCCCGACGGGCTTGTGCCGACATGCGTCCGCGCCGTAAAGGAAAGGTTCCCGGATGTCGTCGTGATGACGGACGTCGCGCTCGATCCGTTCAATATCGATGGTCACGACGGCATCGTTGCGGAATCGGGAGAAATCCTGAACGATGAAACGGTTGACGTGCTTTGCAAGATGGCGGTCTGCCATGCGAAGGCGGGAGCGGATTTTGTCTGCCCTTCCGACATGATGGACGGTCGCATTGGCGCTATCCGAAAGGCGCTTGACGCGGAAAGGCTTTTCAATACGTCGATTCTCGCCTACAGCGCCAAGTACGCTTCGGCATTCTACGGTCCTTTCCGCGACGCGCTGGATTCCGCACCGAAAGCCGGAGACAAGAAAACATACCAGATGGATCCGGGAAACCGCCGCGAAGCGCTTCGCGAAGTGGCGCTAGACATTGCCGAAAGCGCGGATGTCGTGATGGTGAAGCCCGCGGGCTATTATCTGGACGTCTTGCGGGAAGTGGCGAACTTTTCGAAGGTCCCGGTCGCGGCCTACCAGGTGAGCGGGGAATATGCGATGCTTTGCGCGGCGGCGGAAAACGGCTGGCTCGATCGAAACCGCGTGATTCTCGAAAGCTTGACGGGAATCAAGCGTGCCGGGGCGAAGATCATCTGGACCTATTTTGCCAAGGATGCGGCTCGCTTGCTGCAAGGGGAATGTTAACATGCACACATTGAAAATTTCGTTGGGACTTGCGCTTCTCTCTTCGGGCCTTTTTGCCGCTCCGCCTCGGACGTGGGACGCTATTTTCCACGCGGATGGTCGCGGCGAATACGAAAGCGCTCCGATTGTGGGCCAGGTCCGTTTTTACAAGTACGAGTATTACGGCGAAAGGCAGCCCGTATCGTTTGCCGTCAAGGGCGGAAATTTCGACTTCGTCGTTTCCGGCGAGATGAAAGTCGCGTCGGACACGATTGAAAACAAGCGCTTTTACGGCGAATGCAACCGGACGAAGGAAGCGTGGATTTCCTATGTCGAAGGACCTCAAAAATTTGGCAAGGAAGATCTTGTCACGGACATCAAGGGGGTCGATATCGCCTGTGGTGACGATCTTTATGCGCTTCGGAACCTAAAGGTCAAGTTCAAGAATCCTCTCGCACAAAAGTGGTGGACGCAAAATCTGGAACAATCGGACCGTCGCCGTCGGGACATGCTCGCCGATTTCCGCATTGCGGAACAGGAACATTTTGCGGAAGTCCGACGCAATTCCGGAGCCATTACGGACGTTCGCGACGGGCAGGTCTATCGGACGATTAAAATCGACGGTCGCACATGGCTCGCCCAGAACGTCAACTACAACATCCCGGGCGAATCCTGGTGCTATGACGACAAGGACACGTATTGCAATCGGAGCGGAAGACTCTATACGCTTGAAGGTGCCCGGAAGGCTTGCCCGAAGGGTTTTCACTTGCCGCGTGACCGGGAATGGCAGGATATGCTGACCGGGCTTACGGGATGCTATGACGGCGTCCAGAAATGCGGAGCGTTTGCCTCGAAGCTCAAGGCGCGCTCGGGGTGGCAGGGCGGGGGCGGAACAGACGATTACGGCTTTACCGCTTTCGGTTCCGGACGCAGAGAAGTCCTGGGCCGCGGATTCCGCTATGTCGAAATGGGCGAATATACCGCATTCTGGAGCTCGCAGAACGGTCGGAACGAAACGATCTGGATTTGGGTTCTCGGACGGATGGGCGACAACATGGTTCGCGAACTCGCGCCGAACAAGGACAACGCCTATTCGGTTCGCTGCATCGACGGCGATTGACGGGAAGTTTTCGGTTATAAAAAAGTCTCCGCAAGGCGGAGACTTTTTCTGTAGAATTCTTGACGGCCTAGCCGAGAACCTTCTTTTCGAAATCGCCCATGACGCGGACGAGTTCCTTGACGCCTTCGAGTGGCATCGCGTTGTAGAGACTTGCGCGGAATCCGCCGACGGAACGGTGTCCCTTGAGCTGTTCGAGTCCCTGTTCCTTGGCGAACGCGAGAAATTCCTTCTGCAAGGCGTCGGCCTTGGACGGATCGACGGCATCGCCGCGGAATACGAACGGAATGTTCATGCGGGAACGGTCCTCCTTGGCGGCGGTTCCCATGAATAGCTTCGAATTGTCAAGGCAGTCGTAAAGAAGACCGCTCTTCTGGATGTTGACCTTTTCCATTTCCGCAATACCGCCGTTTGCGTCGAGCCAGTGCAGAACGCGGTTCATCACGTAGATGGCGAAGACAGGCGGCGTATTGAACATGCTCTTGCCGTCGATGTGCGTCTGGTAGTTGAGCATTGTCGGAATGTAACGCTTGACCTTGCCCAAGATGTCCTTGCGAATGATGACGGTCGTTACGCCTGCGCAGCTCATGTTCTTCTGGGCTCCGGCATAGATCATGCCAAAGTCCTTGACGTCAATCGGGCGGGAAAGAATGTCCGAACTCATGTCGGCGACGAGGTAGCCGCTTTCCGCTTTCGGGAACTTGAAGTATTCGGTTCCGTAGATAGTGTTGTTGCTCGTGACGTGCAGGTAGGTTGCGCCCGGAGTCTGGGTGAATTCGGTCGGGAGATGCGTGTAGTTGTCCGGCTTGGATGTCGCGATTTCCTTGACTCCGCTAGCGAGAGCCTTTGCTTCTTTCAAGGCCTTGTTCGCCCACACGCCCGTGTTGATGTAGTCGGCCTTGCCGTCTTCGTCGAGCAGGTTCATCGGGACCATGCAGAACTGGAGCGATGCGCCGCCTCCCAGATAGACGATTTCGTAGTCTTCGGGAATGCCCATCAGTTTGCGGAGTGTCGCGTTCGTGTCTTCGACCATTCCTTCGACAGCCGGAGTGCGGTGGCTGATTTCAAGAATGCCCACGCCGGTGTTTGCAAAGTCTGCAATCGCCTCGGCAGCTTCCTTGGTGGCTTGTTTTGGCAGCGTGGAAGGTCCGGCGCTGAAATTATAGATTGTCTTGCTCATGGCATTGTCCTTTCTAAGCCTGTGTTAAAAGGCGGTTTAAATTTAGAAAAAGGAAGCTTTCTCCAAAGCGTTCCTTTTCGTTTTTCATTCTTCAAGGGCTTCGATTGCCGCTTTGTATTTCTTGAGTCGAAACTTTGTCTTGAGTTCGCGGCGCTCCTGGCGGTGGATATACTTGTCTTCGAGGAGAACGTTCAAGATGGCCGCTTTCGCCTTGGCGGCGACCGGATTGGACTTTAATGTCTTTACGAAGTTGACGAATTCCTTTTCGCGGGCTTCGTAAGTCGCTTCTTCGGCGGGAACGCCCTCTGCCATCAGCTTGCAGCTGTAATCGTCAATCCACGCCTGGTCCTTGTGATACGTCATGCGCTGGATAAGCTCGACCGTTTCGGCGGGAACGCCTGCCCGGACAAGGTCTTCCGGGGTCATTTGGGTGGAAGCCGTCAAGGAATCCTGTAAAATGGCGAGGATTTGAACTTCTTCGGATTCTCCCTTGTTCTTTAGATAATCCGCGACGTTTTGGAGAAAATCGATATAAGGACCGCCGGCTTTGTCGGTTTGCCCGGCGTGAGCCTTGGCGGCGATGGCAAAAGCGTCTTGATAGGTAAGCATGTGAAATCCTTTAGAAAAGTTCCTTTCTCATAATATAGATTTGTCGCTTCCGAAAAAGGCGAAATTTTTGGTTTTTCTTGAATGGCGGCGCATTTTTCCCGATTTGTGCTATTTTTAGGAAATGAAGCCCCTGAAACTAGCCATATTGCTTTATGCCAAGGAGCCTTTTTCGCTGGAAAAGGATTCCTTCGAACCGCTGTTTTCCCAGATGGCGAAACGGGTGCATTCGCTTTTGAAAGTCGAAAGAATGCGCTTTTCCCTGTTCTTGCCGGGACATGTCGCCGAAGTCTGGAATCGTCGGAATATCGCCGAGGTCGTGGAAATGCGGAAAGCGATTCGCGAAGGAAACCTGGAAATTCTCGGCGGGGGATTTCATGACCCGATGCTTCCGCTTTTTCCGGTCGAGCTCCAGCGACTGCAGCTGAAAAAGCTTTCCGCCCTTCTGGAAAAGGTCTTTCGGACGGAGCCTGTCGGCTATTTCAATTCCTCGATGTCGTGGGAAATCTCGATGACCGAGGTCCTCGCGAAACAGGGATTTCGCTATGCGCTCGTTTCGGAGCGGAGCTTGCAGGAAACCTTGGGGATCGCGACGCGCGTGATGGGCTGGTTCACTACCGAGGATAGGGATTCCGTGATGCAGCTCTTGCCGGTGGCCCAGGATTTGGGAGACTCACTTCTTTTGGATGCTCCGATGCTCCAGGCAAAGCTCGAATCCCTAGGGGAAAGCGAGAATACATGGGTGCTTTCGCTCCCTGTTCCCGTTTCGGACGCGGCTTCGGTCGATGCCTTTTTCGATCGCCTGCAGCAAAACCTGAGTCGATTCCCGTTCGCGTTCTGGACCCTTTCGCACGTACTCGAGGAGCCTTCGGGCGGGAAAGTGAACCTGATGAGCGATGTCGGAAACGACGTGGGACTTCCCGACGGCTCGCGCAGTTGTCGGGAACTTCTCTTGCGCCGTCCGGAAGCGGATCTGATGCACAAGTCGCTTCTCGTCGCGAATTCCCATGCGGAGTCCCTGCTCGGCGAAAAGGAGCTTCTTGCCATGCGCGAAAAGCTCTTGCCGGTGATGGCTCCGGAATACTATGCCGACCTTTATGACGAAAGGGGAATCCGCAGCCCCGTGGTGCGATGGAACGGAAACCGCCAAATCATCGCCGTGGAAAAGGAAACGGAAAAGCTTGCGAAACTCGACGGTCGCCGCGTGGAAGTTTCGGATTTCTTGCGAAACGGCTATCGGCAGATCCTTGCGAACAATTCGGATTTGCAGTTTCTCCTGGAACAAAGCGAAGGCGCATCTCTGCGTTCGCTTGTGTACAAGCCCGCCCAAGTAAACCTGGTGAGTTCCTTGCGGCAAAACGGAGACATTCCCCGGGCGTTTGTGGAGCATTTGCTTTCGCCTTCGGTTTCCGAATCGAAACAGGTGGACTCGGCGCTCAACGACGGCGTTGGAATCCTGGACGCTCCCTACGATTACCAGATAGAGCGGCGCGAGGATTCGCTAGGAATCCTGATGCGCTCCGAGCAGATGGCGGATATCGAAAGCGAAAAGCACGTGCTGCACGTGGAAAAAGAGTTCTCGCTGAAAGGAAGAAGCTCCGCGCTGGAAGTTTCCTATGCGCTTTCGAACGGGACGTTCTCGAACTTGAACGCCTATTTCGGCACGGAACTGAATCTTGGATTCCGAAAGTTTCACGGGGAGCGCGCCTATGACTTGAGAATCGACGGGAAAAGGATTCCCCTGGAATCGTCCATGCCGTTTCTCTATCCTTCGGCGTCGGAAGTCGTTTTGAAGGATGGAATTCTCTCCTATGCGTTTCGGTTCCGTTTTTCGCGCCCGGCAAGCGTCGCCTTGAGCTGGATCATGGGGTCGCATCGTTCTGCGGCTCCGACGGTTGTCCAGGGAATTCGCCTGTTTGTTTTCTGGAGCTTGAGCCTGGGCGAGCAAAATCTGGAACGCCTGAAAATCGGGATGGACTTTTCGCGGAGAGGTTTCTTTCTATGAAATCGGAACAGTTCGACCTGTTTGTCGAGGAAGCCGCCGGGGAAATCTACATCCGGATCTGCGGCACGTTCGGGTTTACGCAGCAGGCGGCCTTTCGGGAAAAGGTGCTGAGCCTGTTGGAAGGGCCCGGAAAAATCTGGTTTCTGGATATCGACAAGGCGCGCTTTATGGAAGAAGAATACCTGCCGATGTTCCTGGATTTCTTGGAACGGTGCAAGCAGAAAGACGCGGAGCTCGTGCTTGTCTTTTGCGGTGAAGAAAACAGAAAATACTTTAGCCAGTATTCGCACATCTTTACGATAGCGGAAAGCTGGAAAAAGTATCGGAGACCGGGACTTTTCAACGCGCTGGTTTCCGCCGGAGTCTCTTACAGCAAGAAGACGGGAGTTCGGATAAGCCCGACGATAGCGATGATTCTTGTCGCCATCGTTGTCGGCTGGTTCTTTGCCTTGTTTGGAATTGTTCGCAGCCAGGGGGCGGACATTCGCGCGCGCGAGAATCGCCTTGTCGAACTGGAAAGCGAATCGCGCGAGATGCTGGGAGAACTGGAATACCTGCAATCGATCATCGGCCCCTTGAAAAACCTTGGACTGATCGTCGATTCGACGACATCGAGAAAGGCGGAACTCCGGATTCGCAGCTGGACGAAATACCTGGACAGGCTCGAGGATCGCCGC
Source organism: Candidatus Methanomethylophilaceae archaeon (assembly GCA_963629575.1). Taxonomy (GTDB): domain Bacteria; phylum Fibrobacterota; class Fibrobacteria; order Fibrobacterales; family Fibrobacteraceae; genus Hallerella. Next base: position 43,798 of record CAVGIM010000001.1, read on the forward strand.
CGTGAAAAATAGCCTTCGGCTTTCGACTTTCACCGTCGGCGTCTTTTTCGCCGTCCTCGTGGCGGGACTTCTCGCGTTTGTCGGGTCCTGGCTCTATTGTTCGGTGGAAAGCCGTCGCCTGTCGATTCGGGAATCGCAGATGCAGAAGGAAATCGCGGAGTGGGAGAAATATCGAAACTGGACGCTTGACTACGGCAAGATCTATACGGCTCTCGATATCGTGTCGAAGGACAGGCTTTCCGAAAGCCAGAGGGCAATGCTGAGCGATGAAATCTGGATGATTTCGCGAAACTATGGATTTGATCCGCTCCTGATTCCCGCTATCGTCTTTCAGGAGAGCCGTGGAAATCCTTTGGCGAAAGGGCGCTTTCGGAGCGGTGCGGAATCGGGGGCGTATGGGTTGATGCAACTGAAGCTTCCGACGGCGCAGACGATAGGGAAGCGATTCGGAATCGAACTTTCCCGTGCGGAAGACCTGATGCGTCCCGAGGTGAGCGTCGTCGTGGGAAGCGCCTACCTGATGCGTCTAATCGGACGATATGGTGACCTGAAGAAAGCGATAATCGCCTACAACATGGGGCAAGGAAGCGTCGATGCGAAAATTCGGGAGCGTTCGCCGATCCCGTCTTTTTACTATGAGGAAGTTCTCGCCAAATATCGGAAATTACGCCGCCTTGTCGGAGAGAGAATCGGGGAACGGCAGTAGATTTCTAGATTTTACGAAATGATTTTCCGGATTCTGCCCTTTTTGCTCTTGACGGTCGCTTTCTCGACGGAAGTGCGTTACGATTGCGAGGGCTTTGTGGAAAGAGGGCTTTTGAAAGACCCGATTCTCCAGGAATCCCGCTACGCGACCGAGGCGAAGAAGAACCGGATCGACGAAATCAGGGCTTCGGCAATCCTTTCCAAGTTCGAGGTTTCCATGATGGTGGGACCCGCTCCCGGATTAAAGGAAAGCGTCGATGACTGGGGCGATTCGGTCGATACGTGGGACTTTACCAAGATGGGACCGTTTTTCGGTACGCAGATCAAGGCGGTCCAGCCGTTGAATTATGGACAGTACAAGGTCGGGAAGAAAGCGGCGGAGGCGGATCTCCGGCAGCAGACGATGAGCGTTGTCGGCAAGGAACACGAAAAGAACGTGGAATTGCAGACATATTATTACAATTATCTCTTGGCGCTCGAAATGAACCGCCTGGTTTCGGAGGCGAAAAGGCAGCTCTCCCGGGCGGAGGAAAAGCTGGAAGAGGCGCTAGACGAAGACTTGCCGAATGTCTCGCAGACCGACCTGTTAAAGCTCAAGGCGGGCCGTCATACGCTAGACGAAGCGGAAATCGACGCGCGAAGCGGGCTTCTCCGCGTGAAGCTCGCCGTGAAGTTTTCGCTCGGGCTGGATTCTTCGGAAGTTTTTGTCCCGATGGACACGGTTCTTTCGGAACGCACGGAATACTTTCCCACCCTTGACGAGGCCCGGAGCGTCGCCGTGGAACGCCATCCGGACCTAAAGCGCCTGAATGCGGGGCTTGAAGCGCGAAAGTATCAGCTCGAACTCGCCGAGGCGAAGCTCGGTCCGCAGTTTTTCCTGATGGGCGAATTTACCTACGTGAAGTCGTGGGCGGGCGACCGTACCGCCATCCAGAAGAACGCCTTCGCGCAGGATGCGGTGAACAAGATTTCCGGGGCGTTCGGCTTTGGCGTGCGCTACAACCTGAACGTCTGGAACAGCTGGAGTTCCTACGTGGCCGCCCGGACGGAGCTTCGCGGACTGAAGCTCAAGGAAAGCTACGCCGCGGAGGGCATCTTGCTCCAGCTGGAAGAGCAGTACATCCAGACGAAAGGCGCAAGGGAAAAGCTGGAAAGCCTTCGGGCGAGCCTGCGGGCAAGCGAATCCATCTTGAAAAGCGCGGCGATGAAATACGACTTGGATCCGTCCAATGCGAACGCGCTGGTCTCTGCCTATACGGACAATCTGCAACTGCAGAAATCCTATTATTACGCGGTGTGCAAGTACAACATCGCCTTTGCGGAACTTATCAGCCGGATGGGGGTTTCCCTTTCCGAATACCACCAACTTTATCCAGGAAAGTAAAATGAAAATCCAGATGATCGCTTCGGTTCTAGCCCTGTTCACCGCCGTGGCGCTTGCCGCGGACCCTGTGCTGGCGATTTCTAAAAACGACAAGGAACTGCAGACACTTCTTAAAAAGAAGAACCTTGCGAAGAAGGACGGGGAACGCGTCAAGAACCTCCTGAGCGGCGTGTTCAATTTTGGACTGCTCGCGGAAAAGTCCCTTCCCAAGGAAACCTGGAACGCTCTCGACAAGGCGTCCCGGGAAAACTTTGCCGCGGAGTTCCAGCGGATGGTTCGCAATTCCAGCGCAAAGCGTCTCGAAATGTATCGCACGGACAGCACCGTCTATGACGCTCCCAAGATGAAGAAGAACAATACGGAAGCGAACGTGACCGCGCATCTCTGGTACAAGGGGAAGGAATCTGTTCTCGTGTACAAGATGACGCTTGTCGATGGCGACTGGAAGGCGTGGGATCTCGTCATCGACGATCTTTCGACGGCGAGAAACTACAAGGAACAGTTTGCGACGATTTTGCAGACGAAATCTTTTGCGGACCTTTTGGAAATTATCAAAAAGAAGGCTGACGAATCGGAAGAATGATCCTTGACGCTGCTTTCATCGCGATTCTTGTCTTGGCGTGCGGGCTTTTGCTTTTTCCGGTGAAAGTCCGTTTTCTTTTTCGAGGGGAAAAGCGTGGCGGGATGCTTGAAATCCGGTTCTTTCGGTGGAAGATCTTTCGTACAAGGGAAGATGAAGATTCGAAAAGCGCGGAATCTCTGGACGCCGAGGAACGGCCGGAAAACTTGCGGACAGGTGCAGCGCTTGGCGATGGCGTTCGGGTCGGGAACTTTCGGGAATCGGCGGACGAAGGGAGCGAAGAGTCGAGAGCGGAAGAATCCGGGAAGAAGTCGTCGGAATGTTCCTTTCTGAAAACGAACGCGGAAGAACGGGACGAGCCTGTACGAGCAGAGACGTCTTCGCAAAAAAAGGAAAAAGGCTCCCTAAAGAAAGGGAAGAAATCGGACTCGGAATTCTTGACGCTTTTGCTTGAACCGGGATTCGACAGAAGGCTATTGAAAGGCTCTGTGCAAGTGGCCAGGGCTTTCTTTCGAATCTTTCGTTGCCGCTTTGAACCGACGGTTGTCGAAGGAATTCGCCTGGATTCGTTCGCGAACATGGGGATTGCCTGTGGCGCCCTGGATTTTTTTTCCGCGACTGTCCCGCTTTTCGAAAACTGGGAATTTCGGATGGACTGGGAAGGAAATAGACCGCTTCGCATCGAAGGCAGCCTCGCGGCGTCGTTTTCTCTTGCGCGGATTCTGGGCTTTTCCCTGGCGTCCATGCGCTGGATTGTGGCGCTTGCGTGGATTTATCTGAAAAACCGTCGTCGTCTGAAGAAAGATCCGGAAGCGTTCCGCCTTGTCTTTTGGCGACGTTTTGTCGTTCGATTCCTATCGTCCGAAGGAGACTAGATGCAAAAATTGACCGTGGAAAGGCTGCTTTCGCGCCTGGGATTTGGCTCGCGCAAGGAGTGTCGCGTGCTGGTGCGGGCAGGGCTTGTGGAAGTTCTTGGCAGGACTGTCGAAGATCCGTTCGAGGAACTGGCCGAACGGCCGGAGACGATTGCCGTGAACGGCGAGAGCGTTCCGACAAGGGAAGAGCTCTATGTGATGATGAACAAGCCCTGCGGACTGGAATGCAGCCACAAGCCGCGGGACCACGAATCGGTGTTCGAAAGGTTCCCGGCGCGGATGATCGAAATGGGACTTCATTGCGTGGGACGCCTCGATGCGGATTCGCATGGGCTTCTTTTGCTCTCGAACCAGGGGCAGTTTATCCATCGGGTGGAAAGCCCGAAAAAGGGAATGCTCAAGACCTACGTGGCAAGGCTCGCCCGTCCGATTACCGATGCGCAGATTCGCCTGTTGAAAGAGGGCGTCCAGCTGAAAGGCGAAAAGAAGCCCTTTGTCGCCCGGGAACTCGAAAAGGTTTCCGAAAGGGTAGTCCGCATTTCGATTGCCGAAGGTGTGTATCACGAGGTGCGGCGGATGTTTGCCGCGGTATCGAATCATGTCGAGGATCTGGAGCGTATTTCTATCGGAAGCGTGGTGCTCGATCCTGCGCTCGAGCCGGGAAGCTGGCGGTTTCTCGCCGCGGAAGAAGTGGCGAAATTCTAGAGGTTTCCTGGAAAAGTCTCGCCGACTAGACGGAAACGCGTTCCGGGATGCGGGTAGAGTCCGTTTGCGGCTTGACGGATTTGGCGACCGCATCCTTGACTTCGGAAGAGAACTTGAACGCGATGACCGAACGCGAATCCAGATAGACGGTTTCTCCGGTTCTCGGATTTCGCGCGGGACGTGCCTTGCGCTCCTTGCGGACGAATGTCCCGAAGCCGCGCAACTCGATGGTATTGCCTTCGGCGAGAGATTCGGCGACGACGTCGAAAAACTGCTCGACGACGATGCGCACCTTGCTCTTCACGATGCCTGTCGCGCACGTGACGTCTTGGACCAAATCTTGTTTTGTTGCGTTTGCCACGGTTAAAATATAAGAAGCTTTGATCGAAAAATCTATTTTTGGCGAGCCCCGCTTTCTTTTTTTCGGGTGATTTGCATGAACTTTTCTGTGGAAAGGTGTGAGTAGATGTTGAAAACAGAATTCCGGTTCGGAAATGTCCGCGTTTTTCCGTGTACGGTGCTTTCGCCGATGGCCGGGGTGACGGACGCGCCTTTTCGTCGGCTGTGCCGGATTCTTTCCGGAAATCGAATCGGGCTCCTGGTCTCGGAATTTGTCTCGACGGATGGAACTTCGCCGTTCGTTCTGAAGAACCGGAAACAGCTGAACTTCTACCCGGAAGAACGCCCTTTCGGAATCCAGATTTTTGGCCGCAGCCCGGAGCGGATGGCCTATGCGGCCCATGTTCTCGAATCGCTTTCGCCCGACTACATCGAAGTGAATGCGGGCTGTCCCGTGCCGAAAGTGGCGGGGAAGGGTGGCGGCGCGGGTCTTCTAAAGGACTTGCCGCGGCTGGGAAGGATCCTTGCGGAAGTCAAGAGATCCATTTCCGTTCCGCTTTCGCTCAAGTGCCGAATCGGCTGGGACGAGAATTCCGTCAACGTGTTCGAAACCTTGAAAATCGCGGAAGGCGAAGGCGTGGAAATGCTCACCGTGCACGGCAGGACGCGAGTCCAGGGCTATAACGGCTTTGCGGACTGGAACGTCATTGGCGAAGTGGCGAGCCGTGCGAAAATTCCTGTCGTCGGAAACGGGGACGTTTCGAGCGTTGACGGGGCGCTTGCGCGGCTGTCGGAATTTGCCGTGAGCGGCGTTTCTATTGGGCGCGGAGCGATGCACAATCCGTGGCTTTTCGGCGAAATTGCGGATGCGTTGGAGGGAAAGTCCGCCCGAACGGTTTCGGCAAGGGAAGCCTGCGGAATTTTCAAAACCTACTACGGCTTGATGATGGAAGAGGGAAGTTCGACGCCTTTTGGCGCGCTGGGGCGCTTGAAACAGCTGGCTGCGCGTCTTTGCAAGGGCTTTGAACCGGAAACTCCCGAATTCCGGAAAAGCGTCCTGGTGAGCCAAAGCCCGGAAGAGCTTTTTGAACGGGCCGCCCGGTTTGCCGAAAGCGCGGAGAAAAGCGGAATTTCCTTTGTGCCGGAACGCCTGGTGAACCTGAACGGTCGAAAGGAAAATTCGGTTTCCTTTGAACGACAGTTCAAGGCGTAAGCTTTTGACGAACCGATTCTATAAAAAAGCCCCGGCCTTGACCAGGGCAATTTTTAGAGGTTCCCTAAAGAAAAATCAGGATTTTGGTGCGGAGACCAGCTTGTAGGCGACGCCTCCGACGATCCCGCCGAGAATGGGGGCGACCCAGAAGAGCCAGAGCTGTTTCATCGCCGTTCCGCAAACGAACACGGCGACGGCTGTCGAGCGGGCCGGGTTCACGGAGGTGTTGGTCACCGGAATGCTCACGAGGTGGATGAGCGTCAGGCAAAGTCCAATGGCGACAGGTCCGAATCCTGCGGGGGCGCGGCTGTCGGTCGCGCCCATAATGACAAACAGGAAAACGGCGGTCATCAGGAATTCGACGAGAAACGCCGGTCCCATTCCAAAGACCTTTCCGCCAAAGGCGTTCAGACCGCTTGCGTTCGGAAGCTCGGACCAGCCGTTTGTGGCGAACGCTCCGACTCCCGCCGTAACGTCCGGGCTCGCGACGAAAAAGAGAATGGCTGCCGCCACGATTCCGCCGATGACCTGGGCGGCGATATATGCCGGAGCCTCTTTCAGCGGAAAGCGTCCTCCGGCGACAAGTCCGAGCGTGACTGCCGGATTCAGATGGCAACCGGAAATGTGCCCGATAGCGAAAGCCATCGTGAGAACGGTGAGACCAAAAGCCAACGCGACGCCGACGTAGCCGATTCCCGTATTCGGGACGCCGCAGGCGAGAACCGCCGCTCCGCATCCGCCGAGAACGAGCCAGAATGTACCGATAGCTTCTGCCAGGGATTTTTTCAAGAGAGTCATTGTGTTTCCTTTGATAAAAGATTTTATTTCAAGGTCACTTCGAAAAATTCCATTTTCAAGAATTTGGACGCGACGCTTTTTAGAGGTACCCTAAAACTAAAAAAGCCTCGCTAGCTCGAAAAGAGTCTTGGCGAGGCTGTGTGATGCGCTTTACAGAGCTCAGAGCGTGACGATTCTTTCGTTCTGCATCAGCTGGTCGAAGGTTTCGCGTTCGCGGATAACTTCGAGCGTTCCGTTGGTTCGCAAGATTTCGGGCGCGTAGCGGCGGCTGTTGTAATTGCTAGACATGGCGCTGCCATAGGCTCCGGCATCGTGCAGGACCAGATAATCGCCGACTTCTGCCGTTGGCAATTTCCGCGAAACGACAAACCCGCCTTCTTCCTGCGTGAAAACGTCGCCGGATTCGCAAAGAGGCCCTGCGACGATTGCGTCCGTTTCGGGACCGAGCGTTCTTCCGTCCCTGGAAACGATGGAAATCGCATGGTAGGAACCGTAGAACGAAGGGCGCACGAGATCGTTGAATCCCGCGTCGATCAGGTAGAAGAGATTGTCCTCTTGCCGCTTGATGGCCCGAATTTCCGCAACGAGAACCGCGCTTTCCGCGACGAGGTAGCGTCCCGGTTCCACTTCGAGGGAAATGTCGTGCCCGACGGACTGGGCGATGTCCTTGCGGGCCTTGTCCCAGAGATCGTAATAGGCGCGAATGTCGATGCGACTTCCCTTTTCTTCTTCCCGGTAGGGAATGGGAAGGCCTCCGCCTGCGGAAATCATCCGGATGTGGGAACCCAGACGACGGGAAGCGTCGCGCATCGCGTCGCAGACTTTGGAAAGATGGTCAAAGTCCGAACCGCTGCCGATGTGCATGTGGAGCCCGGTAATCCACATCCCGTTTGCCTGGGCGAGCTTGACGCAATCCTTGATTTGCGTGTGCCAGACGCCGTGCTTGGAAAGAGGCCCGCCTGTATTCGTCTTCTTGGAATGTCCGTGCCCAAATCCCGGATTGACGCGAAGCGTCAGGTTCGTGCGGATTCCCGCTTCGGCGAGCTGTCGGATCATGTCCGCCGAACCGATGTTTACGTGGATCTTGTGCGCCTTGACTAGCTCTAGCGCGTCGCGGTCGAGGATATCTGCGGTATAGACGATTTGGGGAACCTGCTTGTCGCTTTCCCCGCCCTTGAAGCCGGCCTTGAGCGCGCGGACGATTTCACCTGCGCTGACGGCATCGACAACGACGCCGTTCTTTTTGGCGAGGGAAAGTATCGAGAGGTTTGGACATGCCTTTTGGGCAAAGCGGACCGTGTCGAAACAGGAGAGTTCCCGAATGCGGGTTTCGATGGCGCTACGGTCGTAGAGCCAAAAAGGGGTGCCGTATTTTGCGACACCCTCACGAATCGTTTCGTCGGCGAACATGGGGCTAGACATTCTTGATGCTGTTCTCGCCGCCCTGTCCGTCGGGAACGCGGTCGGGATTGGCCTGGTCGATTTCCCAGCTTCCGTCGAAGACGAACTTGTACTGGTAGGTTCCCGCGGCGAGGCTTTTCTTGAGAGACCACACGCCCTGTTCGCCCTTTTTCATCTTGGCAGGTTTCCAGTCGTTGAATTCTCCGGCGACTTCGACCGACTTGGAGTCCGGGGAATAGACGTTGAATACGACTTCCTTCAGCTCCTTTTTGGTCGCTTTCGGTGCGGACTTCTTGACCGTGGGCGCCTTGGCGTCTTTCTTTGCCGGAGTTTCCTTTACGGCCTTCGACACGACTTTCTTCGCCGATGAAGCGGGAGCTTTCTTGCCGGTTTTCGCGGCGGATTTCGTTTTCGTTGACATGGATCAACCTCCTCGTTTGTTTTGACGAATAATAACAAAAAAACATTTTTCTCTCAATGCTATATTTGGAATTATGAGACAGATGATTGCGCCTAGCGTCCTGAACGCGAATTTCCTAGATTTGAAATCGGAACTCGAAGCCGTCGAACGCGGCGGCGCCGGTCTGATTCATCTCGACATCATGGATGGACACTTTGTTCCGAACATCAGCTTTGGACCGGATATTTCCCGTCAGATCGGGAAGGCGACAAGCCTGCCGCTCGACTGTCATCTGATGATAGCCAATCCCGAGGCGTTTGTCGATGAGTTTGCGCGGATCGGCGCGCACTACATCACGGTCCAGGCGGAGACGACGAACCATCTAGATAGAATCCTGAACCGCATCCGGGAACTCGGAGCGAAACCGGCGGTGAGCATCAATCCGGCGACGCCTATCGAAAGCGTTCGCTGGGTTCTCGATGTCGTCGATATGGTGCTCGTGATGTCGGTGAACCCGGGATTTGGCGGACAGAGCCTGATTCCCTACACCCTCGAAAAAATCCGCGCGCTTCGCGCGATGAAGCCCGATCTGGACATCGAAATCGACGGAGGCGTCAAGATGTCGAACATCCTCGAAGCGAAAAATGCCGGGGCGAACGTCTTTGTCGTCGGCAGCGCTATTTTCAAGACGGAATCCCCGGAACGGACCTGTCGCGAATTTGTGGAAAAAATTTTCTAGTGGTCTCTTCTAAAAATTCAATTTTCAAAATTCTGGTCGTGACGCTTCGCGTGGGTTCGTCATTTCTGCCTTCGCCTGGTCTCGCTCCAATTTTCTTGACCAACAATTTTTAGAGGTTCCCTAGAAATTATATTTGGGTCTATACTCGAGGAATTTTTATGGAAGACTTGAACACGCAAATCAAGAATGTCCTGATAAGGTCTCTGGAACTGGAGGACATCTCCGCAGAGGACATCGACGACGATGCGCCGCTCTTTGGACCGGGCAAGGGACTTGGACTCGACAGTATCGATGCGCTTGAACTCGGAATTGCCGTCAAGGACAATTTCGGGGTTTCCTTTTCGACGGTTAACGAAGAAACCCGCAAGCATTTTGCATCGATCAATGCGCTTGCCGCCTACATCAAGGAAAACAAAAAGGACTGACCATGGACAAGAACCAGATTTTCGAAAAGATTAAAACCGCGCTGGTCAATGAATTCGAAATGGACCCGGCGAAAGTCGTCCCCGAAGCGCGTCTCTATGAAGACCTGAATTTTGACAGCATCGATGCGGTTGACCTGATCGTGAAATTCAAGTCGATGCTTCCGCACAATGTGGATCCGGAAGTCTTCAAGAATATGCGAACCTTGCAGGACGTGGTCGATGCCCTGTACGAGCTTGCCGGAAAAGCCGACGAAAAGAAATGAACTCTCCGGCGGGAAAGATTTTCTTCGCCGCGTTGTCGGTCCTCTATCCGGTTCTGGTTTTTTGCGGACTTCAATTCTTTGGACTGTCTCCGCGCAAGCTGAGCCTTGTTCTGTTGCTGCTTGCCGCGTTTCATTTTTTTTCGATGTCGAAAAAGGGGCTTTCGAAGGTTTCCCGTGCAAAGGAAATCCTCTTTGCCCTGTTCCTTGTCGCTTGTGGCGGAATCGCCTTCGCGCTGGATAATGCCTTTGTTCTCAAGTTCTATCCGGTTCTTGTCAATGCCGGATTGCTCGTCTTCTTTGGAGCGACGCTCTTTCGCGGACCGAGTCTTGTCTTTCGCTTGGCGACTCTTTCCGACAAGCGAATCTTGCTTCTCGCGGATAGGTTCTACGTGGAGCGCTACTGCAATCGGGTGACGCTTGCCTGGTGCGCTTTCTTCGTATGCAACGGTCTTGTCGCCCTGTGGACGGTTCTCCTTGCGGACGAACGGATCTGGACGCTGTACAACGGTTTTATCGCCTATGTCTTGATGGGAGCTTTCTTTATGCTGGAATATGGAATCCGAAAAGTGAAACAGAATCGCCTGAATGCGTATATTCCCTTTTCGCAAATCCAGGCGGATTCCCGCCCGGAGGACTCGGTTGTCTGCCTTGGCGGTTCGAGCGGTTCGGAAAGCGCGCGGACATGGGCGGACTTCAAGTCGGATGTTTCCCGGCTTCGCACCGCTATCGAACGGGAAAATCTTGACGCCTGGATCCTGAATGCGGATGACGCCTATTATTTTCTGGTCGCCGTCTTTGCGCTTTTCCAGAGCCGGAAGAAGATTCTCTTTTCGGCGAACCGCCAACCGGAATTTATCCGAGAAATTCGCACGGAAGGTGTCGGCTTCCTGAATGATGGCGGGGCAGAAAATTCGCTGCAGATCCCGCAAGCGATCGAATCCTCCTTGCCCGAGAAACCGTGGGAAACCTTTGACATTGCGAGCGCCCGCGCCTCCTTGTTTACGTCGGGAACGACCGGCGTGCCCAAGGAAATCGCCAAAACGGGTCTGCAGTTCGAAAACGAGGCGAACGCTCTTTCGAAACGATTCGCCAAGGACCTTGTGGGGCGAAGTTTTTACTCGACGGTCAATCACCATCATATCTATGGCATGGCTTTTGGAATTTTCGTGCCGATTTCGGCCGGGCTTCCCATCCACCGTTTCCGGATTGAATTTCCCGAAGAACTGGAACGCATCGCTCGGGAGCCATCCGTCATTGTATCGAGTCCCGCGTTCCTGAAACGCCTTGCCGCTTCGCGCACGGAGCCGATTCCCTTCAGGACAAAACCGTTCTGGCTTTCCGCCGGCGGCGTCTTGCCGGAAGATGTGGCGAACAAAGTGGAAGAACTTTCGGGAAACGGCGTACAGGAAATTTACGGCTGCACGGAAGCGGGGGCTATCGCTACGCGTCGTATCCGGGAAGGCGCGTCTTGGCATCCAATTTTTTCGAATCGAATTTCTCTCGCGGAAAACGGCTGTCTAAAAATCCAGTCGTCCTATACGGATGCTTGCGGATTTGTGACCGGAGACCTGGGAACCCTGGAATCGGAGGGAACCTTTGCCCTTCTCGGTCGGGCGGATTCCATCGTGAAAATCGAGGAAAAGAGAATCTCCCTTCCGGAAGTGGAAAATCGCTTGCTGCAGACTCTCGTCGTTCGCGACGCGCGGGTCGTTCCGATGTCTGGGAAAAGGCAGTTTCTCGCCGCGGCCATTGTCCTGAACGACGAGGGAAAGGCGAAATTCAAGGGATTGCCAAAAAAGGAAATCAACGCGTTTTTCAGGGAACGTCTTTCCGGGTTTCTGGAAAATACGGTCCAACCCAAGAAATGGCGCTATCTCGAAGAACTTCCGCAGGATGCGATGGGAAAGATTCGAACTCGGGATATCCAGGCTTTGTTCCGTCTCCCCGAATCTTCGAACTTTAGGATTTTGAAATACCGCATCGAGGAAAACAGAGTGCAGGCCAAGCTCGTCGTTCCCGAAACGAGCGATTACTATGACGGTCATTTTCCGGAATTCAAGCTCTTGCCGGCGGTCGTCCAGATCGATCTGGTCTTGAAAATTTTTGGCGGCCTGTCGGGAATGGCCTTGAATTTCAGGCGGATTTCTCGCGCCAAGTTCATGGGCCCGATATTTCCCGCTACGCCGGTAACCGTCGAATGCTCCTACTCGAAAGAATCCGGGAAGCTTCAGTTCGGAATCCTTTCCGAAGAAGGGAAAAAACTGTCATCGGGGACGGTGGAACTTGAAAAGGTATCGGATGAAATTTAATCCCTGCGCAGTGGTCCCCGTGTATCGGCATGAAAATACGGTTTTTGCCGTGGTCCAGAAGCTCGTTGCCTTGCGGCTTCCCGTGATCATTGTCGATGACGGAAACACGTCCGACGCTCTCCATGTCCTGAAAAAGATATCGGAGTCGCTTCCGGGAGTCATCGTGATTTCGCACCAGGTCAACATGGGAAAAGGCGGCGCGGTCTGTTCCGGTCTTCGCGAAGCGTTTCAGTTGGGATTTACCCACGCTCTCCAGGTCGATGCCGACGGACAGCACGATACGTCCGCGATTCCGTTTCTGCTCAAGGCGTCACGGAAACATGGCGAGAATCTTGTCGGCGGATTTCCTGTGTATGACGCGTCTGTTCCGAAGGAGCGCGAAGTCGGTCGGAAGATAACGAACTTCTGGGTTCGCGTCGAAACGCTTTCTTCGGGGATTCCCGACGCGATGTGCGGACTTCGCATCTATCCGCTCGCTCGGACGATTCCCGTTCTGGAAAGGATTCGCACCTTTCGCATGGGTTTCGACATCGAAATCCTGGTTCGGCTTTCCTGGGAAAATGTCGGAATGAATTTTTATCCGGTCAAGGTTTTCTATCCGCAGAACGGTCTGTCGAACTTCCATCTGCTCCGGGACAATGTGGAAATTTCAAGGCTGCACGCGCGACTGGTTTTCGGAATGCTTTTTCGCCTTCCCGGAATCTTGCTTGGGAAAATCAGGAATGGCTGACGCGCACTGGTCGCAAATCGAAGAAACGACAAGGTCCGCCTGGAAATTTCGGTTTATGCTGTGGGCGGCTGTCCACTTGCCGCAAAAGACGGTAGAAGCGATTGCCGCCGTGGTCGTGTTCTTTTTCTGTCTTGGCGCGGGAAAGGTCCGCGAACGTTCAAGGCTCTACCTTGAGCGCGTCGGGAAGTTGAAGAACAGGCGAATCTCTTCATGGGACGTCTATCTGCACGTTCTTTCCTTTGCGCTTTCGATGATCGAAAAGATTCGCGGCTGGGCTGGGAAAATGCCTCTTTCGAAACTGGAAGTCCAGGATGACGACCTCGAGAGCCTTGTCCGCCAGATCGATTCCGGGAAAGGCGCCTTTGTCCTGTGTTCGCATTTGGGCAACATGGAAGCGTTGCGGTCTCTCACGGAATACAGTCAAAAACATTCGGCAAGGGATTTTCAGGTCTTTCCCGTTGTCGATTTTTCGGGGACCAGGCGCTTTAACGACTTGTTGTGGAAACTGAATCCCGATCTGATGAAAAACTGCTTTGACGCCAATTCCATCGGCGTGGAAACGGCTGTTGCCATGCGGGAAAAAATGGAAACGGGGAACCTGGTGGCGGTTGCCGCGGACAGGACGTCCGGACATTCGAAAGATCGCTTTGTTTCGCTTCCCTTTTTGGGCGAAGAGGCGCATTTCCCGGAAGGCGCCTTTGTACTCGCGAATCTCCTGAAATTTCCGATATATTTCATCTTTGCCTTTCGCAAGCGGGATCTGGACATCGCCTCCCCGTATGAATTTCACATCATTCGGGCAAAGATCCAGACGGAAAAAACTCGCGCTTCCCAGCGCGAAAAGGCGGAAGCCCTTGCGGGGGAATACGTTCGCCATCTCGAAAGATTCTGCCTGGAACATCCGTATCAATGGTATAATTTTTACAATTTCTGGCAAAAGGAGAATTGACGTGGAGAAAAGGATCTTGACGGCGGTTGCAGACATCCAGGTGGAGTTTTTCGATCTGGACCCGATGAACGTCGTCTGGCACGGAAATTACGTGAAGTATATGGAAGCCGCGCGTTGCGTCTTGCTGGAAAAGCTCAATTACGATTACAAGGCGATGGAGCGGGATGGCTATGTCTGGCCTGTCGTCCAGTTGAGCATCAAGTATATTCGTCCGTTGCGATTTCGCCAAAAGGTTCGCGTGGAAGTCTCCCTGGTGGAATATGAAATTTGCCTAAAGCTCCAGTATCGTTTCGTCGATGTCGAAACGGGAAAAGTGATTACGAAAGCGGAAAGCACCCAGATGGCCGTTCGAATAGAGACGGGGGAATCCTGTCTGGGTTCTCCGAGGGAATTTGTGGAAAAGGTGCGCCTGTGCCTCGCCGGGGAAAACCATGCCTAGATATCTTGTGCCTCTGCTTTTCGTCCTTGCCGTTTCGACCTTTGCGGAAAACTCTGTCTGGAAATTTCCGGTGGCGGCCGATTCCGAGGAATTGCGTCTGGTGATGACCACTCTCTCCCGACAGGAAAAGATTTCGGGGACGTTTCGACAGACGCGCACCGTCCTGAAAATCAACCGTTCCTTTCAATCGACGGGAACGTTCGAAATTTCCAGAACCGATGGCGTTCTCTGGAATGTCGAAAAACCGTTTGCGTCGAAGATGCGCCTGACGGATTCGAGCGTCGTCCAGATAGATGCCGATGGGAAGCAGACGGTCGTGTCTTCGAAGGACAATGCGATTTTTAGCGAAATCGCCCAGACGATGCGGGCCGTCTTCCAGGGGGATTTCTCGGTCTTGCAAAAACGCTTTGATCTTTATTTTGTGCAGGATCGCAAGGAAAAGTCTTGGCGGGTTGGACTTGCTCCGCGCGAGAAAGCGATTCGAAACGTGATTCGTACAATCGAACTGAAAGGCTCGCGCTATCTCGAAGAAGTGCATCTTGTCGATGGCGAAGGAAACAAGCTGGATTATGAATTCGGAAAATAGAAGACCGCTTGGAATTCTCTTGTGGGTGATGCTGCATGTCGCCCTGGTTGTCGCGGTCGTTTTCGCCTATCCGTGGAAAATCGACAGGAATCTTTTTTCCATTGTTCCCGGTTCGAAAATTTCGCGGGACATCCAGAACGCGGAAGCGATTTTTTCGAAACGTTCCGCTCTGCAGATGATGCTTTTTGTCGGAGATTCCAGTGCGCAAAACGCGATGGCCGCCGCGGAAGAAATCGGCGAGATGCTTCGGCAAAGCGAACAGGTTCAGGCGGCGTCCTGGACCGTTTCGGATTCCGCATTCCGGGAATTTTCCGATTTTGTCTTTGCAAACCGTTTTTCCCTGCAAGATCCGTCCATTTTAAAACAGGATGATTCGATCGCGGCCGAAACGTTTTACCAAAATGCGCTGAACCGGATTTTCGGATCTTTTGGAATGGGGCATTTTTCGCGGCTAGACGAAGATCCATACCTGCTCTCGTCGCTTTCGGAAGAACGCCTTTTGAAGAATCTTTCGGTCTTTTCCGGGAACCTGACGCTTCGGGAAAACTGCCTGACGGTGCAGGATTCCGGAATCACTTACGTCTTCGTCAATGCGCGTCTCGATGAAAACGCTCCGTCCTTTGCGTCGGATTCGCATATCCTTCTGGAACTGGAACGGAAAATCGGTTCCTTGCGCGAAAAGTATCCGAATCTTCGCGTCGAGAAATCCGGCGTTCCGTTTCACAGCTACGAGAGTTCCGGGCAGGCGCAGAGAGAAGTCGGCTGGATTTCCGGGATATCGGTAGCGGTCATTTTTGTCTTGTTGCTTGCGACATTCCGCTCGCTAATCCCGATTTGCGCTACGCTTGTTTCTATCTTGATCGCGATCCTTGCCGCTACCGGAGCGACTCTTGCGGCATTTCACGAAATTCACATTTTCACTTTTGTCTTTGGTACGAGCGTCATCGGGGTGAGCATCGACTATGCGCTTCATCATTTTGCCGACCGGGGCGCGCGTCTGCGGAGCATGCTTCTTGGCTTTATTACGACGGAGCTTGCCTATCTCGCCCTGGGAATTGTCAATTTCCCGCTGTTGCGGCAGATGGCCTTCTTTTCGATGGTGGGGCTTGCGTCCGCATTTCTGTCCGTTGTTCTGGTCTTTCCGAAAATTTCGAAACAGGTCTGTGTCCAAAGTCCGAGACTTCTTCGGCTCTCGCAAATCATCCTTGCGGGTTATTCCTGGGCGGAAAGGCTTCCTCGCGCGCTTCGCTACGGTCTGTGGGGCGTCGGGTTGCTCGCCCTTGTTCCTGGATTTTTCCAGATGCAGGTGCAAACCGATATCCGTTCAATGTATCGTCCGCCGGAGTCTCTGTGGAACTCGGAAGTGAAAATCCAGCGCTGGGTGAATTCGGGAATTTCTCCGGCTTACTTTATCGTGAGCGGAAATTCCGAGGAGGAACTTCTGGAGCGGGAAGAAGGGCTTTCGAAAAAATTGCGGTTGGCGGAAAAGGATTCGCTATTGAAATCCCATCTTTCGCTGTCTGAATTTTTTCCGTCCGCCAAAAGACGCGCCCAGATGGATTCCGCCTTGCGGCGCATCTTGCCTATTCGCTACCGGGAGCTTTGCAAGGCTCTGGGTGTCCATCCGGAAAAGGGGTGGGAACATCCTGTGGAAAAAAATGTCGAGATCCCGGAACAACTGGAAAGCATGCGCCAGACGCTCTATCTTGGAAAACTGGGCGAAAGATTCTATAGCGTGGTCTTGCCGTTGCATGTTCATGAAAAATTCGACATCGAGGCGTATGAGGATCCGGAAAACGGAATCTATGCGGTAAACAAGATGCAGACGGTCAATGCGGCCTTGACGGAACTTTCCTCTTCCGCCCTGTCGCTTGTCGCCTTTGCCTATTTTGCCGTATTCTTCATTCTTTCGTTTGTCTATACCTGGACGAATTCCCTGCGTGTCGTACGCGCTCCGATTCTCGCCTGTCTTTTTACCCTGTCTGTTCTCGGCTACATGCAGATTCCGATAAACTTCTTTGTCATCGTCGGATTGATTCTTACGCTTGGAATTGGAATCGACTATGCCCTGTTCTTCAAGGATTCCGAAAGCCATGCGGATTCGACCGCGCTCGCGGTGATGCTTTCCGCGCTGACGACCCTTGTTTCCTTTGGAACCTTGGCGTTCAGCCATTTCGCTCCGATTTCCGTTTTCGGCTTGACGGTCCTTTTGGGAATTTCGATGTGTTTTCTGCTTTCGCCCTGGACGAGAAACTAGCGATTTTTATATTTGCCGTGCGGAGATTTGGATGAAACTGCCTAAGGTCACTTTTAAAAATTCCATTTTCAAGAATTTGGCTATGACGCTTCGCGCGGGCTCGTCACTTCTGTCTTCGCTTGGTCTTTCTCCCATTTTTTCGACCAAGGCGGTTTTTAGAGGTTCCCTTGAATTTTGGAAACTGGCGCTTCTCGCCTGCGCGCTGGTCGCCGTGGGCTGCTCGTCGCAGCGTGCCCTTGCCGGGAGTTCGGCGCGAATCTTTTATTCCGACGCGCGTTCCGTGCCGCTGATTCCCCCATGGGAAAATACCCTTTTTACGGAAGAGAACCAGCATCTTTCGGGAACTTTTGGCGACAGAAACTTTTCGGGGGAATCCTGGATGCTTCTGAGCGATTCGACCATTCACGTGATGCTTTTCGGGAACATCGGAAACACGCTTGCGGAACTGGTCTATACAAAGGATTCCGTTTCTTTCGAGAGTTCCGTGATGGACGTAAAGAAGGTCAAGCCGGAATACATTCTGGCGGACATCCAGTTCTGCTATTATCCGAAAGAGATCCTGGAACGAAATTTCTCCGCCGCGGGATTTTCCTTTGTGGAAGAACGTCGGGGAAAAGTCTTGACGCGAAAGCTCCTGGAAAACGGAACGACGATTTTAAGAATGGAAAGAACGGCGAATCGAATTTTCCTGAAAAATGAACTTCGGGACTATTCCTATTCCATCGAGTTCGAGAACTTGCCATGAGCGATCCTCTATACATTCACGATTTCGATCTGTGCACATCGATAGGCCTTGACAGGGAATCGGTCTGGAAGGCCCTTTGCAAGGGTGAAAAACCGAATTTTATCCTGGAAAATTTTTGCGGAAAGGAGCGCCTGGTCGGAAAAATTCCCGATGCGGAACTTTCTCCCGTTAAAAATCCGATGTATGACAACCGTGTCAATCGACTTTCCGAAAAGGTCCTTTCCCGCATGGAAAGGACGATTCTCGAGACTGTGACAAGATTCGGAGCGGATCGTGTCGGCGTGTTTGTCGGATCGAGCGACAATGGTTCCGAGGAGTCGCTTTCGGCGTTGAAGTTCTTTCGCGAAAACGGCTCTTTTCCAGAAGGTTATTCCCTGAAAAGGCAGCAGGCTGATTTTGCCGCGGAATTTATCGCGGACCGCTTTCGTTTGAAAGGTCCGGTCTTTACGCATTCCTCGGCGTGTGCGTCGAGCGCGAGCGCATTTGCATCGGCAAGGAACTGGCTTTCTGCCGGTCTGTGCGATGCGGCGATCGTCGGCGGTGTCGATATTGCGTCCCTGATGGTCGTTCTCGGGTTCGATTCGCTCGAAGCGGTTTCCCTCTCTCCGACCAATCCTTTTAGCCGAAACCGGTCGGGACTTACCATTGGCGAAGCGGCGGCGTTCTTTGTCGTTTCCTTGCGCAGAGGAAATGCGAAAGTCATGCTGACGGGAATCGGGGAAAGCGCGGATGCGGATCACGTGACGGCTCCGCGGGCAGATGGGGCAGGCGCCCGACTGGCAATGGAAAAGGCTCTTGCCGATGCGGGAATCTCTCCGCCGGACATCGATTACATCAACTTGCACGGGACAGGGACAAGGCTGAACGATGCGATGGAAAGCGTCGCTGTGCACGAAGTGTTCGGAAACGGAATTCCGGCGAGTTCGACAAAGGGATTGACCGGACACACCCTGGGAGCTTCTGGCGCTCTCGAAGCGGCCTTCTGCTGTCTTGCCCTTTCGGAGAGAAACGCAGAACGTCTTTTGCCTGTACATCGCTTTGACGGCGAGCGAGATCCCGCGCTTCCCGAAATTCGCCTGGTATCGCCTGGCGAAAGCTCTCCCCGGCTGAAAACGTGCATGAGCAATTCATTCGGGTTTGGCGGATGCAACGTTTCGCTTGTGCTGGAGAAAATCGAATGACAGAGTTTGACACGCGGGAAAAGTTGTCTCGCCTGGTTCCTCATCGGGGAAAGATGCTCCTGCTCGACAGAATCGTTTCCGCCGATCTCGAACAGGTGCAGATAGCGACGGAAGTCGATATCTCGGATCGGTGCATGTTCTTTGCGGAATCCCTTGGCGGCGTTCCGGTCTGGATTGCGTTTGAATATATGGCGCAAAGCGTTTCTGCCTTGACCGGGCTTTTTGGAATCCGTACAGGCACGCCTCCGCGGATGGGATTTATCTTGAGCGTAACGAATTTTTGTGCGGAAGAATCCGTGTTCCTGCAAGGAACGACGGTACGCCTCGAAGTTCGGCAAACGTTGCGTGTCGATATGACCGTTACGTTCGAAGGGAAGGTTCTTGTCGGCGGAAAAGTCATCGCCAAGGCGACAATCAACGCTTGCGAAGTCGATGACCCGAAAAAAGTTCTAGGAGTATAACATGGAAAGCGAAAAACGCGTCTTGGTGACCGGAGCGAGCGGAGGAATCGGACTCGCTATCGTTCAGAATCTACTGGAAGCCGGTTACCGCGTCGTTGCGCACTGCAATCGCCATGCGGAATCGCTGAAACCGCTAGAAGAACGGTTCTCGAACCGCTTGGGCATTGTGCAGTTCGACGTGAGCGATCGAGAAAGCTGCAAGGAAACTATCGAAAAGGACATTGCGGAAAACGGCGTCTATTACGGGGTTGTCCTTTCTTCGGGAATTTGTCGCGATGCGGCGTTTCCGGCAATGTCCGATGATTACTGGGACAAGGTAATCGACGTGAACCTGGACAGCTTTTACAACGTGCTGAAACCGATTGTCATGCCGATGTGCCGCAAGCGCCAAGGACGCATCGTGACGATTTCTTCGGTTTCGGGAGTGATCGGAAACCGAGGGCAGGTCAATTATAGCGCAAGCAAGGCCGGTCTTATCGGAGCGACCAAGGCCCTCGCCACGGAACTCGCCAGCCGAAACATCACGGTGAACAGCATCGCGCCCGGCGTAATCGAAACGGAAATGATTCGGAACGCTCCACTAGACATGATCTTGCCGTCGATTCCGATGCGCCGTGTCGGAAGGCCCGAAGAAGTCGCGGCGACCGTCGCTTTTCTGCTTTCGGACGGAGCCGCCTACATCACCCGTCAAGTTATTTCTGTCAACGGAGGTCTTGCGTGAAACGCCGAGTTGTCGTAACGGGAGGTTCTTGCATTTCGTCGCTTGGAATGGAATCGGAGGAAATCTTTTCCAATCTGCACTTGCTGAAAAATCGCATCGTGCGGATGGACGATTGGGAAAAGTTCACGCAAATGAACACAAGGCTTGCCGGGCCGATCACGTATCCGCTTCCGGAATATCCGCGGAAAAAGGCCCGGGGCATGGGGCGCGTTGCGCATTTGGCGCTTGCGTCTGCGGAAAAGGCTCTTTCTCTTGCCGGAATCGACTTGAACGATCCGATTCTAAAATCGGGAAGAGTCGGGGTCGCCTATGGTTCTTCGAGCGGCAGCTTCGACGCTCTGATCGATTTCGTCTCGATGCTTCAAGACAGCCAATCCAACGGTATCACGGCGACATCCTATATCCGTTCGATGCCGCAGACTTGCGCGGTAAACATCAGCGTATTGCTCGGGCTGACAGGACGCCTGATTACGACGAATACGGCTTGCACGGCGGGGAGTCTTTCCATCGGCTATGCGTTTGAAGCGATACAGAACGGGGCGCAGGACATGATGCTTGCCGGTGGCGCGGAAGAGCTCAATCCGACGGAATCCGCCGTGTTCGATACGCTTTTTGCGACGAGCGTCAAGAACGACACGCCGGAGCTTACCCCGGCATCCTATGACCGAGACCGGGACGGACTTGTCATTGGCGAAGGCGCGGGAACTCTTGTACTGGAAGAGATGGAGTGCGCAAAGGCGCGCGGAGCGAAAATCTACGCGGAACTGGTCGGGTTCGGGACGAATACGGACGGCGATCACATTACGCAGCCTAAAAAGGAAACGATGCAGCTGGCTCTCGAAATGGCGATGCGAAATGCGGGAGTTTCCCCGGAACAGATAGGCTATGTCAATGGGCATGGAACGGCGACAAGGCGCGGCGATGTCGCCGAGACGATTGCGACGTATTGCGCCCTAAAGAATCGGGCGGTTCCCATCAGCAGCCTGAAAAGCTACATCGGCCATACGCTCGGAGCGTGCGGAGCCATCGAAGCGTGGCTTTCCATCTTGATGATGAACCGGAAATGGTTCTCGCCAAACCTCAATCTGAAAAATGTCGATCCGGAATGCGCTCCGCTTGACTACATCACGGGAAGCGGTCGCGAAATGGACATCGAATACCTGATGTCGAACAATTTCGCCTTTGGCGGAATCAATACTTCGCTGATTTTTCGGAAAGTCTAGAAAGCGGATTTTCCGGATCCCTGTCGCGTCGGTTTTCCAGCGTTTCCCGCATTTCTTCGGTGAGATAGATGACCGCCGCGGAATGGGGAAGCGCTTCGAATTTCCGGATGGGAATCGGATTCAGAACTTCGATGCGGTAGTGGTAGCGTTCCGTCGGATGCGTGGAAAGAAACGCGTCGTGCTTGCGAATGCCGATTTTCTCGTTTCCGCCGATGTATATCGGTAAAACGTCGCATTGGGCGTGGAGCGCGAAGCGGGCTGCGCCTTTTTTAAAATCCATCAGCTTGCCGGGAATGGTGCGTGTGCCTTCGGGAAAGACGATGAGCGGGGTTTTCGACCGGATGCTCCGCGTCGATCTTTCGAGCTGTTCGTGGAAGGGCAGAGAATTCGGAATATAGAGCGCGCGCACGATTTTTCGGACAAAGGGCGTGTCGGCGAGAGTTCCCTTGACGATGCAGTTTGCGCTCGGAACAATCGACAGAAGAATGACAACGTCTAGAAATGACGGGTGGTTGGCGACGATGACGCCTGGAGAAAACCTTGAAATCTTGGCGGAATTCTCGACATGGAGAGTGAGCACTCCGAGAAGTCGCATTTCCCAGACAAAGATTTTGAAATAGACGTGTACGGTTTTCCGGGCAAGGCTCTGAAAACGCTTTTTGGAAAATCCCGAAAGGATGAATAGCAAGGGGAATCCGAGCGACGAAAAAAACGGGCTGCAGACTCCAAAGGAAAAGTACGAAAAAGCCTTGGCGAAAAGGCGGTAGAAATAGGCGACTTTTCGAAAGACAAACATTCTAGAGATAATGTTCTAGAAAGTACAGGGCTTGTTCGGCGGCTGTCCTTTTTTCGGGAAGGGGCGAAAGCTCGAGCTCGCAGACGGAATCCGCCGGTTCCGTGGAAAGCCGCAGGGCCAAGGCGCATACCGGATTCGGGTAGGGGCAAATTTCGCGGTAGGTCTCGGGAATGCGCTCGTCGGCAAAGACAAAGATCCTCTCGGATTCCTTTCCGGACAAAAGCGGACTTGCCGCTTCTCTCAATCCGTCTTCAAAGGAACGGTTTCCGGAAAATATCGCGCTGTATCCCGTCATGTTGTTTTCGATGATCGAAGCGGCGGCGATTGGGGCGTTGAATACGGACAGGCTAAATTTTGCGGGAGAGACTTCGCCGGAATCCAGAATGCCGGAAGAGATTTGAAATTGCCGCTGTATTTCGCCGAATTCCGAGGCGAATGTCATCGGCGCCGGGGAAAACCCGTCGGAAACGTCATGGGCGACATAGGTCACCATTTTGGAAAGATCGCTGAGACGCCTGCGAAAAAGCATCGGGACGAACGACAGCTTGGGCATGTTCCTTTCGTCGGTCCAGGCGGAATATCTTTGTATGAACAGGCTCATCTTTTTTGAAAGCGGAATAGCGTGTAGCAGTTGATCCCCAGCTGGTGGTGGACTTCCTTCAGTTCCAGCCCTCCGGCCTCGATGGCGCTTTTCAGCTCCTCGTAGCGATACATCTTGCTGTTGCCGTTTGCGATGCACGTGAAATAGAGCGATGTCGCTTGCAGGGAATAGGCGGCCGCTTCGAAACGCTGTCGGTCCCAGATAGGTTCGAGTACATAGACGTCCGCGCTTCTGCTTATCGAACGGGAAATCTTTTCCGTGATTTCGGTGATTTGGGAAAGCGAGAAGCAATCCAGGAACTGGCTCATCCAAACGCAATCGGCTCCGTCCGGAAACTCGGTCTCCTTGTCGAGGACGTTGCAGGAAATCGTGGATATGCGGTCTTCGAACCCGGCCTTCTTCGCGTTTTCCTGGGCGACTGCGGTTTGCCCCGGAAGGTCGATGATGGAAACGTGGACTTCGGGACTGTGCTTGCAGCAGGCGATGGCCCACTTGGCCGTGTTGCCGCCGATGTCGAAAAGTTTTTGGCAAGGTCTCGAAAAGACGATAGGGAGCGCTTCGGGAAATGCCAGATCCGAATAGAAGTGGTCAAAGCCGAACCAGCTTTTCTTGAACTGTTCGCTTGTCCTGGAAAGTCCTTCATAGACGGTTTTCCAGTTTCCGAAATGCGTTAGTCCCTTGGGAGCCCCGCTCCGGATCGATTCCTGCAGATCGCTTGCGCCGACATAGCAGACATCGCTCGAAAAGTCCATGTTCACCCGGGTCATTTCGTCGGCGAGGACAAAGTATCCGATTTTTCCGAGCGTGTAGGCGGGTTCTTTTTCGGGACAATCCTTTTTTAGCTTGAGAATTCCCATTCCAAGACCCATTTCGGCGAGAACGCCGACTCCGTATTCCGAAAGGTGCAGTCTGTCCGCGATTTCCCGGACGGTGATTCCCGATTTGCGGAATTGGCTGACGGTTTCCAGAATGCCAAGATCGCGCAGGGCTTTTGCCGCATGGAAAGAAAGCGGGGAAAAGGCGATTTTCTGGGCTTCGAATTTCGCCTCTACGGCGTCGATGTCGTCGTGAAAATAATTGTCGAACATGAAATTCTCCGCGCGATTCTTACCGAATGAATGCGGAATAGATAGCCTGGATTGTGCTTTCCATGTTCTCCTCGTCAACGCCTACCAGGATGTTTATCTGCGAGGAACCCTGGTCGATGATGCGGATGTTGATTTCCTTTTCCGCCAGGGCGGTGAAAAGCTTTGCCGCGATGCCGACCTTGTTCGTCATGCCGTGACCGACCGTCGCGACAAGGCTTATCCCCGGAAAGACCTTGACTCTATCCGGGTGCATCTGCAACAGGATGTCTTCCATGACGGCGTCCTGGACCGCTTCGAGCGACTTGGTGTCGACGACAATGCTCATGGAGTCGATGCCGCTCGGGCTGAGTTCGTAGGAAAGTCCTTCGCTCTCGAGAATGGCGAGCACGCGGCGCCCAAAGCCGATTTCCTTGTTCATCATGCTCTTTTCGATGTAGATCATCGAGAAGCCCTTGCGACCGGCTATTCCCGTGATGGGGCATTCCGTCTTGTCGGGAGTCGGGCCGATGATGGTTCCCGCATCTTCGGGGCGGTTCGTGTTGCGGATGTTGATGGGAATGTTCTTGGCGCGGCACGGGGCGATGGATTCGTCATGCAGAACGCTTGCGCCGGAGTAGGAAAGTTCGCGGATTTCCCGATAGCTGACATAGCTGATGGGCTTTGGATCCTGGACAATGCGCGGATCCGTCATCAGCATTCCGGAAACGTCTGTCCAGTTTTCATAGACCACCGCGTTGATGCCGTTGGCGAGAACCGCACCCGAAATGTCCGATCCGCCGCGAGAGAACGTCTTGACCTGCTTGCGCGGACCTTTGCCGTAGAATCCCGGGACGACAAAGAGCTGGTTTTCGTCGGAAAGCGTCTGGGCGATTGTTTCGTAGCTCTGGGGCGTGATGCGGTAGCGTTCGTCAAAGGCGATGAGCTCATAGGAATCGACGAATCTTGCGCCGAGATATTCCGCCATCAGCCGTGCGCAGAGAAATTCTCCGCGGGAAACCAGAAAGTCGATGGTGACCGTTCCGTCGTTCGCCTTGAGGCGCGCTTCGAGCTCCGCCAGATCGTCGCCGATTTTCGTTTCGAGGCCCAGGTCCCTTGCTATATCGAGGTAGCGGTCGCGAATCATGTTCCACGGTGTCGAAAAATCCAGCCCCTTGGAGGCGAGATCGTAAGTCGTGTAGAGCAGATCGGTCAGCTTCGTCTCCTTCGGGTTGCGCTTTCCCGGAGCGGAAACGACGACGACCTTTCGCCGGGAATCCGCGTTGATGATTGCCTTGACCTTTTGAAATTGCTTCGCTTCGGCTACGGAACTCCCGCCAAATTTGCAAACAATGCGATCTGCCATTGGAATATCCTTTTTGTAAAAAAAAGAAGTTTCTGTAAAAAATAGCAATCATTGGTAGATTTTTTGACGCGAAAAGCGTTATGGAGGATAGGGAAGTTTACACGCTTTGAGGAAAAACGATGAACGAATCAAAAAGTCTTCTGGATCTCGCTTCGCGCTCGACGGTTCCTGTCCTGATTTGTGGCGAATCGGGAACGGGAAAGGAGGTGATGGCGCGCCGGCTTCACGCGCAGAGCGAACGCTCGAAGGGTGCCTTTGTCGCGGTAAATTGCGGAGCGATCAGTCCGGGCCTCGTGGAAAGCCTGCTCGAAGGCTCTTGCCGCGGAGCCTATACGGGCGCGGTATCGAACCAGATAGGTCTTGTGCGCGCCGCGGACCATGGAACGCTGTTTCTCGATGAAATCGGGGAGCTTCCCCTTGAAAGCCAGACGCGCCTCTTGCGGATTCTGCAGGAACGCGCGGTGATGCCGGTCGGGGCGCAGCGGAGCGTTCCCGTGGATTTTCGGCTGGTTTGCGCGACGCACCGGAATTTGCAGTCGGCGGTCAAGGCAGGGCGCTTTCGCGAAGACCTGTTCTTTCGCCTGAACGTCTTTCCTATCCATCTGTTGCCGCTCCGGGAACGGCTCGACGAATTGCGGAGCATTGCCGCGGAACTTTGGCGCGACCTTTCTTCTCGTCCTCTTTCTTTCGAAGAAATGCAAAGCCTTTGCCGCTTTCCATGGCCGGGAAACGTTCGACAGCTCAAGAATGTCCTGGAGCGTTTCCAGCTCCTGCAAAGCCTTGGAAGGACGCTCGACGATGTCCTTGCCGCGGAACCCTGGGATTTGCACCCTGTTCGGGAAATCGGAGTTCGGGAACGCCGCTACCGTTACGGGAACGTGCCTTCCTGGAAGCGCATTCGCGAAGCGATGGAGGAAGCCCAGGACAACAAGTCTCGCGCGGCCCGGATCCTGGGTATAAGCCGTGGCTCTCTCTGTTATCAGCTAAGGAAAAATTCCCTAGGCGCAAAGCCTTCGTAAATGCTATTTTATGAACGCTCGTATTTGAAATGGAGTTCAAAGATGAAACATGTGTTTTTGGTCGTTCCCGTCTCTTTTGGCGTGGACGCTTTGGCGACAGCGAAATCCGTTCTTGACGCGGTAAGGAAAAATGCGAAGACGGCCTGTTCGTTTTCCGTTGTCGAAGAGATTCCCTCGATTTTGAAATCATCCGGTGCGGACGCTTCGGTGGAAGCCTTGGTCGCAAAGGTGCAGGAGGATGCCGCGGAGGCGGTCGTCGTGACGGGCGTCTTGCCGGAAAGTTCCGTTCGTAGCGAAACCCTGAATGTCCAGATAGCGACAGCTCTCGACGCCGATGTCGTACTGGTTGCGGATTCCGACGAAACGGGCAGCGCGGTCGCTCTGGATTTTCTCGCGCAAAAGGCTCGCGTGGCGTTTGTCTGCGCTTCGGGAGATGTGGTTTGCGAATCCGCAATACAAAAGATCCTTTCTGCGGAATCGGAACATCGGATTTCCCAGGCGGAATTTCGTCGCAACCTGATTTCGCTCGCTTCGAGAAATCTCAAGCGGATTGTCCTTCCGGAAGGTGCGGAACCGAGAACGCTCAAGGCCGCCATCGAAGTACTTGAACGGAAAATCGCCGTCCCCGTTCTCATCGCCAAGCGTTCCGATGTCGAAGCGGAAGCGGAGAGACAGAACCTGAAACTCCCCGAAAGCCTTGAAATCATCGAACCGTCTGCGGAACTAGTCGAAAAGTATGTTCCGCTTCTGGTGGAGCTTCGCAAGGCCAAGGGAATGACCGCGGAAAAGGCTCGCGAAGTCTTGAAGGACCCGGTCTTTTTGGGAACGATGATGCTCAAGAAGGACGAAGTGGATGGTCTTGTTTCCGGAGCGGTTCATTCTACGGCGGATACGGTTCGCCCGGCATTGCAGGTGATCAAGTGCGCTCCGGGCGTCAAGTCGATAAGCTCCGTTTTCTTTGTCTGTCTGCCTTCGCAAGTCATGGTTTTCGGTGACTGCGCTATCAACCTGAATCCGAATGCCGAAGAACTTGCGGGAATCGCTATCCAGAGTTACGACACGGCGAAAGCCTTTGAACTGCCGGCTCGCGTCGCGATGCTCAGCTATGGAACGGGAAACAGCGGAAAGGGCGACGATGTCGATTTGGTCATTGCCGCGACGGAAGCCGTACGGAAGGCCCGTCCGGATATTCCTGTTGACGGACCGTTGCAGTACGATGCGGCGACGACAGAAAATGTCGCGCGTCTCAAGGCGCCGAATAGTGCGATTGCCGGAAAGGCCACTGTCTTGATTTTTCCGGATCTTTCAGCGGGAAACATCTGCTACAAGGCTGTTCAGCGTTCCGCTCCGGGCGTCATCGCGGTCGGTCCGATGCTCCAGGGGCTGGCAAAACCGGTAAACGATCTGTCCCGTGGCGCGCTTGTCGAGGATATCGTCTATACGATTGCCCTGACAGCCATCCAGGCTCAAAATTAATTTATCTGCAAAATTCAAACAAAGGAATCCCTGTGAGACCCGCGGGGATTTTTTTATGGGGACCCCTAAAAATTGCCTTGGTCAAGAAAATTCGAGCGAGACCGCGTGTCGCAATCAAGTTTATGAAACTTGAATTTTTGAAGATGACCTTAAATCTATAAGACAAGAAATGGGAATTGGACAAAAGGTGCTCGAATGGAACGGCTTGTCGCAATCTCTCCTACGAAATGTTATATTGCAGATGTCCGTTGGCTTTAGGTTTTATGAAAACTTTAAAGCCTGACTTGGGCGAAAACATGAGGAATACGAATAGATGCAAACTCTATTGGAGGTTACGATGTAACCAGATCTTGTTCCTGTCAATCCATGTTGTCCTTTCTAAAAAAGAGGGACGATATGGGAACTTCTAAACCAGGGCGCTACATGAATACGAAAGGTAGCGCTAGAACCATGA
The DNA here is from genome assembly GCA_963629575.1 of Candidatus Methanomethylophilaceae archaeon. GTDB lineage: Bacteria > Fibrobacterota > Fibrobacteria > Fibrobacterales > Fibrobacteraceae > Hallerella. Next base: position 72,002 of record CAVGIM010000001.1, read on the forward strand.
GCCAGTTTGCGCTGGTTCATACATCAGAGGGTAAATTCACAAAGCCACAGAAATCAATTGAACACTTGAAGTTGGCTGGTGGCGGTCACGGACAAAAGGGAATGGATTTGCTCGATAAATACGGGATAACGTATCATATCGTGGTGGTCTATCCCAATGGTGTTCGTGTCGGAAACGTTCCTGGTCACAAGGAAAGGGCAAAACGTTCAGGAATAGGTCAGTCTTGGTTTCCGGCTTCATGGAACGAAAAGAAAATCAAGCGGGCTGGCGAACATGTGGCTCAGTTGCATAGAAACAGGCAGGCTTCGGATGGAACGATTATGTACGGCACGTTTAAGGGAGTCCGGATAGGTGTAATCAAAACAAACGGGCAAATCGGAACAGTGTTCCCAGATAAAATTCAACCATAGGAGATAATGTGATTAATGTTAATGAAATAAAGAAAGTTATTGTTGAACGCAAAAGGATATTCGACGAAACTCAGGATAATTGGGATGACGGAATTCAGATGTGTTGGGACAAGCTAATCGCTATTCTAACGAAGGATATTAACGAGAGCATTCGTTTTCTTGAACACGAATGTTCGCCCGACGACATCTATTGGGTTAGCGAAGTCTTCGACGATATTGCAAGAAAAACCCAGTCCAAGGATTTTATCGCGGCGATTCATCGGATCTACAATAAAATGCCGGAGGATGTCAAGGAGACAATGGAGGTGGATATCCGGTCTGCAGAACAGGCGATAGATGGCGATTAAAAATAGGTTTCGTCTATGGAATATTCGTGTTTTTATAGAACTTGAATAAATCCAGATGTTCGTCAACAGAGAAGGAGTAAATTGTTTATAAGACAAGAAATAAAAGTTGCCAAAAAAACCTATTCGAAAGAAATGTTTATTCGTTTTCCCCGCCTACGAAATGTTATATTGCAGATGTTCGTTGGCTTTAGGTTTTATAAAAACCCTAAAGATTGGCATGGACAAAAAAATGGGAATTTATAATTTCATGGGAGGTTACGATGTAACCGAATAGAATGTGTTTTTGGAGGCGGCACTGCGAATGCTGCCAGGAATATGCATCGGCAGATTTTAGTTAGCGACTAATCGATTTGTCTTGATGCACAAAAAATTTTCTGCCGGAAACGGCAAAGGATTATGATGGCAAGACAGATCTTGTTCCTGTCAATCCATGTTGTCCTTTCTAAAAAAGAGGGACGATATGGGAACTTCTAAACCAGGGCGCTACATGAATACGAAAGGTAGCGCTAGAACCATGAGCCAGTTTGCGCTGGTTCATACATCAGAGGGTAAATTCACAAAGCCACAGAAATCAATTGAACACTTGAAGTTGGCTGGTGGCGGTCACGGACAAAAGGGAATGGATTTGCTCGATAAATACGGGATAACGTATCATATCGTGAATGTCTATCCCAATGGTGTTCGTGTCGGGAATATTTCAAACCACAAAGATCGACGCAAAAGGCTTGGTTTGAATCAATCTTGGTTTCCGGCTTCGTGGAACGAAAAGAAAATCAAGCGTGCCGGCGAACATGTGGCACAATTATATAGAAACCGCAATACTCCCGATGGAAAAGTGATGTTTGGAACTTTTAAAGGGGTGCGTGTCGGTGTAATTAAGAGAAATGGACAAATTGCGACGGTTTTTCCAGATAGTTATCAACCATAAGGAATTCAAGATGCTAGACAAGAAAAAATTTAAAAGACTAATTCAAGAAAGAATCGATGGTGAAGGTTTTATTGAAGCAGGAGATACGACCGCTTGGGATAATTTAGCTAAATTCCTTTCAGCGGATATTGAGGCTTCGATTGACTTCTTGGAACACGAATGTTCGCCCGACGACATCTATTGGGTTAGCGAAGTCTTCGACGATATTGCAAGAAAAACCCAGTCCAAGGATTTTATCGCGGCGATTCATCGGATCTACAATAAAATGCCGGAGGATGTCAAGGAGACAATGGAGGTGGATATCCGGTCTGCAGAACAGGCGATAGATTAAAAAAGAAAGGACTCGAAGAAGGTTGCTGCGAACAATCCAGCTTCGAGTCCAATTCCAGATATGCGAATGCAAATCCTAGTTAGCGACTAACCTAGGGTTAAGTTAGCATATCGATTCCAAAACGGCAAGTAAAATTTTAAATATGAGGAATAAATATGCGTATAAACGCCTTTGACGATGGCTTGCGTCCAGAACTGTTGGAACAAGCCTTCTATGCGGGAATTTTTGAAATCCCAAGACTGGAACCCTTGCCCAATATGGTTGTGCCGACTGGACTTGTGCCGTTTTCCAAGAGAAAACAGGCGAGAAATCGGTTTGTCCATTATTACGAACACGATTCCCGATACCAGGAGTTTACAAATCATCCGGAGCGTTATTTGGATGACTTGTCGCAGCATCCTGGGATTATTTCGCCGGATAATTCCATTTTGGTAGAGGCTCCGCTGTGCGCCTAGATAGCGAACCTGTTCATTTCTCGCCGGAATGCGAGCTTTTTACAGCGAAATGGGATCTATCAGATTCCTAATGTACGCTGGGGCGATGAACGAACTTTTACAACAGCGGAATTGCCCGAGCCGATTGCATTTGTCGGTATTCCGCATCATTCCATTGTAGCTATTGGAACTTACGGATGTTCTCAAACACAAGATGAAAAACGACTGCTGCATTTAGGCGTAATCGAAATGCTCAAGGTTCTCCATCCCGCAACTGTTGTCGTATATGGTCCCATGCAGAAGGATGTATTTTGCGACTTGCCTAGTGAACCAAAGTTTATCCGGTTTGATAATTGGTCTAAGGAAAAACATTCAAGCTGAAAAATAAACTATATTTGCGCCAAGCGCTCTCGTAGCTCAGTTGGATAGAGCAACTGCCTTCTAAGCAGTGGGTCGTGGGTTCGATTCCCGCCGAGAGTATTAGACCGTTTTTCGCGGTCTTTTTTTTGTTGGGATGTTCCAAGTTGGGATAACGAGTCTCCTGTTTTCGCTTGCTTTTAAAGGCGTGTTTCGTTAGATTGATGATTGTGGAACGCGTCCCGTCAGCCTTGGTTTAGCGAAGGGATGCTGGAGCAAACCGCAGGGTAGGGCTTGCGGGGCGCGTTTTACAGGCTTTTATTTTCTCCTTCTCTGTTCAAAAAGGCGAACCCGTTCGGGTTCGCCTTTTGAATTTTCGCTTGTCGAGAAGAATTAACGCTGGGCGCTTGCCGCCTTGTCGCCATACTTCTTGATGAGGTCGTCCTGGATGTTGCGCGGAACCGGGGCGTACTTCTTGAATTCCATCGTGAATTCAGCCTTTCCCTGGGTCATGGAACGGAGGTCCGTCATGTAGCCGAACATTTCGGAAAGCGGAACTTCGGCTTCGATGATGGTTTCGCCGCGTTCTTCGGTCGTTCCCATGATGTTTCCACGACGCTGGGAAATGTTTCCGACAACGCTTCCCTGGAATTCTGTCGGGGTGTTGATTTCGACCTTCATGATAGGTTCGAGAATCTGGGCCCCGGCCTTTTCGAAAGCCTGGCGGAAAGCCATGCGGGCGCAAATCTGGAACGCCATGTCGGAAGAGTCGACTTCGTGGTAGGCGCCGTCCTGGAGGTCCATTTCGATGCCGACGACCGGGAAGCCGATGAGGGAACCCGCTTCCATGCAGCTCTGGAATCCCTTGTCGCAAGACGGGATGAATTCCTTCGGAATGCGTCCACCGACGACGCTGTTGATGAATTTGTACGTATTTTCCGCATCGCCTTCGACAGCCATCGGGCGCATTTCGCCGACGACCTTTGCAAACTGACCCGAACCGCCGGTCTGCTTCTTGTGCGTGTAGTCGAACTTGGCGGAGTGCGTAATCGTTTCGCGGTAGGCGACCTGCGGCTGGCCCTTTTCGACGACGACGTTGTATTCGCGCTTCATGCGTTCGATATAGACGTCGAGGTGAAGTTCGCCCATGCCCTTGATGATGGTCTGGCCGCTTTCCTTATCGACATAGACCTGGAACGTCGGGTCTTCCTTGGTGAAGCGGTTGAGCGCCTTGGACATGTTGGCGAGGTCGTCGCGGCTCTTCGCTTCGATGGCGACTTCGATAACCGGATTCGGCACGTGCATGGAGGTCATGTTGTAGTGGACCGTTCCGTCGGTGAAGGTCGTACCGGAGGCGCAGTCGATGCCGAACAGGGCGACGATGTCGCCGGAACCCGCGGATTCGATGTCGATCGGGGTGTTCGAGTGCATGCGGCGGAGACGTCCGACGGAGACCTTCTTGCCGGTCGCCATGTTGTAGATGGAGTCTCCCTTGCGGATCATGCCCTGGTAGATACGGATGTAGGTGAGCTGTCCGTATTGGCCGTTTTCGAGCTTGAACGCGTAGCAGACGAGCGGTTTCGTGTCGTCGGTCTGGAGAACGACTTCCTTTTCGCCGTTATCGACATCGAGGGCGATGTTTTCGACTTCGGTCGGGTCCGGGAGGTAGTCGGAAACGCCGTCGAGGAGTTTCTGGATGCCGATGTTCTTGTGTGCGGAACCCATGAATACCGGGGTCATCGCGAGGTCGATGGTCGCCTTGCGGATCGTGCTCTTGAGGAGCTCTTCCGGAATGTCGTTGTAATTGCCTTCCATCGCCTTTTCCATGACTTCATCGTTGAAGTCGGCGCAGCAATCGACGAGCTTTTCGCGGTATTCCTGAGCCTGTTCCTTCAGGTTGTCGGGAATTTCGGTTTCGACCATGTCGTCGCCGTTTTCGCCCTTGAAGTAGTAGGCTTTCATCTTGATGAGATCGACAACGCCTTCGAGCTTGTCTTCGAGACCGATAGGGATCTGCATGACGCACGGATTGTGGTTCAGCTTTTCCTTGAGCATCACGGCGACGCGGAGCGGATTTGCGCCGGAGCGGTCGCACTTGTTCACGAACGCCACGCGGGGAACGTGGTAGCGCTTCATCTGGCGGTCAACCGTAATCGACTGGGACTGGACGCCTTCGACACCCGTGAGGACGAGAATGGCTCCATCGAGAACGCGGAGAGCGCGCTCCACTTCGATCGTAAAGTCCACGTGCCCCGGTGTATCGATGATGTTGATCGTGGTGTCTTTCCAGTTTACGAAAGTCGCTGCGGACTGGATGGTGATACCGCGTTCCTTTTCGAGTTCCATGGAGTCCATGGTGGCGCCGACGCCGTCTTTTCCGCGAACTTCGTGGATGGCGTGGATCTTCTTGGTGAAGTACAGGATGCGTTCCGTGAGGGTGGTCTTGCCCGAGTCGATGTGGGCAGAGATACCGATGTTTCGATGTTTGTGGATGTCTGTCATATTTTTTCCGTGGAAAGTTGGATAAACTGCGGTGCAAGATAGAAAATTTTCGGGACGTTCTCAAGGTTCGAAGCGCTTTTGCGCGCCAAATGGGATTTTTGGGGTGCGAAACCAAATCCTTGAAAACTGAATTTTTAGAGGTGGCCTACAGGAATAGCTGCATCACCTTTGCGGCGAAGCCCTTGACGGGAAAGCACAACGATTCGTTCTTTTCTTCGAGGAATATCTTTAAAAGCTCGTCTATCCACTGCTTTTCCGAGCGAATCTCCGACAGGCGGAATCGGGTGCTTTCCGCAGTTGCGAGAATTTCGTACTTGACGAAGAAACGGATGGGGGCGGGTTCGCCGACAAGGCCGATTTCCAACGAGCATGTTCGTTCGTTTGTGTTTAAAGAAAGCGAGTGAATCGTGCCTAGCCGCTTGATGACCGGATGTTCCTGCAACGCTTTCCTTACCAGGTACTCTTTCATGACCCGAAACGCTTTTATCGCGGAAGCGTCAGAATGTCGATTCCGTCTTTTGTCTTGACCATCGTGTGTTCCCATTGCGCGGAGAGGCGACCGTCAACGGTGACCGCGGTCCATCCATCCCCGAGCGTCCTGGTGCCGGGCTTTCCCGCGTTGACCATCGGTTCGATGGTGAAGACGTTTCCGATTTCGATTATCGGCGTGCGCTCGTTGTTCGCGTAGTGGAGAACGTTCGGCTCTTCGTGGAATCCGCGACCGATGCCGTGTCCGCAGTAGTCTTCGACAACGCTGAATCCGTGTTCGTCCGCAATCGGCTGGATGGCACATCCGATGTCGGAAAAGCGGGCCTTGGGCATGGCCGCCGCGCGGATGCCTTCTTCGAGACAGAGCTTTGTGACATCGACCAGTTCGCGCGCTTCCTTGCTGACGTTTCCGACGCAGAACATGGCGGAGCAGTCTCCGTGGTAGCCGGAGAGAATTGTCGTGATGTCGATGTTTACGATGTCGCCATCCTTGAGAATCGTGTCCTTGCTCGGAATTCCGTGACAGATGACCTCGTTGATGCTGATGCATGCGTAACGCGGATACCCGTGGTAGCCTAGGCAGGCGGAGACGCCTCCGTGTCGATTCGTGTAATCGCCAATGAACTCGTCGATTTCGAGTGTGGAGACTCCGGGCTTGCACAGTTCACCGGCGCGTACGAGAGTTTCGGCGGCAAGGGCACCCGCCGAACGGATAAGTTCGATTTCCTTCTTGGTCTTGACTTTGATCTTTGACATTATTTTGCCTTTTCGTGTCCGCGTCTTTCTTCTTTCTTTTCGTATTCCTTCCAGTAGAACTGGTCGAGAAGATAGGCGAGAACTTCCTTGTCTTCGGGATTCTTGGTGAGTTCATCGACTAGCGGCAAGAATCTGCGGAGGCGTTCCTTTTTCATTTGCCCGAGAACGCGCTTTTCGCGGTCGAGCTCCGCCGCGGTGCGCTGACGAATGCGGTTTGCGAGTTCCTCTTCGGTAATCGCCGGCATCTTGATGAACTGGATGCCGAAATCGACGGCAGTCTTTTGCAGTTCGATTTCCTCGACTGGCGTGATGAGCGAAATGGCGACTCCGCTTCGTCCGGCTCGAGCGGTGCGACCGCTGCGGTGGACATAGACTTCATGGTCGTCGGGATGGTCGTAGATGATGACATGCGTCACGTGAGTGACGTCGATTCCGCGGGCGGCGACATCGGTGCAAATCAGGATGTTCAGCTGTTTTTTGCGGAACGCTTCGAGAGTTTCTTCGCGGAGCTTTTGCGAAATGTCCCCGGAGAGGGCGCCGACCCGGAACCCGTAGTTGGAAAGGACCTGTTCGAGATAGCTGACATCGCGCTTCATGTTGCAGAAAATCATGCAGCTGTCCGGGTTCTCGAGTTCGAGAATCTTGATGGTCAGCTTGTCCTTGTCCATGACGTCGCACATGTAGTAGCGATGTTCCAGGTTGTTCGCGATGACCTTGTCGTAACTCAGGGAGAGAAATCCCGCATTCTTGCGCTGGAATTCCCTGGCGAGGCTCTTGACCGTCTGCGGAATGGTCGCACTGAACATGGTGCAGGCGATTTCGCGCGGCAGGTAACGGCGGATGCGCTGCATGTCCGGGTAGAATCCCATGGAGAGCATTTCGTCCGCTTCGTCCATGACTAGGTCCCGGACGGAAAGAAAATCGACGTTCCCGCGCTGGGCATGGTCGAGCAGTCGGCCCGGGGTGGCGACGATAATGTGCACGCCTTCGCGGAGCGCGCGGAGTTGCGGCTCGTAATTGACGCCTCCGAAAATGGCGACCGACTTGATGCCGGTTCCCTCGGCTATCTTTTCGATTTCCGATTCGACCTGCTGAGCGAGTTCGCGGGTCGGGACGAGGATCAGCGCCTGGGGAAACTTGTGCTCGCGGACAATGACCTGGATGAGGGGGAGGACAAACGCTCCGGTCTTTCCGGAACCGGTCTTGGACTGGACCAGCATGTCGCGGGCGGAGAGCATATAGGGTATCGTCTTGCGCTGAACGGGCATCAGGTCTGTCCAGCCGTGCCGTTCAAGCGTTGCCTTGAGGTCCGCGGGCAAGTCGTTAAAGGTGTAGTCCGGCAACTTGTTTGCCGGCTCGACGATGTGAATGGGAGTTAAAAAAGGATTGACCGGTTTTTCGACGGCTTCTTCGGAATTCGTGTTTGGATTTTTTTCTTCGCTCATAACGCGGGTAAAACTAGAAATTATTGGGCTGAGCCTGGCAAGCTCGCCGCCAAGTTCTCAGTGCTCTCCAAGTGTCGCTTCGTAATCGGCCAGCGACTTTTCTATCGTCGGGATAACCTGGTCGGCGATTTTCTCGAAAAAAATGCATTGCGTCTTCACGGTGACATCCCGATGGCGCGCCGCATGTTCGCGAATCCAGTCGGAGACGGCGACTTGACGCTCCTTGCCCGAATTCCGGATGGCCTTTTGAATGGATGCGCTCTGGCCTTCCATGTAACGGCGCATGTCTAGAGGCATTTGCTTGTAATAGAGGTAGAGCTTGAGAAGCTGGTGCATGTCGAGCGCTTCGGCAAACTGCTTGAGTTTCTCTTTCTTGAATCGATAGAAGTCCGCAATGTTGTTCAGCATATACGGAAGAAAAAGCTCGCGCAGATAGTCGTACTTTCCTTCGGCGTATGCCTTGTCGAAGTCTTGAAAAATCTTGCTCTGCTTGTATTCTCCAGAATCTTCCATAAAACGAAATTTATAATCCTGTTTGCCTGTTTAATGTTTTTTTAAAACCAAAAATGCGAAATTTTTGAAAGCTGTGCGTCTTGTCACATCGGAATGTAGCCGGACAAACCCTTCGGTTCCCGGATGTAGCGCTTCGACCGGAACGCCTTTCGCGTTTTTCAGCTCGGAGAGGGAAACGGATTCGCGAATTTCCGGATCGAACCAGACGATTGGGGTCTTTCGGTCAAACCGGTTCTTGACGCGAACATGGATCGTGCCGTCTTCGTCGATGTCTTCTATCTGTGCGGCGACGGCTCCGGTTTTCGAAGGTTCCTGTGTGGATTCGTAATTCTGGGGGAGCGGGCCGGCAAAGAATCCGGGCATCCGTCCGCGGCTGTCCGTGTCGGAAACCAGTTCGCGGGAAACCTGGGGAATTTCTTCTCCGGCGAGGCAGGCGTCGAGAGCCTTGCGGTAGGCGGCGACGACCGACGAAAGGTAATAGACGCTGCGTGTTCGCCCTTCGATTTTAAAGCTCTGGATCTTTCCTTGGACAAGATCGGGAATGACTTCGAGCGCGCAAAGGTCTCGGCTGCTCATGAAGTAGGTTCCCCAGCGGTCTTCGTCGAGAGCTATCGGTTCCGCGGGATTTTCGGAATCCGCGTTGGAACGTTCCAGATAGAATTCGCCTTCCTGCGCTTGGTAATCATCGGACTGGACTTCGGAATTGGCGTAGAGGCGGTAGGGCATTCGGCAGGAATTGTTGCACATTCCCTGGTTGGCATCGCGGTGCGTCGTCCAGTTGCTGAGCATGCAGCGTCCGGACATCGCCATGCAGACGTTGCCGTGGACGAAGACTTCGAGTTCTAGCCCGGGGCATTTTCCCTGGATTTCCAGAACTTCCTTGAGACGAAGCTCGCGCGAAAGGATGATGCGGGAAACTCCGATGGATTGCCAGAATTGCGCCGTCAGGTAGTTTGTCGTGTTCGCCTGTACGGAAAGGTGAATCGGCGTCTTCGGGGATTCCTTGCGTACAAACGAAACGATTCCCGGGTCAGCGACAATCAAGGCGTCGGGACTTAATTCGAGTGCGGCGAGAAGAGCCTTTTGAAACGGTTCCACCTTGGCGTTTCGCGCAATGATATTGCTTGTCAGGTAAAACTTTTTTCCCGCCATTCGGCAGGCCTGGATACCCTTTTCCAAATCTTCGAGCGAACGAAAGCCGTTTTCCCTTGCGCGAAGCGAAAAGGCGGGCTGCCCCGCATAGACGGCGTCCGCTCCATAGGCGAGGGCGTATTCCAAACGTTTCAAGTCTCCTGCCGGAGCGAGCAGTTCCGGCATATAGCTCTTTACCATTTGAAACCTAGCCTCGTATAGATTTTTTCGTCGTGGAAAAGCGTAAATTCGAGCGAATAGAAAAGATAGTCTCCGCTGTAGCTGATCGCCGGCGATAGCGAGTACTTCATGTCGGCTCCGTCGATAAATTTTTTTGGCAGTTTAAAATGGTTGCTTGTCGGAGTCGAATCGTTGATAGCGCTGCCGTAGTCGGTGCCTTTCCAGATCCAGGAATTCCGGATGTTGATGTTCAGCCTGTGCGCGATTCTCGCGTAGAGGGCAAAATCGATCGCTTGGCTGTTTGGACCGTTCGGGGCACCGAGAGGTTCTCCGAGGTTTGCCGCCTGGGCTGTGTTCGGGTGAAAGTGGCTATAGACATACGGCTCGACGCGGGCGTATTCCGCAATCGCTCCCGCTTCGATTCGTTTGTTGTGAACGTAAAAATCCTTGCCGACTTGCGTTCCGGCCATCCAGGCCCATTTCGCCTCGATGTTGTCGTTCCTTACAAGGCTGATGGGACTTTCGAAATCGTCGATGTAGAACTCCGTGTAAATTCGCGCCAGATGGAATAGGCGGTAGTTGGCGTCAAAGGCGAGCGCGCCGTTATTGTTGTTTTCCGAAAAGTTTCCCTTTTCCATGAACAGGGGGACTATCGGCACAAAGAGCCAGGGCTTGTTTTCGTTGTAGAGAATCTGCGTCTCGCTCATGCCGAGAACGAGATTGCCGAGGTTGAGTTCGTAGCGGTGCGCGTAGAGATTGCGGTCGTTGGTGTTTTTGCCGCTCATGCTGTTCTTGTAGATGCGCAGGTCGCCATAGAGGCTGATGACCGACAGGGGGCCGACGTGAAATTCAAACGAAAGCGTGTTGTAGGGGAGGGCGAACTGGTTGAGCGTCAGGTTGTTGAAGTAGCCCGGGCCGAAATGGAAAACGTCGCGGGCTAGCATCAGACGGGCAAATCCCATGTTGATGGCGAACATTCCGCGGTAACGCGCGTAGCTCGCATATTCCACCCCGCTGTTGTTTTCCTCTTTCTGAAATTCGACAAATTCTCCATCGAACGATTTCGGGTAATCGGCGCTGTGGCTTTCTACGTAGATTCGCGCATCGAGCATAAACTCTGCGGAGTCGCGGTATCCGCGCAGATAGATTCCCCCGTCCATTCCGGGCCAGATCGTGTCGCCGAGAGCTTCGCCACCGCGGTAGTCGATTCCTCCGACTAGGCTTGCCGCTATCGCCTGCCTTTCGTCCTGGTAGCCGAGCAGAGCGCGCCTTTCGCTTTTGGCAAAATTTTTTCGGAAGCTGGAATCGCGCCGCGGATAGTAGAACATCTGTTCCGCGTCGGTCGTGGTCTCTCGATGGTATTCAAAAAGGAGCGGGGTCGTTTCGAGCGTTCTCAGGTTTCGGCTGCGTTCGCTTGAAAATATCGGGTCGGCGTAAGGCGTCGAGAAGAGGAACGCGGCAAGGAGAAACGTTGTTCGGAATGGGCTGCTGAAAAAAGGCATTTTGAAAATCTAGAAAATCGAGGCTGGATAACAACAGAAAAGAACCCGACCGGAGCCGGGTTCTCTTGAATTTTTCGATAATGGCTAGGCGAGGCGTGAAATCATGTAGCCTGCGGCAATAGCCGTTCCGATGACTCCGGCAACGTTCGGTCCCATGGCGTGCATCAGGAGGAAGTTCTGCGGATCGTACTTGGCGCCTTCGAGCTGGGAAACGCGTGCCGCCATCGGTACGGCGGAGACTCCGGCGGAACCGATGAGCGGATTCACCGGATTGTTCGGGGTGCACTTGTTCATGATTTTTGCAAGCAAGAGGCCGCCAAATGTCGAGAAACCGAACGCGACAACGCCCATCGCGATAATTAGCAGAGTCTTCGGTTGGAGGAAGATGTCTGCGGACATGGTTAGTCCGACGGAGGTTCCGAGGAAGATCGTGATGATGTTCATCAGCTCGTTTTGCGCTGTCTTGACGAGGCGTTCGACCACGCCGGCTTCCTTGAAGATGTTTCCGAGCATGAGCATGATGATCAGCGCGGATGCGTCGGGAACGACCAGCACGCAGACTATCATCACCATCACGGCAAACGCGAGACGCTCCAGCTTGCCCACTTTGCGAAGGCTCTTCATTCGAATGACGCGCTCCTTGGGAGTGGTCATCCACCGCATGATGGGCGGCTGGATGAGCGGAACGAGCGCCATGTAGGTGTAGGCTGCGACGGCGATAGGTCCAATCAGGTGCGGCGCAAGCTTGTTTGCCGTAAAGATGGATGTCGGACCGTCCGCACCGCCGATGATGCCTATCGAAGCGGCTTCTCCGAGCGTGAATCCGCCGAATGCCACCGCGCAGAACATCGTGACGAATACGCCGAACTGCGCACCGCCGCCGAGAAGGAGCGTTCTCGGATTCGCGATGAGCGGACCGAAGTCCGTCATGGCTCCGACGCCGAGGAAGATGATGGGCGGAAACAGTTCAAGGTGAATGCCCTGGCTTATGTAGTAATACAGCCCGGCGGTCGGCGTGAACATTCCCTCGATGCTCCAGCCGCCTTCGTAAAACCCGCGGGACGGAATATTCACGGCAAGCGCTCCGAGCGCTATCGGAAGGAGGAGCAGCGGCTCGTATTTTTTGACGATGGCGAGGTACATCAGCACAAAGCTGACAAGCCACATAATGATCATCGAACCGGAAATGGCCGAAAAACCGGTTCCCGAAACGAACATTTCCGTGACGGAGTTTAGGATACCGTTCATAGGGGATTTCCTTTAGGCGATAGTCATCAGGATCTGCCCTTCCGAGACGGATTCCTGTTCCTTGACCGCGATGGACGCAACGGTTCCGTCGCAGGGACAAACGATTGAATTTTCCATTTTCATCGCTTCGAGAACGGCGACTTCCTGGTTCATCTTGACCGTGTCGCCAACCTTGACCTTGAGCTTGAAGACGATTCCCATCATGGGGCTTGGAACCGGGGTGCCGCTAGCGGGAGCCGCAGGTGCCGCAACCGGTGCAGCCGCGGGAGCCTTTGAAACCGTCTGCGCGCAGACGGTTGCCGGAGCCACCGAGACGGGTGCCGCAACCTGCGCTGCCTGGTTGTTGTCGAGAACTTCGACTTCGACGTCGTAGCTCTTGCCTTCGAAAGTGATGCGGATGGTCTTTTTCATAGTAGTAGTCCTGCTTTGGCTTAAAGCCCGTTGGAGTTTAATTCTGCGCGTCCCTGTGTGGTCCATGCCCACTCGGACGCATTTTGAGGTTTGAACTTGATGACGCGGCACGGTCCGCCGAGCACTTCCGCCGCGGCGACGGCAAAGAGAACCGCGAGCTGTTCATTGGTAAGTCCCGGATGGATGTCGAGAGCGGAGACCGCCGCGATGCCGAGGAACGCCTGGAGTTGCCCGTTGGTAAAACCGGGGTGGACGCTTGGCGCGTTCGGATCGAGGCTGCATTTTGCCGGGGAAGGCGCTGGCTGCCGGATAGCGCCTTCGTCCGGCTGCGCCTTGGGTTTTGAAAAGCGCGGAAGGATGACCTTGTTTACGAGAAAGTTCATCGCATAGGAAAGAATGCAGAGCCCGATGATGACTAGCATCACGATGATGAGACCCGTTGCCTGGAATTCGACCAGTTTCCCCAGGGTGAACTTTTCCGTCGTGCCCTGCTCGGTGACGTATTCCGAACCGAGCTTTGCCTTCGCGATAGGGATGTGCTGGTTCCCTGCGATGCTTGCGAGGCTGTCTTGCCGGGCGTTCGCTTCGCGGGACTCTGCGTTCGTCTTGTAGAGAACCGTTACCTTGTGGCCGGATTCGTAGATCTGAAGCACGGTCGAATCGGGCATCAGCTGAAGCTGCTTTGCGATAGGACCGCTGATCGAGTCGGGAAGGTTTGCCAGCTGTTCTGCGAAACGGGCAGGAACGGAATGCAGACCTGCGGAAAGCGGCTGCGCGCTGTCGAGTTGTTCTGTTGTTGTCATAGCGGGCTTAATCCATGTTTTTTGTTAGGACGTTTTACGCGCTTCGAGAGGAGTGTTCTCAAGGCGAGCGAAATTTTGGAACGGGTTTCGGCGGGGTTGATGACATCGGAGATGATGCCGGATTCCGCGGCCTGGTAAGGCTTGGAGAACTTTTCGCGGTAGTCGGCGACCAGCTTTTTGTAAAGCGCGTCCTTGTCTTCTGCCGAGGCGAGTTCCTTCTTGTAGATTATCTTGGCGGCGCCTTCGGCTCCCATGACGGCGATTTCCGCAGTGGGCCATGCATAGACGACGTCTCCGCCTAGGTCCTTGGACGCCATGGCGATATAGGCTCCGCCGTAAGCCTTGCGCATAATGACCGTGACGAGCGGGACCGTGCAGCTTGCGTAGGCATAGAGCATTTTCGCTCCGTGGCGGATGATTCCCCCGCGTTCCTGGGCGAGTCCCGGCATAAAGCCCGGGACATCGGTGAGCGTTACGATAGGAATGTTGAACGCGTCGCAGAACATGACAAATTCCGCGCCCTTGTCCGAGGAATCGATGTCGAGACATCCCGCCTTGAACTTGGGCTGGTTGGCGACGATGCCTGCGACCATGCCGTTGATTCGGGCAAAGCCCACGACCAGGTTCTTCGCAAAGTCCCGCTTGACTTCGAGCCATTCTCCCGGATCGACGAGACGTTCGATGACCTGGTACACGTCGAGCGGATGGTTTCCGTCCTCGGGAATGATTTCGTTCATACCGAAATCGTCTTCGAGGGAAATGTCCGTTAGCCTGTGTGGAGGCGGCTCCATGTTGTTCGACGGCAAGAAACTCAGCAGCTTCTTGATTATCTGGGCGGCATGCCTGTCATCGTTTGCGACAAAGTGGATGTTGCCGGAGACCGTCGCGTGGGCATTTGCCGTGGCGAACTTGTCGAGCGGGGCTTCTTCTCCGGTCGAAGCCTTGATCACCTGCGGACCGCAGATGAACATGTTCGAATTGTCCTTGAGCTGGATGCAGAAATCCATGAGGGCCGGGCTGTAGGAGGCTCCTCCTGCGCAAGGACCTGCGATGACCGCAATCTGAGGAACGACTCCCGATGCGAGAACGTTCGCCCGGAACACCTTGCCGTAACCGGCGAGGCTTTTCACGCCTTCCTGGATGCGCGCTCCGCCGGAATCGTTTACGCTGATAATCGGCGTGCCGAGTTCGATGGCGCGCTGCATCGCTTCGGACATCTTCTGGGCGTGGCGACTGCCGAGCGATCCTCCGCTCACCATGAAGTCCTGGGAAATCACGGTTACCGGACGTCCTTCGACGTTTCCAATGCCCGTGACGACCCCGTCGCCGGCGAGACGCTTCTTTTCGAAACCGAAACCGCGGACGTCGTGATCGACGTGCATGCCCGCTTCCTGGAACGATCCCGCATCGACTATTTCGTCGATGCGTTCGCGGGCGGAAAGGAGCCCCTTCGCGTGGCGGGCTTCGAGCTTGTCCGGACTGGAGCCGGAGGAAAGGGCGAACTTGCGACGTTCTTCTAGCTGATCGAGTAGTTCTTGTCTAATAGCCATTTCAAGATTCCTTTGGAAAACTGTTGCATGTAGCAAAATAGAATTCCAAAGACCTTCGTTAATCCTTCATGGTTCCTGTCGAAAGAAATTTCAGATGCATATTGAACGCTCGGTCAAGAGCTATCGGGATATGCCTTCCTTTCGAAGTTCCTATGCTATAATCTATATAATCGTTCAACAAAAAGCGATAGTCCGGGTGAGCGCATTTTTTGATTATTTCGCGTGCGCGGGTCACCGGATCGAGTCCGCGGAGGTCGGCGAGCCCCTGTTCCGTTACAAAAATGTTCGTTTCGTGGTCCGTGTGGTCGATATGCGTCACATAGGGGACTATCGCGCTGATCTTGCCCTCTTTTGCCGTCGAAGGCGTCATGAAAAATCCGAGGAGGCAGTTTCGGGAAAAGTCGGCGGAACCGCCGATGCCGTTCATGATGGAAGAGCCGCATACGTGCGAAGAGTTCACGTTGCCGAAGATGTCGCACTCGAGAGCCGTGTTCATGGAAATGACGCCCAGTCGCCGGATGACTTCGGGGTGATTGGAAATGTCCTGGGCGCGGAGGACGAATTTTCGCTTGATGTCGGGATTTTCCCGGAAGAATTTCCAGGCGCTTTCGGAACACGTGAGGGCGGTGCCGCTCGCTCCGATTAGCTTGTCCGTTCGAACGAGTTCAAAGACCGCTTCCTGGATCACTTCGGTGAATAGGCTTACCGGTTCCTGCTTGGGATCTCTCGCCATTGCCGCGAGAACGGCGTTTGCAACGTTTCCGACGCCGCTCTGGTAGGGGAGGCCCTTGGGCAATCGCCCCTTCCTTCGCTCGTGGTCTAGAAATTCGAGAATGTGTCCGGCGATGATTGTGGATGTTTCGTCCGGTTCCGTAAACGGCCGGATGGTGTCGTGCCGGTTCGTGCGGACGATGGCGGCTATCTTTTTGGGGGGGACCTGCACATAGTCCTTTCCGACGCGGTCGAGAATCCGCATGACGGGAATCGGGCTTGCGCGAGGGGGCAGTTCGGACAGGTAGCAGTCGTGCATTCCGAAGAGGGAATCTCCGTAGGCGGCGCTCCACTCGACGATGATTCGGCTTGCAGCCTGGAGAAACTCGACGGAATTTCCGCAAGACGAGGAGAGCCGAATCTTGCCGTCGCCCGAGACGTCGGTCGCTTCGACAATCGCTGTCGTCGGTTTCGGCAAGAATCCGTTTCGTACGAGCCTTCCCATTACGCCTAGATGCGTATCGGTGTAGAAAACGTCTCCGCGGTTGATTGCGTTTCGCAAGTCCTTGTTCGACTGGTATGGCGCTCTCAGGCGGATTGCGTTTGCCCGCGCCAGCTCCCCGTCGCATTCGTCGCCTGTCGAGGCTCCCGAAAAAAGCGTAACCTGAAAAGGCTTTCCCGCATCGTGGAGTTTCTTTGCGCGCTTGGCAAGAGCTTTCGGAACCGCTTTCGGGTAGCCGGCGAGCGTGAATCCGGAAACGCCGAGAATTTCTCCGTTCTCGATGAGTTCCGCGGCTTCCTCGGCGGACATTTCCTTGGATGCAATGTCAGAAGTCATGCGCTAAAGCTAGGATTTTATGTCCTAGGCTGGTAAAGATTTTCGTGGAAATCCTTTCCCTGGAAATCCACTCCCCGTCGATTCCGCCATGCGTCTTGACTTCGGCGCAAAGAACTCGGCACTCGATTTTGTATCGCGTGATGGAATGGCTGACCGTTCCCGTGAAGCGGAACCGATTGACGTTTTCGAAGGGGACGGTTCTTTCGGCGATTCCCGGGAAAGCGTCGCGCCCGGTGTCCGCGTATTCGAACAGGGGGAACATCGGCTGCTTTTTGAGAAAGGGCGATTCGGACGATGTTCGCAAGAGGATGTTTCCGCAAGAGTCGAACAGCACGAGTGCGAAACCGGTCCACGATTCGTAGCGAATCTTCTTCTTCGGGGGAAATTCCTTTTGGCGGTTTTCCTGAAAGGCCTTGCAGGCTTCTTGAAGCGGACAGCGCTTGCAGTTCGGATTCGACTTCTTGCAGATTGTGCGTCCGAGCTCCATCAGGGCTTCGTTGGTGAGAAACGCGTCCTTGGCTCTAGCCCAGAATTTTGCCCGTTCCCAGTAGGTTTTCCTTTCGTTAGCTCCGTCGGTCGGCAGAAAATCCCATCCGTAAAGACGCGAGAAAATGCGGATGAGGTTTCCGTCGAGTAGCGCTTCCGGTCTGTGGAAGGCTAAACTGAGAATCGCTCCGGCCGTGTAGGCGCCGATTCCCGGCAGGGCTTCCAAGGCGCTTCGGGTGTCGGGAAAGTTTCCCCGGTAGATGCCCATGATGATTCGCGCCGTTCGGAGAAGATTGCTCGCTCGGCTGTAGTAGCCGAGTCCTTTCCAATGTTCGAAAACGGATTCTTCGCTCGCCCTGGCGAGAGCCTTGACGGTCGGAAAGTCGCGCATCCATTGCCTGAAAGCTTTCTTGATGGCGGAAACCTGCGTTTGTTGCAGCATCGTTTCGCTTATCCAGACGAGATAGGGATCGCGCCTTTCGTACAGATCCTCGGGACGCCAGGGAAGTTTTGCGTGGTTTTCGATAAACCATTCGCAGAGAGCTTTATTGATCGAGATAAGAATAGCGATAGACCTTTCGATAAAAATCCCACTGCGCCTTGACCGCCTGTTCGATCGTATAGTCCTTGCTCCGGGCGTAAGCGTTTTCCCGGAGCTTTCGGTAGGCGGCTTCGTCGTTTTTCAGTGCGGCGCATTTTTCGAGTTGTCGCATCCAGGCTTCGGGACTGTCGCTCGGGAGAATATAACCGCAGTTCTTCTCGAAAACGATATCCTGAGGTCCGCCCTTGTCGCTTACGATTGCCGGGGTGCCCGAGGCGAGCGATTCGACGACGACGTTTCCGAACGTGTCCGTGGTGCTGGGGAACAGGAGAAAGTCCGCATCCGCATAGAGACCCGCCAGCGTCTTTCCGCCCTGGACACCTGCAAAATGGACTTCCGGGGCGTTTCGAAATTCCTCCTTCAGCTCGTCGAGATACCAACCGTCGCCGACAAGCATCAGTTCCGCCTCCGGGTGCGTCTTTCGGAATCCCATCCACAGCGTCCTTAAAAGCGGCAGATTCTTTTCCTTGGAAATTCGCCCTACATAGATGAAGCGGACCTTGCCCCTTTGGTCGGAAAATTTTTCCCAGGTGCCTTGTCCGCGAAGATCCGGGTTAAAGTTTTCGAGCGGGATTCCGCGGCGTAGGATCTCGACGTCTTTTGCGGGAACCTTGATGTCGCGAACGAGAATTTCCCGGTAATCCTTGCACGGGCTTACGACCGGTCGGGCGAAGCGATAGAAAATTCGCATGAGTCCGAGAACGTAACGGTGCATCCACTTGGCCTTTACGAGAGTCTTCGTGTAGGTGGGAACGTCTGTACGGTAGTGGCTCAGAACCTTGATCCCTGCGATCTTCGCGCAGAGGGCGACCGCCCACGCTCCGGGACTTGGCGTTTCGAGTTCGATGAGATCGACCGGGTATCGCTTGATGAGGCGGAGAGCCGGCGCTATATGCGGAATGGCGAGTTCGCTGTTTGCGTAGCCGAGCTGCTCCATGCTGAAAATGCGAGGCAGGAGAATCACGTAGCCGTTTTCGACGACGCCGCGCGGTCGCGTATTGAAGGCGTTTCCGGCGAGGGCGGCCTTGTAGCCGTTCTTTCGCATGAACGAGATGACGTGTCGAAGGTTGTTCGCGATGCCGTTTACCTCGTCAAGGTTGTCCGAGTAGAATGCGACGCAAATATCTTCGTCGGAATGTCCCTTTCGCCATTTCTTCAGGAAAAATCGCAAGCGGACAAGCGGAATCAGATTGCGGAGGGCTTCCCACAAGACGATCGGCGGAATCAGGCACGTCCGCAGGTTTCCGGGCGGCTGGTGTCCGAACGAAAAGTATTTCGGAAAAACGCTGGTGACGACCCGTCCAAAAATCGCCGGGCGAGAATCGTACAGGGTGAAATCTTTGTTTGACATTTGCGGAATAATATAATTTTTTATTGCGCATTTTCTTGAAACGTTACAGAATTGACGGCACTTGCGCAAACGCTCCACGCTCCAATTGGGACGAAAGTTCGCGTTTTGCCCTTAAATATCGAGTCGGGCAAACCTCCGCAAGATGCCGGATTTTTACTCGGGGACGGCGTATGAACGCTTGTTTTTTGTCTCGGAACTAGCTAAATTGACAAAAGAGGAACAGAAAATGATCGATGAAGCGCAAAAGGCAAAATGGGACGCCGCGGCAATTCGGGAATACGCCATCAAGAGCGGGCGAAAAGAAGGGCGAGAAGAAGGTTTTAAAGAAGGTCTTGCGAAGGGTATGGAAAAAGGAATTCAAAATGGTATTAAAAAGGGAATCCTGGAAGGAAAAAGGCGGAATGCCTGCGAGATGGCAAAATCCTTGCTAGAACAAGGCGTTTCTGTCGAAATCATCGCCAAGGCTTCCAGGCTTTCCGCGGATGAGATTCGAAACTTGAAATAGGCGAGAACGGAAAATGTCGGGTCAAAAGTTCAAGCGGCCTACGCGTTTGCGGGAACGGCGTCTTCGCTGTCTTCCATGTCGTCATCGCGAGAAAGCAATTCATCGCGCCAGTTCCCGAAATGCCTGTTTACGAACCCCAGGACGATTCCGACAAGAAAGGCCGCGGTAACGGTTCCGATGCCGACGCTTCCGAGCGAATGCAAGAGCAAGGCGCATGCGCCGAGCGAAACCAGGACCATGGAAATGTCGAATCCGATTTTCACCTTGTGAAACCTGATGCCGGATATTTTGGAAACCGCCATCATGGCGCCTTCTCCGGCGAGCGGCATCACGCTTGCCGGCATGTAGAAGAATATCCCGATAGCTATCAGGACGACGCTGACCAGGGCGAAGGCGATTCGAATTCCGTAACTCTCTGGCGTAGGAAGAAAGCTCGCTCCCCAGTTGCAAATCGTGGTAAAATACCCGAAAATCACGCCGACAGCGATCTGCAATAGACTGATTGCCTTGAAGTTCTTTCGCAACAGGAGAACTTGCAGCAAGACGAGACCGATGTGGAAGAGAATCGTCGCCTTTCCCATTTCGATGCCCCAGACGCATGTCATCGTGTAGGGAATGCTGCTGACAGGGGAAACTCCCAGGTCGGATTTTACCGAAAACGCGATTCCCGCGGTCATGATAAAGAGTCCGACGAAATACATGATCAGGCGGACCCGTAGATTGGAATGATTCAAGCTGAGCCTCGATTTTTCGGGCGCAAATGTAAAAATAAACTAGCGTACTGGCAATTCTTGTACATCCGGGGAAAATTTTCTCCAGTCTCCAAGTTCCGAAATATCCCGGGCGGAAAACTTTTCCGGATTTTCGAGGATGGAAGTGTCTCCGATAAATCCGGAAACCGTTCTGCCGTCGGATAGCTTGATTTTTCCGAAACCGAGTGGAGCCGGAATCCGCGCGACAAATTTTCCGAAATCGGCGGCATCCATTGCGTAGATTTCTACGTAGAAGCTGCTTTTTCCGCCTGCGACGAGTGCCGGCTTTTGAATTTTTCCGTCGGAAATGGCGAACATTCGGTATTCCGGAGCGGTTCGCGAGCTTTCCAGAAATTCGGCGGAGGAAAGTTCCCCGTGAAGGGGTTCGCCTTTCAGGTGGGCGCCGCATACGGCAAAGTGAATTCTCGGTTCAAGAAACGGTGCGACCTTTTCTGCGACATCGAGTAATTTGAAATCGTCGAAGGCCTTGCCGACAACGGTGACGCCGAACGGGAACCTCGCGACTTTGGGGTCGGAACTACTTGCAAAGCCCGCGGGGATTGCAAGGGCGGAATAGTCGAGAAGGTTCATGTAGTTCGTGTAATAGCCCAGATTGGAATTGAGCCGTATCGGATCCTTTTCGACTTCTTCCGTTCGGTAAATCGTTCCGGCTGTCGGCGTGAGAAGAACATCGACCTTGGAAAATTCCCTGTCGGCGATTTTCTTTTTTCTTTGGAGAGAGTGAAATCCGGTGAAGACTTCGGACGGGTGCGGAATTTTGTTTGGAGCAATGATGGCTCTTGTCACGGGGTGGACGGAATCGGGGTGATCTTCGATGAATTTCCCGACGGCTTCGTAGCGTTCAAATACCCATGGGCCTTCGTAGAGCAGGCGTGCCGCTTCCAGAAACGGGGCAAACGAGATGGAGACTTTCTTGCCTCCGGCCTTTTCAAAAATCGAGACGGCTTTCTCGAACGCCTTTCGAAAGTTCTCGTTTCCAAAGAATTCCAATTCGGAATCTTCTGGAACGCCGAAAGTCCAATGCGTCGGGAGTCTTTCCGCTTTTCCGGTTTCGATCCACGGGGCGCTTCGGGAATAGTCGTCTTCGATATCTTCCTTGGCGGCAAGGTCCAAAAGGTATCTGGCGTCGGCATTGTCCAAGGCGAAGATCGAAACGCAGTCCAGGCTTTTGCAGGCGGGGACGACTCCGTTTGTGCTGACAAGTCCGCGTGTCGGTTTCACTCCGACCAGATTGTTGAATGCGGCGGGGACTCTCCCGGAACCTGCCGTGTCTGTTCCGAGAGAAAAGGAACACAGCCCGTAGGCGAGGGCGGCGGCGGAACCGGAGCTCGAACCACCGGAAATGTAGTCGGGCGCAAACTTGTTTGGAATGGAACCGTATGGCGAGCGAACCCCGACAAGACCCGTTGCGAACTGGTCCATGTTCGTCTTGCCCAGCGGAATCGCGCCGAGATGAATCAGTCGTTCGACGATGAATGCGGATTTTCTTGGCGTATAGGCGAAGTCGGGACATGCGGCGGTCGTCGGCAGGCCTTGCAAGTCGATATTGTCCTTCACGGCAAACGGTATTCCGTATAGGGGAAGGTCCGCCGGAGAATGTCCTTCCAGCTTTTCCAGACAGGCGTCTAGCTGTTCGGGGGGTGTCCGTGAAATCCAGATGGAGTGCGGGGCGTTTTCGATTCGCCTGGAAGCTTCGGCGATGACTTTGCGCGGAGAAAGAGCCCGGTTGCGGTAGGCGTCTAGAAGGGACGAAATCTTGAAATCCATAAATGCCTCTACTTTATAAAATCATTTTATAAAGTAGCATTAAATTTCAAAAAGAGAGGAAAAAAGATTCTTCCAAAAAATACACGCGGCAATCGGCCGGCAAGATACGCACAACTATGTCGCGGTAAACAAATTTTAAGGACAAAAATGTCGCCGAAGATTGAAAAGCCTAGACGGAGAGGTCGATGCGGTCGATAAAAATTTCCTTTGCCATCTTATACAGTCCGTTGAAGTATTCTTCCTGCAGATTGGTCTTGAAAGCCAGTCGAGGAAGCTGTGGACGGCGTAAATTCCTTCGCAATTTCTCGCCGAGATTCCGGGCGGAAAGTTCGTTGGCAAATCCTCCCGTAATGACGATGATCGCCGGATCCAGAAAAACGATTGTCGCGATGAGGACCTGCAAAATATGGGGAAAGGCAATGTCCAGGTTCGTGAACATTTTTGGCATTTCCCGCTGGTTGAAAGAGAAGGGAAATCGGGATAGTTCGCCGGCGAGATTCGCGCTCCCCCGCAATATCTTCCCGTCGACTAGAAATCCGCCGGCTGGCGGGTTTCCTTTTGGCGCAAAGAGAATGGCGACATTCTTTTCTTCGCTGTTCTTTTGGGAATATCCCAACGCGATGGCGTTCATGTCGTTTTCGACGAGGATGGGCATTCGGAATATGTCGAACAGTTCTTTGGCGAGATTGATTCCGTCTAGTGCGGGAAAATCGCAAAACTCGACGGTTCCATGGCTGATTCCGCCCTGGATTCCGATTGCGACGACGCAAACCTGGGGATGTCTTTCCACGTTTCGCCGAATAACTCGGCAGAGAGACTTTCTGTCGATGACTTTTTCCCTGGTTTCGCCTTTTGCAAGAGTATTCCCCAATGTGTCGAAAATGCGGAATCGGATAGTCTGGATGCCGTTTTCGGAAAGGGCGTATAGGCATAGAAACCGGTGCTTCGCGGCATTGTAACGGTAGGACTTTGCGGGGCGACCGCCGTTAGACGTTCGAAATTTTTCCTCGACGATTTCGCCCTTTTCGAAAAGACTGTTTAAAATGTACCCGCATGTTGCCGAAGTGAGCCCTGTCGCCTTGGAAAGTTCGGGCTTGGTGATGGATTCGCCTTGCAGCAGGATGCGCTTTATTTTTTCGGTTGAATTGCTTGCCATGATTCAAGACTCGCGAAAAAGGTTTACAATTTTGTCCCAACTTTATAAAATAATTTTAGAAAGTTGTCAATGGATTTTTTTGAAAAAGGAACGAAACCTTGAAAAAACGGGGAAATTCGGAAGAAAAAGCCGAAACGGCAAAAGTTGGTATCGTTTTTGCTTTTGCTTCCCTCGAACATCCCTTCAAGCGAGGTCTTTATGAAAATGTTCAAGTTGATGACTATCGGTGCCTTGGCGGTCGCCGCTTCCCTCTATGCGGAAAAGCCGGTTCTGAAAATTGCCTATAGCGATTGGCCCGGCTGGACTGCCTGGGAAATTGCGGACAAAAAGGGCTTTTTTAAAAAGCACGACGTGAACGTCAAGCTGGAATGGTTTGACTACGGTCCATCGATGGATGCGTTTGCCGCCAAGAAGGTCGATGCGGTCGGCGTTGCGAATGGGGACGCGATGGTTCTCAATGCGACGGGCGCAAAAAACGTGACGATCCTTATCAACGATTACAGCAACGGAAACGATAAAATTGTCGGCGCTCCCGGAATTTCCGGCATCAAGGATCTGAAAGGGAAAAAGGTCGGTGTGGAAATCGGCTGCCTTTCCCATGCGCTCCTGATCAATGCGCTTCTGAAAAACGGTCTGAAGGAATCCGACGTTACGCTGGTAAACATGCCGACGCATCAAGCGGTGCAAACTCTGGAAAGCGGTGAAGTTTCCGCGGTTGTCGCCTGGGTTCCCCATTCCGTAAACGCCTTGGAAAAGGTGACGGGTTCCAAGGAACTGTACAGTAGCGCGAACGAACCGGGAATCATCTATGACGTTCTCGCCGTCTCGCAAGAATCCCTGATGAAGAACAAGGCGGAATGGACTAAAGTCGTCGCCGCGTGGGACGATGTCGTCGCCTACATCAACGATCCGAAGAACAAGGCGGAAATGGTCAAGATCCTGGCGGCGCGCGTGGGCGTTCCCGAATCCCAATATGCGAAATTTATCGGGGGAACGCATTTCTTGCGGCTGAGCGAATCGGCGAAATATTTCAAGAAAGACGATGGAAGCTACGGGTCGATTTACGGTTCGAGCAAGCGGGTCGATGACTTTTTCGTGAGGAACAAGGTCTATGACAGGCATGTCGATGTGAATCGCTACATCAATTCGACGTTCACGGAAAACTTCCTGAATGCGAAATAGTCGATACGGAAAATACAGATAAAGTTGTTCAACCCGGAATCAAGACATGAAATCTCCTATAGGTATTCGAAAGGAAATTGGGAAGAAGGGAACGATGATTCTTGCCGTTCTTTCCTTTTTGCTGCCGCTTGCGGTCTGGTGTACAGTGAGCTATGTCCCGTTTGTTTACCATCCGCTGGTGCACATCACGGATGCGGGAGGGAGCATGTTTTGTGAACCGGGCGATGAAATCGACCGGGAAAACTTTGCCGAGGAGAACGAAAATCTTCGTGCCGGGGGTGAAAGGGAAATGGAAGGATTTCGGGTGAATCCCGCCTATCTTCCTGCGCCGCATCAGGTGGCGAAGGCTCTGGTGACGGCTTTTCGGACGCCTCCAAAGCGCGATGGGGACGTTTGGTTCTACGAGAGTATTCTGCATTCGGTGCGAATCGTGTTTCTCGCGTTTTTCCTGTCGAGCCTGGTAGGGCTTCCGCTTGGAATCTTGAGCGGGTCGATTCCCTTCGTCGAGAAATTGACCGCACCGTTTGTGGAATTTTTCAGGTATTTCCCGGCTCCGGTCTTTGGGGCGCTTGCCGTTGCGGTGCTTGGAATTAACGACGCTCCGAAAATCGCTATTATCATCATCGGGACTTTCTTTCAGCAGGTTCCCATGATCGGCGCGACGACGCGGCGTGCGGACCCCGCCTTGACGGAAGCGGCGCGTACGCTTGGGGCGTCTCCGATGCGAGTGCTCTTGAAAGTCATTATCCCGGAAATCGCTCCAAAGCTTTACAAGGATATGCGAATCCTTCTGGGATGGGCGTGGACGTATCTGATTGTCGCGGAAGTCGTGGGAACCAGTTCCGGTATCACGTGGTTTATCAACCAGCAGGCGAAATATCGAAACTTCGACAATGTCTATGCGGCCATTGTGATTTTGGGAATTATCGGTCTTGGCTGTGACATGATTCTTGCAAGGCTCGGAAAGGACCTGTTCGCCTGGGAAGATGGCCGTGTCGCGCTTCTTGGACGCGTTCGCCGGGAACTGATGGGCCCGAAGAACTATGTGTTCGCGTTTCGTCTGACGGCAGAAGAAAAAGCCATGAAGGAAAAGAACAATGGAAAGCTCTGAAATGATTCTTGAAGCGAAAGATATCGTCAAGGATTTTCGCGAAAGCGATGGCAGCTTGCGCCGTGTACTGGACGGAATCTCCTTTGGCGTGAGACGTCGTGAATTCCTTTCGATCATCGGTCCTTCGGGATGTGGAAAATCGACACTGATTCGCATTGCCGCAGGGCTTGAAAATGCAACGTCCGGGGAGTTTTTTCTCGACGGGAAAAAGGTTCTCGGAACCAGTGCGGAACGCGGAATGGTGTTTCAAAAGTACACGTTGTTCCCTTGGCTCTCGGTAAGGCAAAATGTCCGGTTCGGACTGGAGGCTTCCGGATATGGAAACGACGAGGCGGATGCGACCGCTTTGCAATGGTTGCAGATTGTCGGACTGGAAAAATACGCGAACTACTATCCCAGGCAACTCTCCGGCGGTATGCAGCAACGCGTGGCGATCGCGCGTGCGCTAGCTCCCCAGCCGCGCGTTCTCTTGATGGATGAGCCGTTTGGCGCGCTCGATGCGCAGACGCGTTCCCAGATGCAAAGGTATCTGCTGGAAGTCTGGAAAAATATCGACATTACGATTCTCTTCGTGACGCATGACCTGGATGAAGCGGTATTCCTGTCGGACAGAATCTTGACGCTCCAGGCAAATCCGGGAAAGGTTCGGGAACTCGTAAGTGTCGATGTTCCGCGGCCTCGGACTGAAGAGAGCCTCTTCCTTCCGGAATTCATTTCCTTGAGAAAGCATGTCGAGGCGATGATTCATCCGGCTTCGGAACGAAAGACTTCGAACGAAACTTTCAACATCGTAAACATGGTCGGCAAAAAAAACGCCGGCTGAAAACAGACAGAGGTAAATTCTATGGAAAACGAAAATGTCCTAAGCTCCAAAGTCATCGCTGGTGGCTGGAATTATTCGCGCATCGTGAGGAGAGGCCAGAAAATTCGCCTGACGGATTTGGAAGGTGGCGCGAACGCTTCGCTTCTGTGCTACAATGCGAAGAACTTTACGGAACGCTTCAATCTGGGCGACACGCTCAAGATCCAGCACATTTGCCGGATTGCGGAAAACTGTTGCCTTTACGGCGATATGGGACGAATCCTCCTGAGCGTCGTCAAGGATACGGTCGGATGGCACGATCCGCTCTGCGGCTGCACCCATGCAAATCTCGTCAAGGAACGCTTTGGCGTTCACGATTACCAGCATTTTCGCAATGACTTTTACCGCAACGGGTACGATTCCCTTTTGGTGGAAATCGGAAAGTACGGCATGACAAAGCGCGACTTTACGGAACTTGTCAACTTCTTCTCGAAGGTTGTTGTCACTTCGGATGGCAAGATGACTTTTGTGGAAAACAATTCGAAGCCCGGGGATTTTGTGGAACTTCGGGCCGAAATGGATACGCTTGTCGTTATCGATACGGGTATGCATCCGCTGAATCCTTCAAAGGAATATTTGAGAAAGCCAGTGAAAGTGGAGCTTATTCCGTGCGCGATTTCAAAAGCGGACGATCCGTGCTTTACCTGGTGCCCGGAAAATTCCCGCGGATTTGCCAACACGCTTGACTACAATCTTTAATCGGAGAAACGCTATGTACACAAGGTATCTGGAAAGTTCGTTAAGGGAAGAGGACGCCGTATATGCGGAAGACGTTCCTGCCGGAGAAGGCTGGCTGCATCTGATAAAAAAGGGACAGACGTTTCGAATTCTGGATCTGGAAGGAAACCAGGCCGTCGATACGCTGTTTATCAGCGCAAAGGATCCTTCGGAGCGCTACAGCGTCCAGCAGACCGTGCAACGCCAGGCGAACTGCCTTGTCGGCGTCGGGACGAAGCTCTATTCGAACGATGACAATCCGATGCTTACCGTTGTCGCGGATACGTGCGGCGATCACGATACGCTTGGAAGCGCCTGTTCCTGCGAGAGCAATACGTGCCGCTATGCGCTCGACAAGCGCTATATGCACGCCTGCCGGGAATCGTTCCTGAAAGTCCTGCTTGCGATGCCTGACCTAGACAAGCGCGACCAGGTGAACAACTTGAACTTTTTTATGTATGTCCCGTTTGACGAAAAGGGAAACCTGAATTTCGCCGATGGAATTTCAAGCCCGGGAAAGTATGTGGAAATGAAAGCGGAGATGGATGTGTATGCGGTCGTGAGCAACTGCCCGCAGCTGAACAATCCTTGCAATGCCTACAATCCCACGCCTGTTCGGATGCTTGTCTGGGATTAAAGCGAGGTGGCGATGAATACGAAACTTTTGGAAAGTTCCAGGAATTTGAAAGACGCCATTCTTGACGTAACCGTCGCTGCGGGCGAAGGGAAAATGCTTCCCTTGAAGAAAGGGCAGGTGTTGCGTCTCGTCGATGTCGAAGGAAACCAGTCTGGAGACGTGCAAATCTACAATGCGAACAATACCGCGGAAAGGTACAGTGCACAGAACACGATTACGGCCCAGGCGAACACGATGATCGAGCTCGGAACGGTCATTCTGTCGAATGATGGGAATCCGATGCTTACCGTTGTCGCGGATACGTGCGGAGAACACGATACGCTCGGGAGCGGTTGCTCCGCGGAAGGAAACGTCGTTCGCTACACGGACAGGACGCGCTACATGCACAGCTGCCGGGATACGTTCGTGCGAACGCTCCAGAATTTTGGCATGGGAAAGCATGACCAGGTCTGCAATCTGAATTTTTTCACCAAGGTGATTCTCGACGACAAGGGACGCCTGGAATTTGCGGATGGAATTTCCGGACCGGGAAAGTATATCGAACTCCGTGCCGAGATGGATGTGCTTTTCTTGCTTTCGGATTGTGCGCAGTTGAACAATCCTTGCAACGATTACAATCCCACTCCGATTCGAATGGTCGTTTTCGATGACTGACTCTATCTACAGATGCTACACGCGGAAAGCCCTGGATGCCGCTTACGACAACACGCATGCGGTAAGGAACAGTGCGGAGATTCTCGATGGCTTTGAAATTCGCAGTCACAAGATGGCACGCGAATTTTCGAAGACGATGGATATTCCCTATGGAGTAAAGGCTCGAGAAAAGTTCGATTACTTTCCGGGAAATCCGGGCGAGGGAATATTCGTGTTTATTCATGGCGGCTATTGGCAAATGCGTCACAAGAATACGTTTCGCTTCTTGGCTAGAGGCCCGCTTTCCTTGGGTTTTCACGTGGCATCTGTAGGCTATACGCTTGCTCCCGAAGCGAGTCTGTATGAAATCGTGGAAGAAATACGGATGGCGCTGAGGAGCATCTGCGCCTATTCCGAAAAATTTCAGGCGGATTCTCGCAAGGTGATTGTTTCCGGATGGTCTGCCGGTGGACATCTGTGCGCGATGTCGCTTGCGGAACCTTGCGTCGTGGGAGCTCTTGCGATTAGCGGAATTTACGATCTGGAACCGATTTCCAGGTGCTTTCTGAATCAGGCATTGATGCTCTCCGAAGAGGATGTTCTGCGCTTGAGTCCGCTTCGGATTCCGTGCGTGCGAAAACCGATGGCTATCGTGTGTGGCGAAGAGGAACTTCCCGAACTGCAGCGCCAAAGCCTTTCCTTTGCCACGCTTCGCGCGGAGGAAAAGATTCCGGGGTCTTTTGGCCTTCTTGAAAGCAGAAACCATTTCACGATTCTTCTTGAACTCGAAAACGAGAATGGAACCTTAACACATATTCTTGAAAACTGGAGAAAGTAATATGTTTCAAAAAGTACTGATTGCCAATCGAGGCGAAATCGCCTGTCGGATAATCCGTTCGCTAAGGGAAATGGGCGTCAAGTCGGTTGCCGTCTATTCGGATCCGGATGAAAGCGCGGCGCATGTCCTGATGGCCGATGAAGCCGTTCGGATCGGTCCTGCCGCCGCAAGGGAAAGCTATCTCGACGTGGATGCGATCTTGGCTGCCATCGAGAAGACCGGTGCGGAAGCGGTTCACCCGGGATACGGCTTTTTGAGCGAAAACGCGGAATTCGCGAAAATCCTGGAGCGGAAGGGAATCGCCTTTATCGGTCCGACGGCAAGTCAGCTGACGGAATTTGGACTGAAGCATCGCAGCAAGGAACTTGCCAGGGAATTTGGGGTTCCGCTCGTTCCGGGAACGGGACTTTTGCAAGGCATCGAGGAAGCGGTGACGGCAGCAGAAAAAATCGGCTATCCGATTATGCTGAAGAGTACCGCGGGCGGAGGCGGAATCGGAATGACCGTCTGTCGCGACGAAAGGGAACTCCGCGAAAGCTACGAGCGCATCAAGCGCCTCAGCGAGAACAACTTCAAGAATGCGGGGCTTTTTGTAGAAAAGTATGTGGAGCGCGGTCGCCATGTCGAAGTGCAGATTTTTGGCGATGGCGATGGAAATGCGGTTGTCCTCGGAGAACGCGACTGCTCGGTGCAACGCCGCAACCAGAAGGTCGTCGAGGAAACTCCCGCTCCGAATCTTCCCGAAAAAACGCGTCGGGAATTGCATAAAGCTGCTTTGCGTCTTGTGCAGGGCGTCAAGTATCGTTCGGCGGGAACGGTGGAATTCATCTATGACGCCAAGGAAGACAAGTTTTACTTTCTGGAAGTGAATACGCGCTTGCAGGTGGAACACGGCGTGACGGAAACCGTCTTTGGCGTGGATCTTGTGCGCTGGATGATTGAACTAGCCGCAGGGATTCGCCCGTTTGAAATCGGCGCGGAGTATTTGCCCCAAGGCCATGCGATAGAGTTTCGCGTCTATGCGGAAGATCCGGGGAAGAACTACCGTCCATCGAGCGGCCTTCTGACGGAAGTCGATTTTCCGAAGGATGTTCGGGTCGATACCTGGGTCTCGCGCGGAACGGAAGTCAGCGCCTTTTACGATCCGCTGCTCGCGAAAGTCATTGTAGCCGGAAAGGACAGGACGGAAAATATCGAAAAGGCGAAAGCGGCCTTGGCGAAAGTTCGGCTATGCGGATTGGAAACGAACATCAAGCTATTGCAGGACGTTCTCGAAATGGACGCCTTTGTCTCGGGGAACGTTTCTACCTGGATTTTGAACGACTACCGCTACAAGAATCGGACATTTGAAATTCTCGCTCCCGGCTTGCAGACAACTGTGCAGGACTATCCGGGACGCTTGAAACTCTGGGATGTCGGGATTCCGCCTTCCGGCCCGATGGATAGTTACAGTTTCCGCATGGCGAACAAGATCGTCGGGAATGCGGACGATGCGGCAGGTATCGAAATGACGCTTTCCGGCTGTTCGCTATGCTTTCATGCGGATACCCTTATCGCGTGGACGGGCGGGAATTTCCCGGCAAAGCTAAACGGGGAGCCTTGTCCAAAGAACGCTCCGGTTTCCGTGAAAGACGGCGATGTGCTCAAGTTCGGCCTTACGAAGCTCGGGCAGCGCGCCTATCTCGCAGTTCGCGGAGGAATCGACGTTCCGGATTACTTGGGGAGCAAATCGACTTTTACGCTTGGAGGCTTTGGCGGTCACGGTGGGCGGGCGCTTTCGGCGGGAGATGTCCTGCACATAGGAAACGACATCTCCGGCGAACCGCTTGTTCCGTCCGAAAAGGCTGTTCCGGAGATTTCTTCCGAGTGGAAGATCGGGGTGATGTACGGTCCGCACGGTGCGCCGGATTACCTGACAGAAAATGACATTGACGAATTTTTTGCCGCAAGCTGGGAAGTTCATTACAACTCTTCGCGAACGGGAATCCGCCTGATTGGCCCGCAACCCAAGTGGGCGCGTCCCGATGGCGGCGAGGCGGGACTTCATCCTTCGAATCTTCACGACAACGCGTATGCGGTCGGAACGGTCGATTTTACCGGAGACATGCCGATTATCTTGGGCGTCGATGGGCCGAGCCTTGGCGGCTTTGCCTGCCCGGTGACGATCGTTTCCGCGGAGCTGTGGAAAATGGGCGAGCTTCGCAGCGGCGACAAGGTAAAGTTCGTTCCGATTTCCGCGCAAAGGGCGGAAGAGATCCGCTTGGCGCGCGAAGCGAATCTGCAAGATCCGGCAAAGGCTTCTCTTGAAATTCCGGAATTGGAAGCTTCTCCCGTGACGACACCAATTGTCGCGGAGTTTCATGCGGAAAGCGAAATGGAGCGCGTCGTTGCCCGCGCGGACGGCGATGACTATCTGCTTCTGGAATTTGGACCGAACCGGATTGACTTGCGGCTTCGCTTTGCGGCACACGCCTGGATGCTCGCGGTGAAGGAACAGCTGAAGGAATTTGTCATTGACGTGACGCCTGGCATCCGTTCCATCCAGATTCACTACGACATTCGGAAAATCCGTCAGTGGGAAATGTTGCGGAAGCTCGCCGAACTTTCGGAACACTTGAAGAAAAACAAGATGACGAAGGTCGCTACCCGGACGGTCTATCTGCCGCTTTCGTGGGACGATCCGCAGACGCGCGTCGCAATTCAGAAGTACGTGACGACAGTTCGTCCGGGCGCTCCGTGGTGCACTCCGAACAATATCGAATTCATCCGTCGCGTAAACGGCCTGGATTCCGTGGAAGATGTCAAAAGAATTGTCTTTGACGCGGACTATCTCGTGATGGGACTTGGCGATGTCTATCTGGGAGCGCCTGTGGCGACGCCTCTTGACCCAAGGCATCGCCTGGTGACGACAAAGTACAATCCGGCGAGAACCTGGACGCCCGAAAATGCGGTCGGAATCGGCGGGGCCTATATGTGCGTCTATGGCATGGAAGGTCCCGGCGGCTACCAGTTCGTGGGAAGGACCGTGCAGATGTGGAACCGTTTCAGACAGACGTCCGATTTTTCGCTTCCGTATCTGCTGCGATTCTTTGACCGGATTCGCTTTTACGAAGTGGGCGCCGACGAACTGCTGCAGATGCGCAAGGACTTTATCGCGGGAAAGTTCCATGTAAAAATCGAGGAAAGTTCGTTCGACATCCTGGAATACGAAAAGTTCCTCGCCGAAAATGCGAACTCCATCGAAGCCTTTGAATCCAGGCGCAAGAAGGCGTTTGAAGAGGAAAAGGAACGCTGGATTGCGACCGGGCAGTTTACGTTCGAAAGCCACAGCGCGGCATCCGCTCCGGTTCTCGAAGCGACCCTTGCAGGTGGCGAGGAAGGCGTGTATTCCCCGGTTTCGGGAAGCCTCTGGAAACTGGTCGTCGATAAGGTCGGAACCAAGGTGAAGGCTGGCGAAGCGCTGGCGATTCTCGAAAGCATGAAAACGGAAATCCCCGTTGTCGCCGACGAAGACTTTGTGGTGACGCAAATCTTTGCGAAGCCCGCGACAGAAGTTCGCTCCGGACAGTGCCTGTTCGCGGTCAAGAACGCTTGAAGAATCTCCAGTCTTCAGGAAAACGGCTCGTCGCTATCGGCGGGCCGCTTTTAAATTCTAAAATCCGACTTTAGGTCACCTCTAAAAATTCAATTTTCAAAAATTTGGTTGCGACGCTTCGCGCTGGTTCGTCATTCAAAGTGGCAAATACCGAGAGTATTCGCCACTTTTCATTCCTGCCTTCGCTTGGTCTCACTCAAATTTTCTTAACCAAAGCAATTTTTAGAGGTGACCTTTAGAATTGGCTCAGAAAGCGTTGGTCGTTTGACGTCAGAAGTCCGATTTCCGGAATCTCGTGGCGGAGCATCGCAATGCGGTCAAGTCCGAAACCAAAGGCGAAGCCCGTGTACTTTTCGGGATCGATTCCGCAGTTCTTGAAAACGTTCGGATCGACGGATCCGCAACCGCCGATTTCCATCCATCCGGTTCCCTTGCAGCGCTTGCAGCCCTTGCCACCGCAGAAGACGCAGCTTACGTCCATTTCCGCGGAAGGTTCCGTAAACGGGAAGAAACTCGGACGGAAACGCGTTTTCACGCCTTCGCCGAAAAGCTTGTTCATAAAAATCTGGAGAACGCCCTTGAGCTGCGCAAAGGTAATGGTTTCATCGACGACCAGCCCTTCGCATTGCTGGAACATCGGAGCGTGCGTCGCATCGTTATCGACGCGGAAAACGTGACCCGGCGCTATCATCCGGAAAGGCGGCTTGTGCGTTTCCATGTAGTGGATCTGCGTGTCGGACGTTTGCGTGCGAAGCATGACCTTGTCGCCCAGATAGAACGTATCCTGCATGTCGCGGCTTGGGTGGTCGGGCGGCGTGTTGAGCGCTTCGAAGTTGTACCAGTCCGTTTCGATATCCTTTCCCGAATCGACGGCGAAACCCATTTGCGAAAAGAAGTCGATGATTTCTTCGCGGACGTCATAGACCGGATGCGTGGAACCCGCGGGAATGCCGTTCCCCGGAAGGCTGATGTCCGTCCAGCCTTTTTCGAGTTCCGCTTCGAGCGCCTGCTTTTTCGCTTCTTCGAGCGCCTTGTCGATTTTTTCGGAAACGCTCTGTTTCAGTTCGTTGACGAGCTTTCCAAAAGAGGGGCGATCTTCGGCGGAGAGATTCGCCATCTGCTTCATGAGGCCGGTGATCTGGCCCTTTTTTCCGAGCCACTTGACGCGGAGCGCATCGACGGCTTCCTTGACATTGAGCTTTGTTTCGGCGAGTTCCGTTTCGAAGGCCTCGCGCATTTGGGAAAGTTTTTCGTTCATAACGTCTCAAAAATAGAAAATTTATGGATGAAACCCCGGAAAATGGCTTTTACCCTTCCAGTTTGTTCAAAAGGTAGTGCGGCGCCGTCTTTTTGACAAAGAAAATCGCCGACACGAACAGGAGTGCCGCGCAGCAGAAAAACATCGTCGCATACGAGAACGTTTCGGCGAGCGGCCCTCCGATGAGAATCCCGATTCCGATTCCCAGATCCCAGCCGGTGAGATAGGTGCTGGTCGCGGTGCCGCGCTGGTCATGTCTTGCGAGGTTTACGCACATTGTCTGGTAGCCCGGAAAGACAAGTCCAAGGCCCGCTCCGATGAAAAACGCGGACAGGAGGAACAGGATCTGGTCGGGAACGAGAGAGAAAAGGAAATAGGCCGCGGTAACGAGTACAAGCCCGATGGAGACTAGTCTTGTCAAGTATCCCCTGTCGATGAGCTTTCCCGTGAGAAGCCTTGACGAAATAAGCCCGACAGCGATGAGCGCATAGAAGTAGCCGGAACCGGAAAGGTTGTTCTGGCGCGCATACAGGGCGACGTAATTGGTGAGCGGCCCGTAGGCGCAACCGATGAAAAGCATGTTCAGAAACTGCGGAATCGCCTTGGTGAGAAAGAATCGGTCGAGAGAAAGTGGCGCGGCGTCTTTCTTGACGGGCTTGTTTTTCGTCTTGATGGGAAGAATCAGCGCAAGTCCAATGACGCACAGGATGAGAGAAAGGGCGATAACCGGATTGGCTCCGCGGGATTCGTAGAGAAACATCCCTGTCATCGGACCCACGGCAAAGGCGAGATTTGTCGTGACCCCGAAGTATCCGATGCCCTCGCCGCGTCTGCTCGAAGGAAGAACGTCGATGGCGATGGTGCTTCCCGCCGTGCTGGCAATGCCAAAGCAGATTCCGTGCAAAAGCCGGATGACGCCTAGAACAAAGAGCGCTCCGGCGGCGGCATAGCCGATGAACATCGTCGAAAAGAGGAAGAACGTGACGAAGTAGAGAGGCTTTCGCGAAAAGCTATCGACCAGGAATCCGGCAAACGGGCGACAAAACAGGGCTCCGATGGTGTAGAGCGAAATGATGATGCCGGAAACGGTCGCTCCCGCGTGAAATTTTTCAAGGATGTATAGCGGAAGAATCGGCAAAAGTTCGTAAAATGCGAAAAACAAGAGAAAGTTTGTAATGCCGACGAGAACGAAGGCTTTGGACCAAAGTTTTTCCATGACACGGAAAATAGAATTTTTCTACATTTGCGGCAGATCAATTTTACAAAAGGATTCCAGTATGGCAATTTCCGCTGTTCTGATTTTTGGCGCCCCGGGTTCCGGCAAGGGAACTGTCGGTGCAAAGCTTGCCGCGACGACCGCTCTCAAGCATCTTTCGACCGGGGATATTTTCCGCGGGATCGCGCCGTCGAGCGAATCGGGCAAGTTGCTCGCTTCCTATTCGAGCAAGGGACTTCTCGTTCCGGACGAGGCGACCGTTGAAATTTTTGACCGCTACGTGCAGGGACTCGTGAACACGAACCGCCTGAATCCGGACAAGGATACGCTTCTTCTCGACGGCATTCCCCGTACGGAATCCCAGGTGGACCTGATTCGTCCGATTGTCGATGTCAAGCACATTTTCGTTCTGGACATCAAGGACGAAGCGACAATCGTCGCCCGTCTCTTGAACCGTGCAAAGATCGAAGGTCGCAAGGATGACGCCGATGAAAACGTCATCAAGAACCGTCTAAAGGTTTATCGCGAATCCACGGCGAAGGTCCTCGAAAAGTACGACCCGAAGATCATCAGCCACATCACGGGCGACAATACGCCGGACGAAGTCTTTTTGGACGTTCTCAAGGCCTACGTGGATTTTACGAAGTCCGCCAAGTAGTCTGTTTCAAAGGATTCAAAAAAGGAAACCGGTTTTCGGTTTCCTTTTCCTTTTTGAGGCTACTTGTAGATTTATCCCTGGTTCTGCTTCCGCTGCTCTTCGCGGAGCCTTTTGCGGGCGCGACTTCCGAGGCGCCTGCCGGAATGCGTACGAGGCGAAGCTTGCGCCGAATTCTGTGCTTGTGCCTCTGGATGATTCTCTTCCCGGGGCTTTTTCCCCGAGTTGAAATGACCTTTTGGGCGCGAACCGCGGAACCTGGAATTTCGCGCTTCGCTTTCGGGAGTTTCCGGTTGCGGGGGTGGCAGCTTTTCGAAAATCGCCGGAGAGCCTTCGGGAATCCGGATCCTAGTCAGCTTTTCGATTGCGCGCAGATCGCTTTCCTCGTCGGGTGCGCAGAATGAAATCGCTACGCCGTCCTTTCCGGCGCGGGCGGTTCTGCCGATGCGATGCACGAACGTTTCGGGAACGTCTGGCAGGTCGTAGTTGAAAACGTGAGAAACGTTATCGACATCGATTCCGCGAGCGGCAATGTCGGTTGCGACCAGGACGCGAATCTGTTCCGTCTTGAAGTTCCCGAGCGCTTCCTGGCGACGGTTCTGGCTCTTGTTTCCGTGGATTGCCGCACAGGTGATTTTCGCCTTTTCGAGAACCCGGACAATCTTGTCCGCCCCGTGCTTTGTCCGCGTGAAGACCAGGACCTTTTTCATCTCGGGATGCTCGATAAGCATTTCCTTGAGCAGGGCGCCCTTGCGCCTCTTGTCGATGCGGTAAAGTTCCTGGCGAATGCGTTCGATGGGCGTACTCTGCGGCGCGACTTCGATGCGGACAGGATTTGTGCGGAGAATCGATGCGGCGAGCCTTGTGATTTCGGGAGGCATCGTCGCGCTGAAGAAAAGGTTCTGACGGTTCTGGGGAAGCAGAGCGACAACCTTTCGAATGTCGTGAATGAATCCCATGTCGAGCATCCGGTCCGCTTCGTCGAGGACAAAGTACTGCAATTTCTTGAGGCTTATCGCGCGCTGCTGGATAAGATCGAGCAGACGTCCCGGAGTCGCGATAAGGACATCGACGCCTTGGGAAAGGGCCCTTTTCTGGGGAATGTCGCTCACGCCGCCAAAAATGCAGGCGCTCGTAATCGGCGTGAACTTCTTGTACATTTCAAAGCAGTCGGAAACCTGGATCGCGAGCTCTCTCGTCGGGAGCAGGACCAGGACGCGGATAGGCTTCTGCCCTTTCCAGACGCCGTCCTGGAGGATGTTCTGCAGAATGGGAAGAGCGAACGCAGCCGTCTTGCCGGTTCCTGTCTGGGCGATACCCATCAAGTCCTTGCGTTCGAGAACGGGCGGTATCGCCTTTTCCTGTATCGGAGTGGGACTCGTGTAGCCTGCGTCGTCGATCGCTCGCTGGAGGCTTTCGTCCAAGGGAAGTTCTGAAAATTTCATATTGCGCGCAAAGTTAGAAAATTTTGCTATATACATCGCGATGCAAGGGCCTTTTACGTTTCAAGCGATTGCGCATGTCCAGTCGGATTTTCCCGAAAAGTTCGGCATTCCGCGGCAAAGCGGCATTTTGAATAATTTGACTTCGACGATTGTTTTCGAAGAAGGATTTCGAAACGCGGATGCACTGCGCGGTCTTTCTGACTTTTCGCACCTGTGGCTCCTCTGGATTTTTTCGGAAAATATCCGGAATGGATTTTCTCCGACCGTTCGCCCTCCGCGCCTTGGCGGAAACCGTCGAATGGGCGTCTTTGCCACGCGTTCATCCTTTCGGCCGAATCCCGTCGCCCTGTCCGTCGTGAAAATCGAAAGAATCGAAACCGTTTCCCCGGAAGGCCCGAGAATCGTCGTTTCGGGCGCAGACCTGATGGACGGCACCCCGATCATCGACATCAAGCCGTATCTGCCCTATGCGGATGCCGTTTCCGGTGCGCGTGGAGGCTTTACGGAGGAAATTCGCTTTTCTCCGCTCGCGGTTCGCATTCCGAAAGCACTCCTCGAAAAGATTCCGGAAGAAAAGCGCGAAGCGTTGTGTCTCGCTCTGTCGGAAGATCCTCGCCCGGCATACCAGAAAGGGGCGCGGAGAAATTACGGGTTTCGCTTTGCGAAATGGAACATCCGGTTTTTCGTATCGGGCAATATTCTAGAAGTGACGGAAATCGAAGGTCCGGTGTGACGAATTTCGCACCATTCGAAATTTGTCATTTTTGACAAAAAAACGAAACTACATTTGGGGTATGAGTGTTTTTCGCGTTTTGCATACTTCGGACTGGCATCTGGGAAACTCCTTGCACGAGCGTTCGCGCATCGAGGAATATGGAAGGTTTCTCGTTTGGCTAAAACAGACGATCGTTTCGAACGAAATCGATGCCTTGCTCGTGTCCGGGGATATCTTTGACACGGGTTCTCCGAGCAATGCCGCGGAAGAACTGTACTATAAATTCTTGACCAGCCTCAATGGAACCTGTTGCAAAAACGTGATTGTCACGGCGGGAAATCACGATTCGCCCGCGACGCTCAGAGCGACCAGTTCCATTCTCGAACTTTTGAACGTGCATGTCGTGGCGACTCCCGATGCGGAAAGCGGATTCGAAAACGAGGTGGTCCCGCTGCCAGACCGGGAAAATCCGCAGTTAATCGTATGCGCCGCGCCCTTTTTGCGCGATCCCGCCTTGCAGGCGAGTCTAGGCGACGAAAGATGCAAGACGGACGAGGAACTCGTCCGGAAGGGAACCGCGGCACATTTTGAAAAGCTGAAAGACATGGCGATCGAAATGCGCGAAAAGGCAAA
Organism: Candidatus Methanomethylophilaceae archaeon; assembly: GCA_963629575.1. Lineage (GTDB taxonomy): Bacteria > Fibrobacterota > Fibrobacteria > Fibrobacterales > Fibrobacteraceae > Hallerella. Next base: position 111,024 of record CAVGIM010000001.1, read on the forward strand.
CAGGAAAATTCCCATTGTCGCCATGGCGCACCTTTTTGCCGCTGGCGCTTTGCCGTCGGAAAACGCCGAGTCGGAATACAGCATTGTCGGGAACCTGGAAAATGTCGGTTCGAAGGTTTTCCCGCCTGTCTTCGACTATGTCGCACTGGGGCATATTCATCGGCCGCAAAGAATCGGCGGCGAAGAACGCATACGCTATTCCGGATCGCCGCTTCCGATGGGCTTTGACGAGGCAAATCGGGAAAATGTCGTGCTGCGGGTGGATTTCGAAGAAGGCAAGGCGCCCCAAATCGTTCCGATTGGGGTTCCGACATTCCAAAAGTTTCTGACGCTTTCCGGGGAGTCCCTGGACGATATTCGCGAAAAGATTTCCCGCGCGGACAGGGAATATCCGGGAGCCTGGGTGCGCGTTATCTATACGGGAATCGGTTCCGTCGGGAACTTGCGACAGAATCTGTCGAATGATTTCGAAAACACGTCGCTTGTTCTCCTGTATGCGGAGTACAAGGGACGTTCCCGTGGATTCCAGACGATTGAAGACGAAAGGGAACTTTCGGATTTCAATCCGGAGATGATTTTTAAGCGTCGCCTGGACGAAAGCGACCTTGCGAACGCTCCCGAAGAAGAAAAAATTCGTCTTGAAATGGCGTTCCGCGAAATTCTGAAAGAGGTTCGGGAAGGGGGTATCGAAGAATGAGAATCATCTCGTTGCGTTTTGAAAACATCAACTCCCTGGCGGGCAAGTGGAGCATCCGCTTTGACGATCCCGCATATTCCCGGAATCACCTCTTTGCCATTTCGGGACCGACAGGCGCCGGGAAAACCACGGTTCTAGACGCCATTTCGCTTGCGCTTTACGGGAAAACTCCCAGGCAGGAAAGCATTGCGGATAAAAAGGAAAAGGCGGAAGGTTCTGGCGACGATCTGGTGATGACGCTCGGAAAGGGAAGTTCCTTTTCGGAAGTGGAGTTTGAATCCAATGGCGCTCGCTACAGGGCCATCTGGGAAGTTCACCGGGCGAACAATCGGCCCGATGGGAAGTTGCAAGGCGCCAAGCGAAAGCTTTTGTTCGAGGAAAACGGGAGCTTTGTCGCCCACGAGGAATTTTCCAGGACAAAGGACGTAAACGACAAGATAGCCGAAATTGTCGGTCTCGACTTCTTGCAGTTTACGCGTGCCGTGATGATCCCACAGGGCGGATTTGACAGGTTTCTCAAGTGCAAGCGCGAAGACAAGGCCGCCATCCTCGAAAAGCTTTCCGGCCAGGAAATTTACCGCAAACTGTCGAAAGCGGCTTTTGAACGGAACAAGAAGGCGCAGGCCGATCTGGAAGAAATCCAGCGCAAGCTGGAAGGTATCCAGTTGCTTTCTTCGACAGAGGAAAAAGATCTTGTCGCGTGGATAAGGAATGCGGAAGAACTCAAAAAGACAAAGATCGCCGAGCAAAAAAAGTACGAAGATATCGAACGCATCTTGAAAATGCTTGTCGAGGCGGAAAGGGAATGCCAGACTTTGCGAACGGAAGTTCAAAGCCTGGAAACGGAAAATCGCGAACTGGAGGCTTCCCGCAAGAGGCTTTCCCGGGCCGAGGACGCGCAAAGACTCGTCGGACCCCTAACCGCCTTGAAAGAAAGCCGCAATCGCTATTTGGCGAAAAAGGCGCAAAAGGAAGAACTTCTCAAGAAGATTCCCGAATCGAAGGCGAATTTCGATTCCTTCGATTCCGAGCTGGAAACAAGGATACGGGAAGAGGCAAGTCTCCGCGACGAGGATCAAAAGCGAAACGTTCTTCGCGAAACGGTGAACGGACTGGACGCTCAAAAGAACCAATCCTTGCAACGTACGCAGGAGCGGAAAGGGATTGTCGAAAAATCCAATGGGGAACTGGAAAAATGTCTGACGGATCTTCGGATATTGCAGGCGAAACGCGAAGAAGTCAGGAAGAGACAGACCGAGGACGAAACCTATCTCAATGCGCATCCGACGCATAAAATGCTCGAAAGCCAGAGTGCCGCCATTTCGGATCGTCTGGAGCTTCTGGAAGCGGCGAAGAACAAGCTGGAACGCTCTCAAGATACCCTGGCGACGGCCAAGAATGTCTGCTTGTCGGCGGAAAAGGAAAATCGCACAAGGAAAGCGGAGCTGGAAGACGCAGAAAAGGAGCGTGAACGCGCTCTTTCCGACGATATCGACAAAATCACCGTGTTCTTGCAAGCGACGATTCACGAAGGGGATCGCTGTCCGGTTTGCGGAAGCACGTTTCATTCGGTTCATCCCGACCGGAAGATTTCCGCGGGAGAAGTTTCGGCAACGGCGAATCGCTTGCAACATTTACAGACGCGCTACGAAGCGGCTCGGCAGGCATCAGACAAAGCGGATTACGAATTTCGCGCTGCCAAGGAGAAGGTCCAGAGAAGCGAAAACGACTTGTCCGACAAGAAGACTGCGGTTTCGGATGGAATCCAGAGCGCTCTCGAAATGCTTGGAACGTATGGTTTTTCGGTGGCGGATCTCGACAATCCGGCGAATGTATGTTCCAAGGTTCAATCCTGGGCAAGCCAATGGGACAGTCACAAGAAGAGTCTTGACGGGTGCATCCAGAAACAATCCGTCTTGGATGTGGAAGAAAGGAACCTGAACGAATCCGCGAAAAAGGTTCAGGACGAATTGCGAAGTCTCGAAAAGGACCTGGAAGACGAAAAGGCGAAGTACAAGGATATCGACAATCGACGAAAGCAACTTTTCGGCACGATATCTGTCGCGGATGACCGAAATCTCTGGCAACAGAAAATCGCCAAAGCCTCGCAGGACAAGTCAATGTGCGAAAGCGCTCGCCGAAATGCGGAAAAAGCGTTGACCGCGCAAACGAGTCAGTTGACGGCGGTTTCCGATGACCTTGCCGGCTGTGAACGCGAAAAGGAACGCTTGGAAGTCGGTTTTCAGGCGATGCTTCGCGAGAACCGTTTCGCTTCGGAAGACGAAGTGTTGCGTGCGGTGATTTCGGATTCGGATAGAGAGGCCGTGAAGAAGAAAATCGAACAGGTCGAGTCGGAACTCAAGACGAAACGCGGAAGCCTGGAACAGGCGGAAAAGAACGTGGATAGTCTGCGGCACCGGGAGCTTGGCCGGGAAACCCTCGAAACGGTCCGTTCCAAAATCGACACGCTCGTCCAGGAAATTTCGGGATATGAAAAGCAGCTCGTCGAAAAGAAAGAGAAACTGGCTGTAAACGACGATCGCAAGAAGACCGAGGCGGAAGCGCGGATCCAGCAGGCGGAACAGGAGAAAGTCGTCAAGGTCTGGAAAACCTTGAACGATCTGATAGGAGATTCCCAGGGCAAGAAGTTCGTCGAATACGTGCAAGGCTTGACGCTTCAAAAGTTGATTCGAGCGGCAAACAGGCATCTGTCTGTTTTGAATTCCCGATATAGTATCGTGTCGGACGGAAAGAGTTTCGATATCAGACTCTACGATTCGGAGAACGGTGCCTCGCGTCTTGCGGCAAGTCTTTCCGGAGGAGAGACATTCCTGTTGAGCCTTTCTCTTGCTCTTGGACTTTCGTCCCTTGCCAGCCAGCGTGTACGAATCGATACGCTTTTCCTCGACGAGGGATTCGGTTCGCTAGACGAAAACAAGCTGCAAAAGGCCATCGAGCTTTTGCGCAGGCTTGGAGAAAACGGCGACAAGCTTGTGGGCGTGATTTCGCATGTGGACCGCCTGAAAGAGGAAATCTCGAATCACATCGAAGTGACTTCTTTGGGATGCGGGCACAGCAAGCTTTCGGGACCGGGCGTTTCCGCCGAGAAGTGATTGTCAATATTTGTCGTGCAAAAAACGATTAATCGATCAAGAAATTTTTAGAACGCAATCGTTCCCTTGACGGGAACGATTTTTTCTTTTACATTGGAAACCCGCATTTGCCCGGACGCGGCAATTTCTTCAAGGATTGCGTCCTTTCGTAGATTTCTCGAATCAGTCTATTCATTATTTTTCAGGAGAAAATCTATGGAGCTTTTCAGAAAAGCCTTGCCTTTTGTCGTATTATCCTCTACATGCCTTTTTTCGGCGGAAATTACCTATAGCGATTCCCAAATGGGAAAGTCGATCACTTACCCGGGAACGCCTGTTCCGATGGAAAAGATTCAAAATCCGGGCGCGTCCTATTCGTTCAACACCTACTGTACGGATATCGGAAAGGACGGCTCGTTCAAAACCGGCGCTTTCCAGGTGACGAAAATTCGTCGTCATGCGGAAAGAAAGACCTCGATTCGTTCCATGTCCCGAAACGTCACGACTTTTGTTCACCGCATTACATGTGAAAACGAAGTGGAATATCGCGTTACATGCGGTAACGGTCTTGCCTATTCGGGAACGTTGAAATGGACTGCGAAGCCGGAATTCTGCACAAAGAATTGCTCGGTCGATAAGGGATGGAAAACGGTTTCTCTCGGCGATTACAACGCATCGACGGGGAAGTTCTACCAGAAGGGATTCTGCAAGGACAAGAATCGGGTTCCCAAGGAAGAAATCTTTGAACAGTGGAATGTTCGCAAGGTGGCGCTTCCCGCGCTTCCGTCGAGCAATAAAAAGCTCGGGCGTCCGGTCGTTTTTGTTCCGGGGCACAATTCCTCGTTCGTTTCCTTTGGCGCAAAGCCTCTTGGCAAGGCGGACGCGACCAATCCGGATTTTTTGAACGGGAAGGTTTCTGGATACGAGCAGGGTTCCTTGCCGGACGTCATGGCAAGAGATCAAAAGCTCAATGTTTCCAAACAGGGAATCAATTCCAACGGTCTGTACTTCTTTACGGCTCCATACAGGAAGTCGGGAAAATCCTATGTTCAGGTTTTGCCGCACTGGAAAGACGATAACGCGAAACAGTCGATTTCCTTTGCGCTTTACAAGTATCTAGAAAAGGTTCTTGGCGCGCATTATGGAAATTCCTGGAAAACGGACTCGTCCAAACAGGTCGATCTGGTCGCGCACAGCCAGGGAGGACTTGTCATTCGGGAAATGCTTCGAGGGTTGAGAGCGAACGCCAAGCATTATCCCTCGGGAAAGGCGAATCCGGCAAACCATATCCGGCGCGTCATTACGGTGAACACGCCGCATTTCGGGTCGGAACTTGCCGACGACTATGCAAATATTAAAAAGTCAAAGCCTGCAGTCGCTGCGTTTATCAAGGAAATCCAGGATCAGAAAAATCGGGAAAAGAAGGGCGAACGCTATGCGGACCGAACCCTGCTCTCGGCGGACGTCAAGAAGGATCTTGTGGAATTTTTCAAGAAAGGCGCGGGAAAGGATATATCGGCATCCATCTTGAAAGAAGTCGGGATGGGAAAGACGGCGAGCAAGGTCGTCGCCAATCTCTTTATCCCTTCGGACAGGATTCTTTCCGGGCTGTTGGGAACATCGACCGATGTCAGCGTCAAGCTCCAAGGCGGCTATGTCGGAGACTTCAAGCTGAAAACAACCTACAAATACCTTTTTGGCCTTCGGAAAAAGACGACGACAAAAAAAATCGACTTCTTGAAACCGCTTCGCGATTCGCTTTGGGCGTGGCATGTCGATGGCGCGCACCTCGCAACGCATTCTTCGTTCATGTCGAAGCTTTCGAAGGAAGGATATCCGAAACGTCCGGACGGAACGAACGTTCAGATGCGGCCGATGTATTCTTCGGACATGCGCGGGCTTCGCAACTACTTCATGAACCAGCTTTCGGAAGGAAGCTCCAAGTTCTGCAAGAGTTCAAGCGATGTCGAAAAAAACGCCTGCCTGTCGGTGACGAATTTTGTCAATGCTCTCCTGTACAAATCCCAGGGCGTCAAATTGAAGAATATCCAGGGAATCGAAAGCTGGCTGAATTTCTACAACAATCTGATGGAAGAATGGCTCGGCGCAAGCGATCTGCTCGTGACGGCATATAGCCAGCAGTTTGTGGACAAGAAGCAGAAGTTCGGTCCAAAATATCAAAAGGAATTCTTGTCGCCAAAGACTTACGATATCTATCTTTCGCAGGTTCCGAACAAGTATCCGTACAATATCGTCCCTCATGGAGACGTTCTGACCTATGGGCGAATCGACAATGCCGATTACAATGTCCATCTACAGAGCATCGAACTGGAAGGCGCTCCGCGAAAAGGTTCGGATCTTTATTGCGCGCTAGACGAATCCAAATGCTCCGTCGGTCTGAAAAAGGCGCGTCACAAGGAAGCGATTTCTGCCAGGTCTTTCGGAGGAATCGTGATGATGGACGTGAAAGACATTTTCGGTGGTGCCTGATGAAACGATGGATTGGACTTTTTCTGTCGGGAATTCTTGCCGCCTGCTCCTCGAACGGGGAACTTTCGCAAAAAGGCGAATCTTCGGGTTGGAATTCGGCGGGGCTTTCCGTTGACAATGTCGATGCCGAAAATCTCGGAACGGGAATCGAAACGGTTGCTAGCGTAGGCGACTATCTTTTTGCGCGCAACGATCGGCAAATCGACGGGAAACGCCGTTACCAGCTTTTCCAGGGAAAGGTCGGCAGCCTTCTGTGGAAAGAGCTGGAACTTCCCGACGATGACGTGCCGAATGTCCTCTTTGCCGATTCGGGAGTCCTTTACGTGGGGACGTTCTTCAGCTCGGGCGGGGCTAGGCTCTGGGTGTTTGACCCGGAACGAGAAATATGGACGAATCGGGATATTCCGGTTATCGATGAGCGGTTTTCCATTTCGGACTCCGCTTACGGAATAGACGGCATAGCCAAGTTTCGAGGTCGCCTGGTGCTTTCGTTTTCTCACGGGATGTTCGGAGAAAGGAATCCCATCTATTTTGAATCGGATGAAGGAAGCTGGAACAACTGGAATCGGGGCTTTCCTGCCGGAGAATCCTTTCTGCGTGCCGAGGAATGGAACGGTTCCCTGTTCGCCATGACCTATGGAAACGGGGTCTATCGTTTTGATCTTTCGGATACGGCTTGGCATCCGGTTTCCGCGCCGACGGTTTCTTGCGAGAATGGCGCCTGGAACGATTCGTCGTTGCTTGCGCGCGACGCGGCGATTGTGGAAAACGGACTGCTTGTGGGCTATGCGAATCTAGAAGGCGTCTTTTCGCTTTCTTCGCAAGGAACTTGGCGCCAGAAGATGGACTGTTCCCTGCTCTATACGGAAAGCGATGTCTCGCTGGTTTCCAGAACGCCTGCATCCGTTTATCGCTTTGTTCCGTTTCGAGGAAACTATATCGCCTTGGGCGAAGGTTCCGCGATCTATTCTCCCAGGGAAAATCGCTGGAACGAACTGCCCCCGATTTCCGGGGTGACGGAAATTCTAGACGGAACGATTGCGAAGGATACGCTTTACGTTGCCGCGTTCCATAAGGGCGTCATGAAACTATCGACTGCCTTTCTGGATTCAATAATTTACACAAACACAGTCCTTTCGGAGGTGACAAAATGAAAAAGTTATGGTCTTTGGGCGTTCTTGCCGCTTTTCGCGTGGTCATGGCCGGCGAATCGTTTGGCGGTCTGGGGCTCGCTATCTACCCGTCGGAACATGGAGCCGAAGTGGCGCATGTCGTGCAGGGCGCTTCGGCGCATTTGGCAGGCATTGAGGTAGGCGACTTTCTCGTGTCGGCAAACGATGTCTCGCTGGCTGGAAAGTCCTTGGATTTTGACATGGAAATCTTGCGGGGAAATCCGGAGGAATCCGTGGAGTTGAAAGTCTTGCGAAATTCGGATACGCTCCGCATTTCGGTTTGCCGCCAAGCGATCGTTGCCAGGAGCCCTGCGGAAGATGACCGTTCCATGGCATTCAAGTCGGTGACGGAAGAATCCCTGCAATTTCTGGATGCCGTCGAACTTCCCTATCTGAATGCGAACGTCTATGCGAAGGTTTCCGAAAGCCCTGTCTTGAACGCGCGTCTTCGGCATGATTCGGGGAAACTCGCGCTTTCGACTTTCGATCGAAGTTCCATTGGATTCGAACTGGAAAGTTCCGGCCCGGTTACGCTGGAAATTTTTTCGGCACAAGGAGAAAAAGTGGAATCTATCCGGACGAACGGTCTTTTCGGAACAAACCAGATCGCCTGGAACGGAACGGGTCTTTCGGCGGGGAGCTATCTTGTTCGAGTTTCCCAGGGAGGAAAATCGCTTTCTTGCAAGGGGGTGCTTCGCTAGGAGAAATAATTCCATGTCCAAAAAGGGAGCCGCGAAAGCGGCTCTCTTTCTGCTACTTTTTCCTGGCGCCTTCGGCCTTGTATCTTGCGATGACGGTCTCGTAGAAGTTGAATGTCTGTTTCGCGATGCTTTTCCAGCTGAATACTTCGATTGCCCGCTTGCGGCTGGCTTCGCCAAGCTTTTTGGACAGCTCCGGATTGTCGATGAGCCGGTTCAGGTTGTCGGCAAGAGCCTGCTGGAACGCTTCCGGGCTTTTCGGTTCAAAATCCGAAGCCGATTTCGGTTCTAGCGGAACGAGAAATCCCGTTTCGCCCTGGACGATGATTTCCGGGATGCCGCCAACGGCGCTTCCGACGACAGGTGTTCCGCAGCTCATCGCTTCGAGATTGATGATCCCGAACGGTTCGTAAAGCGACGGCGTGACAAAAGCGGTTGCGTATGTGTAGAGAACGCGAAGCTCCTTGTGAGGCATCATCTCCTGGATCCAGAAAATTCCGTCCCGGCTTTTTTGCAGGCTCTGGATCTTGGATTCGCACTCTGCGGCGAGTTCCGGGGTGTCCGGTGCACCGGCGCAAAGAACGATTTGAACGTCTTTTCGAATGTGCGGAATCGCGCCGATGAGCTGGGAAATTCCCTTTTGCCTGGTGATGCGCCCGACAAAGAGAATAAAAGGCTTTTCCCGGTCGATTCCTAGCTTGTCGAGAACTTCCGGTTCAAAGGTCGGCTTGTAAAAATCGGGGTCGATGCCGTTGTAGATTACCTGGATGCGGTCTGCGGGGACATTGTAGAGTTCCATCGTGTCGCGCTTCATTTCATTGGAAACGGCGATGATGCCGTCGGCGGCTTCGTAAGCGGTCCGTTCTATCCAGGAACTCATCCGGTATCCGCCATTGCCAAGCTGTTCCGCTTTCCATGGGCGGTGCGGTTCGAGGGAATGCGTCGTAAGGACCAGCGGGCATTCGAAAAGGCGACTGGTCAGCACGCCGCCAAAATGGCTATACCAGGTGTGGCAATGGACGATGTCGATGTTTTCGAGGCTGCTTGCCCATTGCAGGTTGATATCGAGCGGGTTTAAAATCTTGGACATCTGGGCGTTGGATGGAACGCATCCGAGCCTTGGCGAAAATCCCATGGCGTGGAGATTCCTTTCGGAGTCGTTCTGGTGTCCAAAGGCGCGCGCTTCGATATTGCAATGCGCCTTGAGTTCGCGCGAGAGAAACTGTACATGGATTCCGGCACCGCCATAGATGTCGGGAGGAAATTCATTGGTGAGGAGGGCGACTTTCATGTGGATAAATTTATCTTAATTCTTTCCAAAACGGAGCGCGTTGCTGAAATTAGGGAAAAATGGCCTTGTCTAGAAGCTTATTTCGCCTGGCGATTCTTGAAAAGGGCCTCGGCGATGGATTCTTCGGTCAGAATTTCGGGAAGGACTTCCCAGCTTTCGCTTTCCGGGTGATAGACCGCATAGGCGGGGACTCCGCTTCTTCCGAGCGTTCGGAGAAGTCTGGTGACTTCCGGGCTTTCCAGCGTATAGTCCGCCTTGACGAGGATGGCCTTTGCGCGGGACAGGAGTTCCTTGACGTTTTCCGCCGAAAGGACGACCGCTTCGTTGGTCTTGCAGGTGAGGCACCAGTCGGCGGTCACATCGACAAAGATCGGACGATTTTCCCTTGAAAGAGTCCGAAACGTCTTTTCCGAATACAGATACCAGCCGTTTTCGTCGAGTGTCTTTTCTGCTGCCGACAGAGCCTTTTCCTCGAGGATGGAATGAATCGCCTGTTTTCCGCACAGAAACCAGGCGGCAAGGAAAAGAACCGCGATGAAGAGGAGCGAAACGGGTTCTCGAATAAAAGGCTTGTCGGGTCGGGCAAATTTTCCGAAGGCAATCGCTGCGAAAATGGCGAACAGGCCAAAGCCGCTGACGACGAGAGCGCCCCAGAATCCCGCCATGCGGAAGGAAATCCAGACGAGCCATGCGGTTGTTCCGAGCAAAAAGAGTCCAAGGAGCTTTTGGACCTTGACCATCCAGGCTCCCGGTTTCGGGAAAATTTTCAATACGGACGGAAAGATCGCCACGAGAATGTAGGGAAACGCAAGTCCCAGGGCGGCAAGCGTAAAGAAGAGGAAGAGTATCGCGGGCGGCTGGGTAAAGGCGAAGCCCATCGCGGTCCCGAGAAACGGCGCGGAACACGGCGTGCTCAGCAGGACCATCAGAATTCCGCTTGCAAAGGCGCCTCCGTATCCTTCCTTGCGCGTCGCCGCGTCCATTCGGGTGAGGGTCGAACCCGGCAGGAAAATTTCAAACGCGCCGAAGAGGTTCATGGCGAAAGCCGAGAGCAGAATGACCATGAAGACGATGAATCCCGGATTCTGGAATTGGAAGCCCCAGCCGGAAATTCCGTTTCCCGCCTGAATCAGGACAATGACCGCCGCGAGAACCCAGAAGGACGCCAGGATTCCGAACACGAGTGTCCCGGTCAGCTTCCATAGCCGCAGGCGGGTTTCTCCGGCATTTCGCGTCAGATTGAAGAGCTTTAGGAAGAGCACCGGCAAGACGCATGGCATCAGGTTGAGAATGAGTCCTCCTAGAAAGGCGAATCCTAGAAGCAGGAAGATCGGTTCACCGGAGTTTTTTTTTAAAGGCTCTTCCGAGACCGATTCCTCTTTGCTCTGCCCGAGCGACTTTATCTGCATGGAAGCGTGGACGGTCTGCGGAGCGAGGCAGATCTGGCTGCAGGCCTGGTAGGAAAAATCGACGTTTGTCGTGCTGGTGTCGTAATCGGCGGCGACGCTTTTCACCGGAACCAGAATCTGGAACGTTCCCTTGAATACCAGGTTTTCGAGATCCAGCGCTTCGCTGTATTCCTTGATGGGATCGGGCCATATGGGTTCATCGAATTCGATTCCGCGGGCTTCGATGTCGAGTGTCGAAGGTTTCAAGAATTTATCGGCGGCGATGTTTGCGTTGACGTGCCAGCCTTCGGGAATGGAAACCTGGACGTTTACCAGCGTCCCTTTGACGGTCTTTTCTTCCGGATAGAAAATTTCTACCCTTGGAGGCGCCATGTTGTCGAGCGACACGAATCCGAAGTCGTCTGCGCAGACGATGCCGCAAAAAAGCAAAACGAAAAAAACGAATCGATTCTGCAACCGAACGGTTGCCAAATTGGACGCAAGTCGATTTTTCAAACCGGGACTCCTTTTTGATTCCTATCTTTACGGGTGTCGCTTTTTGCCTGCTCCCGAATTTGGTCAGGAGCTATATGGCCTCTATCCAAGGGCCTGTCCGCAATCAAGATATATTGAGCTTTTGGAATCGGCATCGGTTTCAAATTTACAAATTGTGTCTGCACAAGATGTACGGAGTCGGTTCGATTCAGGATTTGATGCAAAATGTTTACATTCGACTGCATACGCATTTCGAGGAAGTCCGAACCTTGGAGAACCCAACCGGTTGGCTGCTTCGGGTCGCGGAAAATGTCTGCCATGACGAGTTTCGACGGCTGATCCGTGCGCAAAATGTCCGCGAAAGGTTTTTCCGCTACGATGTGCATCGCGACGAGCGGGATAGACAACAGCTAGAGAACGAGCGGGCGGTGAATTCCTTTCTGGACTTTCTGCCTCCGAACCAGGGGACGCTCGTGGAACTGCATTATCTAAAAGGTTTCTCCATCGGCGAACTCTCCGAAATTTTCGGCATCCGCCGTTCGACCGTTGCGAAGAAACTGGTTCTCTCCATGGGAAAAATGCGAAAAAAAGTTCTGGAGCAAGTGAAGGTTTCCTGAATTTTGGTAATATTGAAGAGTGAAGTTGTGGCTCCGCTCTTTATTGTTCCTGTGCGTGTCGTGCGCGTTTGCCGCGGATACGTGGAAAAACTTTGCCCGTTCCGATTCCTTTTATGCCTCGGCGCTGGTGGGCAATACGCTTGTGCTCGGGACGGACGGCGGCGTTCGCCTTGTTTCGCAAGACGGAACGACCGATGTCCTTTCGTCGGCAAACGGTTTGGAGGCTTCGGATATTCGGGGCGTGGTACAGACCGCTTCCGGGGAACTTTTCGCCATTTCTTCCCGGGGAATTGTGGCAAGGTATCTTGGCGACAGGCGTTTTTCCGTCTTGAACCGTTCCTTTTCCTCGACCTCTTCGGAATTGCAGTCCGGTCTTGCGGAGGTCGCGGATTCCATTCTCGTTCTGGGATTTCGGGACAAGCTTGCCTTTTTTGACATTTCGCGCGGAAAGTCGCTGCTCTCTCTTTCGCGAATCGGGGATGTTTCCCTGAAAGCGACTTCTCCTTCGGCGATGCTCGTTTGCGGAGACTCTCTCTTTGTCGCGCTCGGAGCGGACGTCTATTGGCGGCGAATGCCGTGGAAAACCCTGTCCGAAGATATCCTCCTCGCGGATCCCGCTTCCTGGACCCTTGCGGAAACCTTTCACGGCAAGGATTCTTCGAAAACGGCAATCACCCGGCTATCGATTTGGAACGGTTCGCTGCAGGCGGATTTCGACGAGACGCTTTCCGTGATGGTCGCTAACGGAGACACGCTTTCCAAAAAGAAGTTTCCCGCCCTGTGGAAGGGAGACAGTTCGCTTGTACGGGAAATTCTTCCTGGCGACGGATTCTCCTATCTGGTCGGGAAAAATTCGGCATGGTATTACGACGGAGAACTGAAGGACGTTTCGGCGTGGACCGGATTCTCGCTGAAAAATCCCTATGCGGTCGCTCCCTTTGTGGGCGGCGACGGTGGCGTGACGGTCTATTCGGCAGATGGAGACTTTGGCTGGAGCGACGGGGAAGCCTTTGCCTACGGGCCTTCGCTAGGCGACCTTCCCTATTACGGTGGCGTGGAACCCTATACCCGCTTGCTGAAAAACCTGGGAACGCTCTCGGATGGAGCAACGCTTGTGAGCATCTGGGGCTTTGGCTGGCGAATCTATTCGGGAAATGGCGGCGCGTTCTTGCATAGCGTCGGACTGGACAATTCCAACTGCGCGGAACGTTACCTTGCAAACTACATCGTGCCGACAGGCGTTACCGTCTCCCCGGACAGTCTCGGCTGGCTGGTGAGTTTCTGGGGAAATTCGGGCTATGGAATTGCCTATATCGACGAATCGGGGGAAATCAGTTGCGCAAACCACGTCGGAAGCGGAAAGTTTTCCGGACCGCTCAAGGCCGTCTGGTCGGAAGACAGTTCGGAATGGGTTCTCTACTCCGGAGCGGGAAAGACCGATGGAACGGAAGGCGTCGGAGGCTTGGACATTTTTCGTCTCCGGCCCATTGCCGAAACGGGCGGGGAACTCGTGATTCGAGACATGGAAACCGTTCCCACGCCGGACAACTACGCTGTCCTGGACATGGATCTTGACAAGTCCGGCCGCCTCTGGATAATCACCAATTCCACGTTCGCCTATTTTGAAAGCGGCATGGATTCCGTCCAGGCGCCGCACAGGACCTCTTCGTATGAACAGGCGAATCTTTCGTCGCTTTCGATCGATCCGAATGACAGGCTCTGGATTGGAACGATAGGCAGTGGAGCCTACATGGTGAAAAAGACGGGAAATTCTCCCGATACGATGTCCGCGACCCGGTTTGTCAGTCGAAACGGTCTGCTGGACGATGTGGTCTATGACGTTCTTGTCGATGGAAAAAAGGGACACGCCTGGTTTGTCCACAAGAACGGCGTTACGCGCTATGCGCGGACCGACTTGCGGGAAACTTCCTCGTTCATGACATCGGACGGCCCCAAGATAAAGGTCTATCCGAATCCGGTGCGCTTTGACCTGGGACAGGTCTTGACGTTTGAAAACGTTTCGGAATCGGCGACCGTTTCCGTTTACAATTCCGGGGCGCATCTGGTCCGGGCATTTCGAGGCGACGAACTCGATGGCGGTCGCGTTGTCTGGGATGGCCGGGACCGTCGCGGTGTCCTGATCGCTCCGGGCGTCTATCACTACATCATCCAGAAGGGTTCCCGGAAAAAGCGCGGAAAGCTCCTGGTCATCCATTAAAAGCGGAAGTGTATGCCTTTGTCGAAAAAGCGTCTTCGAAACCTGGTCCGTCCGATGCAAGTTTTCGGAATTTCCCTGTGCGCTGTCGCGTTGCTTTTGGGATGCGCTTCGCAGCGGCAGAAGCCCGTCTGTGCCGAAATCGAATACCGCTTGAACCATACGGCGATGTCTCCCGATCAGCGGGAATGGACCGCGCGGGAACTTTCGGACTGTCGCGCGGAACAGGCGGAATACGAAAAGTCGGACTCCTTGACGAACAAGATAAGGAAAGGCATTTACGAAATGTATGAGGAGTCCAAGAAGGATTCTTCCCGGGCGGATTCCCTGCGGGTCTCTCCATGAACCTGGAAAAAGCGAAAGGCGAAATTCCGCATCGCCTGATGCAAATCGCGGAGCGTATCCGTGCCGCGGGCGGAAAATGTTTTCTCGTCGGAGGCTTTGTCCGCGACGCGATGCTCGGGAAGGCTTCTCGGGATTTCGACGTGGAGGTTTACGACATCGGGCAGGACGCCCTGCTCAAAATCCTTTCGGACTTTGGACGCCCGAACCTCGTCGGCAAGGCGTTTGGCGTCGTACACTTGGCGTCGAAAGGTCTAGACCTGGACTTTTCCTTTCCGCGGACCGAAAACAAGGTCGGGGAAGGGCATCGAGGCTTTCTTGTCGAAACGCATCTGCACCTGAGCTTTGCCGAGGCGGCGATGCGCCGCGACTTTACCGTGAACGCAATGGGACTGTCGCTGCCGGAACTCGAACTTTCGGATCCCTACGACGGCAAGGGCGATTTGGAACGGCACTTGCTTCGGCACGTGTCGTCCGCGTTTGCCGAGGATTCGCTCCGCGTCTTGCGCGGTGTCCAGTTCGCGTCTCGTTTTTCCCTTTCCCTTGCTCCGGAAACCGCCGCGCTTTGTCGATCGCTTTCGCTTGCCGATCTTTCGTCGGAACGGATTTTCGAGGAATTCCGGAAGTGGCTTTTAAAGCCTGGCCGGCCGAGCTTTGGCCTTCGCGCATTCATCGAAATGGACCTTTCCCGCTTCTTTCCGGAAATTCGCCCGCTGAGCGGTTCGTTCGAAAACCTGGGAATTCTGCTGGACAGCGTTTCGCGCAAGCTTCCCACGGTCAAGGATCCCGTTTCGAAGGAGGTTCTCGCCTTTGCCGCGCTTCTTTCCGGAGCGTCGGACATTTCGGAAGTGAACGGATTTCTTTCCCGGATAACGAACGAAGCGAAGCTTTTGAAGCGCGTTCCCGAACTTTGCCGAAAGATTCCCCTGTTTGTCGAAAAGGCAAAATCAGGTCCGTTCGAACCGGAATTCCTGCGTCGCGCATCGGTTGACCTCGACGGTCTCGAACTGGTAGGCGCCTATCTGGAATCGACTCCCGAGCTTGCGGAAAATCTGCGCGTCCAGAGTGCGGAGGCTCTCTCGCTTTCCGCCCAAAGGCTTGGCGTTTTCGAATGCGCTCCCAAACCGCTATTGAAAGGCGCGGACTTGCTCTTGATGGGGCTTAGACCCGGACGTCGCGTCGGAGAAATCATCCGGGAAGAATTCGAGCTCCAGTTGCAAGGAAAGATTCTTTCCCGGGAAGATGCGCTGCTTTTTGCGCGGAACGCTATTTCCAGCGAAACAGCCTAAAAATTCCGAGAGGAACCGCAATCGCGATAATCGGGACTTGCAGGATTTCCGTTATCGGAAGCGCTTTCAGAAGTTCCGTTTCACCTAGCCGAACCGCTCCGATAGACAAAAAGACCGTATCGACAAGCACCTTGGACGCAAACGGAACGAGAAACCATATCCACGGAAAACCGCAGAAAACGGCAAGCCATGGCGCAAGAAACAGCCAGACGTAGAATGTATAGATAAGCGTCAGAAAGAGCGTGTAAAAGTGATT
This sequence comes from Candidatus Methanomethylophilaceae archaeon, assembly GCA_963629575.1. Taxonomy (GTDB): domain Bacteria; phylum Fibrobacterota; class Fibrobacteria; order Fibrobacterales; family Fibrobacteraceae; genus Hallerella. The sequence continues at coordinate 127,066 of CAVGIM010000001.1, forward strand.
GGAGTAGTGCGTACCGTTGCTAGCCCATCGCGCCCGCTGGTTCAAAAGTCCTTTCAGCGAATCCACCGGAGCGGTTTCGACAACGGCGTCCTTGTCGAGGTTGTAGCAAAATTCGACATCCGGCTCCTGGATCATCTTGTGGACAAGCATGTCGTCGTCACCGGAAGAAAGATGCACCAGGTTGCCGAATCCACCGACCCGAAAGAAGAGTTCCTTTTTGTAGGCGAGGGCCGCCGCGCTTGCGACCATGGGAACGCCCATGCTGAATCCCGCCGCCTCGATAGACGTGTAGCCGAGAGTTTCGAGCTTCTGGTAGGCGTGAACGATTCCCGGCGAACCGGAGTTCTTCTTGGGGCCTTGCACAATCGCGATGTTTCCCTGAAAGCGGCAGGCCATCGACCGGATCCATCCCTTTGGAGGAACGCAGTCGGCGTCCATCGTCATGAGGATTTCGTGACGGGCTTTTTGAAAACCCGTTTCGAGAGCGCGTTTCTTGGGACTTTCGATATAGGGGGCATCCGTTGGAATGTTCACGACCGAAAATCCTGGGTGGGTCGCCGCAAAATCTTCGAGCAGCTTTTGGGTGTTGTCCGTGGAGCGGTCGTTGATGCAGAGAACTTCCCATTCTCCGTCGTAATCCTGGAGAGCGAGCGCTTCGAGGGTTCGCAAGGCGTGATCCTCTTCGTTTCTGAGCGGAACGATGACGGAAACGCTCCATCGTTTTCCTGAATCCGCCGGACGCTTCCTTGCCCGCAAAAGTCCTATCGAAAAAAACAGGAACAGGGAAACATATAGCGCAGTGAGGACTCCGAGAATGCAAATGCTCAGCATAACGGGTCAAATATATTTATTATTTCTCCCGTATGATTCATCCGTCGGCCTATGTGAGCCCCAAAGCGAAAATTGCGGACAGCGCCTGTATCGGCCCATGGTGCCTGGTCGATGACTTTGCCGAAATCGGAGAAAACGTTGTCCTGGAGTCGCGTGTGCATGTTCTTTCGCGCGTAAGGATCGGCGAGGGAACCTTTGTCTTTGACGGGGCAAGCCTAGGAAACGCTCCGCAGGACCTGAAGTTTGACGGGGAAGACACGACGCTTGAAATCGGTTCCCGAGTAAGGATCCGCGAATATGTGACGGTTCACCGCGGCACTTCCGTTTCGGGAAAGACCGTCATCGGCGACGACGTGCTTCTCATGGCATACGTCCACGTCGCTCACGATTGCCGAATCGAAAACGGAGCCGTCATTTCGAACGGGGTGCAGCTAGGCGGCCACGTCCATGTCGGCGAGTTCGCAAACATCGGGGGAACTTCCGGCGTGGCGCAAAACTGCCGAATCGGCGCGTTCAGCTTTGTCGGCGCGTCCCTCAAGGTCGATAGGGATGTTCCTCCCTACGTAAAGGCTCTGGGAAATCCGCTTCGCTTTGCCGGGGTGAACCTCCATGCGCTTCGCAAGAGTCCGGAACGTTTCCCGGAAAGCCGCATCGTCGAAATCGAAAGGCTCTACCGCGAATTTTACCATTCGGGAATCCCGGTCGGCGAAAAGGCGAAAAAGATGGCAGAATCCGAGGATCCCGCCATCCGGAGCTTTTTTTCAAAAGAAGATTTTCGGGTTATTTAAGCCCCATGGCTTCGAGAATTCCCGGATACCAGACGCTTTCGTTCCTGTCGTAGGCTTCGAATCCGCCGACTTTCGTAAATCCCCAATAGTGCCAGCTCATGCCGTATTTTTCGGCTGCGGCTATCGCCTTCTTGGTCCACAGGGAAAAATACTTGTCGCTTGGACCTTCGCTTCCGCAGTTGCTGCGGCTCCCGGCCGCGGCTCCGAATTCTCCCATGTTCATCGGGACGTGTCCGCCGTTTACATCCGGATACCGCGATTGCACCATCGCCACGTACTTTGCCATGTCGGTCGAAGCTGTGCTCGTGTAGGATTCGTCTCCCTTGCATGCGTAGCCGTGACCTTCGTGGGTAAAGGTATAGGGCTCGTAGTAATGCCCGGAATAGATGATGTTTCCGTCCTGGGGAAGCCTTAACGCGTCGATGTCCGCAAATTTGGCCGCGTGATAGGACTGGAACATGATGGTCTTTCCCGGTGCCGCCGCCCGGATAACGCTGTGGGCGCCGAGCATGATGTCGTTCAGAATGTCCGCGCTCTGGACCGTCGGTTCGTTCAGGATGTCGAACACGAGCATCGAATCCGGAAAAGCGTTGAAAACGGTCGCGACCTGCTGCCAGATAGCGAGAAAGTGCAGCTTCTCCGCTTCGTAGGCGGCAAGGCTGTCGGCGTTTGTCGGGTTTCTGTAGTAGGCGTTTCCCGCCTCCATGATCTCGTAGTCCCAGTGAAAATCGACGATGACGACAAGGCCCGCGTTTACGGCGAGCGTCACGTCTTCCAGAACGCCGGCAAGGCGATCGGGATTGATCTCGTGGGTAATCGGGTTGGAATTGTGCTGCCAGCGGACCGGAAGCCGTATGGAATTGAATCCCGCATCCTTGATAATCTGGAAGTCTCCGTCCAGAATCGGATTTCCCCAGCCGGCGTCCAGGTCGTCATTGTAGCTGTAGTTGTAAGGTTCTGCGGGAATGTGGTTTGTTCCCGGATCCTTGTAGCCCGCATAGGAGTTCGATTCCCAGGAATTTCCCAGGTTGATGCCGCGTCCGAGCCGCTCGTTCATCGCGCGACCCGCGGAATAGTCGACGGGAACGGGGACAAAAGAGTCTTCCGAGGAACTGGATGTTTCTGTGGCGGAGAGCTTTCCCGAATCGTCAGAACAGGCGACGAGCAGAGCCGCCGTTAGAAAAAGAGGGCTGAAAAATCTTTTCATGGTATCCTTTGGATATGATGATACGGGTTAAAACTAAATTATTGTTCGACGGATGATTTTTTTCGCCTTTCAAAAAGATGTTTACAGAGGAAACCGCCTAAATTGACGGATTTTATCGAATTTCGCCAGAATCTTTTCCTTTGCAAGCGTTTTTTTTCAAAAAGCGAAACGGGAAAAGCCAAAAAACAAATTATATTATGGCTCATCGGATTTTGGAGAATTTGAAAACCTATGAACGCCAAAATACAGAAAAACGTCTGGAAGTGCTTCTGCCTTTCGCTTCTTCTTGTGTCATTTTCCTCCGCGAGCATCGGATTCAGCGAGTATCGCGACCGCGACCAGTCTCGCTTCACGGTGCAGCCCGCCAAGCCGTTCCGACCCGACAAGGACGTGGTGACGGTCATCATGCGCGAAGCGATTCCCCGCGGCGGTGGATACACCTACCAATACCCGCGCGAAAATCCCGAACCGGTGATGACGGACAAGTATGCGAAGGAAGGCGCCCTTTCGATGGAAATCGAGCTGATTGCGAGCGACTATTCGGGCGTCGCCATCTGTATCGCGGGTTCCGTCGATCTCACGCCCTACCTCGAAGAAGGCGTACTCGAATTCTGGATTAAAGGCGAAAAGGGCGGCGAAAACGCTCTGTTCGTGCTGGTCGATGACGGCGTAAAGAGCGGCGGCGAATCGCTCCAGGTCAAGCTCCGCTCCAAGAGTCTCGGCGAAATTTCGACCGAGTGGACGCACTTCAGCATCCCGCTCAAGCTCTTCGGCATGACGGGTCTCTATTGGGACGCAAAGAACACCCGAGACGTAATGCTCCCCTTCGCCTGGGACAAGTTCAAGGGTTTCCGTCTCGAAGTCCGCAAGGACGAAAACGAATCCTTCAAGGTCTGGATCGACGATGTGGTCATCAAGAAACACGGCAAGCCTTACGAAGGTCCTGCCAACTATCCTTTCCGCAATGCGATTTAAGAGGGTCTTATGCGTAAACTGGTTTCTTCTTTTTTAATCGCTTCTTGCGCGACAGCCGTCTGGGCGACGCCCACCCAGGTAAAGCTCGATTCGATTCATGCGTCGCTTGACACGCTTTCCGGCAATATGGAGTCCACGCTGCTCGGCAAGGACGATCTGCCGGTGGCGGTCTCCGGCTTCATGGCTTTCCGCGTCAAGAACTTCCACTATTCGGAATCTTCTCCCGCCTTTGCGAGCGACAAGGCCCGCACGGCTGTGGACGCCATCTTCAAGGCGAATGTCGTCGCCATGCCGAATTCCTACATGACCCTGTGGACGAACTTCGCATTCCCGTTCGACCTTTCCGGTACGTTCGGAAACAAGTACGCGACCCAGCCGACCGGCGTTCCGACCTACGACGAGCGCGTTCTCTACGATCATTCCACGGACTACTACTCCTCGACGATTGACGAAGAATTCAACGTGGGCGCGGATATCCGCGCGGGCGTCTTTGGCGCTTACATCACCGCGGGAGGCGTCATCTGGGCAAACGCTTCTCCCCTTACCATGTGGGAACGCGAAACGTCTCCGCGCTTTTCGTGGCAATACGAGCTTTTCGAGGACGAAAAGACGGTCAGCACCTATTACAAGGAAAAGTCGTTCAAGCCGGTGAAGGAAGGCGGTCGCGCCTTCTGGACAAACCGCTCGTTCGGCGGCGTCTTTGCCAATGTCTATCAGCTTCCGTATAACATGAAGGCGCAGTTCATGGTTTCCCAGCCGATGGACATGGACCTCGGCACGCGCGACGGTCTCCGTCTCTATGCGGGCCAGCCGGGCGAACTCGAAACCTACGGACTTCACGATTTCCGCGGTTCCGTCTATCATGGACGCGTTGCCAAGGACAAGCTCTTTGAATCGATGACGCTCGGCGTCAACTACATGGGCGTGGTCTTTGACAAGGGCATTATCTACGAAGACGAATTCCGCATCTACCAGATCCTGGCGGACATGACGCCTTCCCTGCAGAATACGCATGTCGCTTCCGTCGATATCAAGGGCAATATAACCCCGAAGCTGTACCTGATGGCCGATGTCGCCCTGAGCGTCACCGATTCCGTCAATTTCTACCCGTCCGACGATGCCGCTCAACCTCACGGATATTCCAAGGACGCCTACAAGACCGGCGTGGCGACTCCGCAGGTCGGTGTCTATGTCAAGGCGCAGAGCAAGCACATCGAAGGCTGGCCGATAACCGTCGAAGGCATCTATCTTCCGAAGGATTTCTATTCGCCCTATTCTCTCAGCAACCCTTCGCGCTTCACTAGCTGGCGCAAGGATGAAATGTACCTGAACGGTGGCTCTCTCCGCTACACGCCGAACATGATGGGATTGAACATCAAGGTGGAGCCGACTTTCAACCGCGGCTATCTGGACTTCCAGTATGGCCAGCATCGCCAGGTCGAAGAGGGAACGGATGTCCTGGTCTTCAACTACCGCCTGAACGGTCGCAACATGTGGGAAAGCACCAATTCCTGGACCAAGCACAAGCCGATTTTCTGGGCGGATTCGGGCAATGCCAAACCGCGCGCAAGTGGCTATGTCGCCCGTACGGGTGTTCTCGAACCGGGCGTCGGGGTCAAGCTGCGCCGTCAAAAGGGCGGGCTTTACGGCGGAACCTGGGAAATGTGGGAATCCTTCGTCGCCTACCAGAACGTGGAACAGATCCAGAAGCAGGAAATCCCCAGCCATGCCAAGTGGTCTTCCTACCTCTCCGCGATGGGCGGCTACGATATCGGGCACTGGTTTGGCACGGACCGCAACATCATGATGACAGGCTATGCGGCTCTCTCCGGCATTTCGACCACGATCGCTCCGATCGCTTACAGCGAAGACCAGAAGGATATGCTCCTCTGGAGCTTCTACGGACAGTTCGAACCGACGGTTGCGGTAACTCCCAAATTCCACATGGTCGGCATCCTGGGGCTTGAAACGTTCCGTTCCAAGTATGCCTACACGGGCTATTCGGTCAGCAGCGCCATGTCGAAACAATCCTCTCTTTACAATCAGGTAGGTTCTTCCTACTATGCCTATGCGCCGATCAACTATCTGGAAACGGCGATAGGCCTGGGCTTTGACTGGGACTTTGCGGACCGTGCAGGCCTGCACGTTCGCTACAAATGGATGACGCATTCCGACGAAAACCTCTCTGTAAACGATTGGCATTCTCACTACATCGCGGCAGAGACCAAGGTCTGGTTCTAAGGAGGGCGTAAAATGACTATGAATATGAAAAAAATCGTGACTGCCCTTTTTGCCGCTTCCGTTGTCGCTTCCGCCGCGACGGAATGGCAGACCCAGGAACGCCTGGATGCGAAGGTGGATTCCATCAACGCGAAGCGTGGCGTTCAAATCGGCGGAAAGATCCGCGCCGTGGCACAGGCATCGTATTTCGATACGGACAACGATCCGACCGGCATCAACAACATGCCCGAAACGGAACGCAACGAATTTGGCGCAGCCGACCTGAATTTCCATTTCCGCCCATACGAATTTGTCCGGGCCAACGTGATGCTCCGCATGGAAGCGGGAATGCAGGAATACTTCTCCTCGGCGTCCAAGATGCTTTCCGTCGGCTGGCTGAACGTCGAAGGCAACATCGGGAACTCGTTCTACTGGGTCGTTGGCGACTTTAGGCAGCAATATACGCCGCTCACCCTTTTCTCGCCGGATGTCGATATCCTCTATGAACCGACCGTCTTTGCGAGAAAGCGTCACATGGCGGAATCGCAGGAACTATTGGAAGGCAACCAGCGCAACTTGCAGGGGGCGAATGTACAGTTCCGCCACTACTTCAACAACGCGGTGGGCGAGTTTCGCGCCGAAGGGCTTGTCGCCCGCCTGAACCGGACCTCGGTCCTGGATCTTTCGGGCGCCGAAGGCAACATTCTCCCGAACGACACGGTTGCCGGAGCCTCTCTCGCTTCGAATACCGACAAGTGGGCGGTTGCCGCGAACCTGGAACTTCTCCCGCTGAACAGGAACCTCTACGTCGGCGTCACCCCGATGTACATCTTCGACAACGTGGATTCCTACACCTATACGTATCGTCATCCCGAAAAGAACATCAACGAACCGTATGAACTTGTCGATATCAACCCTTACGAAACCGATCCGCAAAAGACGCTGATCGTGAGCGGCCGCGTGGGTGGCGACATCGCCGGATTCCTCGGCAACAAGGATCTGACCCTTGACCTCGTTGCGGAATACGCCTATTCGTCCGACGAAATTCACAAGCACGCCTTGACTCCGACGGTCGATCCGGCAACGGGTGCTAGCGTGGTCGATGAAAACGGCGCGGCGGTCTATTCCGATGTTTCGACGAAAGAAGACCTGAACGGTTCCGCCCTTCTCGTTACGCTAAACGCCGGCTACAGGTTCTCGGAAGACCTGGGACTTTCTCTTGGCCTCAACTTTGTGCGGAACGACAGCAACTGGTTCAACAACCTCGCGCAGTCCCCGAAGTTCTTTGCCCGCCGCATCCTGAATACGGACAAGGACGGCGACGCCATCAAGTATGGCGTAAACGCTCCGCTGTATTCCACGTTTGACGCTCTCTACAATTTCTCGCCCAAGTACTCCCCGGCGTCCAAGACCTTGATGACCGATGACGACGGCATTGCGGACGGCCAGACAAAGAGCTACAACATCGCTCCGTTCAACAAGAACTCCTGGAAGGGTAACGTCTATTCCCGCTCCCAGCTCGCCCTGATCGAGACCTTGACCGACCCGGCGCTCCAGCTTGCGCTTCCGAACGGCCTTGCGACTTCGAACCGAGTGGGTGCTCAGGGCAACGTGAAGTTCAACTGGAAGGACTTTGCCGAAGTGCAGGGACTCTTCGGCTACTTCAACCAGGTCGCCCCGATCGCTCTCTATAAAGAAGCGACCTACATGGAATTCGGCGGTGGAGCCAAGGTGGATGTTTTCAAGATGCTCGGGTTCCAGAAGCCTCTGGAAATCTCCGGTTCCTACAAGCATTCCGAACGCAGTATCGACACGGATAACTGGATGTCCTTGAATCTTGCCGACGGCACTGCGGAACTCAAGAGCGACTTTATCAATGCCGGTTTCTATGTCCAGTATTTGCCGCGCCTCGGATTTACCGCCGGTCTGCAATACATCAAGACGGATTACAACGACTACGAAGGAATGCTCCGCGGACTTTCCGTTCCGATGCGGAATAGCAAGCAGATGCAGTGGATGGTCGGTCTTGACTATTCCCTTGCCGACAACGCCTGGCTCTCGCTCAACTTCGGGATGATTACGGTCAAGAACGAATACAATGCGGCGTCCCTGATTGACGCGGACGGCAACGTTTCTTCCGAAAAGCTTGAAGCCGCTTACAATCTTCCTTCTTACGCCAACATTGACGCTTCGGGAAAATGCACGCACGAATTTTCCCAGACCGTCATCGAAGCTTCCATCAATGTGGAATTTTAAGGGGAGAAACTAAGGTATGAAATCGAATATGAAAATGCATTTGTTCGGATTCTCTTCGATGCTCCTCCTTTCGACCGCGACGGCGTTTGCCGCTCCGGAACAGGATACGGTCGCCGTCCAGCAAAAATCGCTGCTCGAAAAGCTGGATTCCCTGAACGATGCGGTTCTGGGGCTGCGGGTGAACGGTTCCGCCAAGGCGGGCTTCCTAACGTCCATGGCAAAGTCGGACCAGTTTGCGGACAACTCTCCCACGCAAGAGAGCCAGGCCTATACGACCGTCAATCTGGTGTTTACGGCTCGTCCGAGTTCCGAAACGGAAGTTCGGGTAGAGGCTCGCTTGCACAAGGACTGGCAAAGCGGCTACGAAGAGAACAACAACCCGATTATCGGACACTGGTTCTCTTACGATGGCTTGATTCTCGACAGGCACTTGGCTTTCAACCTCGGCTATATGCGCGTCGGCTATACGCCTTATACGCTTTATACGCCGCAGCCGAACCTCTTGCAGGAACCGGAAATCTTTGCAAGCGCAAGATCCGACGCCATGGCGCTCCGCAACATGGATACGACATCCCGTCGTCTGCTCCAGGGTATCAATGTCGATTACCACAGCGGATCGCTCGGATTTGTCGATGACATACACGCCCAAGCGACCGGCGCGCGTCTTCGGAACATCGCCAAGAAGAACGACGAGTCCTTCTTTGACTTTGACTGGGCCGACAGATACCTCTTTGGCGGACGTCTGGGTATGGAAGCCTATGGCGCGCGTCTCGGCGTGAACTACATCGAAGTGTTCGATCGCAAAAAGAGCTTCTCTTCGCACGACTTGGATACAAAGGATACGGTTTTCCTGGATGACAACAAGGTGTTCTCTGGCGAAATCGGATTCGATTCCAAAAAGCTGCTTCCCGATCTGCCGGTGTCCTTCGGGTTGAACGGCGAACTCGCCATGTCCTGGTGGAACGCGGATTCCTATTACCTGGTATCGAAAACGAATACCAGCTACTTGATCCAGAATGGCGTGATTCCCAATGCGGACGGTGGCTTGGATTCCGTTGCCTATGTCGGTGTTTCCACATCTTCCGAGAATGTGACGGAATCAAAGGAAATCGGTGACGACAAGGGGACGAGCTTCTATGTGAAGCCTTATGTCCGCGGCGAGTTCGGCGCCTTCCACTTCGATCTTTCCGGCCGTTATCTGCAGAACGACAAGAAGTTCTGGTCCGAAATGGCTTCCGCCCCGGCCTATCGCGGTGGAAACGTCATCTTGAACGCGAACAGCCTTTATGCCGATTCCACTTATCTCGGGCTGGTTTCCGCCTTTGGCATGTCGAGTCTCGAAAACCTCTACTTCCAGGTTTACAACTCGAATCCCTACAACGCGACGAATATCCAGTCGGCCGACCTTCAAAACGTGTTGTCGTCCGGAGCGACGGAATCCCGTTACCTCTATGCCCGTCTGTATAACAACTACAAGAATGTCCACGTCTATCGCAACGGCTACAATGCGAATACCGTCAAAAAGCTCGAACTCGGCGAAGCGATGTACCTGATGGACGCTTCTATCGACATGGCGCTTCCGATGGGAATCGCCACGCCGGACCGCAAGGGATTTTCCGTGGCCTTTGACGGCGACTGGAACTCGGCGGTTAACCTGAACGTCCGCTTTGCCCAATACAACCAGGACGTTATCGACAACAAGTACACGCAGTATGGTGCGGGACTTGGCGTTCGGGTCGATCAGGTTCTCGGAGCGTTCGGCATCGAAGACATCTTTGGAAACGAAGACAAGGCGTTGCTCCAGGCATCCTACATGCATTCCGAAGAAGATGCCTTCCTAAAGCGCAAGTCCGACCGCATCATGGCGGGCGTATCGGCTGGCGTCTGGGGACCGATCGGCATTCTGGCGGGTTTCGAAAAGATCACGCTCGAATACGGCAATCCCCTATTGATTACATCTGCGGCAAGCGTTACCAAGGTCGAGGAAATGCTTCTTCGCGTCGGTCCGCGCATCAAGATCGCCCCGGCTTCGTATCTTTCGGTGCAATATGGTCTCTTGACCGACAAGGTCTCGTTCTCCCGTTCCGCAACCGATGAACTTGGGAACGCATCTTCTGCAGCCGATGAATTCTCTATCGATAAAAACGTGATCATGGCCGATGTCACGGTGACATTCTAAGAGGTTAGACGTATGAAAAAATCTTCACTCTTTTTGTTCGCTCTTGGAACGGTCGCTTTGACGGCCTGCTCTTCGCTGGATGTGAATACGGCGGATTCCCTGAAGGATAACTACCCGAAGGATTTTGTCGATGCGGAATACATGGCGCTCCACCCCGGACTTCGCAGCCTGCAGATTCAGGATTACGTTTCGAAGTACAACAAGGAACTGGCGCTTGACAAAGAGGCGATTGCCGCCGACACGGCCGCATTCTTCTCGGATACTTCCTTCTTGCACAAGCTCTACGTGAATCCGATTTATGCGGGCTATACCGAGGAGCTTTGGGCAGAAGACTGGGAACCCGTCACCACGACGAAGGACTCGTGCCATGCAACAAGCATCGACACGCTGGGAGTTCGCGTCGAAGTGACCGAAAACGATTCGACCCGCGTGGATCGTGTCATTCTGGGGGCGAAGGATTCTGCGGGGAATGTTACCTCCTGGGGTAAAATTTCCTATGGTGCGGATGGAAGCGTTGTCGGTGTAACGGGACATCTGGATTCCGCCGCGGGTCCCGAGGTTTCCTACACGATAGACGGCGAAGCCTACAAGTTCGTGACGAAGAAAGGCAGCATCGAAATCGACACGACAAAGGCATGTATCGAAATTTCGGTTTCGAGCGACGGAGGCATTCCGAGCGACAAGCGGAAGCAACTCTTGAAGTTTAACTTCAATGACAACCTGGACGACTTGGCCGCTCTTGCGAATGTTCCCGTCGATACGTTTGCCATCAGCAGCCAGTATCTGATGTTCGGCAAGTCTCATGGCTGGGCCTATCGCGCCTGCACGGATGCGGAAAAGAACAACCCGCTCCAGTCCGAGGTTTACCCGATGACAAAACTATACTGTGCAGATGGCGACCTGGTTCGCGAAATTGCGGAGTGAGGACTTTATGAAACTCAAATTGCTTGCATTTTCTGTTATTTTCGGGCTTGCTTCCGTGGCGGGAGCCGCAGCCGACAAGGTTGTCGGTTACTTCCCCTATTGGAGCCAGTATTCCCAGTTCGCCCCGAAGGATATTCGCTACAACATGGTGACGCACATTCACTATGTATCGCTTTCGCCTTCGTCGGACGGTTCCGTCGCGTTTGCCGACGAAAACGACATCGAAAACTTCAAGGAACTCTCGAAGCTTTCTGCCGCGAACAACGTGAAGCTGATCGTGACGGTCGGCGGCATGGAGCAGGAAGGAACGCTTGCCGAAATCGCCGCTTCGGAAGAGGCGCGGGGCGCTTTTGCCGGAAATCTGGCCTCCTGGCTGGAAGAGAACGGCGCCTCGGGCGTGGAACTCGACTGGCAGAATCTTTCCTCGGAAAACGCGGAGTCCTTCGGCGCTCTCGTAAGCGCCATCAAGGAATCCTTTGCCGGAAGGTATGAACTTTCCGTCGCCACGTATCCGCTTTCTTCCGCTGACGCCTACGAGGCGACCGCCCTGAATGCCGCGGACTACGTGACCGTCTTTGTGCCGGACCAGATGACGGAAGAAGTTTCCGAACTCAAGCCAAACCAGAGCGTTTCCGTTTTCGAAGAGGCGATGAATGCGCTTGTTTCCAAGGGCGTCGAAAAGGACAAGCTCGTACCGGTCGTCTTCTTTTACGGAAAGAGCTTTACCGGAGCGAAGGGACTTGGCGAAGCGCAAACGGGTGTCGGCAGCGGAAACGAAGGACTTCTCACGTATAAGGAACTGATGAAGAAGTTCGAAACGCCGGATTACAAGGTTTCCTTCGACGAATCGTCTAGGTCCGAGGTCGCCGTGAGCGACATGGAATCGATTGTGTTCATGGGAATTCCCTCGGTCAAGGCGTTGTCCGAACTAGTCAAGTCCGAAGGCTTTGGTGGCGTTGCCGCCTATGACCTGTCGGAAGATCACACGGAACCGATTGTTTCCCTAATGGTGACGATTGGACTGGAACTTCGCCCGGACATAGATTACAAGGCGAAGAAGAAATAATGGGAATCGAACGTCCCCACGTCATTATTCATTTGAGCGACAGGACGCAATCCGATTGGGTGCGTCTTGTTTTGCCTTTTATGCAGATGATGAGCCCGAACGAATACGGGATTGCGCCGTCGTTTACGCAAATGCCCTGTTCCAATTCGAACAACTTGAAGAAAACCTGTTCGGTCATTTTGCAAAAGCCGACGATGCCCGGTCATGCGCAAGTCGCCCTGATGTATTCCAAAATGAAAAAGGAATGCGGATTCAAGCTCGTTACCGACATGGATGACCTGATGTGGGATCTTTCTCCCGTCATTCGTTCGTATGGGCCTCAAATCGACAATCTGGAAGAGCATACCCGTCAAACGCTTCGACAGGTTCTTTCCGTATTCGACTTGGTCACCTGTTCGACTCGTTATCTCGCGACAAGGATCAAGCAGGATTTGGGCGTAAAAAATGTCGCGGTGGTTCCGAACGGAGTCTCCACGTCGCTTTTTGGCAGGCGACGAAGAACGATGCCGTTCCAGGGAAAACCGAAGGTGATGTATGCCGGAAATCTGGGTCATTCGACGGAGCAGATTCTCGGGGATTTTGAAGGTCCGTGGGTGCCGTGGCTCCGAAAGCGGATAGAAAACGGAAGCATCGATTTCCTTGTATTTGGCGAGCCGCCCTTTTTAAAAGGTCTGGAAGGGAAATATACGAGCATTTCTTACACGAGCATGATGCAGTTCCCGTCTGTCGCGGCAGATTTCCATCCGGATTTTTATTTGGCGCCGCTGGTAAACAATTCCTTCAACCAGGCCAAAAGCGACTTGAAGTTGAAGGAAGCGGCCGCTCTGGGGGCTGTGTTTGTCGGGAGCGGCTTTGCCGCCGGACCGTATTTCTATGCGCCCGCGGAACAGCGCGTGGGTCCCAACGCAACCGAGGCGGATCTGGATTCCCTGTTCGACAATCTGTGCGACCCCGAAAACTACATGAAGGCGATTCGCTGGCAATACCAGATGCTAACAGAAAAACACTGGGCTTACGAAGATCCGGAATTCCAGAAGAGGCTTGTCGCGACCTATTGTCGTTAAGTCATGATAAAAAAATCCCGAAAGCAGGCTTTCGGGATTTTTTTTCGCCTCTTGGGGCGGCTTTTTGTTTATATCTTGTTCCACCGCAAGGACGCCTGGTGAACGCCTTGGCGGACCTTTAGAATGTAAAGCCCGGCGGGGAGCTTCCCAAACGTCTTGAGATGGGTACCTGCCGAAAGGTTCTGTCTTTCGGAAAATACGGATTTGCCGGTTACCGTGTAGAGATTCCATTCGACAAGGCCGCCTTGCTTCACGTGCAGAAGAACGCCGTTTCCTTGCATCTTGGCGAGGAAAGGGGACTTCCATACAACCGGCAAGGATTCGATGTCTTTCTTGTTTACGGCCAAGGAGGTGTCTCCAATGCCAAATGTCGCCGTGACGGCTAGCGGTGCCGAGCAAGAGTCCGATTCCGGTGCGCTTGCCGTGGCTATCACGATGGCGTTTTCCGATCCGGCGACTGCGGCGACTCCGATTCTGGAAAGATAGGGAGAGGTCTCTTCGCCGTTGAGCGTGTAGGTAATCGGAACGTCACAATAGACGGTCGTTTCCAAAAATACGCTGTCTTGCATGCCGTTTAGCGGAATGATCATGGACTGGAACTTGGAAGGAATCTTGTTCGCCTTTTTCCCGAAAGTCACTTCGATGGTATCGTCCATGGCCTGATACCCTTCGATGGCGGGAGCTGTCGCGCGGATTCTCGCCGTTCCGAATTTCTTGAAGTCATACATATACACAAAGTCCGCGGCTTTCTGGTTCGTGGAACAGTGGTTGTTGCACTTTGCCTTCTTGACATTGACGATGTTCGGATCTAGGGATTCTATCGTGAATGTGGCACCCTGCTCCGTTTTGGTGTTGAACCCGATAACCCATTCGAAAAGCTCTGCGGAACCGGTATAGTTCTGCCCCTGGTTCTTTGTACAGGTTCCCATCGAATCGTTCTTGTAGCGGCATGTCAGGTCGTAGAAATTGGTCAGGGTCTGTTCCGGGACATCTTCGACGGTGATGACGGATTTTGTTCCGTCGTTTCCCGTCAAGATAGCGTAGCCTATTCCGGTGATTGTCGCCGAGCTTCCGGAAACGCTGATGACGCTTTCGTCGCTCGACGTATAGGTGCAGCCGCTTTTCAAAAGCCCGGAGAGTCTGGACGTTTCGAGAACGGTAACGCTCTGGTGGGTTATGGCGCAGGAGCCGCTGCGATATCCCTTGGTGAGGGAGTCCGCCCACGAGCTCGCATAGCTTGTCAGGTAGTTTTTCACGATTGTTCCCGATGCCGAATACGATGCGCTCGAAAGAGCGGCCTTGGTCGTGAGATTGGAACTGCCGCTGAAAATAGAGGAAAGTTCCGTCTTGTCCGGGTTCAGGGAGTTCACCGTCTGTCGAACGCTCCAGTTGCAGTTACTGACCCTGTTCTGTTCCATGAAGGTAATCCATTCCTGGCTTGCCGTCGCGTTAACGCTTCCCGAACCGCTAGCCTCTGTTGTTCCCCATTCCGAAATGAATACCGCGTAGCCGCTGTTCATGGCGCTTTGCAGGCGTGTTCCGTAGGTACTCACTCCGTGGGATCCGGCGTAAAAGTGGAGAACATAGGCCACGTTGGTCGCGTTCACTCCGCCATAGCTTGTCATTTGCGACCATTTTGGGGTTCCTACCAGAATCAGGTTCTGGGAATACTGGCGAATGGCCGGGGAAACGGTGTTGGCGTATCCTTGGATTGTATTCCAGCTTGTATTGACCGGTTCGTTGTAGATTTCGAAGATGATGTTGGGAATCGCAGCGTACTTTTTCGCAACGGCAGAGAAAAATTCTGTCGCCGCTGTCTGCTCGTATTCCGCGCGATGGCTGTGCCAGTCCACGATAATGTAGATGTCGTTCTTGATGGCGGTCTCGATCATCTTGTCGAGAAGGGCGAGGTATCCGTCCGGCTGGCCGATGTAGGAATACTGCTCGTCGAGAGGTTCCGTCGCGTTTCCCTGGCTGTTGTAATATTGGATGCCCATCGCAAACCGGATGACGTCGATTTTTAGGTTGTCCTTGAGCCAGGAAATCACGTCGTCGTCGTAGTAGGGCATTCCGGTGGCGTCCGACCAGAAAAGGCTTAGACCGCGGAGCATCGCCTGCTGGTTGTTCTTTGCCCCGACAATCTTGTTTCCGCTGGTGTGGAGGGCTCCGTAGTAGCTGACCGGGCCGACTTTTTGAGCCTTTGCGGAAAGCGCATCCGCAAGGCAGTACGGCGCAATCGCCAGCGCGAGAAAGAAGGGAATCAGGTTTTTCAGTTTCATGGGGTTCCTTTGTTTTTGCGCTTGCGCCTTAGCGGACTATCCGCATGTTTTTCGTGAAGTTCCTGTCCGAAATCCGAACGAGATAGATTCCCTTGGCGTTTCCGAAAGAAGAAAGATCCACGCTCCCTGTGCCCGAAACGGAAAGTCGCTTTAGCAGGTTGCCGTTCAGGTCAAACATTTGAATGGACGCTCTAGAAGAAAGTCCCGCATAGGAAAGCTGGTTCCCGTCGAGCGAAACGCGGCGGGCGAAGACGGCGGAATTCGAAATCCGGTCGGAAGATTCCGGGTCGATAACGCTCGTTATCAGATTGCCTGCAGCATCGTAGAATTCCAGGGCTTTCAGCACGAGAGAGCCGTAACCGCCCTTGCTCATCTTGCCTTCGAACTTGATGCCGCGGATGGCTTTCAGTGCGTCATCGCGAGTAATTTCGGACGCCCAGGTCGGCACCGTGAAGTTTGTTCCGTAATCCGTCGAAGAAAGGCTGATTTCGATTGTCGTATCGGAATCCGTCGGATGAAGCATGTGACCGGGTTCGCCGCCTTCTTCGTCATTGTCGAGAGTCGCCTTGTCGAGAAGCGCCATGCGAATCGCTCCGTCGCTCCTGTAGGTAAGGCGAATCTTGTCGAGTGCCGAAAGATCGAGATAGCTTTCGTCCTTTTTAAAGGAAAGCGCCACGCCCGCATACGGATACTGCTGCTCCACGTTCGCTTCGTAGGTCGGTTCGGAAACGATGCGAAAGTTCATCTGGACGGCATACGTGCCGTCTTCCAAAAGATAGATGCCCGAGTTTTCCGCGGCCGGGAACATTTTCGATCCGATGTCGTCGCAATAGACGCCCCAGTTCGTAAGGCCGGAAATTCCGTGACCCGAATTCTTTGGCTGAAGTTCTCCCGCGGGTTCCGAAGGCATTCTCTCTTGCGTCGGCGTAAAGGTTTCGAACCCGGTCAAGTCGTAAAGGTTGGGCATGTTGCCGCTGAGAAGGAGCATGTAGAGAATGTTGAGCGTTGCCGCGTAGTATTTTTCGCCCTTCGAGTCTGTCGGGGTCGTCTTTCCCACGACGTTGCTCAAGACGTCGTAAACGGTTTCCAGATAGTTTTTGGGATTTGTCGCCGACCCGAAGGCGAGGCCGAGTCCGCCCGCATAGGTGGAAGAGACGAAAAAGCTGTAGGGCGAATCGCTTCCGTCCATTTTATAGCCCGGGAGGATGAGCCCCGCGTAGCCATAGGTGCTGAAATACAGCCAGTCGATAATCGCGTCGTTCACTTCCTTTGCGCCCTGGATTCCATACCAGTTGTAGCCCCATGTCATTCTCCATGGCGTTCGGGCGGCGTCGTCGAAAAATCCTTCATTGCCTCCGCTCACCGCGGCTCCGGTACTGGATGTTGCCTGGTGAGTGTCCCAGGTGCACCAGTCGGGCATCAGTCCGGAGGTCGAATTCTGGCAAGCCTTGATGTGGGAGATGTTTGTCGTGACGGCCGTTGACCAGAAGCTGTTTCCCGTTACCTTTTCGAAAAGCTTGAATGCCGCGAGGTGAACGTAGCTCGCGTTGAGAGCCGGGTTCCAGTTGCTGCCCGCGCGAACACTGCCGTCGCTTTCCATGTCGTTTGCCTGGATCCAGGAAATGAGCGTTTTCGCTTCTGCCAGGTAGGTGGAATTGTTCCACTGCTTGCTCGCCATGACAAGCGCGAGAGCCGCGTCGAGTTCCGCGTCGGATGCGGAGCCCGTTCCGTCCGCGTTGCCTTGCTTGTTGTTGATATGCCAGTTCATTCCGGACGGGTTCCCGGCGGAAATGGCGTATTTTTTCCAGTAGGCCCAGAGCTTGTCGAATTCCGACTGGTAGTCGCTTGTATTCGACGACATATAGACCATGAGCAGCATCCCGTAGGCGATACCTTCCGAAACAGAAATCTCGGTGCTGTCGTTTGGGCTGATAACGCGGGCCGTGCCGTCGTTCATATCGACATACCAGGCGCTTTTCCAGTCGTCAAAATGTCGCTTGATGGAGTCCGTTACCGCATAGGTAATCGTGTTGCCGTAAGGCGACGTGCGGTTTTGGGGAAATGGATATTGCGGAGCGGCAACAGCGCCGGAAACACCGAAGAGAAGGCAAAGGGAAAGGACTTGGGATAAGCGTTTTGTTTTCATGGTGTTTAAGCTAATCAAAAAAAGGACTTTGCGAATTGTTTTCTTGTGTAAAGAAAGTTTTGATAACGAGAACGCTCGGGGAACACTCTTTTTTACGAGGAAACATCGAGAAATTGTCTTTTTTTGGCAAAAAACGCTGAATTTCGCGAAAAAAGCCCCATGTTAAGGCTTATCACATTTTTTACAAAAAAAAAGTCCCGTTTTCAAGGAAAAATTTTATATTAGAAACCAAACCGCCCCAACGGGCAAAAAAACAATTAACAAGAGAGAGAAATATGAACAAGAAAATGATCGCGCTTTCTGCCGTCGCAGTGCTCGCCAGCGCTTCTTTCGGTATCGAAACCTGGTACGGCGATGCCGGCGAATACAAGGTTACCACCGGTTTTGGCGACGGTTCCGAGGGTGACGAATCCGGCTATTGGTATAACTATGCGGACGATGCCGATGGCGGTGCGTCCAAGGTCACCTGGCCGGTGGGAATCGGAAACGAATATAGCGACGATGCGCTGGATCCGGTCATTGACTATTGCAAGGGCGTTTGCGGAACCTTTACGCTTTCGAAGGGATCCCTTACCTACAAGCCGTTTGTCGGCATTGGTTTCAACCTGGTCGATGGCAACCAGACGCAGGCGGACGCATCCAGTTGGAAGGGCGTCTGCATCACCTATACGGCCGATGCCGCGGCGACTCTCGAAATGGGTCTCGGTGACGCCGGAGACCAGGCTCTTGGATATGACAACCCGTATGTCTCTCTGCCGAAGGCCACCTCGGCTTCGACAGTGAACAAGGCTTGGGGCGACTTCAAGCAGGCCGGTTGGGGAACGGGCAAGACCACTGGCGAAACTGCCGCTACGACGCTCGCTGCCATCAAGTTCAAGATCCAGGCTGCCGACGGAACGACCGGTGGATTCAACATCATGAGCGTTGGCGCCTACAATGGCGGCTGCAAGGCTTCTGACGGTTCCGCTATTGCGCCGGTTGCGGCTATTTCCTCCGCGAAGGCTACGCTTTCCGGTCGCACGCTCGCCCTCTCCGGTATCAAGAGCGCGGCTTCCGTCGAAGTGATGAACCTCCAGGGCCAGGTCGTGAAGAAGGCTGTCGTCAATGGCGCCGCTTCCATGGACCTCTCCAAGCTCAATAACGGTGTCTATATGGTTCGCGTTGCCGGCAAGACCGTCAACATGAGCCAGAAGATTATCCTCAAGTAATTCGAGAATATCTTGGAAAAGCCTCGCCCCATTTCGGGCGAGGCTTTTCTTTTGGGAACCTCTAAAAATCGTCGTGGTTAGGAAGATTTAGAGGTAGTCTTTTGTGACAAGGGACAAATAATTAGGGGTAGGCTTCTTTTTTTTTGATTACCGGCGGCAAATAGGAACGCGCGATGATATATATTCAACCATATCCCTTTTACAAGAGAACTCTTTATGGAACATAGACTTTTTTTGATTGCCGCCTTCGGTGCCGCCTTTGCGCTTGGCGCCTGCTCGACAGATTCCTCTGCCGGTCCGGGAGGCGATTCCTCTTCTTCTTCGATGAACAATGTCCTGCCGGTGGTGTCTTCTTCGGCAGGCTCCCAGGTTGCTTTGGCTTCGACGGCCAATGCCCTGTATCCGCAAACTCTGTACAGTTCGTGGAAATCCTTCCACTATGTGGACGAAGAAACGGAAATGACGTATTACCCGAGCCTCGCTTCGGAATTTTCCTATGTTTTCCCTGCCGGGGGCGCCGGGCGTATCAAGTGGTCCGTCCAGTCGGGAACATACAAGAACCAGTGCACGGTAGAGGATGGGACCGAAGTATCGCTCAAGAAAAGAGCCTGCACGGTTTCGGAAGGCATCGGCTATGGCATGTTGAACGCCGCGTTCCAAAAGGACTATGAAACGTTCAATCGTCTGTGGATTTACAACAAGGGATTTCGCGCCTATTCCGGTTCTCAGCTGATGCCGTGGATCAATTATTCCTTCCATTACAATTCCATTGACAATTCCAGTGCGACCGATGCCGATCTCGACATTGCCACGGCACTGATTCTTGTCTATTATCAAACGGGCGTAGTGGATTACCTGAACGACGCCTTGCTGATCGTTTCCGCCATCTGGAACGAAGAAGTCAATCCGTCTTCGCTGTTGCTCTACTCCGGGAATACGAGCACGTGGACGATCAATCCGGTGTACAACCTGAGTTACTTCTCTCCGGTCGCGTTGCGCTTGTTTGCCATGGTGGATCCGAACCATGACTGGACGGGAGTCTTGAATGCGGGGTATGCCTACATGCAGCAGGTGCAGGCCGCGGGAACGGGGGTCTTCCCCGATTGGAGCGATGCTTCGGGAAATGCGGCAGAGCCGTCTAACAATTCCAGCCAGGTCTGGTGGACATTTGACAAGGAATCGGTACGTATTCCGTGGCGCATTGCGTGGGACTACTACTGGTTCCAGGATGCGCGCGCGGCTGCCGTGCTGAACACGTTGAACGCCTTTATCTTGACCAAGTCGAATGGCGATCCGGCGCAAATCCCGGGGACTTCCTTCTCGTGGAACTTGAGCGTTGGCGCAGACAAGGAAGGAAGCACGCTTTCCTCGATGTGGCTTGGCGCCTGGTGCGCAACCGGAATTGCCGGGAATTTCGCATGGCTTGAATCCTGCACCCAATACTTGAACGCGAAGGCAATGACAAATTCCAATTCGAGCTATTACACCGATATTCTCCTTTTGATGTATAGCCAGCTCCTGAACGGGATGTATGTGAAGCCTTTCTAGGCATGACCTGAGTTGACTTGCGGAAAGGTCCCTGTTCGCGATGGCGAACGGGGACTTTTGATTGGGTGGAAAATTTTATTTCCGAAACGAGAATCGGCCGATCCGGGCGAAAATTTGCCAAGTCCTTGGCCTGTAAATGTTTATGTAATGGAAACGCGTGACAAATATCACAATCCGCCTAATAAAATGTTAATTTGCGAATTTCGAGAAAAGTGGCGAATTTTTGCGAAATTCGGCAGCTACTAGCGAAATTTGGAGAATTTCGCCAAGGGTTCGAGAAAACGAAATGAACCGGCTCCCGAGGTCGAAGGGCGGCGCCTGATTTTGATAAATTGATATTTCAAAGCTTTTCAATCGAGGTGTTGGTATATGACAATTTATGACGAATCTCTAGACGGCAACATGGACGAGGCCCCGCAGATTTACATTATGAAGCGTTCCGGGGAACGCGTGGCTTTTGACGGCGAGAAAATCGCGAACGCGATTCGGAAGGCGAACGCGGAAGAGGGAATCCTTTCGGAGCGGCTTTCCGAGGAACAGATTGCGGGAGTCGTGGCGGGTATCGAAAAGGACGCTCGAAACGCGAGCCGCGACCTTTCGGTGGAAGAAATCCAGGACAAGGTCGAAAATTCCCTGATGGCGACGGGCAAGTTCAACGTGGCGCGCCTTTACATCACGTATCGCTACAAGCACAACGAGCTTCGCAAGATGAGCAACATCGACCAGAAGATTTCGGGTATCGTGGAGCGCGACAACGAAGAGGTCAAGCAGGAAAACTCGAACAAGAATCCGACCGTGCTTTCTGTCCAGCGCGACTACATGGCGGGGGAATGGAGCCGCTACTATACGGGACGCTACCTGCTTCCGGAAGATGTCGTCACGGCCCACCGCAACGGGATCATCCATTTTCACGATGCGGACTACTTTGCGCAGCACATGCACAACTGCTGTCTCGTGAACCTCGGCGACATGCTTGACAACGGGACGTGCATCAGCGGGACCCATATCGATTCGCCGAAGAGCTTCAATACGGCTTGCACGGTCGCTTCGCAGATTGTGGCGCAGGTCGCTTCGAGCCAGTATGGCGGGCAGACGATTACGATGTCCCATCTCGCAAAGTATGTCGATATCAGCCGGAAGAAGATTGCGAAGCGTCTGAAGGCGGAATTCACGGTTGCCGGGGTCGATGTCGCGGATGACAAGCTGAAGAAAATCGTCGAGGACGAGGTTCGCCGCGAAGTGGAATCCGGCTGCCAGACGATTCAGTACCAGCTGATTACGCTCCAATCGACGAATGGCCAGGCGCCTTTCGTGACCGTGTTCCTTTACCTGCACGAGGTTCCTGAAGGGCAGATTCGCGACGATCTCGCCCTGATTATCGAGGTGATGCTCCGCCAGAGGATTCTCGGCGTCAAGGACAACCGCGGATTCTATATCACGCCGGCGTTTCCGAAGCTCATCTATGTGCTGCAGGAAGACAACCTGGAGGAAGATTCCCGTTATTTTTACCTGACGAAGCTCGCCGCGGAATGCACGGCGAAGCGGATGGTACCCGACTACATTTCGGAGAAGATGGCACTTTCGCTCAAGGGCGACTGCTATCCGTGCATGGGGTGCCGCTCGTTCCTTACGCCGGACCGCTTTACCGATGCGGGCAAGGGAAACCTGGGAAACGCGAAGAATTACGCGGAAGGCGTGCACAAGTATTACGGACGGTTCAACCAGGGCGTCGTGACCATCAACCTGGTCGATGCGGCCTGCTCTTCGGGCGGGGACGAGCAGAAGTTCTGGAACATCATGGAGGAACGTCTGGAGCTTTGCCACCGGGCCTTGCGGCTGCGCCACGAGCGCTTGCTCGGGACACCGTCGGATGTCGCGCCGATTCTCTGGCAGGACGGCGCGCTCGCGCGTCTCAAGCCGGGCGAAGTAATCGACAGGCTGCTCTATGACGGCTATTCGACGCTTTCGCTCGGGTATGCGGGCCTTGCGGAATGCGTCTATTACATGAAGGGCGTTTCGCATACGAGCGCTGTCGGGGAAACCTTTGGGCTCAAGGTGATGCAGCTTTTGAACGATTCCTGTTCGGCATGGAAAAAGGCGGAGAACATCGACTATTCCGTCTATGGGACGCCGCTGGAAAGTACGACTTACAAGTTCGCGAAGACTCTCCAGAAGCGCTTTGGCAAGATTCCGCACGTCACCGACAAGAACTACATTACGAACAGCTACCACATCCACGTGACGGAAGAAATCGACGCGTTTGACAAGCTTTCGAAGGAAGCGGAATTCCAGCGGCTTTCTCCGGGCGGAGCGATAAGCTACGTGGAAGTTCCGAACATGCAGGACAACTTGCCGGCGGTGCTTTCGATCATTCGGCATATCTACAACACGATTCTCTACGCGGAACTGAACACGAAGTCCGATCTTTGCGACCTTTGCGGCTATACGGGCGAAATTCGCGTGGTGAAGGATTCGACGGGAAAGCTCGTGTGGGAATGCCCGAAATGCGGCAACCGGGAACAGGCGAAGATGCACGTGGCGCGCAGAACGTGCGGCTATATCGGAACGCAATACTGGAACCAGGGGCGGACCGCCGA
The DNA here is from genome assembly GCA_963629575.1 of Candidatus Methanomethylophilaceae archaeon. Taxonomy (GTDB): domain Bacteria; phylum Fibrobacterota; class Fibrobacteria; order Fibrobacterales; family Fibrobacteraceae; genus Hallerella. Next base: position 150,354 of record CAVGIM010000001.1, read on the forward strand.
AATCGCCGATCGGGTCTTGCATATCGGAGTCGGGGAAATTCGGAATGCCGGTTCGGAAAGCCTGAATTCCAACGCGGCGAACCATTGAACCCTTGAATCTTGGGACGCAGGATGAATATAGGCCAGATTTACAAGGCGGACTGTGCGAACGGAACGGGAATTCGGGTTTCGCTTTTCGTGTCCGGTTGCACGATCCACTGTAGCGGCTGCTTTAATGCGCAGACGTGGAGCTTTGACTTTGGAGTTCCCTACGACCGGGAAATGGAAGATCGGATTCTTGCGGAACTCGCCAAGGATTTTTACGAGGGAATCACCATTCTGGGCGGCGAGCCTTTCGAGGAGTCCAACCAGCGGGAACTGGTGAAGCTTGTTCGGAGAATTCGCGAGGAGCTCCCTGCGAGAAACATCTGGATGTATTCGGGATATGTCTATGACAGGGATTTGGTGCCCGGCGGAAAAAGGCATATCGAGGTGACGGACGAGATTCTCGATTCGATCGATGTGCTGGTCGATGGGCCGTTTGTCATTGGGCAAAAGAATCTGATGCTCAAGTTTCGCGGTTCCGAAAACCAACGAATTATCGACATGAAGGCGACGCGCAAGGAAGGGCGTGTCGTGCCGAAAGAACTGTAAACTGAAAAGATTCGGGCTGGATTCTACCTGCCCGCGGCAGGCGGGTCACTTCCTTCGGAACATCCAGAATGACGTCGGGCAGGAACGCTTTGTTGTCATCCTGGAGCGTAACGATAGGATCCACGATGTTATAGCTGAAAGAACAAATCGTTCCAGTTCGGGTTTATTGATTGTATCAGGGCTATTTTCTTTGAACGCAGAAGGTTTTTGATGACTTTTTCACGTTCTATTGCAAGCCTAATTTCGGAATGTTCTTCAAAGTATCCTAGTTTATCGATGCCGTATTTCTTGGTAAATCCATCGATTTTCTTTTCTTTGTGCTGGGCAATTCGCTTTTGTAAATTGCTAGTGACCCCGGTGTATAAGCATCCATTCTTTCGGTTGAATAAAATGTAAGTATAGCCCTTCTTTTGCATGGGAACGATATACAAAATTTTCTTGGTTAAGGCTTTTGGATTCTATCGAGGCTTCGCCCCTCCAGAATGACGTCAGGCGGGAACGCTTTGTTGTCATCCTGGAGCGTAGCGATAGGATCCATAAAGCTCGGAATGGACTCTACCTGCTCGCGGCAGGCGGGTCACTTCCTTCGGAACATCCAGAATGACGTCGGGCGGCAACGCTTTGTTGGACAGGATAGGGTTACAGCGAGTGCAGCTTGCTGACGAAATTTCGGCTTACGGGAATGACCGTATGGTCCTTGTCGTGCAGCCTGATGCAAAAGTGTCCGTTGATCAGGCGCTGGTATTCCGCGATGGCGTCGATGGCGACGAGATGCGCCCGATGGACGCGGACGAATTGCGCCGGGTCGAGGCGTTTTTCCAGGTCGATCAGCGGGGTGCTGATGATGAACTTGCCGTTTGACGCGTAAACCGTCGTGTATTTCTCTTCGCTCTGAAAACGGAAAACGTTCTCCAGGGGAATGAGAATGGTTCGTTCGCCGATTTTTGCCTGAATTCGCCGGAGGTAGGGCTCGCTGCTCTCGGAATTTCTCGCCTGGAGCTTTTCCAGGGAAACTTCGGAGGTGGATTCTTCGCTGAGAAACTTGCCCAGGCGGCGAATCTTGTCCATGCACACGGCGAGCCGCTCGTCTTCGATGGGCTTTAACAGGTAATCGACGGTATCTTCGGCGAAAGCCTTGATCGCATATTCGTCGTATGCCGTGGTGAAGACGACCAGCGGATCTTCTTCGCTGTCTATCTCCTTGAGAACGTCGAAGCCGTTCTTGTCGGGCATCTGGATGTCGAGAAAGACAAGATCCGGGTGCTGCGTGCGAATCTGTGACACGGCTTCGCTTCCCGTGCTGGCTTCGCCAATGACGGAAACCAGGTCGGAATAGGGTTCGAGAAGTTTTCGCATCCGCATCCGGGCCAGGGGCTCGTCATCGACAATCAGGGTCTTGAATTGCATAGTTCAAATATAAATCGGAGAAAGGTTGTTTAGAGAAGACCTTCGATGAAAATGACAAGGAAGAGCAGGGGAAGCACAAAGCGGAAGTAGTTCTTGAACCAGAGGGGAATCTTGAATCCTTCGCCCTTGTTCGCTTCGGCGATATACTTGTCGAATCCCCAGCCCCACTTGGTGACGCAGAAGAGAAGATAGACCAGGGAACCCAGCGGAAGAAGGAAGTTCGATACGATGAAGTCTTCGGAATCGAGAATGTCCTTGCCGCCGAAGAATTTCACGTCGCTCAGGATGTTGTATCCGAGGGCGCAGGGGATCGAAGTGACGAGGACTATCGCGAGGCAGACGAGGGTAGCCTTCTTGCGCGTCCAGTGGAACTCGTCAAGGCATCCCGAGAGCAGGTTCTCGAAAACGGCGAGAACGGTAGAGAAGCTCGCAAATGTCATGAAGAGGAAAAATGCCGCACCCCAGAAGCGTCCGCCGGGCATATCGAGGAAAACGTGGGGAAGCGTGAGGAAGATGAGGCTTGGACCCGCGTCCGGTTTGACGTTGTAGGAAAAGCAGGCCGGGAAGATGATGAGCCCCGCAGACAGCGCGACGATCGTGTCGAGAATGCAGATGCGAATCGCTTCGCCGCCGAGCGTGTATCTGTCGGAAGTGTAGGAACCGAAGATTTCCATGGCGCCGACACCGAGCGAAAGAGTAAAGAACGCCTGGTTCATCGCGGCGGTGATAACGTGTCCGAGTCCTTGGCGCTGGACGTTTTCAAGGCTAGGAAGCAGGTAGAACTTGACGCCTTCCATCGCATTGGGAAGAAGGAGGCTGTGGACGGCGAGAACGGCGATTAGGACGAGAAGACCTATCATCATGACCTTGGATACGGCTTCGAGACCTTTCTGGATGCCGAAACTGTTGATGAGGAAACCGAAGAGAACCGTTATCGCCATGCCGAGGAGCATCTGCGACGGGCTTCCGAGCATGGTGCTAAAAACGCCTCCGACTTCGCTTGCGGCGACACCCGCAAAGGATCCGAACGAGAACTTGCAGAAGTAGTTGAACATCCATCCCGACACGGTCGTGTAATACATCATGAGCATCAGACAGCCGAGGAAGCAGAAGTAGCCGTGAATGTGCCACTTGCTACCCTTGGGTTCGAGCGCCTTGTATCCGGAAACGGCTGTACGGTGCGAGGCGCGGCCCACGGCGAGTTCCATCGTGAGAACGGGCGCTCCCATCAGGACGAGGGATAGCAGGTAGAAGAGGACAAAGATGCCTCCGCCATTCTGCCCTACGAGAAACGGAAACTTCCAGACGTTTCCGATGCCGATAGCGCACCCTGCGGCGACGAGAATAAACCCGAGACGGGACTTGAAGCTTTCGCGTTCCATGATTTCCTCACTTTAACATTTGGAGCATTTGACTGTGTAAAATTCCATTGGAGAACAGGACCTGTTCGCCATCGACAAGGCGTACCGGTTTCCCGGAAAGTTCCGAGACGGTTCCGCCCGCTTCTCGGATGACGAGCGTGATGCCCGCGATATCCCACGGGTAGCTCATGGTCATGATAAACGCGTCGAGCGATCCTTGCGCCGTGAGCGTCCCTTCGACGACCGCGCTGCCGTAGCACTTGACCCGGGTGCAGCTTTCCGCTTCGCGCCGGAAGTTCTCCAGGTTCTGCGCATTGACGCTTTTCCAGTTTCCGACGTTGAAGTCCCCGTTCGAAACGATTGCCTGGGAAAGTTCGCTTGTCTCGCTCACGTGGATGCGCGCTCCGTTTACAAAGGCGCCGCCGTTTTTGCTTGCCGTGTAGGTTTTGCCGAGGGCCGGGAGAGAAATGGCGGCGACGACAGGTTCCGCTCCGTTTTCCGTATTTTCGACGAGGGCGACGGAAACTCCCCACAGCGGGATTCTGCGGCTGAAATTGACCGTGCCGTCAATCGGATCCACTATCCATTCGAAGCGAGAACCTTCCTTGACATGTCCCGCTTCTTCGGTGCGGATGGAATGTTCCGGAAATTCTTCCCGGATGTGCGAAACGATGAGGCGTTCGCTTTCGATATCCGCGGACGTGACGACATCCTTCGGATTCTTGAACCGGACGCTTTCGAGATGCCTTTGCATTTGCAGAGCCTTTGCCCCGGCTTCTTCGGCGAAGGCTTTCGCTCTTTCTAGAATCTTGGGAAAATCCATGGTGGGAAATGTAAAAAAAAGACAGAATTCTGCCTTTTAATGAAAGTGGAATTTGAAGTTAAACTTGTATGTTCAATCTTTTAAATGGACTATCGGTTTGCCGTTTTCAATCCGGATGCTTGTAGCATCTCCCGTAGCGGGCGTGCCGTTGACCTTGTAAATCGTCTGGAGACGTTCC
>CAVGIM010000002.1:0-3358 GCA_963629575.1 Candidatus Methanomethylophilaceae archaeon
CTTTAATTGGCGAACAGCCAAACCCTTGGGACCTTCTCCAGCCCCAGGATGCGACGAGCCGACATCGAGGTGCCAAACCTCCCCGTCGCTATGAACGCTTGGGGGAGATCAGCCTGTTATCCCCAGAGTACCTTTTATCCATTGAGCAACGGCCGTTCCACGCTGTACCGCGGGATCACTAAGCCCTACTTTCGTACCTGCTCGGCGTGTCCGCCTCGCAGTCAGGCTCCCTTTTGCCTTTATGCTCTGCGCGCGATTACCGACCGCGCTGAGGGAACCGTCGGATGCCTCCGTTACCTTTTGGGAGGCGACCGCCCCAGTCAAACTGACCATCAGACACGGTCCCCCGCCCCGGTGAGGGGCGCGGGTTAGGCCTCAAGCCTGGCAAGGGTGGTATTTCAAGGGCGGCTCCGGAGGGGCTGGCGCCCCGCCATCAAAGCCTCCCACCTATCCTACACATGCAAGGCCTAAAACCAATGTCAAAATTCAGTGAAGGTTCATGGGGTCTTTCCGTCCAGGTGCGGGTTGCCGGCATCTTCACCGGCACTGCAATTTCGCTGAGTCTCAGGAGGAGACAGTGCAGAAGTCGTTACACGATTCGTGCAGGTCGGAACTTGCCCGACAAGGAATTTCGCTACCTTAGGACCGTTATAGTTACGGCCGCCGTTTACCGGGGCTTCGATTCGGCGCTTCGCTTGCGCTGACGCCTCCTGTTAACCTTCCGGCACCGGGCACGTGTCAGGCCATATACCTCCCATTGCTGGTTTGCATGGCCCTGTGTTTTTGGTAAACAGTCGCTTCTGCCGTTTCTCTGCGGCCCCCAGCGGCCCCGCGCTGTCCGCGCTCACCGCCGGGGGCTCCCCTTATCCCGAAGTTACGGGGTCAATTTGCCGAGTTCCTTCTCCTGGGTTGTCTCAAGCACCTTGGGCTGCTCGCCCTGTCCGCCTGTGTCGGTTTGCGGTACGGGCTCCCTCTCGGCTCCCTTAGGGGGTTTTCCTGGCACCGGCACGGACCTCTCGGATTCGGGCCGAGGCCCTCCTCCGGTCCGGAGTCTGGGGCAAATGCCCGGGGGATTTGCCTCCCGGGCGCCTTGCGCTCCTTCCGCGGCATCCATCAGCCGCTCGGTCCTGTCCGATGCGTCGCCCCGTCGGTCGTAACGCCTCGAGGGAGGCCGGGGACTCTTGGCCCCGTCTCCATCGGCTACGCCTCTCGGCCTCGCCTTAGGTCCCGGCTAACCCCGGGGAGATTAACTTTACCCGGGAAACCTTGGACTTTCGGTGCGCGGGCTTTCCACCCGCGTTTTCGCATACTCATGCCAGCATTCTCGTTTCCGGTACCTCCAGCGCGCATCGCCACGCGCCTTCCCAGGCCTGCGGAACGCTCTCCTACCGCTCCCCCCGAGAGGGGGAAGCCCACGACTTCGGTGACGCGCTTAGTCCCGATAATTTTGGGCGCGGGACCGCTCGACCAGTGAGCTATTACGCTTTCTTTAAAGGATAGCTGCTTCTAAGCTAACCTCCTGGCTGTCTGAGCAGTCCCACATCCTTTCCCACTCAGCGCGTACTTGGGGACGCTTAGTCGGTGGTCAGGGTTGTTTCCCTTTCGTCCGCGGATCTTATCACCCGCGGGCTGTCTGCCGCGAAACGGATCGGCGGTATTCGGAGTTTGGTTGGGTTTGGTAAGCGGGTGTGCCCCCTAGTCCATCCAGTGCTCTACCCCCGCGATCCTGTCGCGACGCCATACCTAAATATGTTTCGGAGAGAACAAGCTATCGCCCAGTTTGATTGGCCTTTCACCCCCACCCACAGCTCATCCGGACACGTTTCAATGTATATCGGTGCGGCCCTCCACGGGGTGTTACCCCCGCTTCAGCCTGGCCATGGGTAGATCACTAAGGCTTCGTGTCTGCCGCGTACGACTCGGCGCCCTGTTCAGACTCGCTTTCGCTGCGGCTCCGGCCCTAAGGGCCTTAGCCTCGCCGTACACGAGCAACTCGCTGGCTCATTAAACAAAAGGCACGCCGTCAGGGGGATGAATCCCCCCTCCGACAGAATGTGCGCACACGGTTTCAGGCACTGTTTCACTCCCCTCTCGGGGTGCTTTTCACCTTTCCCTCACGGTACTCGTCGCTATCGGTCATCCGCTCGTATTTAGCCTTGGAGGGTGGTCCCCCCGGCTTCAGGCAGGGTTTCACGTGCCCCGCCCTACTCAGGATGCTGCCAAGCGCGGTCGCGGGTCCCTACAGGCCTGTCACCTGCTGAGGGGGGGCTTTCCATCCCGCTTCGGTCCCTGCTTCCGCGGCACGCGGCAGTCCTACAACCCCGGGATCGCTCCCGGTTTGGGCTTCTCCCCGTTCGCTCGCCGCTACTTGGGGAATCTCGGTTGATGTCTTCTCCTCCGGCTACTTGGATGTTTCGGTTCGCCGGGTTGGCCTCCCCGGGCCCATGTGTTCGGCCCGGGAATGCCCGGATCGCTCCGGGCGGGTTGTCCCATTCGGATTCCCGGGGGTCGCGGGCTCCTTGCGCCTCGCCCCGGATTTTCGCAGCTTGTCGCGTCCTTCTTCGCCGGCGGATGCCTAGGCATCCCCCGTGTGCGCTCTCTCGCTTAATTCCTTCGCTCCAGCGACTTAGCTCTTCGCCTCGCATGAGCAGCCCGGCGCCCCGCCTTCCGGCCGGGACGCCCTCTAGCTTCTTTGCTTCGCTTCTCGCTTGTTTCACTTTTCTCTGGAATTGCTTTCCCGTACTGTCAATCGGCTCCGCGACGCTTCGGTCGCGAATAAAGCCTATAAGCTTGAACTTATCAAGCATTTAGAGATGTACTTGGCGATGCGGAAGTCGCGTGTCGGTGGCGGTCCCTCGGGGACCGCGGTTTACTCCTTAAAGGAGGTAATCCAGCCGCACCTTCCGGTACGGCTACCTTGTTACGACTTAGCCCCAGTCAAAGGTCTCGCTTTAGGCGCTTGCTCCCTTGCGGGTCGGCGACGCGACTTAGAGCGCTCCCTTCTTCCATGGCTTGACGGGCGGTGTGTACAAGGCCCGGGAACGTATTCACCGTGGTGTGCTGACCCACGATTACTAGCGATTCCAGCTTCACGGAGTCGAGTTGCAGACTCCGATCCGAACTGAGGGCGGCTTTGGGGATTCGCTCGGCCTCGCGGCCCCGCTGCCCTTTGTACCGCCCATTGTAGCACGTGTGTAGCCCAGGATGTAAGGGCCATGAGGACTTGACGTCATCCACACCTTCCTCCGGGTTGTCCCCGGCAGTCTCTCCAGAGAGCCCCCTCGCGGGCGGCAACTGGAAACGTGGGTTGCGCTCGTTGCGGGACTTAACCCAACATCTCACGACACGAGCTGACGAC
>CAVGIM010000002.1:3448-108513 GCA_963629575.1 Candidatus Methanomethylophilaceae archaeon
TAAACCACATGCTCCACCGCTTGTGCGGGCCCCCGTCAATTCCTTTGAGTTTCATACTTGCGTACGTACTCCCCAGGCGGCATACTTAACGCGTTAGCTCCGGCACCCCGGGTCGCCCCGGGACGCCTAGTATGCATCGTTTACCGCGCGGACTACCAGGGTATCTAATCCTGTTTGCTTCCCGCGCCTTCGAGCCTCAGCGTCAGTTGGTCCCCAGCCGGCTGCCTTCGCCATCGGTGTTCTTCCTGATATCTACGCATTCCACCGCTACACCAGGAATTCCGCCGGCCTCTGGACCACTCAAGGCCGCCAGTTCGCTCTGCGGGTCCGGGGTTGGGCCCCGGGATTGCACAGAACGCTTGGCGGTCCGCCTACGCTCCCTTTACGCCCAGTGATTCCGAACAACGCTCGCACCCCTCGTATTACCGCGGCTGCTGGCACGAAGTTTGCCGGTGCTTCCTCTAGAGGTACATTCAACGCCCCCGAAAGAGCGCCTTATTCCCCCCCGACAGTGGTTTACACACCGAAATGCTTCATCCCACACGTGGAGTTGCTGCGTCAGGGTTGCCCCCATTGCGCAATATTCCCTACTGCTGCCTCCCGTAGGAGTCTGGGCCGTCTCTCAGTCCCAATGTGGCCGATCGCCCTCTCAGGCCGGCTACCGATCGTCGCCTTGGTGGGCCGTTGCCCCGCCAACTAGCTAATCGGACGCAAGCCCATCCCGCACCGATGAATCTTTCGTCAACCCCACATGCGTGGGGCCACGGCTCCCGGCATTAGCCGCGCGTTGGCACGGTTGTTCCGGTGTGCGGGGCAGGTTGCTTACGCGTTACTCACCCATTCGCCGCTCGGCTCGCGTTGCCGCGTCCTCGCTCGACTTGCATGTATAAGACACTCCACCAGCGTTCGTTCTGAGCCAGGATCAAACTCTTCATTGTTCTAAAGGTCTGTCCGGCACGCTTCTCTTCTCGGTCTATTGACCGGAGCATCACTCAAGCACATCTCCAAATCCTTCAATAAGCCCGCCCGGAGGCTCGTCCGGGGCGTCCTCGGCCTTCCCGACCGGAACGACGCCAATTATAGGAATTTCTCCACAGCCCGTCAAGGGGTCCGGGCAATCTTTCCCTCCTTTTTTCGCTTGCTTTTCGCTTGCAACGCCTAAATCCGGCATAAACCGGCGAAAACGACGACCTGTCCACACCCTGTAAACATCCTGTCGCCAATTTTCTTTCGCAAGCGAAGCCGAGAACGCTAAAAAAATCGCTTTAAGCCCCAAAATTCCCCATTCTTTTTCAAACTTCGTCATGAAACTGGACAATTTCAAGCCACAATGCGCCTTTTCGAGAACCGTTTTTGATGCAATCCGACTGCGAAGTGGCTTGCCGTCAGGATTTTTATTTTCGTTGCGCAAGCTGCGGTCTTGAAGAGCGACCGGGCGGATTCTCGGAGAATCAATACAAATCAAGCAAACAGGTCTTTTATCAAGAACAGCGCCAATCCTAGGCTCGCCACCGATACAAAGCGTCCGATAAAGGCATTTCCTTTTTTGCATTGCAATAGACTTCCGCCGATTCCCCCCAGAAGCGAACCAGCGGAAACACAGACGGCAAGGCTCCAATCCACTTTTCCCATTCCGGCAAGGCCTATCGTACTGACAAGCAGAAAGGTCCCGGTCAAGGCGTTTTTCAAGGCGTTCACGCGCAAAAGATCAAGACCCGTGTAACGCGACAGAGCAATAATCTGTACGAAACCGACTCCGACCTGCATGACGTTTCCATAGACTCCGATGAGAAAAAAACCGATAAAGGCGAGCGGAGACATCTTTCTTGCAGGTCTGGCCGAAGGTTTTCCCAAAAAACCTTGATTGACATGGCTCAGGATGACAACAAAAAAGATGGCGATGGACAGGACGCCTTGGAAAAACCGGTCGTTGATCCTGGTCAGGAAAAAGACGCCACACAGCGAACCGACAAGAGTCGGCCAAAGAAGCATTCGAAAGAACTTGACGTTCAAGAGCCCCTGCCGGAACATGTGCACCGCAGCCGCGATATCGCCGACCAGAAGCCCCAGGCGATTCGTACCGTTCGCAACCGTTGGAGGGAGTCCCAAAAAAATCATCAGCGGCAAGCTGACCGAACTGCCTCCGCCAGCGACGCTGTTTACTGCGCTGGTCAAGGCTCCGATGAAAAAGAATACGACATAGAGCCACCATTCATGCCCAAAAATCATCTGGCGAGTTCCCGCAACAGAAATTCCCTGTTGGATAGTACGGTCGCCCGGTCCCTATATTTCGGAGCGAAATCCAGACACGCGTCCAATTCGCCGATTGACGCCTTTAACATTTGCAACCTGTCCGATTTCTTTCGTTGAGCCTTGGCAAACAGCGACGCGGCCTGTTCCCGCTTTTTGGTACAGAATCTGCTTTCGAGAGAATCCAGCGCACGGAAAGCCTCCCCGCGAAGATTGCTCGACTTAAGCTTTTGAAAAAGCGCCTTGGCCCTGTTCCACTTGGATTCGGCCGCCAGCTTTTGGGCCTCGGCAAACAAGAGCCCAGGATCGTGATCTTTCCAGAACGATTCCGACATGGCGGCTTCTTCCGATCGCATCGCGGATATCTTCAGCAAGGATTCGCGCAACTGGAGCGTATCGGCAAAATCCGGATATCGTAACAGCAAGTCCGTGAGGAGCCGCTCGGCATCATCGAAACCTGCCTTTTCAAAGGCGACGGAGAGCGCCGCGTCCCGACTTTGTTTCACCTTTTCAAACGTCCGCGAATAAGCCAGACGGGATATCGAGTCCGCCAAGAACCTCGAGGAATCACCCGAAGAAATCATCTGGATGGAATCGACAATGGGCTTGATTTCCGAAAAGTCCGCACGGCGAGCGTTCGCGTTGGCAAGATCGATCAGAAGCCTTTTGAGCGCTTCGGCATTTCGAGGTGCCGTCTGCCGATTCTTTTCGTCAAGAGCCTTGACATGTTTTTGCCATTCTTCCCAAAGCGGATTCAAGACGGAAAACTGCTCCGCAATGGCGAATACGGAATCTTTTATTCCCAAGGCGTCAAAGGAATCCGCACGCGAAAGCGCTCTTCGAGCGATCCGCGAAATTTCGACATACGCATCGAAAGATTCCGGCTCCTTGTCCTGCGCGCTGTCAGTTTGAGGAAGAACACGCTCTGTCGAATCGGCGGTCGTTTTTTCTATCGAATCCGAAACGGCAATCATCTCGGAAAGAGGCGATTTTTCGGAACAGGCACTATCCAAATTCTTCGGCTGGGGTTTCGCCGTAGGCGGAAACGGTTCCGAAAGGCTTGCCCCGGGAGAGTTTCCCGCACAAGCCGAAAGCAGTACAATAACAAGTCCCAAAAGACATAGTCTGGCAGTCATCGGCATGTCTAAAACCCCTCACCCGGTTCGATGGGGACAAAAGCCTTCTCGCCAAGGAAATCCTCGGGCAGTTCGAAGTCGTCCTTTTCCGGCTGCGGTTCACGCGGTTCCAAACGACCGGAATCAAGCGGAACGCTCGGCATGGAAAGAGACGTGACAAAGCCCGAGTTTGCGGCGCTCGCCGCCGCCGTTTCCACCTGGGTCTGGGGAGTGTATCCCGGCACATCGAGCAGAGGAACGCTCTTTCCCTTGCCATCGGCGGAATAAATCGGCAGACCCGTCATCGGGTGCACCAGGATTTCTCCGCGTTCCGTTACCAGGCGAAGAGGAACCCTTCCAGAAGCAAGCATCGAAATGTCAAGAAAATCCACCCTGGAATTTTCCCCGCGAATCCGGATTGCATTTTGCGCAAAATCCGCCCACTGCGGAAGCCCGCCCGAAGAGCCCGCAATTCGCGTCCGCCCGAATTTTAGCGGTCGATTATCGTCAAATCCCACATAGCTGCCAACCGCGACGGCAGAATCCGCGGCAAAACCGTTCTTGTCCGGAACAAATGTCGGAATCGCTCCCAGGAACGCCACGTTTCGATAATCGTTAGTCGTTCCGGTCTTGCCAAATGTCGGGAATAGAAGAGTCGATTCACGGTTCGGCGAAGTCACTGTCATGTTTCTGTATTGGCTGAACGCGGTCCCATACCGGAATACGGAATGGAGCATCACGGCAATCTGTTCCGTCAGCGTATCGGAAAGGATTTTCTTCGCTTCGACCGAATTTTCAAATAGCAAATGTCCATCCCTGTCGCGGATTTCCCTTACAAGGCACGGTTCGTTCCATTCTCCGTCGGCGCACTTGAAAACCTTGCCCGACAGAAGCGTCTGGTAGGCCACGGTCATCTCGGCAAGCGTCACCTCGTTTACGCCGAGAGGCATGCTGAGGACTTCGCGGAGCTTTCCGTGGATGCCGATTTCGCCGGCAAACCTCGCAAAGGCGGCCATCGCCACGGACCGCTTGAAGTCCGGCCAGTGGCGCAGCTTTTCGACAGAAAGATAGTCCATGTCCTCGGACGGGATTTTCACCATGCCGTTGAGCCTCCGAATGTCGGACAGCTTCAAGTCGGGATAGACTTCATCGTCACTCGGCAGCGAAGCATTTTCGCCATCGGGCGAGAAAGCGTTCAAGTCGGACTCCTTGAGCAGCGAAAGGTAATGCAAGAAGTTGTGATCGAATTCCGCAAAGTAGGACTTTTCCAGCTTGCGAAAACGCTTCTTGCCGTTTTCCACGTTTCGCCCGTAAAACATGTTGCGAACCGCGCGAGCGGCCGCCGGGCGATTTTCGTAAAGCAACGTTTCGTACAACTTCGCCTGAGCCATCGAAAACTCGATTTCGCTTTTCGTCGTTTCGTTCAGGTAGAGCCCATATTTATCGCGGAGACGCTTGCGATAGTCCTCGAAAGATTCCTCGTCGCCCTCGAGAAATCCATTTTCACGCGCTACATTCGCAAATTCTTCGTCGGAAAGCTTGTCCAGAAGATGATCGAGAAGCCAGATGGTCGCGATGTTCTCGGAACGGACCGCCGCCCAGAGAATGCTGACCGTTTCGCCCTTGTTCCTGTGGTCGGGCCGCGGAAAGTAAAAATCGCTTTCGAACTGGAAGAGGTTGAAATCGTTTTCGAGTTCGTCCAGGTAATGCCAACCGTATTTTAGCGCGGCGCCAAAGAGAAGGGGCTTCCAGCTCGAACCCAGTTGCCGCTTCGCCTTGAAGGAACGATCATAGCCCGAATTGTGGAATCCCGCCTGGCTCGCCACGACATTCCCGTTCTGGATCGCGACCAGCGCGCCTTGCAGAACCGGTTCCGTTTCGATGGCACAGGGAACAGCTCCATTTTCCGGCACGGAATCCTTGACGCTTACCAACAGGACAGAACCTTTGGAAAGCCTTGGCGCAAGAACCGTCTTTACGTCGGCGTTCATCCGCTTTCCGAGATCATCCAGGTCCGACTTTCCCACATGGCCGAGGAGCTGCCCAAAGGAAAGATAGATGTCCGAAAGCTTTCCCTTTTCGTCCGACTTCACGGAATCCACCGCACCATACAGATAGTCTCCGACACGGGCAAAGGCGGCGCGGTTCGGCAGGTCCGACTTGGGAAGAGCGAAGCCTCCGAGCTTGACCTGCAAATTCGAGATATTGTTCTGGACGGCCCGCTTTGCCGCCGCCTGGTAATCCGCATCGACCGTCGTCACGATGGAAAGCTGGGCCTTGCGCCAGTCGGAAATACCGTTTTTTTCAAACAGATCGCGGTAAAAATCGGAATCGAACTTTTCTTCTATCCGCGAAAGCTGCGTGGAAAGCGAAAAGCGGAAGTTTCCATGGCGGAATTCGAGAGGTCTTTCGAGCGCGGAATCCATCTGGTCCTGCGCGATGTACTTTTCCTCGACCATGCGCCCGAGAACGTACTTCAGGCGTTCCTGCCCGCGCCGAACGGCACGATCGCGGCGTTCCTGGTTTCTCTGGATAAAGGGGTCATAATTGAACGGTCCCTTGACCGACCCCGCGATAAAGGCGCATTCGGCAAGCGAAAGTTCCTTGAGTTCCTTGTTGAAAAAATATTGGGCGGCAATCGCGACGCCTTTTCCCGTTCCCGAGACATGGAACTGGTTCAGGTAGAATTCGAGGATTTCTTCCTTGGAAAAATGCTTTTCCATTCGAAGCGCATCGACAAGCTCCTTCCACTTCGCCTTGATGCTGCGCTCTTCGCGCCCGTAGATATTCTTGACCGTCTGCTGGGTGAGCGTCGAACCGCCCTGCACAAGCCTTCCCGCCCGGATGTTGTGAAGCATCGCCCGGGAAAAACCGGTGATATCGAAGCCGCCGTGTTCAAAATAGCGGGCGTCTTCCGCGGCGACAAGCGCATTTACGATGTTTTCGGGAATTTCCCCATAGGGAACGTAAATCCGGTGATTGACATCGAAAAAGGACCCGAGAAGCCGTTCTCCGTCCCGATAGTACACGCGAGATTCCCCCGAAAGCTCCGAGAGAATGTATTCCCGATTAAAGACTCCATCCGGATCCCTTGTCGGCAAAATGCGAAAAACGACGACGTACAGCGGAATCAGGCACAAAAGTCCGACTATCGACAGGGCAACGGCAATTTTCAAGATCGTTTTTAGAAATTTCATAGCGATATGGCGTGTTCAAGGACTCCAAGTTCCAGATAAAAATAACAAAAAGGATTTTTTCCAAAATTTGAACTTGAAAATTTTCCGAAAAATATCTAGAATTGTAGTCCCCCGAATTAGGGGAGGTGGCCGAGTTGGCCGAAGGCGCGTCCCTGCTAAGGACGTATAGGGGTAACCCTATCGCGAGTTCGAATCTCGCCCTCCCCGCTCTTAAAGGTCTTCGCGCAAGCGGAGACCTTTAAGCTTTTTTAAAGATTCCCCTAAAACCTGAGCCAGCCGTCGCCCAGGAACGCTATCGGGAAAACCCGAACGTTCTTCCTGTCGGAAGAAAAAAGGACCGCCGCGCCGGAAAGAAAATTCAGCCAGATGTTCGGACGAAAACGGACATCCGTAAAATGCGAAAGGAAGGGGACAATCCAGGCATCGTGGGAACAGAACACGTTCAGGTCCGCCGGAGAATTTTCGAGCAGGAACCGCAAAAGCTTTTCGGAGCCTTCTACAAGCGGCAAGAACCCCGGGAGCGAGCCTTCGCGGAGATATCGGCAGACCGCCGGGTAGAATCCTTCTTTCAGATAGCGCTCGTAGTCCGCGAAACCGCTGATGTAGAAATCGCCCAGGCAGTCGAAGCGCGCAATCTTTTCCGAATTCGAAAATTCCAGGAATCCGCCTCCTTTCGCAAAAAGCGCAGCGGTCTCCAGGCAACGAAAAACGGGACTCGAAGCGAAAAAGCGCGTTCCGTCGAAACCGGAAAATTCCTTTCCTGCAGAAAAAGCCTGCAAGCGTCCGCGATCGGTCAGCGGGACCTTCACTCCATAGTTTTCATCTTCCGGCGTAATGTGGCGTCGTTCGCCGTGGCGAATCAAAAGGGAAAGCCTTTCTTCCGGGCCTTGCATTTCAAGGATTTGCGATGCGGCAAGAAACTTCATGAAAGAAAACCCGAAACGAGTGGCGACAGGGCAAAGATCCAGAGCAGACGTCCCAAGGCAAAGCTCGCGATTCCCAGGACGAACCCTCCGACGACATCCGAGAGCCAATGGACCCCGAAATAGACGCGCAAGAATCCCCACGTAAGCGGAAGCCCGATCATCAACAGTCCTGCAGCGGGAACCGAAAGCAGCACGGTCATCGCTATCGCGAGGTTGTTCATCGTATGCCCCGACGGAAAGCTGAACTTGTCGAGCGGCGGGACAAGGGCCTTGAATTCCGGAATGGCGTCAAAAGGACGCTTGCGCTTTGCGGAAAGCTTCACTATCCAGTAAAGTCCGAGCGACACGGCAAGGGACGGGAGGACCTGAAGAAGGACAAGGGCTAGGAATTTCGGACCATCGGCGATTAGAATCAGAAGCACGATAAGCGCCCATACGTAACCGTCGCCAAGCCTTGTGTAAAGCTTCAAGAGGCGATCCGCGCGCGCCGAAAGCCGATGCGTGTAGAGATAGCGCGAAAAGCGTTCGTCCAGGTTTGCCGTTCTTTGAAACATCGCGAACCGAGCCTACAGAAGATTCATCGTCTTGAGATTTTCGATTGCGCGACCGCGGTGGCTGAGCGACTGTTTTTCTTCCAGCGACATTTCCGCAAAGGTTCTTTCATGCCCTTCGGGAACAAAGAGCGGGTCGTAACCGAAACCTTCCGTTCCGCGGAACGCTTCGAGGATTTTTCCGCGACACTCGCCTTCGGCGTAACGTTCGGAACCTTTTTCGTCGATGACGCAGAGCGCGGTCACAAAGCGCGCCGAGCGGTCCTTGGCGCCTTTCAACTCGAAAAGAAGCTTTTCGTTGTTCGCAAGAGAGTTCCCGTGCTCTCCCGCAAAACGAGCGCTGTGGATTCCGGGAGCGCCACCCAGGGCTTTCACTTCTAGACCCGAGTCGTCCGCGATGACCGTCGCCGAGATTCCGCGCGACCTCAGATAGTTAAAAACGGCAACCGCCTTGATGCGGGCGTTTTCCGCGAAAGTCTTTCCGTTTTCATCGACATCTTCCAGGAACCCGACGTCCTTCTGCGTCCTGAATTCGAAATCCGCCTGTTCGAACGCTCGGGAAAATTCCCGCACCTTGCCCGGATTTCCCGTCGCGACAACGACCCGTTTCTTCATGCGTTTCCTTCGCTCGAGCAATCGAGCGCGCTAAGTTTTCTCTGGATTTCCGGAACCAGTTCGAACTTCTCGTGATACATCGCGCTCACCTTGCGGCACAGAAGTTCAAGCCGTGCGCGTTCCTGCGAATCGTTTTCGTTTGAGCGCAACTTGCAAATCGAGTTCCCGATGCTTTCGACGTCCTTGGCATCCTGGTATGGCGACATGAAACTCTTGAAGCGTTCGAGACTCGCCCTGAACTCTTCCTCGTTTTCCGCCTGGTAAAGAAGATACGGCACCACCTGGCGTTCCAAAAGCTCCTGCAAGTCGCCGACAAAAGTCAGCAGGTTTCCCTTGCCCGGCAAGAACACGCCGCTATCCGGCTTGCTCGTGATGAGGCCGTCGGATTCTATCTGCGAAAGCAGTTCGCTGATGTAGGACTGTTCCTCGACGTTTTGCTGTTCGCGATACTTCGCCTGGTAAAAGATGGGAAGGCTCGTGATGCAAAGATGCGCCTGGCTCATGCCCGAAAATTCCCCGATATAGTAAATGTCGGCATTTTCGCGCAGAATTTCGTCCTCGTTATCGTAGAACATGATCTTCGCCGGCACCGGGATGATTTCCATGCTCGAAAGTTCTTCGAGACGGTTGCGGAACGAATCGGCATCGATGCCTTCGGGAAGCTCGCCTCCGCGTTCCTTGATGTGCTCGATCAGGTCGTTGATGCCCTTATCGACGGATGTTCCCATCTCGTGGCGCATAAAGCTCTTGATGTTGCAGTTCTTTTCGAACTCGCCACGGACCGCCAGGATTCCGTTTCGAATCATTCCCGGAAAGGGTCCGGGCATCGCACCGTTCTTCATCGACGACCGAAGAATCTTCGCATAGGCGACCATCCGACCGCAAAGCTTTTCCGGATCGCCTTTCTTTTGTTCAATGCCCAACATAGGAATTTTCCACTAGTAGAGTTTTTTCGCCGAAACCAGCTCGCCTCCGCGTTCCCCGAAGAGAACGGCAGTCGAACCCGGATAGGATTTTTCAAAGAAGTCGCGAAGCGTCTTGACCGCCACATCGGAATCGAAGCCGATTTCATAGCCGACGTTATCGGAAAGGACTATCCCGAAATGAAGCGCCCCCGGAACGCGCCGGTTGATGTAGGCGGCAAGCTCCTCGTCGGAGTTCACGACATCCGTCGGAGCGCGCCCGTCGATATTCATCGGGTCACGAGAACTCACGAGCAGCGGATAGAAGCTTCCCGAAACGAACTGGGACGTCGAAAGATAGAGCACATTGCCGACAAAGATTCCGACCGAATCGTCCTGCACGTAGCGGATTTCCACGTTGAACTCGCACGCCGAAGCCTTTTCCTTGATTTCGAAGGCGGAAGGTCCGCAGGCAAGAAAGAGGCACGCCGCCCAGGCGACCAGGAAGGCTGGAAAAAGTTTCTTCATAGGATTCTCCTTTCCGTCAAAATATACAATTCCTGCATTCGGGTCGCCTGTTCCAGGCAAAAAACGGCCGTCCGAATAAAAAGCGTTTTCGCCTTGACTTTTCGAGAATGTTTTTATATATTATACAATGTTGATTAAAATAATAGGATTTCAAATCCAAGGAGAAAAGATCATGGCAAAGGTCAACAAGATAACGGATCTCATCGGCAACACGCCTCTTGTCCGCATCAACAAGCTGAACGACAGCGAAGCGGAAGTCTATGTCAAGGTCGAATCGTTCAATCCGCTTTCGAGCGTCAAGGACCGCGTCGCGTTCGCCATGATCGAGACCGCGGAAAAGGATGGACGGCTCAAGAAAGGTTCGGTCATCATCGAACCGACCAGCGGCAACACCGGGATTGGACTCGCCTACGTCGCGGCGGTCAAGGGATACCGCATCATCCTCACGATGCCCGAGACGATGAGCGTCGAACGGCGCAAGCTTCTCGCGGCACTCGGTGCGGAACTGGTCCTTACCGACGGAAAGGCGGGCATGAAGGGCGCGATAGCCAAAGCGCAGGAACTCGCCAAGGAAAACCCAAATTCCTTTATCCCGCAGCAGTTCGAAAATCCCGCAAACCCCGAAATCCACCGCAAGACGACCGGACCGGAAATCTGGAAAGATACCGACGGCAAGGTCGATGTATTCGTTTCCGCGGCAGGAACGGGCGGAACGGTCACGGGCGTCGGCGGCTTTCTCAAGAGCCAGAATCCCCATGTCAAGGTTGTAGTCGTCGAGCCGGACACCTCCGCGGTTCTCTCCGGAAAACCCGCAGGCCCGCACAAGATCCAGGGAATCGGAGCGGGCTTCGTTCCCAAGGTCTATGACCCGAAAGTCATCGACGAGATCTACCTGACAAACGATGTCAAGGCGGGGACAATCGCGCGCCGTGCGGCAAAGGAAGAAGGCCTGCTGATAGGGATCTCTTCCGGAGCGGCACTCGAAGCGGCGCTCACCATCGCCAAGCGACCGGAAAACAAGGGCAAGACGATTGTCGCCCTGCTTCCCGACACCGGCGAACGCTATCTTTCGACATGGCTCTTCGAAGAAAAGTAGCGCATCGTCCGACCTTCCGATCAAGCGCCGCCTCCGCGACGCTTTTTTTGTATCTTTTTCACGGAAATTATAAACGAAATTCCCGGTTGTCGAAACCTGGGACAGGTCTATCTCGGAAACATTGAGGATTTTAAACAATGAAGTTCCTTCCGTTGGTTCTTTCTCTGTTTTTTTAGGTTGTGCCGAAAATCCCGATTCAAATCCGTGCAAGAAATTTCTTCGAAATCATCCTGAAATCGTCAATCGCTACGAATATGTCGAATGCCTAGACCGTTCGACAATCATTTACGAGCTTTCCTTTGTAAAAGGCTACGTATTCTTCGCTAAATTCAACAAGGATTCCATGTGGACAACCCAAGTCGGAAGTTACGCGCTCCCCGAATTCCCAGTCAACGATCTAGAAAAATGGCATATCATGCCCTATCGATGGACGCAAGAAAGGAAATATACCGAAGCGGAAAAAGCCCGAATAAGAACCGATACTACGTTTCAAATTTTTTCAAGACACAGACGAAACTCTTTTGAAGAATTCAAACATTTCATCATGGATGTCGATAAAATTTCCGCTACGGAATTCGAAAGGCGATTTGAAATCTACGATTCGCTCGCCAGCTTCTACAATCTTTTGAGTTTTCTATCCCTTTGGAATGTACAATCCGCCATTGCGAAAAAGAACGATTCCAGCTTTTACATTCTAGGTCCTTCCCTAAGCCAGGGTTATCTGCTCTCCGCACCCTCGACAGGCGGCAAGCCAAAAAAAATCCTTCAGTTCGACATCTATAACTGCTGTGGAACCAATCGCTTTAAAGCGCCCAAGGAAATCAGCGCCGACGATACGTCCTGCCTCGTCAAATTGCAGGGAGGCAACTGGATTTACTACAACGAGACCAAAGACTCTATCGCCTTTTTCATCAAGGATTCTCTGGATTTCTACTGGATTACGCACTTCAAGGCAAACGGAGATTCCATTGGCTATTTTTCGCCGAAAAAGGCAACGCCCTGTCCTCGCGAATACAAATGTTCTTCCTGAAAACGCCATCAAAAACGATTCTTCGACAGGTTCCACAATCTCGAATTGATAAAATTACTTTGTTGTAAATCTCTGTCTTCGGAAAAGACGTCCCGAAAGGACGGTTCCCCGCAGATATCCACGCCAAGGATATTTCCTAGCGAAAAAATTCTTTTCAGAAGTTTCAACAAATTATTCGCCGAAAGGCTTCCGCCGTCCCAGTTCGTCTTGAGTTCCCGTTCGTTCAGGACATCCTTGTCCACGGATACATAGACCGGATGCCGAAAAAATTTTTCGTCAAAAACAAAATCGTCGGCAAACGATTCCGCCGCGCATTCGCTTTCCAGAACAACCTGCACCCTTTCCCGATAGAAGGGCAAGATTTCACCCGCAGAAGATTTTCCGACACCGACAAGGAGAACTTCTTGCAAGAACGGGTTGGTATCCAGAGCGGCCTTGAGCCAACCGCCACAAGAAAGAATCCCGTCAAAGGCGGGAGGCTGCATGTCGGAATGATGATCGAACACGACAAGCGAAAACCTTTCCTTTACGCGATCCGTCCACAGCTTGCTCAGATAATGCGTGTTTCCCGAATCGATAAAGTGGATTCCGCGCACCGGATAGGCTTCCATCCTCCGACGAATTTCCGCTTCCGTCACGGTGTCCAGGTAGCAATCGGTTCCCGAAATTTGCGAGCAGTCCAATTCCTCGATCGCATCTTTCCAAAAATCCTGCAACCGGTAGATGCCCGAAAAATTCATGACGAGCGAAGCCATCAAACGCGTTCCAGCTTGGCGGTAAATTGCAAGTTTCGGGCGGTCTTCAGCGAATCGAACTGGACGACATAGCAGGAATCCTCCGCATTGACATCGACGATCACGCCTTCACCAAAGACCGGATGCCGAACTCTATTCCCGACAAACAGCAGTTTCTCCAAGATTTCAAGACGCTCCGTCTCCTCTCGGATTTTCCGCAAGGCGCTTTCTCGCAAATCGTCTGGCAGCGGAGAGACAAATTCCAGGTTTTCTTCCCCAGCGTCAAAGAGGAAGCGCGACGGATACTTGCCCAGGTGGGCGCCTTCGTTTTCCGAAAGGAAAAGGCGTTTCTGCGCCCGCGTAAAGGCGACATACGCGATTCGGCGTTCCTCTTCGAGCCCTTCCATCGTCTCGACCTGGGCGCTCGGGAAAAGTCCTTCCGAAAGACCGGTGACAAAAACGTTCGGAAATTCCAGTCCCTTGGACGCGTGGACGCTCAAAAACTTTACCGCATCCGCGCGTTCTTCCTTGTCGAGGTTTCCGTAAAGCGCGATTCGCGACAAGAAGCTTTCCAGGTTTTCATCGGCATCTCTTGTCGCGCTTTCTACCATCTGCTTGAATTCCGCCAAGTTGTCCAGACGGTTCTGGTCTGCATCCATCCGGACAAATTCCGTATAGCCCGAAAGGTCCAAAATCCTTTCCAGCACGTCGTCCATTTTTCTTGAACAGACGTCCTTGCGCACTTCCTCGATTGCCTGGACATAGTCGCTTGCCCCGGTTCCCTTGAAAGTGGCGCTTTCCAGATTTTCGCACAGGGATTCATACAGGGTGATTCGATTCAATTCCGCATATTCCTTGAGAAAGGCGATTTTTCTTTTTCCGATCTTTCGGCCAGGGACATTGATCGTTCTCAAGAACGCGATGTCGTCCTGCGACGTGAGCATTCGCAGATAGGCGACGACATCCTTGATTTCCTTGCGCTCATAAAAAGAAATTCCCGAAAGGACGCGGTAGGGAATTTTATTCCGGATGAACGCTTCTTCGATCGGACGCGACAAAAAATGCGAGCGGTATAAAACGGCGATGTCGCCTAGAACCTCTCCGGACTTGACTAGCTCCCGAACTTTTCCGACAATCCATTCCGATTCGTCTTTTGGGGATTTTCCGTGAAAATAGAGAGGCTTTGGGCCTTCGGGACACATCGGGAGCAAATCCTTGGGATAGCGGACGGCATTGCGGGATATAAGCCTGTTCGCCGCGGCGAGGATTTGCGGAGTGCTCCGATAGTTTTTAAGGAAAAGAATCGTCTTCGCTTCGGGATAGACCTTGTCGAAATCCAGGAACAGCTGCACATGGGAGCCCCTCCAGGAATAGATCGTCTGGTCGCTGTCTCCGACGATGAAAAGATTGCCGTGTCTTTCGGAAAGAATCTGGGCTATCCTGTATTGCTTTTCGCTCACATCCTGAAATTCATCCACCAGGACATATTCCATGCGCGACTGCCATCTTTCGCGTACGGCGGGAAAGTTTTCGAGAATATAGGCGGTAAAGTTTATCAGATCGTTGAAATCCAGCCCATAGTTTTTCTTCTGCTCGTAGAGATAGCGCAAGAAAATTTGCGAATCGCGGTCCTTTTCCGCGGAGATCCGGGTCAGGAATTCCTCGTTCGAGGAGCCGATAAAGTCGGGAACATAGGCGTCCGTTTCCTTTCGCGCCTCCAGGACCTGATCGATCGTCCGCTGCATCGTCGTATCGCGCAACGTGATTTTCATGTCGGCAAAGATGCGCCGCAAGATTTCCCGTTCATCTTCGGTATCGATGACAATGAAGCTCCTGGGATATCCTAAAGCGCTGATTTCTTCCTTTAGAAAACGCGTACAGAACGCATGGATGGTGCTAATAAAGCCCAGGTCCATTCCTCCCAGTGCCGCGCGCACACGCCGCTTCATTTCATTTGCCGCGCGGTTCGTAAAGGTAACGGTCAAGATGTTCGCCGGGGAAATTCCAAGTTCCGACACGAGATAGCAATATCTCGCCGTTAGCGCCCTCGTCTTCCCCGTGCCCGCACCGGCGATAACCCGCACATAGCCTTCTGTCGTTCTGACCGCAGACAGCTGATCCGGATTCAGTTCGAATAAATCTTTCACGGGATTCTAGTCACAGGCAGGACTTGACGTATTCCTTCATCGCGGAAATCTCTTCCGCGGAAGGTTTAAACACCGCGCGAAATCCTTCGCCGCATACGTTGAACTTCATTTGTTTCAAATGTTCAACGAGAAGCGGCACGCCTTCGCCGCTCCATCCATAGGAACCGAACACGCCGACCTTCTTCCCCGCATTGGCGACAACCGAAAGGTGCGCGACAAGTTCCCACACAGGAAGCAACGCGTCCCGATTGAACGTAGGAGTTCCCAGAAAAATCAAGGAAGCCCTGTTCACTTCGCTAGCGACGATTTCCGGCGGCGTAACCCCCAGATCGTAAATTTTCACCGAAAAGCCGTTTTCCTTGAGTGTCGCCTCTGCCGCTTCCGCAAGAAGGCGCGTGTAGCCATAAGCCGAAGCGTAGGCGACAACCGCGTGTCTTGGCAGTTCTTCCCGTGAACTCCACTGCGCATAGGTTTCGATGACCTTTTGGATACCGCCGTCCAAAATCGGTCCATGGCTCGGACAGACAAGGCTCAAATCCAGCGGCGCAATCTTCTCCAGGCCGTTCTGTACAAACTTTTTGAACGGGCTGAAAATGCAGTCGAAATAGATCTTGAGAGATACATTGTAACCATCCAGCGACGCGATTTTCGAAAACAGCGGATGATTCTCTTCGTAATAGTGAGCGCCCAGAAAATCGCAGGTAAAGAGAGTCTTGTTCTCGGGAATATACGTGAACATGGAATCCGGCCAATGCAGATTCGGGGCAATGATGAATTCCAGGGTTTTCGCGCCGAGATCCAGCCGGAGCGAGTTTGTCGCCGTTATCGACTCGAATGTCGAATTGGTGATTTTTTTCAGGAACTTGATGGCGCTTGCGCTAGCGACTACTTTTGCCCGGGGCGCGAGTCGCAAAAGTTCCAGAAGGCTTCCGGAATGGTCCGGCTCCGTGTGGTTCATGACGATATAGTCGATTGTCGAAAGATCGCAGACCGTCCGGATATTCGACAGAAGCTCTTCGCATTTCTTTTCATGGACGGTTTCTACCAGGGCTGTCGCCCTTTCCCCGCGCACCAGATACGCATTGTACGACGAGCCAAACGCCGTCGGGACGACCACGTCGAATGTACGCATATCGGGATCGCTCGCTCCGACCGAAAAAATGCCGGGAGAAATTTCAAGAGCCATAAGACCTCCCAAAAATCAGTTGCCGCGTTCCGTCATGGAAAAGAGAAGGTTTTTCAAGGATTCGACAAGTTCCGTTGCCGGAAGGGAATCCGAAATTTCCATCGCATCGGAAATATGCCCGAGCGCGGTTTCCTTCGCCCTGTCAAAGGCTCCCGCGCTTTGCAGGCGGCGGCAGATTTCTTCCGGGACGTCCGGTTCCGC
Source organism: Candidatus Methanomethylophilaceae archaeon (assembly GCA_963629575.1). Classification (GTDB taxonomy): domain Bacteria; phylum Fibrobacterota; class Fibrobacteria; order Fibrobacterales; family Fibrobacteraceae; genus Hallerella. The sequence goes on from CAVGIM010000002.1 coordinate 19,927, forward strand.
GGCCCGTTTCAAGAGGGCAAGCAACGCATTTTTCTCTTCCGGAGAAACTTTCTGGAAATAGTAGATCAGCGGAAGCGTCACAAGACCGTTGGAAATATCCGTAAACTTCGCCTTGTCTAGGCCCGACGCGCCGACACCGTAGTCTAACAAGTCGTCGATTATCTGGAAGGCGATGCCAAAATGCGCTCCGAGCATTCCGCACTTTTCGATCCGGTCCTTGTCGAATCCTGCGATATGCGCTCCGATTTTAGCGCTCGCCTCGACAAGGGCGGCGGTCTTTCCTTCGATAATCGCGTTGTAGCGTTCCAGCGAAAGGTCAAAATCTCCAGCCGAATCCAGCTCGCAGATTTCTCCGACAATGAGCCGGTTTGCCGCCGAAGAAAGCAACAGCGGAATTTCGCGCGATTCCTCGTTGATGACGCAACGCATCGCCTGAGAAAGAATGTAGTCTCCGATAAGAACCGCTATCTTGTTTCCCCACTCGACATGAGCCGTTCTCTGTCCGCGGCGAACCGTCGTTTCGTCGATGATATCGTCATGGACAAGACTCGCCAAATGAAGCAGTTCGATTCCTGCACAGGCGTGCGCCACCCGAGACGCATCGGGAATATCCTTTCCCGAAGTCGCAATCAGGGCAAGAATCGTCGAGCGGATCTTCTTTCCCTTGCGAGCAATCAGTTTCGCCATTCGTTCCGACACGCCTCCCGGCGCAAGACGGGTAACTTCGGCGATGACTTCGTCGGAACGGTCCAGATAGTCTTGAACCTTACCGCGAACCGATGTCAGGACGGCCTGAAAAGACGGATGATCTGCGGGATTCACGCTCACGATTAGACGTCCAGATCGTTGATGACTTTGTAGGCGTTGTCTTCGATGAACTTGCGACGAGGCTCCACGTCTTCGCCCATCAGCATGCTGAACACGTTGTCGGCGAGAACCGCGTCGTTGATGTGGCACTTCTTCATGATGCGGGTTTCGGGATTCATCGTCGTATCCGCCAGCTCGTCCTTGTCCATTTCGCCAAGACCCTTGTAACGCTGGATGGAAAGTCCGCTTTTTTCCGATTCCGGTATGCTTGCCAGTTCCGCTTCGTCGAAAATATAGCGGAAAGTCTTGTTCCCCTTGAACAGGCGGAAAAGAGGAGGCTGGGCAATGAAGATAAAACCGCCATCGACCAGAGGACGCATGTAGCGGAAGAAGAAGGTCAAGAGCAAGGTCTGGATATGCGAACCATCGACATCGGCATCGGTCATGATGATAACCTTGTGATAGCGAAGCTTTTCCAGCTTGAACTCGTTGCCGATTCCACAGCCAAGAGCGTTTACCAGGTCCTGGATGGTATCCGCATTCAGCACACGGTCGAGCCCGGCCTTTTCGACGTTGAGAATCTTTCCGCGAAGCGGGAGAATCGCCTGGAACGAGCGTTGTCTTCCGCCCTTTGCCGAACCGCCTGCGGAATCACCTTCCACGATGAACAGTTCGCACTTCGCCGGGTCGCGTTCGCTGCAGTCGGCGAGCTTTCCGGGAAGCCCTCCGCTTTCGAGAACATTCTTGCGACGAGCGAGATTGCGCGCCTTGTGGGCCGCTTCGCGGGCTACCGCCGCATTGTAAACCTTATCGACGATAACCTTGACCACGGCGGGATTTTCGGCAAAGAATTCGTCGAGTTTCGCACCAAATGCCGTATTCACCAGACCCGCGACTTCGGAATTTCCAAGACGGCGCTTCGTCTGGCCTTCGAACTGCGGCTGCGGAATCTTGATGGATATGACCGCCGTGAGACCTTCGCGGATATCGTCTGCGGCAAGTTGCATTTCCCGCTTTCCCTTGGGCAAGATCTCTTGCGCATACTTGTTGATGATTCGCGTCATCGCGGTCTTGAAACCGGTGACATGCGTTCCGCCGTCATGCGTATTGACGTTGTTCACGAAGCTGAAGAAGTTTTCCTGGTAGCCGTCATTATACCAGAGCGCGATTTCGAGCGGATACGATCCGGCAGTCGTCGTGATGTGGATTGGGGATTCGAACAGAGGCTTGCGGTGCGCATCGACAAAGGAGACAAACGCCGAAATTCCGCCCGGGAAATAGAACGAATCCTTCTTGCCGTCGGGAGTGCGCTCGTCGGAAAGGGAAATTCGAAGCCCGCTCATGAGAAACGCGAGTTCGCGGAATCGCTCCGCAAGCGTATCGTAGCTGTAAACGGTTTCCGTAAAGATAGTATCGTCCGGGTAATACTCGACCGTGGTTCCCGTCGTGCCGTCCGAAGCGCCGATATCCTTTTGATCGGCAAGCGGAACGCCCTTCGAAAATTCCTGTTCGATTACCCGACCGTTCCGGCGAACCGTCACGACGAGCTTGTTCGAAAGCGCATTGACGCAGCTGACGCCCACGCCGTGCAAGCCAGCCGAGACCTTATACGAATTGCTGTCGAACTTTCCGCCAGCGTGCAGTTTCGTCATCACGACCTGAATTGTCCCGATGTGCTCCTTGGGATGAATGTCCGTCGGAATGCCTCGACCGTTATCCACGACCCGAATGCCGTTACCCGGGAGAATGGTCACCTCGATATGCGTGCAGAATCCGGCAAGAGCTTCATCGACCGAGTTATCGACAACTTCCCACACAAGCTGATGAAGACCGACAGAATCGGTCGAGCCGATATACATTGCCGGACGAACGCGAACGGCTTCGAGCCCCTCGAGCACGGTAATGTTTGAACCACTGTATTCTTCAGCCATGAAAACCTCGGATTTCAAAATTAGATAAAGCGGATATCCCTGACGCGCGATGCGCCGAGAAGCCCGTTGCACAGACCAATAATAGCTTTTTTCTGGTACAGGGTCTCCGACTTCCACACGGAATTCGACGCTTTTAGAACCAGGACGGAGTCTTGAAAATCGACGAGTTTCAGGTGCGAAGCCAAAAGCGTTCCAAACAGTTTTTCGAAATTTTCCTGCAGGCGGAACCAGTCGCCTTTTTCGCCGAGAGACCCCCGGGACAGCACCCTGGAAAGTACGACTCCCGCATGGACAAGCCCCGAATGTCCGTGGTATTTCGGATTGTTTTCGTCAAAAGTCATACGAGAAGAAGCTTCGAAAGGACAAATCCGCCGATGAGAATGCTAGTCATCCCGGCGACAACGGTCGCCTTGGTGCTTTTTCCGACGCCCTCGGCCCCGCTATGCGTATTGTAGCCGAAAAAGCAGGCGTAGCTCGCGATAAAGTAACCGTATAGCGCCGCCTTGATGAGACCGACAGCGAAATCCCAGTCCTCGTAAAACATTCGAACTCCGTAAAAGAACGTATGAAACGAAACTTCCTTGTAAAGCGCAGCGGTCGCATAGCCGCCCAGGATTCCGATGAAGATACTGATGATAGTGAGAAGCGGAAGCATGACGACCGTCGCAATCAGACGGGGAGCAAGCAGAAAACGGTAGGGGTTCAGCCCCAGGACGCTGTAAGCGTCCAGCTGTTCCGTTACGGCCATCGTACCGAGTTCCGAACACATCGACGCTCCGACGCGACCGGCAAGAACCATTGCCGTGAGGATGGGGCAAAGCTCGACCATGACGGATTTTCCAACCGCCATGCCGACAAAGACCAGGGGAATCATGTCCCCGAACTGGTAGGCGAGCTGCCACGCCATGATGGCACCCGTCGCAAGGCTTGCCGCAAACACGACGGGAATGCTAGTCACGCCCGTCACATACATCTGCTCGACAATCGTGTGAAAATTCTTGAAAGAGCTCGGAACGCTTTTCCCGAGTTCCCACATGAAGACAAAATATCCCTGGACAACACCCAGGAACCTGCGGACATAGTGTCCGAGGCTTGTCGCGGCGATGTCCATTACGGCAAACATGGATTACTTGCTTTTCTTTTTCGCGGGCTTTTTCTGCGCCTTGGACGGAGCGCTGATCGCCTTTTTGTAAAGCTCCATGTCGGAAAGGTACCGAATCGCTTCCTTCACCTGCGCATCGCTCCGGAGCATGAACGCCGTGCTCGCGGAATCTCCCTGCACCGCGGTCAACAGTTCGCGCTTGATCCCGGACATGATATACTCGCGGTTCGCGTCGAATTGCCTGGCGCGATCGTTTTCGAGTGCGCCGCGGAGAGCGTTTACCTGGAAATTCAACGCCGAGTCCGAAAGGGTCTTGGAGGAATCTCCCATAAAGTTCTGTTCGCGGATCAGTCCCTTTTCCAGAATTTCGAGAGTCGCAATCGAATTGCTCTTGATTTTCGTAAAGTTCGTGTCCTTGAGGCAGAAATCCTTGAACGCGTCGAACAGGGAATCCGGCACTTGCCAATCCACGTCGATTTTTGCGCCCTGCTTTTCAAGAGACGGGCGAATCTTTACGGCGAACTTGAAGTACATCGCCATGCGTTCCTGTACCTGGACGACCCAGGGAATCGGGTCGAGTTCAATATCCACGTCTGGCGTGATGCCGCCTCCGCCGAACATCTTGCGACCGGCATTCGTCACGAACGTATCGACCGCGACCGTGTCCTTCTTCGCGGCAAGCGAATCCGCCTCCGCCGTTTCCGATTCTTCATCCTCGTAAGCCTCCGCCTCGCGGATTTTCAACCCCTTGATCCCGTTTTCCGGCTTGTTGATGCAGCGGCCAAACGGCAGGTAGTAGAAAGCGGTCGTCAGCTTCAACGCGTATCCCTGGTTGTCCAAGGGGAAAATCGTCTGGACGGATCCCTTTCCAAAAGAAGTCTTGCCGATGATGAGTCCGCGGTCCCAGTCCTGAATCGCCCCCGAGACGATTTCCGCGGCACTAGCGGACCCTTGGTTCACCAGAACGACCAGCGGAACGTCCTTCGGCACGATACCGTCCTTGCGGGCACGGCTTTCCGTCTGCTGCGTACGCCCGCGCGTACTCACGATTACGTCGCCTTTTTTCAAGAAAAGCTCGCCGATTTCCACCGCCTGGTTCAGCAAGCCGCCCGGATTGTAGCGCAAGTCGAGAATGATTTTTTTCATCCCCTGCTTTTGAAGCTTGTGAATGGCGTTCACCACTTCTTCGCGCGTCTTGAGAGAAAACGAGGAAAGCTTGATATAGCCGATGTCGCTTGTCACCATGCCGCTGTAGGGAACCGCATGGACTACGATTTTCGCGCGAGTGATCGTAAAGTCCATCAGCTCGCTCACTCCGGTACGCGCAATGCTTATCGTCACGTCGGTTCCCACCTTGCCCCGCAGTTTTCCGACCGCTTCGTCAAGGGTGAGTCCATGGGTATCCTTTCCATCGATTTTCATGATGCGGTCACCCGCGCGAATGCCCAGGTTGAACGCCGGAGTCCCCGCAAGAGGAGAAATCACCGTCAGGATGTTGTCGCGGAGGCTAATCGTAATCCCCACGCCGCCGAACTCGCCTTCCGTGGAAACCTTCAGGTCCTCGTAATCCTTTGGCGCAAAGACTGCCGTATGCGGGTCCAGAATTCCCCGCATTCCCTGGATAGCCGCCTCGGAAAGTTCCGCCGGATCGACGTCCTCGACATATTTCAGGTTGACTTCCGAAAGGACCTTGTTCAAGCGCGAAAGCTCTTCGTAGAAATCGCCGGGAGCCTTCTTTTCGGATTTGGCCGAGGCCGCGAAGGAAACGCTTGCCGCAAGGCCCGCGACAAGAAAAGAGCGGAAAAAGAATCGAACAGGAAACATTCTGGATTTCATGCCTGTAAAAATACAATTTTAGTAAGCGGAGAGCGATTCTAAATCCATCCAGAGGCGATTTTCGCCGATACCGCTTGCAAAAAAAATCCCGCCACAGGAGGCGGGATTTCCGAAAATCGAAATTACGGCAAGGACTACTTGAGCGTGCTGACCTGTACGTCCCAGCTTTGACCGTTCAGCGCAACGCGATACGTATTCGTCGCCTGCACCTTCATGCCGTTCGTATTGATTGCTGCGGGAGCCGACTTTGTGGCAGCGGGAGCGGCATTCGGATCCTTCTTGGGAACGCCGATATGACGGTTGCCCTTGAGGAAGTCGATTCCCTTGTTGCCGCCCTTGGTCTGGAGGCATCCCGTAATGAAGATGTTCTCGTCGTTCACCGGGAGACCGTTTTCTTCCAGGAGCTTTTTGGCGAGCGGAATGCCCGGTTCGAGGATTTCCGCGGCGCACTTGACTCCCGGATGCACTTCGGCGAAAGGCTTCTTGCCCATTTGCTCGGCGGCGATTTTCACCAGTTCCGCGTCCGGTTCGCACGGTGTCTTTCCCAGGTAGCCGAGAATCATGTTGCCGTAGCCCTCGGTAATCTTGTGCCACGTATCGAGACCCTTGCTCTTGTTTACCGTATTGACGTATGCCTGCTGGAAGTAATACTGGGAAACCGGCGTTACGGAAGAGGCAAAGCCACCGCGGCGAACGCATTCGCTCATGTTCGCAATGACCTGCGGATACAAGTGGAAAGTCTTCGTTTCGCGCATCATCAGCGTATTCGCCGTGAGAGCGCCACCCGGCATCGGGGAGAAAATCACGTCCGAAGAAATCTGGCGGGATTCCGGCGGGAAGTTGTAATCCTTGAGGCATTCGACAGCGACATTGTTCGCTTCCATGAGCCTTGGAATCGAATTGTCATCGACAATGCCGTCTTCGCCCAGAGCAAGCGCGAAGTCGGTTCCCTTGAGAGCGTGATACATGCTGAAAAGATCGGGCTGGGATGTTCCGCCGGAAAGAGGCTTGCGAGCGAGATCCACACCGTCCGCGCCGCCATCGATAGCGGCCAGATACTGACGAAGTCCCGTGCCGCACGTTTCGTGAGAATGGATGCGGAGTTCCACCTTGTCGCCGAGAAGCTTGCGGGCGCGCTTGAACGTTTCATAGACCTTCATCGGGTTTGCGGTACCCGAAGCGTCCTTGAAGCAAACCGAGGCGAACGGGACACCTGCGTCGAGAATGCTTTTCAGAACCTTTTCGTAAAAGTCCGGATCGTGCGCACCCTTGCAGCCGAGCGGAAGTTCCATCATCGTCACGACAACTTCGTGTTCGAGACCGGCGTTCGTGATGCACTGGCCGGAATAAATCAGGTTGTTCACGTCGTTCAGCGCGTCAAAGTTCCGGATTCGGGTCATTCCGTGCTTCTTGAACATTTTCGCATGGAGGTCGATCATGTCGTAAGGCTGCGGAGCGAGCGCCACCACGTTGATACCGCGAGCGAGCGTCTGCAGGCGCGCCTTCGGACCTACCGCCTTGCGGAACGAATCCATCATGTCAAAGGCGTCTTCGCCGCAGTTCTGGTATAGCGCCTGGAAACGGGCTCCGCCACCCGCTTCGAAATGGGTAATGCCGGCAGCGGCCGCCGCTTCGACCGCGGGCATGAAGTCTTTTGTAAAGACGCGGGCTCCAAAAATGGACTGGAAACCGTCGCGAAAGGACGTATCCTGGAAGAGTATTTTCTTTTTCATAGATTTTCCAATGGGGGAATCACGCCCCCTGTCTGAGGGTCAAAACCAATCCTTGACAATATACAAAAGTTGCGCATCCTTATTCCAAACGAGAAGACGGGAGCGTCCTGTGGATACGGCACGGATTTCCAAAGGCTACGCTGTCCGGGGGAATGTCCCGGGTAACCACGCTTCCCGCTCCGATAACGGACCTATCCCCGATAGAAACTCCCGGGCAGACGACGACCGAGCCTCCCAGCCAGACGTCGTCCCCGATAGAAACGGGTTTCGCAAGGCATGCCTTTCGGCGTTCCGCGGCATCGACAGGATGCGTCGCCGCGTAGATTTGCACATTCGGAGCTATCCAGCAACGCTTGCCGACCGAAACCTTCGCCGCGTCGAGAATCGTACAGCCGTAATTGATAAACGTTCCCGCACCGATAAAGATGTTCTTTCCCGCGTCGCAAAAGAACGGCGGTTCGATATGCACCGAAGCGTCCCAGCCCCCGAACAGATCCCGGAAGCATTCCTCTCGAAGTTCGAAATCTTCTGGCGAAGAGGCGTTCAGCCGATGGAGGATCTTTTGGCAGGAAAGTCGCATTTCCAGAGTCTCGACAGGAGACGTCCGAAAATGCTCGCCAAAGATTCGCCGCAGATACGCTTCGCATTCGATCATCGCCTATTCCGCTTCGCTCTCGTCCGTCGTGCAATTTGGGGAGGAGGGATTTTCCGTACACTCGTCGGTGGTTGCGCCAGAGCTGCTCGAACCCGAGCTGGAACAGGCGGAAAGCGACATCGCAAGCGCGACAAGTCCAAAAGTCAAGACAAGACAGAATTTCTTTTTCATATTTTCATTATAGATTTTTTTTCGGGCAAATCCCAGTCTTTTCGTCAAAGAAGCGCTTTTTGTTTCCACAGACCGCCGAAGCTTCAAAACGAACGCGACAAAAACGCAAAAGTCCCACCGAACGGCGGGACTTTTTCTTTCGCGAAAAGCGAATTACTTCTTGGCGGCCTTGGACTTCTTCGCGGTCGCCTTGAGCTCGGAACCGACCTTGAACGAAACAACCTTCGTCGCCTTGATCTTGATCTTTTCGCCGGTGAGCGGGTTTCTGCCCTGGCGAGCGGCGCGTTCCTTGACACTGAACGTTCCAAAGCCGATGAGCTGTACCGGACCGCCCTTCTTGATGCCTTCGGTGATGCCGTCGAGGACAGCGTTCACGGCAGCGGTGGCGGCGACTTTCGTTTCGATGCCTGCGGCCTTCTGGACGAATTCAATGAGTTCTTGCTTGTTCATGGATTGTTTCTCCTAAGGTGAATTTTTGATTCAATGATATTATTATACCTTTTTTTCGGCATAAAACAAGTGTTTTCCTCAAAAAAAATCATTCAAGTCCTTATTCTGTGGGGATTCTCACGATTTCGGGGGCGGGAGTTCCTTGCGACGGCGAGGAAAGAGGCGATGTTCCACGTATTCCTGGAAGATGGCGATGACAATGCACGTAAAGGGAATCGCGCAGACAAGACCGATAAACCCGAGGAGCTTTCCCCAGACGGAAATCGAAAGGAGGATGAGAACCGGCGGCAAGTTCATCTCCGTTCCGACGATTTTCGGGATGATGAACATGTCTTCGATAATCTGGATGACTAGATAGATTCCCGCGATGATCAGGACGACTTCCCAGAAAGGAAGCCCCGTGTCAAAGGAATAGATGATGCCGAGAAAGAAAGCGATGGGCATGCTCGCCACCTGCAGGTAGGGAACCATGTTCAGAAGTCCGATAAAAAGCCCGAAAACGATTCCCATCGGAAACCCGATGACGCCAAAGGCTATCGCATAGAGAACGCCCACGAGAAAGGCGACAAGGCTCTGGGAGCGAAAGTAGGACTTCATCAGGAGATTCGTCTTGCGGAGAAGATCCGGCTTTTCGACGGAATCCAGCGGAACGAGAATTCGGAGCTTTCGGGAAATCTTCGGCATGTCGAGCATCAGAAACGTCGTGTACATCGCGATGAAGACGATGCTGACCAGCGTAAGGACAACCGACGCGGTCCCCGAAAGGACGCCCATCGCTCCGGGAAGGAGCTTTGCAACCATCGACTGCGCCGTTTCCCAGAAACTGATATCCTGCAAGGATTCGAGGAATTGCGAACCGGCGGCGAAGCGCTCCAGTTCACCGCGCCAGTCCGAAGGAATCAACGCGAGAAATTTCTGGATCCAGGCGCTATCCGCCATAAAATTCTTGACCAGCGTCCCGAATCGGCTAAACTCCGCGCTTATCTGGGGAATGAAGATCAGGCACACGAGCGTAATCGCAGACACCATCATCACAAGCGTAATGACCGTCGCGGCGACCCGCGCAAGACTTTTGGGAAGCTTTCGAAACTTCCCGTGGCGGAGCACAATCCGGAAACGTTCCTCGATGGCATCGACAACCGGATTCACGATGTAGGCGATGAGAAAGGCGCCGACAAAGGGGGAGAGTACTCCGCGCAAGTAATAGAGCAGGGCGATTCCACAGACACAGAGAAGTACAATGGAAACATACTTGAGAACCAGCTTAACGCTCGCAAGCGATTCGCCGGGGATTTTCCGGATTTGCGATTTTTTTTCCATGCTTCACCATGCTCCGAATGTAGAGAATCGTTACCAGAATCAATATACTTAGACAAATCACGGCGAGTACCCGGTTCGTGCCAAAAAATTCCAGATTTCTGATTTCGATTTCCATCGGAAGTCCGAGAAGCGCGCCTTTTCCCGTCTCGACCGAAACCAGCACGACCTTGTCGATGAAAAGGTTTCCATCCTGCTCGAGCCCGTGCATGTCTATCCAAAGTTCGCTAGGCCTCAAAAGCGAAAGCGGCAAGCGTTTTTCCGTATAGAACCGATTTGCGGAGATATCCATGCGAAGCGGGCGAAGACTCGATATGTCGCCTGGCCGGGAAACCGAAGGATCCCGAGTAAAGAGGACAAGCGCGATGTCGGAACTTGCGCGAAACGTGATGGCGACGGAATCCATGCCCGAAAAGTCCACGCCGGCAAGCGAAAGGCTTTCCACGCCGGTCAAAAGAGGAAACTCTATCCCCGCGTGGGGATGATACAGGCCGGAACTCAACACGGCGGAAATCGCTACGGCGCTGTCGGAGTCGAAGAAGTCGGCGGTCGAAGAGCCCCCTTCCCGAACATCCGTATAGATCCGGGGAAAAACGCTCTCTCCGGGCCACAGGACAAGAGACTTTCGATGAAACAGCCCATAGACGGCAACGAGAACGGCAAGGCAGGCCAAATAGAGAAATGTCCGGCACCAGAAGAACTTTTTCATCTTTTCTTCTTGATGAAGCCAAGCGCGACGACGACTATCAGAACGCTGACGAAGAGAAAGGCGGCGAGTTCGATCGTTCCCGTTCCCTTCGCGGATATGGACTGGATTCGAAACTTCATCGGAACGCCGCGTTTCGCTTTCCAGCCCGGCGTAATTTCAAGACGCGCGACATGCTCCTTGTGACGCTGGGCGAGATCCCTGTCTGCCCCCGTCTGAATAAACCAGAAATCGGGAACGTAAAATTCATCGAAGGCTATCGCTATCCGATTGTCGCCTTTTTTCAACGGAACTTCCTTGAGCATCTGGCGGAACGTGTGAAGCGAATCCCTGTTGGTCACATCGGGGTCGAACGTCCAGACCTTGACGACAATCTCGCTTGCCGTTTCCGAATACACGCGCAGCAGGACGGAATCCACGAGACTCCAGTTTTCATAGCGCCATTTTCTTTCCGACGAATTCCCCGTAAAGGTCCAGATGATTCCGCACCACGCCTTCTTGGACACGTCCGCGCCGAGGGTACACTCGAAATCCAGCGAAGAATCCGAAACGGTCATCCTCGAAACCGAATTTCCGCCGTCCGCGACATCGTCATAGACCAATACGTTTTCGTTTGCACGCAACGGGAAGACCGATATGAAAAACTCTCGCTTGGGAACAAACACGTAGGCAATGAAGATGCATACGACAGCGACGCTCAGGATTGCGATGCGTTTTGCCATTCTGTCTCCGAACGGTTTTCGAGAATATCCTTGAACTTTAGGTTGTACTGAATCGCCTCGAACGAATCGTCCTCGACGTCCCCGGAACCGAAAATTCGGTCCACGAGTTTCGAGAGCAGGACGATAAAGGCGAAATGATGCTTTTTTCGGGAAGAGACGAGCGCATCGTCCGAGGAAGAGCCCGACATCCGATGCAGAACTTTCGCCATCGTCGAAGCGGGCAATTGGAACATGTTGCAGCACGTCGCCACCTTACCCGGAAAGCCGTAATCGGGCAAGTTTCCGGAAACGAGCCTTTCTCCGTGATCGATGCAACAAGTGGATTCATCGGGATCCATCCAGTCTTTTCGCCGTTTTTCCAGAATCTCGAGCCATAGTTTCCGCGTCTTGTCAAAGACTTCGCGACGAAACGCCATCGTCTTGTCGCTCGGAAAGAACGTGGCAAGGCAATGCGGGCAGATTCGCAAGTCAAGCCGGGAAAGTTCGACCTGTTTCGTTTCGGATTTGCAAAAAGGGCAAGAGCTGTTCATCGTTCCCTGAAAATAGTAAATTTTGAACCATGGCAAAAGTAATCTCCGTTACAGTACAAAATTTTCAGACCGAGGTGATGCAAGAAGCGGAAACCCGGCCGGTCGTTCTCACTTTCGCTTCGTCCCAAATGCCGGAATGCGCCGGTTACAACGCAACGCTGGAAAAGCTCTCCGCGGATCTGGACTTTACGCTTGGCGAAATAGACCTGGACACGCCGGACAACATGGCTTTCGTCCAGACGTTTCGGATTCAGTCGCTTCCGTTCGTCGTCGTTCTTTCCAAGGGAGAAATGGCAGACGCCATCCAGGGGACCCTTTCGGAAGAGGAGCTCGCGAAACGGCTTTCGCCTTTTTTCGTTTCGAAAGAGGAACGTCAAAAAATGGCAATCGAGGAATCGGTCGCAAGCGGAAACTTCAAGGAAGCCAAGGCGGCGATCGAAGCGGAACTCGAAAGAAAATCCGACGACCATTTCAAGATTCTGCTCGCGAAATGCGAACTGGGCCTTGACAATGCCGAAAGGGCCAAGGAAATCCTTCGGGAAATTCCGGAAAACAGTGTGGAATCCGCAAACGCCAAGTCGCTCGTCGAGCTGATGGATCTTTTGGTCGAAGCGGCAAGAACGGACACTGTCGAAGGCGACGCAAGCGCGTTCCGAAAAGCCTGCAGGGATGCCTCCCGAAAAGACTATCGCGCGGCACTCGAGGGATTTTTCCAGCTGGCGATGACAAGCCCCGAATTTCGCGACGGAGCGGCAAGAAAATCGATGCTCGTCCTGTTCCATGCGCTAGGTCCCAAGGATCCGCTCACCTGGGAATACCGTTCCAAACTGAACACGATGCTCTTTGTCTAAAACTTTTCCGAGGTTCCATGCGAAAGATTCTCTTCGGGATTCTCCTGTCCATGCAATCGGCGCTTTTCGCTGTCGATTTTCCGATTCACCGGGAAGTCCTCGACAACGGTCTCACCGTCTTGCTCTATCCCAACCACCAGGCGCCGACAGTCAGCTGCCGACTGTTCTACGTGACGGGCTCCGTGAACGAGGTTCCCGGAAAATCCGGGCTCGCGCACCTGCTCGAACACGAACTTTTCAAGGGAACGAGAACGGTCGGCGTGACGGACTTCGCAAAGGATTCCGTGCTGATGGCAAAAGAGGATTCCGTGATGCGCCTCGCCCGCGAAGCTCTCCTGAAAAAGGATTCCGCGAAAGCGAAAAAGTTCCGCGCCGAATACGATTCTCTGGTCGAAATCCAGCGGCAATTCCTGGTGAAGGAGGAACTCTGGAGCGCATACCAGCAAGCCGGTGGAACGGGGCTGAACGCTTTCACCACGGACTTGATGACCGCCTACATCGTCACGCTTCCGAAAAACCGGATCGAGCTTTTTCTCTATCTCGAAGCGGACAGGATGCAGAACGCCATTCTTCGGGAATTCTATTCCGAGCGAGACGTTGTCCGCGAGGAACGGCGGATGCGCTACGACGACAGGCCGACGGGCCGCTACTTCGAAACGCTGAACGGCATGGAGTTCGAAGCGTTTCCCTATCGGATTCCGACCATCGGCTGGCCATCGGACATTATGAACCTGACCCGCGAACAGGCCGCGGAGCATTACCGAAAGTATTACAAGCCGCGCAACGCGATTCTCGTTCTCGCCGGGGATCTCGATACGCTCCAGACGATGAAGCTAGTCAAGAAATATTTTGAAGACATTCCGCCCGGAGAGTCATTCTCCCCCATCACGGTTCGCGATCCGGAACAGGTCGGGGAAAAGCGGCTCACCGTTTACCGACCCGACGCCCCCAACCGAATCGACATCGCGTTCAAGACCCCGGAAATCGGCGACGAAACGCTCTATGCGCTCGACGTGGTCGAAGGCGTTCTCAACGGGCGCTCGGGCAGGCTCTACAGGAAGCTTGTCGAAGAAAAGGGCGTCGCCACCGCGACGCGATCGGGCAACAGCGTAAACAAATACGTTTCGGAATTCTCGATTTACGTTTCGCTCAAGCCGGATGCGAATCCGGATTCCGTCGAAGCTCTCGTCTGGGAAGAACTGGAACGCCTGAAAACGGAACCCGTGTCCGAACGCGAGCTGCAAAAAGTGAAAAACCGCGCAACGATGACACTCGTCGAAAGCTTTCAGGACATGGAAAACGTCGCGACGCAGCTCGCCTGGTACGAAATGTTCGGCGACTACCGCATTCTTCTGGACTGGCCAAAAAAGCTCGAAACCGTTACGCCGGAAAAAGTCCAGGACGCGGCAAAAAGAATATTCCGGCACCGGAACGCAACCGTCGGCAGATTGCTCAAGGGAGATGACAGCCTATGATTTCCAGGATTCTTTTTTTCGCCATCTTCGCCTGTTCGCTCATCGCCTGTTCGGGAACTTCCAGGACACAGGAAGCTTCCCGGCCAAAAAAAACGCCGGCAGTCGAAAATCCCGCGGAAAACAAGCCGCAAGCCCCAGGTTCCTACAAGGACATTGTCTATCCCGAGTTCAGCTACACGGCACCGTTCCCGGCGGATTTCCGGGTAAAATTCGCCGACAGCGTCACGGGCTACATCCAGGAAGACAGAACGCTCCCCCTCGTTCACTTCCATGTCTTTTTCAAGGACAACTTCGTCACGGACAGCGTTTCGAACGAAGCGGCCTACGAGCTCCTGTCTTCGATGTTCCGTCGCGGAGGTTCCACGAAGCTTTCTCCGCAAGCCCTAGACGATTCGCTCGAATTCATCGCGGCGTCTCTCGCGGGCGCAGTCGGAACATTCCAGAGCGTCATCGGCATCGAATGCATGGCAAAGGATTTCCCGGAACTTCTTTCGCTCGCCAAGGAAGTCTTTCTTTCGCCGGCATTTGACGACAAGACGCTCGAAATCCAAAAGGCGAACGCGGCAAAGGCCTACGAGCACCGCTTCGACACGCCATCGGGGATTCTCGCCGCATTGGACAGATTCGCCAACTACGAGCCGAATCCGCGCCTCTGGACCGCGACAGCCAACGAGTTTCGAAAAGTTTCGCGGAACGACCTGCTGAAAATCGCCAAGGACCGCTTCCACTCCGGAAGGATAGTCTTCGCAATCGCCGGGGACTTTGATCGGGATTCCATGGCAACCGCACTTCGAGAATATTTCCGTACATGGCCCACTGACGCAAAGTCGAATACGGAGATTCCGCCGCTCCGGCTTCGGAACAAGCCCGGAATCTATCTGGTCGATAGGGAGATTTCCCAGGCGAACATTTCCATGAGCGCGCCTTTTGTCAAACGCCCTCACCCGGATTATTACCCGACCGCGGTTTCGAGCTTTATCCTCGGCGGCGGATCGTTCTCGTCGAGACTGATGTCTCGCGTGCGGTCGGACAACGGACTTGCCTACAGCATCTACAGCACGGTCGATAACGACTACCGCGACACGGGACTCGTGACAATCGCTCTGCAGACAAAGGTCGAAAGCGCAAGCGAAGCGCTCCGTCTTGTCAAGGAAGAAACGCTAAGGCTCGCCAAGGAAGGTCCTACCGAAGCGGAACTCGAACAGGCAAAGAAAACGCTAGTCGAAAGTCTTCCAAGCCTTTTCGATTCTCCGGCAAGCACGACGGTTCTTTTCGCCAAGGGGGAACTTCTAGGCAAGAAGGATTCTCACTACATCGATTACGTGAACGAAATCAACAAGGTGACCGCGGAGCAGGTGAAGCAGATGATTGCGAAGTATTTCGCTCCGGAAAGGATGACCGTTTCCATCGTCGGTCCCGCCGACAGGCTGAAGGCCCTGGGAAACGTCACCGTCGTTCCTCTCGACAGTCTCGATTTCAGAAAGTGAGCCTCGATTGAAATTTTTTCTATTCCTCCTTTTTGCCATTTTCTCCATCGCAAGCGCCGCAGAGACAAGGGAAGCGCTTCGGCACAATGCCTGCGCCGCGACAAGGGAGTGTCTCGGATTCGTCCTTCCGCAGTGTTCCGAAGAAGAACTCTCCCCCGTCAAGGATATCGAATACGACAGAAATTTCTGCGCGCCTTTCGAAGACCTGAAACGACGAGGAATCGATTTGCAAAGCCCCGTCACCTTCGAAATCTTTGGACATCTCGGAAACCGCTACCGGGTTATCTACGAGACCGAGGGAAAGCTTCCCGTGAGCGGCGACATGATGAGCTACCTCTTTGACCATTTTCCGTTTACGACAGTTCTTGTCAATCTCTTCCAGGGAACCGAATATACGATTCACTACAATTCCTCGAACCAGAGGCTTTTCAGCGGCAACAACGGGAAAAATCTTTTCGGGGACTTCTACTGGGTGCTCCAGGACAGCGCGGGAACGGAAAAAGGCTTTCACAACGTTTTCTATGGGAGCGGACGCTGCAAGATTCTCAAGTGGAATCTGCACGGAATAGCGGTCGCCATCCTGGACATGCACCCGGATCCGGCAAAAGGACAGACAAGCTACCGGTTCAAGGCCATCGTCTTTCCGGCAAACGCCGTTCTCCATTCCATTATGAAGATGGGATTTTTCCGCGACGTGGTCAACTCCAAGATTGCGGAAATCATCAAGAACATTTCGGAATCTTCCGAAAGCTACGTTTCGGGAAACCACGCACCGGTCGATACGTCATCCGTTCTCAAGAGTCCACGCTTTGCGAAAGAGCTTGCCGAATTCCGCAAAGTCGCCGCGGGAAAGCTCAAATGGACAGTCGGCGACGCCGTCGAAAAGCGAAAGGACGCGCAACGGCAAAAGCCCGTTTTCGTCACGGAAACCCCGATGATATTCAAACAGACAAAACCTGGAAAATAGAAGGTCCCATGTCAAACTACAACTACTCCTCTCCGGAAATGCAGGCGAAAATCGAAGAGCTCTTGCCGCGAATCACCGAGCATCGTCGCGACCTTCTGTTCAAGGTTGTACAAAATCGCACACGGCATTTCTGCATGGTCCTCGAAGATCTTTTTGACCCGCACAACATTTCCGCGGTCATCCGGACGGCGGAAGTCTTTGGGCTTGAAGATGTCCACGTCATCGAAGAGGTGAACCCGTACAGAATAAACAAGTCCATTTTAAAAGGATCCATCAAATGGATGGACATCTACCTGCACAAAAAGCGCAAGGCCTGTCTGGAACATCTTCGAAAAAAAGGCTACCGAATCGCGGTAGCGAGCACCAACACGGAAAATTCCGTTCTGGATTTGGACCTTTCAAGACCGACGGCATTCTATCTCGGCAGCGAATTCACGGGGAACCATCCCGATACGCTTGCCGCAGCGGACGCGGAGTTCAAGCTTCCCCAATACGGGATTACGGAGTCCATGAACGTCTCCGTGGCCGGGGGCGTTCTGATGTGCTACCTAGACCATTTCATGAGGCAAAAAGGACGGGAAACGTACACCCTTCCCCCGGAAGAGCGAGACGAGCTTCTCCTCGACTGGCTCAAACGGCACTTAAACGACGAAAGCGCTTCGAGTTCCGTCAAGCGCATTGACGAATAAACTAAATTGACTTTTGCGATGAAAAAGAATACCAGTTTATATCTCGCCGTCGGACTAGTTGTCCTCCTGTCCCTCATCATCCTGATTTTCGGGCTGTTCTTCCTGAACGACAAGGATCCGCGCGAAGTCTTCGACACTTACTGTCTGCGCTTTCCGCAAGTGAGCACCTTGACGCTCGACGATCCGGTAAAAATCAATGGCGTCAAGCTTGGAAAGGTCGAAAGCATCTACCTGTCGGGAAACCGCGTATTGGTCATCGTCCGAATCCGAAACGACGTGAAAATTCCCGTCGGCTCCGAAATCCGGGTGCAGAACATCGGCATCATGGGAGAGCGGCAAATCGGAATCATCCTGCACGATTCCTCGGAGCATTACGCTCCGGGCGACACGATCGACGGACAGTTCGACGCGGGAATCGCGGAAGCCCTGGGTCTTGCCGGCGAAATCATCGATTCGACAAAGATCCTCATCACCTCTGTCCACCAGGCAATGGACTCCACCATCGCAAACCCCGAATTTCGAAAGCAGTTCAAGACGATGATGGACAAGGCGGAAAGTCTGGAAGACAGGCTTTCGAGAATGCTCGCCGATGCGGATCCGCAAATTAGAAAGAGCCTGGACAACCTCAACTCGGCAACCACCAAGGTAAACACGTTGCTCGATACGACGTCCGCCCCCATCGGAGAGCTTCTGTCGGACGCGAGCGGCCTCATGAAGGACGCGGGAAACGTTCTCGGGAAGCTGGATTCCGTTACCGATCGGCTAGCGGGCATCACCGGGAAATTGCAGGCAAGGGACAACACGGCGGGAATCCTTCTGAACGACCGCACGCTTCACGACGACTTGGTCAAGACGCTACACTCCGCAGACAGTCTTTTCAAAATCATCCTCCAGGACGGTCTCGACGTCAATCTGGACCTCTTCTAGCCTTATCGGGTAAAATCTATGCATAGCAGAGAAATCGTTGTCACAAACAAGCTCGGCGTACACGCGCGCCCGGCGGGAATGATTGTCGATATCACCGGGAAATCCAAAAGCGACATCACCTTGGAATACGAAGGAACCAAGGTAAACGCGAAGAGCATTCTCAACGTGATGATGCTCGCCATAACGCCGGGTTCCACCGTAAGGTTCATCGCAAGCGGCGAAGACGAAGAACAGGTTCTCGACCAGCTCGAACAACTTTTCCGCGAAAATTTCTATGAAGACCAAAACGGCTGAGAAACAGAAAATCCGCACCGTCCTTGTCGGAGTGGCCGCGTCTCCCGGTTACGCCTACGGACATGTTCGAAAAATCGAGAGCAGGAAGTTTTCCCTGGATTCTTCCGCGCTTCCGGAAAGCGCCCTCGCCGCCGAAGAGGAACGGTTTGTCAAGGCGGTCGAAACGACCTCGAAAGAAATCGAGGAACTGAAAAAAGTGACGACGGAACGTCTCGGGGAAAGCGAAAGCCGGATCTTCGATTCCCATCTGATGATGCTCAAGGACGCCATGTTGCTCGCGCCTATCGTTTCGAGCATTCGCAAGGAAGCCCACAACGCGCGCTGGGCGGTTCACAGCACGCTTTCCGCCCTGATTACGCAGTTCGAGAACAGCAAGAGCGAAATCATGCGAGAACGCTCCTCGGACTTGAAGGAACTTTACAACCGGCTGCTTTCCGCGCTCGAAGAAACAGCGCCCAAGCGCGCCGAAAGAAAATCTTCGGGCCCCGCGATCATCATCTCGCATGAACTCACTCCGGGCATGCTGATGTCCATCGAAAAGGAAGAAGTTCTCGGCTTCGCCACGGATATCGGCGGACGGACAAGCCACATTTCGATTCTCGCCCGGGCGATGCAGCTCCCGGCCGTTTCCGGTCTGCGAAACATTTCCCTGCTCATCGAAGAAGACGATTCGCTCTTCATCGACGGTACGGGCGGCATGGTCATCATCAATCCAAACGAAGATGACCTGAACCGCTTCAAGGAAAAGCTCGCCGTTTACAACAAGCAGAAGCAGGAGCTTTTCACGATGCGGCAGCTCGAGCCGATGACGCTCGACGGCAAGTACATCACGCTCCAGGCAAATATCGAGCTTCCCATCGAATCGGAATCCGTTCTCGACTTTGGCGCGACGGGAATCGGTCTCTACCGTTCGGAATTTCTGTTCTTTCGAAAGGGAACGCCTACCTGCGAAGAACAGGCGGCGGCCTATGCGCACATTTTAAAACGGCTAGATCCGTACCCGGTCGTCATCAGGACGCTCGATGCAGGCGGCGACAAGCTCGTGTCGGACATTTCCGCAACGGACGAGGCGAACCCGTTCATGGGATGGCGTTCCATCCGCGTGTGTCTTTCCCGCAAGGACCTTTTCAAGGAACAGTTGCGCGCCCTTCTTCTCGCCAGCCGGTCAGGACACTTGCGCATCATGTTCCCCATGATAAGCAGCGTAAACGAACTGCGCGAGGCGAAAAAGCTTTACCAGGAATGCCGGACCAAGCTTCTCAACGAAGGCTACACCCTGCCGGAAGTAAAGCTCGGTTGCATGATCGAAGTTCCCGCCGCAGTCATGATGGTCGATGTTCTCGCCAAGGAAGTCGACTTTTTCAGCATCGGTACAAACGATCTCATCCAGTTTACGCTCGCCGTTGACCGTACAAACGAACTCATCGCGAACCTGTTCGAACCTCACCACCCCGCGGTTCTCAACATGATAGACCGGACTGTCCGGGCTGCACATCACGAGGGAATTCCCGTATGCGTCTGTGGCGAAATGAGCTCGGATCCGCTATCGACTCTTGTCCTTGTCGGCCTGGGCGTTGACGAACTTTCCATGACGCCATGGAGCATTATGGAATGCAAGAAAATCATTCGATCCGTGAATTACGAAGACGTCAAGGCGACCGCGCGAACCGTTCTCAAGATGGATACGGCGGCAAGCGTCAACCGCTATCTCCGACAGAAATACCTGCAGATGATTATCGATCTCGGAATTTCGAGTTTTATCACCTCGCACGAGGTCAAGAATCCGCTGGATAAAGATGCTTAAACGAATTTTTCTTCTTGCGCTTTTCATCGGCACGGCACTCCATGCGAAAGAAAGCTCTTCCTGGGAAGAGCAGGTCTCCGGTTTCGATTTTCAGAACAAGGTCGTCCGCTTCCATCGCAGTCAAAAGAATTGCGATACGCTTCCCGAAAGTCTCGAAAAGGATTTCGCCTGCGCCGCGGCCTCCTACTACCAGGGAGATTTCGCCACGTCCCTTTCCGCATACCGAAAGCTCATCGGCCGGGACACGACCATCGACAAGAGCATTCTCTCCCGAATCGCCCGTTCGGAATTCGAAGAAAGGCAATTCGAAAAAGCGAAAAGGACAATCGACGAAGGCGACCGCAGATTTCCGAACGCTCCCGACTGGAAGGAATTTGCCGACCGTGTTCGACTGGACCTGACGCTCGAAAGCCCCAATATCAAACCCAAGGCGAAAGCGGACTCGATAGACGTTTTTCTGAAAAGTTACGGAGACGACCCGCGGGAACCGAAACTGCGCTACAGAAAAGGCGTTCTGCTTGAACAGGCGCGACACTTCAAGGCGGCGAAAAAAGCCTATCTCTACGTCATCGCGCACCCTTCGGAATATGGAGATGCCGCCTGGGAAGCCCTCCGGAGAATTCGGGAACTGTCTCCCGCCGAATCCCTGGACGAAAAAATCACTTACGCGAATCGTCTGTGCGGCAAGGGATTTCACAAGGAATGCGCCGTTCTAATCGATTCCATCCTTGCGCTAGACGCGTCAAAGGCACCGACAAGGGACTCTTCGCGAAAGCCCGAGCTCAAGACCGCGGAAGACTCGATTCTCCGGAAGCTTCCTCCGAGCACGCTTTCCCTAAAGACAAGAATCTCCCTTTGGGAAAAACGCGCCGCCGCCTACAAGAGCCTAAAGAACGATTCGCTCGCCATCGAAGCTTACCGTTTTCTCGTCGATAGCGTCGAAGCGCGCGCCACGTGGCTGCAATCCCTTGTCCGTCTATACCGCGCGGGCAAGATGGAGAGGCAGGCAAGCCAGATAGATTCGCTTTTTCAGGAAAAATTCCGCTACACGCTCCAGAACGCCAACAATATCTGGGTTCGCGCATTCGAATTCGAACAAAGGGAAATGTTCGCCGAAGCCATCGCAAGCTACGATTCCCTGAACAACCCGAAATTCAAGCAGAGCAACAAGAAAAAATGGGCCGAATTCCGAATCGCGCTTTGCTATTACAAGCAAAAGATGATCGATTCCGCAATCGTTCACTTTCAAAAGGCGAAAGGCGAAGACTATCTGTGGAGTTCGAGCGGCGCGCGCATGTTCCTCGGCGATATTTTCCTTTCCCAAGGGAAGCGCGAAGAAGCGAAAGCGGCCTACCTCGATTGCGTCCGCGATTTTCCTGTCGGCTACTATGCGCACCGGTCACGCGTCAAGCTCTTGGAAAACGGCCTTCTGGATTCCGCGTCCGTCCCGTGGCTTGCGCCGCGGGACATATCCGACTCCGCCACGATACGCTGGATTCAAACGGTCCAAGGCGGACGCTCCGACACTTCGCACAGCGAAGCCCGCTACCAGAGGGTCAAGCGACTTTTAGAACTGGGATTTGCCGAAGAAGCTTACGACGTCTTCTATTTCGCCAAGAAGAAGAATAAGTCTCGCCTGGATTTTCTCTACAGCTACGCTTCGCTGTTTCTCGCTAACGACGAACTTATCCAAGGCTACGCACTCGCCCGGACATTCCAGAACACCATTCCGCGCAAGTATCTCGGAGACGCCCCCCGAAACGTGATGAAGGTTCTCTACCCGATGCCGTTCAAGGACAAAGTCCTTGCCGCAGCGGATTCCGCAATCGATCCGTATTTCGTGTATAGCGTCATGCGGCAGGAATCGACGTTCAATTACCTGATCACAAGCCCGGCAAATGCCTGTGGACTCTTGCAGATCATTCCTCCCACGGCAAAGACCCTCGCAAAGCGGGAAGGCATTTCTCCATTTTCGCAAAACCTTCTCTACAATCCCTACATGAACATTCGCCTGGGTATTCGCTACTTGAAAGATCTTCTCGTCACATACGAAAACGATCCGATGTATGTCCTCGCGAACTACAATGCGGGGCCCAAGCCGGCAAAGCGCTGGCAATCCGAAGGCAAGGCGCTTCCATGGGATCTGCGCGCCGAGGAAATCAGCTACTGGGAAACCCGCGATTACGTGAAGCGCGTTCTTGGAAACTACTGGGTCTATACGGAAGTCTGGAATCGCTAGATGCTCTTCTTCGCACTCACCCTTTCCGCGGCAATCTGCTTCGCATTCGGCAACGTCCTTTCGAAATCGGGAGTGATGTCTTCCGGAAAAAAGGCGGACATTCGTCACCCGATCCGCTTTATTTCGGGATTTCTCGCGTCCAAGCGCTGGTGGACGGGATTTTCCCTTTCCGCCATCGGAAACATCGGCAACTACACGGCAATGGCGCTTTACAACCTGAGCCTCGTCAAACCGATTTCCGCTCTGAATCCCGTTCTCACCGCCATTTTCGGGCGCATTTTCCTGAAGGAACCTATCAACCGGAGGATCATTTGCGCGATCGTCTGCGTGCTGTGCGGACTTCTCTTTGCCGCATTCGAAATCGACGAGGCCGCCGGGAGCCAGAACGTTTTCGCCCTCTGGATTTTCTTTGGAGGCGCAACGCTTTTCGCCTTTGCGAACTATGCGATTTTTCGCAGAAACGAAGTCAGCGATTCGATCGTGATGGGAATCTGCTACGGACTTTCCGATGTTCTCTACAAGAGCGTCGCCATCGACGCAACGGAAAAAGGCATCGACCTTTCTTGGAACGAGCTTTTGTTCTGGGCTTCCGACGTACGGCTTTACGCGTTCTTCATCGTCTATATCACCGCATTCGTCTTTACGCAGGTCGCCTTTTCGAGAGGCCGCGCCCTTTTCGTCATCCCTTTCAGCGCGGCAATCGGAGCGGTAGTCCCAATCCTCGCCGGAGCGATCGTTTTCTCGGAGCCGTTCCCGCCGGCAAAAATCGCGAGCGTCCTTCTCGTCGTCGCGGGATCGAGCCTTTTTATCGCAAGTCCCCGTCAGGTTTTAAAAAAAACATTCCAGAGGAAGCCCCATGCAGACAAATGAAGTTTGGTACAAGGCGACAGGCCATTGCAAAACGTCCGAATACGATCTGGCGACACTGTACTTGATGGAAGCGGGCGTTGGCGCCCTGGAAGAACTCGAAAGCTCGAACGCCGACCGAACCGATTTTTGCTTCTATACCGACTCTGCGGCAAAGCGTTCCGCGATCGTTTCCCGATTTCCCGAATATTCCTTTGTTGTCGAAGACGAAGCGGCAAAAGATTGGGACCGCTGGTGGAAGGACCGCGCAACGCCCGTCCACGTTTCAAGACGGCTGTGGGTGCGCCCGCCCTGGGTAAACTTTACCCCGCAAGAAAGCGACGCCATTCTGCTCGAGCTCGAAGCGAAAAGCGCCTTTGGAACCGGGGACCATGCGACGACCGCTCTCATTTCCGGGATGATCGAACGGCAGAATCTAGCGGGCAAGACCTTTCTCGACATCGGAACGGGAACGGGAATTCTCTCGATGCTTGCCGACAAGCTCGGCGCAAGGCTTTCCATCGGAACGGAAATCGACAGGCTCGCACTCCCCTGCATCGTCGAAAACTTCGAAAGGAACCAAACGCAAAACGCCCATGCGGTCTTTGGATTTTTGGACGTATTCAACAAGGACGCCCGATTCGACTTCATCGTGTGCAACATGATTCGGACGGAATTCTGGCCCATGCGCCATGACGTCGAACGACTGCTCGATTCGAACGGAACGTTTATCTTGACTGGGCAGCTCACTCTCGAAAAGAACTACATCCTCGACTGGTTTTCGGAATGCAACTTCGAAGTCCTTTCGGAAGAAACCCGCGACGAATGGTGGTGCGTCGAAGCGAAGAGAAAGCGGGAGCCGTAACATGGAAACGCTTTTTGTTCGGGCCGCTCGCGGAAAAACGGAAGAAAAGCCCGTCTGGATGATGCGCCAGGCCGGTCGTTACCTTCCCGAATACAGGGAACTGCGAAGTCGCTTTCCGGACTTCCTTTCGTTTGTGCGAAATCCGGAAGCAGCAGCCGAAGCGACGCTACAACCCGTGAAGCGCTTCGACCTGGACGCGGCGATTCTTTTTAGCGACATTCTCGTGACACTCCCCTACATGGGATTCGACCTGAAGTTTGTTTCGGGGAAAGGTCCCGTTATCGGAAACCCCATCGCTTCGATTTCCGACGTAAAAAACTTACGGGACATCGATTTCGAGAAACAGTTGGACTATACGGCAACGGCACTCCGGCTAGTCCGCAAAAATCTTTCCACTTCCAAGTCCCTTCTCGGATTTGTCGGCGGTCCTCTGACGATAGCCTCTTACGCCATCGAAGGCGGAAGTTCCAAGGACTTGCACCGGACCAAGTCTCTTTTTTACAGAGACCCGCAGACATACAGGCTCTTTTTGGAACGCGTAGCGCATGTGACGGGCGAGTATCTCGCGTTCCAGGCCAACGCGGGCGCAGACGCGCTAGTCATCATGGATTCCTGGGCCGGACATCTTTCGCCGGCGGATTACGGACAAATGGCGAAGCCCTTCACGGAAAAGGTGATAGCCATCGCCAGAACTCGGACGGATGCCCCCATTATCCACTATGCGAACGGCGCCGCGCATCTGGTGCAAGCGTTTGCCGAATTAAACGCGGACGTCATCGGAGTCGATCACCGCTCGGAACTGAAAACGCTTTTTGCCAAGTTTCCGGAAAAGATTTTCCAGGGAAACCTCGACCCCGCACTTCTTTTTGCACTGCCCGAAGAAATCCGCCTGCGGACAGAGGAAATTCTCGAAGCGGCAAAGGGACGCTCGCACATCATGAATCTCGGACACGGCGTTTTGCCGGAGACGCCTCTCGAAGGTGTCCGCGCCTTTATCGACGCGGTCCGCGGCGTTTAGGGGTTTAATCTTCCGTGTCGGAAGAATCTTCGCACGCGGCTTCCCAGTCGAGTAGATCCTTGCCGAAAGATTTGAGCGATGCGGGAATGTCCGACGTCTTGTATGGGTAAACGCATGAAAGCTGCAGATTGTTTACTTCGCATCCGTTGTTGTAATCGACAAGTTCTCCGTTTTCTTCGGCGCATCGATTTGTAAAATACGCGGAATCGCGAACGCAATTTTTACTCCAGTAGGCTCCGGAAATAAGCCATCCGACGTAGCTTTCGCTGGAATCGGAATTCCACAGAATCCGCTAGGTGACCGTTACGGAGCCTTTGGAGCATCCGAGAAGTCCTTGGACGCCGTTTTCTTCGTAATAGGCGAAAATGTAATCGTCAGAACCGTAAATCATTGCGTTTGGGGCTGTTGTTTGCAAAACGCGAACAACTTGTGTCGGATGAGAGCGAGTTCCACGAATACTTGAATTTGCTTTGCCGGAGGCGACTTATACAACTTTCCCCCGCCGGATTTGCCACAGAAGCCGGTAGAGGGCAAACCGGAATTTTTGAAACAGGGCCATTCCGAAGGATTTTTTGAAGCCCAGAAGCCATTTCGGGTCAAAGTCGCTGTCCGGCGAACCGAACTTTTGGATGTGTTCGACGTAGTCCGTCCGGAGCGCTTCCCGGGCGTCTTGGTCAAAGAAATAGAAGACATCCGACCTGGTCCATCTGCCTTCCAGAAGCTTGCGCTTTACAAATCCGCATTTTTTTTGGATGAGTTCCGCATACGAAAAAAGTACGGGCCCTTGGGTGTGAAAGAGCGCCGCGAGGGAAAATCCCCGTTCGCGCAAAAAGACGCTGGTCCCTACTTCCAGCCGCTTGACCGTGTCGTAAAAATCCAGGCCTTCGGGCTCGTCGAGAAGCCGTTGGCAAAAAGGCGAAATGGCCGGTGCCTTGAAATACAGAAAAAACGACTGCAGGTGAGGCGCAAACTCGTCGTTTTCCGTAAGCGACACGACATCCGCCGGATTTTCTTCCGCCGCATTGAAAAAGGCGAGAAAACGGTTCTGGAAATAGACAATGGAATCATTCACCAGAACGAGCCTTTCCCATTCCTCGCGGCGAAACTTTGCCGTGTACTGGATGTAGCGCTTCCACATGCCGAAATCGTATCCGCGGTTTTCGGTGAAAAAAAGCTCGATGCGGTGCGCATCCAGAAAGGCGTGGGAAGAAGGATCGAGATCGCGCTCGTTGGTCAGGTAGGCGACCGTGTAACCCGTCGAGCAGAGGCTTTCCAGAGCGTATTTCACATACCCGGGCAGGGATTCTCCCGTCTGGAACGAGGCGTAGAGAATCTTCCGCAAGGGTCTTGTCTTCTGTTCCGGCATCGGTCAGCGTTTCTTGGAATGGATTCGACCGGAATCGCGTCGGGAATTGCCAAAGCTTCCCGTTTTCTTCTTGCGCCCGAAAGTTTTCCCCGAACGAGAGGACTTTCTTTCCGAGCGACCCGAACCAGACGCACCCCGTCGGCTTCGCCCGAATTCTGCCCCCTCGGACCGGGCGGATTTTCTCTTGCTCGCCTTGCGGTCTCCCCCATAGGACTCGCGGACCTTTCGCCGCTCTCTCGGACGAAGGGACGAAAGTTCGCTTTCATCGGGCTGCGAAACCAGACCGAGCTCTTCGGCGGCTTCGTCTCGAGACTTTTCCTTCATCTTGCCCAGCTTGCCATCGGAAATCTTGGAAAGAATGGCAAAGTCCGCTTCGCCGCGAACCGGATTTACGCGGAGCAGGCGAACCCGAACCTTGTCTCCGCGCGAAAAGGTCTTTCCGCTGCGCTTTCCATAGACAATTCCCTTGTCCGGATTGAAGACATAGTAATCGGAACCGGCAATGTCCCGGAAGCGCACAAGCCCTTCCGCCTGCGGATCATCGACTCCGACGTAAATGCCCCATTCCTGGACACCCGTCACCTTGGCGTCGAATTCTTCGCCCAGATGCTTTCGGAGAAGCCAGGCTGCGCAAACCTTGAGCGACATGCGTTCCGTCTTTTGATTCTTTACTTCGTTTGCGGAAATTTCCGAACATACCGCGACGACATCCCAGGCACGCTTCGCATCGGTCTCTTCCTGCGTCTTGCGCGAAAGTTCCCGATGGCACCATAAATCCGCATAGCGACGAATCGGACTCGTGAAGTGCGCATAGTCCTGCCAATTCAGGGCAAAATGTCCAAAGCAGTTGCTGTCATAGTGCGCTTTCTGCATACTGCGCAAGATTCTCATGATGATTTCGTCATCGCCCTTCGCCCGGGCGATCAGATGCTGGTAGAGCTTGAATACTTCGGGATTCAGGTTTGTATCTCCACGGCGCGGCTTTCCCAGTTCACGAAGAGAAACGGGACTGTCCTTGAACAGATCGGGCATTAGGTAGTAAAGCTCCATAATGTCCTTGGTATCCGGAGCCTCGTGGATGCGGAAAACGCCCTGCAAGTGCCGCCGTTCGAGTTCCTTGGCGCAGCACTGGTTTGCAATCAGCATGCATTCCTCGATCCAGTGGTCCGACTCGTGTTCTTCGCGCGGCACGATTCTTGCCGGTTCGCCGTTTTCGTCGAACACGCATCCGAGTTCCGTACTTCCGAGTTCGAGGATGCCCGTCTTGCGGCGATTCGCCCGGAGAAGATCGGCGACTTCCTGCAAGGTCTTCACGTGTTCATCGCCCGCGGCGAGCCGTTCCACCGCTTCGCCGTAGGTGAGACCGGCGGTAATGTTCACGAGGCTCTTCTTGAATTCGAACGATTCCACGTTTCCCTTCGAGTCGAGTTCCATCAGACAGCTGAACGCGAGGCGGTCAACGCCCTGGTGGAGGGAACACAGATCGCTCGAAAGGCGATCGGGGAGCATGGGAACGGCGGTCCACGGCAGATATTGCGTAAAGCTGCGAGTCAGCGCTTCGTCGTCTAGCTCGGAACCTTCCGGCACATAGTGGCTCACGTCGGCAATGTGAACTCCCAGATAAAAGCCTCCATCCGCTCTCCTTTCGACGGAAATCGCATCGTCGTGGTCCATTGCGCCGACCGGGTCGATGCACAGAATATACGTTTGTCGCAAATCGACCCGACCGTCCTTCAAGTCCTTTTCCGACGGTTCCTGTTGCTTGTTTACAAATTCCATGATGGATGCGGAGAACGATTCCGGCAGGGAAGCATCCTTCATGAATTGCTTCTTGACGCTGTCCCAGGAAAGTTCGCCTTCCATCGCGGAACGATCGATCTTGGCAAGCATGGAATGCTTTAGTTTCGGATGCGGATAGAGCGTAAACGCTATCGTATCGCCATCCTTGCCGGGCGCCTTGCTGCGGTGCGCCATTTCATAGACCTTGCCCGAAGCGGAATCGGTGACCTTCCACCAGTCCTTTCCATCGGGGAAAAGGACGCCACGGTGTACGCGGCCTTCATCATCGTCAAAAGAGGCCTTGCGACGACTTGTCGCTGCCGGTCTGCGATTATCCCTTTCAAGGTTTTCCGGAGAAATTTCGCCCTTTCCCGGCGTATATTCCTTGTTGCTTGTACGGGCGAGCGACCCTTCGCTCACCATCTCGGCGAGAAGTTGCTTGAACGCAAGCTTGTTGTGCTTCGAAATGCCCATTGCACGGCGCAGCTGGCTTCCGACCATCGGCTCGTCCCGAACGACGGCGACGATTTGTTCTTTTGTGGGCAAACTTGACATGAAAATACTCCTTATTGCCTTTAGAAAATAGGTAAATCACGCGTCAAAAAACAAAAAAATTCAAAAAAAATCGGTGCGCGAAGTCCTATGCCTAGAGATAATATTTTGGATTGAGAGTGAAGTGTGAAGAGTGGGACTCCGAGCGAACTTTTACTTCTAGCGATCATCCTGGAGCGCGGTCAGAGCCTAGAGCTTGGAGCTTAGATCCGAGTTTCGCAGACGTTTAGGTTCAAATGTAAAGCGGATCGCTCTGCGTCTCTAAGCTCTAAGTTCTCTGGACTAAGCTCTGATAAGCCTCCGAACACCCCGCCCAATTGTTACATTGTGCGCATGAACTTTCTGACATTTCTCCAAGACGTTCCTGTCGTGGGCATTTTACGCGACATCCCGGAAGGCGCCGAAGAATCCTGCGCCAAGATCTCTGCAAAATGCGGTCTAAAGGCGATCGAAGTCACCATGAACACACCCGCGGCAACGGAAATCATCAAAAAGCTGAAAAACGCCGCAAGTCCCCTCGGAATCTCGGTCGGAGCGGGAACCGTGCGCAACCTTCGCGACCTGGAATGCGCCCTTTCGGCGGGAGCGGAATTCATCGTTTCGCCAAACACGGTCAAGGAAGTCATCGAAGAATGCGCCAAAAAGAACATTCCGAGCATTCCCGGCGCGCTCTCCCCGACAGAAGTCCAGTTCGCTTGCGATGCCGGCGCGACGTGCGTCAAAGTCTTCCCGGTAAACTGCGTTGGAGGGCCAGCCTACATCAAGGCTCTCCGCGGCCCGTTCCGCGACATTCCGCTGCTCGCTTGCGGAGGCGTCTCCACGGAAAACGTCAAGGAATTTATCCTGGGTGGCGCAAATCTTGTCGCTTTTGGCGGAAGCATTTTCAAGCCGTCTCTCATGCGGGAAAACGACTGGGAAAGCATCGCCCGGAAACTTTCGGAATTTATAGAAAGCGCAGTGGCGGCGCAACGTCAAAAAGGCCTTCCGCGGCACACAGTTTAAAATAGATCTGGAGCGAGAGCTTGCGCTCTTCCGTAAACTCGTAATCCAGCGAACCGTAATAGGATTTCAATTCCTCTGCCGTAAACGGAACCGAATAGCGTTCCTTCCAGAAAGCAAGCGCAAGCCCGGGATCTTTTCGAAACGCATCGATCGATTCCTGCACAAGCGCAAGGAAGCGTTTTGTCTTTGGAAGCATCTCAAAAGAAAGCGCCGACCGATGGACACTCCAGGCTCCAAAGACAAAGGGAAGGCCCTGCCACTCTCGCCACAGAAGCGCCAGGTCGTATCGAAAGGGCCACGCGTTTTTCGCCTTTTCCCGCAAGGCCTCGTCACCGATGAGAAGTTCGGCGTCACAGAGCGCCCGATCGTTCGTGTATTGCGGACAGATTTTCAGATACTGCGAGCAAATGATGCGCAAAAGCGCAACGGACGTCCCGCTCTGCGCCGTCAGATAGATCCGCCTTTGCGAAAGCTCCTCTAGAGGAAATCGGGAGAAAAGTTCCACGGAATGGACTTCCAATCGACAGGACGTGCAAATATCCGGAGCGAGCACCAGATCGTTCGGAGCCTTGGCATAGGCGATCGAGGAAGCCGGAGCCAGGTGAATCTCTCCGTTCCAGAGTTTTCGGTTCAACGCGCTAGGCACGCCGTCTTCAAAGGAAATTTCGCGTCCGAGCGAAGGTTCGCGCAAAAAAAGATGAAAAAACGGTGCACAGACCAAAAAAGGGATTCTTCCGACAACCAAGTCCATGAGAATAATTTAACTTTTTGCCGTATGGCAAAATTTTACGTGAAAAGAACTCTATTCGGTGAAGACCAAAAAAGCCTGATTTTTCGCGGTTCCGTTCTGGAAGGCGAAATCGCCAAGGGAATGAAAGTCAAGATTCCCATTACGGACAAGGCCGTCATCGATGTCGCGATTGACGATATTGTCGAGATGGAATCTCACGAAAACCACGAAAAGCGCACGGGGCTTGTCGCCAAGTTTCAAGACGAACCGGAAGCGCTTGAAATCGTCGCCGATCTGAACGTTCAAAACGAAGAACTGACCGTCGAATAATCGCGCAGAAATTGGGGAGACAGCGCCCTCCGGATCGGCTTGATTGCGCACAAACGAATTGAATCCATACAAATTAAATTTCAATCAGAAGGCCACAGCGGAGATACACGAAGTCTCCCGTTTTTTTTAGATTCTGGTACCCCAGAAGAGCGAGCAGGGAAGATTTTCTGCCAAGCTTTATGTCCAGGCCTCCGCCCGCACGCCAAATCATCTGGGCATCATCGCCAAAGGCAAACCCCAGGTCAAAAGTTCCCACGGGCATCACCAGGCTTCCAAACGGGAGATAGACATAGGCGCTACCGACAAGAGGAAAAAGGGAAACGGCCCCTAGGCGTTCGTAACCGAATCCCACACCGAAAAAGACCATCTGATCGACAGGGTACCACCAATGCCCGGAAACGTTGAAGTTGAAACTCGACATTTCTTCCGTCGCATTGAGCGTTCCCGCAGAAACATCCGCCGTAAAGGCCTGAGCCCGCGAAGGCAAAATCGCCGAAATTCCAAGTCCGAGTGCGCAAAGAAGCGCAAGAGACTTCCCCGCAGACGGCTTCGATTCGCTTTCGTCGCCACGGGCTTCCCGTTTCCAACCGCCTCCATGTTCCTTTCGGAACGAAAGCAGGCTGCCCTTGAACATGGCAAAGTTCATCAACAAGAAGTAATACGCGCTTCCCGAAATCTTGAACAGCGCGGCAATCAGGAAGAGAATCATCAATCCAAAAGAGACAAAATAGACGGGCTGCATTTTCCAAAGAAGGACAAAGTTCAAGACAAACAAGGCAAGCATGATATGCGGCGTAAGCCAACGAAGCAGCTTGTGCGAAACGAAAAGATACGCCAACAGGGGACGAAACGGATTCAGGAGGGGAAGGTAGGAAAACAGGTAGTTGTAATTCGCACGGCCAATACGGATCTTGCGACGATATTCTCCGGTTCCTTCCTTCGATGTCTGCTCCGTGCCTATCGCGCTCGGATCAAATGTACAGAAGAATCCCTTCTGCAAGACTTTCACGGCGATAAAGAAATCGTCCATGACGCTCTTTTTCACGGGCAACTTTGTGTACAGGGAATTGCGGATCGCGTACAAGGCGCCGTTTCCGCCTATCAAGCGGTCAAGAATGCCTTCGAACTTCTTGATTTCGGATTCAAAGTCCCAATAGCTCAATTCGCCAGAACCCAAAAGGCTTCCGCTCTTGTCCGTCAAGATCAAGTGTCCGCAGACGCATCCGATTTTCTGGTCGGCAAACGGGGAGACCAGCTTTCGAATCACGTTCGGAAAAAGCATCGTGTTGGCATCGCAAAAAACCAGGATTTCACCGGTCGCTTCCGACTGCAGTCGATTCAGCATTGCCGCCTTTCCCGCATTTTTGACGGCTCGGACAAGACGAATACCCTTGTCCGCATAGCGCTCGACGATTTCCGCCGTCCGGTCCGAAGAGCCATCGTCGCCAATCAGGATTTCGAGCGATTCCCTTGGATAGTCGAGCTCCAGGAAATTCAGGATTTTCTTTTCGATTACCGCTTCCTCGTTGTATGCGGAAACCAGCACCGAAACCTTCGGGAGCGTCACGGAAGAATCGCGCCGGCGGTTTCTCCGCGCAAACAGTTCGCTCAAAAAAGGAAGCGTCACGGGAAACAGGACATAGCAATGCACAAGCAAGAACAAGAGAATCCAAAAGGCTATTTCGAACGGCATAAAATTCATTTTTGCACCCATTCCTCTTCCTTGGCCAGGAATTGCATCAGGAGCATTCTCATCTCGTCGGCGGAAAGCCCCTGCGAATATGTCAAGATGGAAAGCCCCTTCGGAGCGACAAGCACATACGACGGCACGGCGGACAGGTTCCAGACATCGAAAAAGCAACGCTCGACGGGCAGCCTCTTCGTGTCGCATTCAATCGTATCCCGGGAACCCTGATCCAGCCGAACCGGATGAAATCTGGAATTCAGAATCGAGGCGACCGTTCTGTCGCGATACGTCGTACGGTCCATTTCCCGGCATGGCAGGCACCAGTCGGCGACGATATCCACAAAGAGCATCTTGCCGTCGGACCTTGCCGCCGAAAGGGCTTCGGAATAATCCTCCCACCGAACCGCGGTCGAATCCTGTGCGGCGAGCAAAATCGAAAGAAAACCGCTACAAAGAAGCGCTAGCAGCAAGTTCGATTTCATTTGAACCTCTTCTGCGTTCCCGTGCCGTTCTTTACGGGCGGGGAGATGGCTTTCGCTTCGATGGCAACAGAATCGACATAGGCGACAACGGAATCCTGGAACGCGTTCCAGACACCCGGATTCGCTTGAATCCATTCCGCGACGGAATCGAACTTTTGGGCGGAATAGCCGTATCTTTCCAGAATGACGATTCGAGCGGCACGACCGTCGGGAGAAGTTTCGCCGTATTCTCGCTCCGCGATGCGAAGGTCTCCATACAGACGGACAAATTCCGCAGGAACAGAAACGCTCTCGGTGCAGGCACAGACCGAAAGCGCAAGACATCCAAACAGAAATCTATTCCTTGAAAAGCCCCTCGACATATTCCGCCTTGTTGAAGGGCACGAGCTGGTCAATGCGCTCTCCCATTCCCACCCAGCGGATAGGAACCTTGAGCGAACTCGCGATCGAGAGAACCGAGCCCCCATGCGCCGTACCGTCGAGC
The DNA here is from genome assembly GCA_963629575.1 of Candidatus Methanomethylophilaceae archaeon. GTDB lineage: Bacteria > Fibrobacterota > Fibrobacteria > Fibrobacterales > Fibrobacteraceae > Hallerella. The sequence goes on from CAVGIM010000002.1 coordinate 53,761, forward strand.
TTTGTGACGACAAGCCCGGTCAACGGGAAGCTCTGGTTGAAAATCTTCGCCTGGCTAATCGCATTCTGTCCGGTATTTCCATCGATGACCAGAATCATGTCATGCGGATAGGCGGCATCCTGCTTTTTGAGAACGCGCACGATCTTGGCGAGTTCTTCCATCAGGTAATCCTTGTTCTGCAAGCGACCCGCCGTATCGACGAAAACGATGTCGCAACCGCGAGCCTTTGCCGCCGCGCAAGCGTCAAAGGCGACCGCCGCCGGGTCAGAACCTTCCGCATGGCGCACAAATTCCGCTCCCGCGCGTTCCGCCCAGACTTCGAGCTGTTCGATTGCCGCCGCCCGGAAGGTATCCGCCGCGGCGATCATCACCTTGTGGCCTTCGTCCGCAAACTTTTTCGCGAGCTTCCCGATGGTCGTCGTCTTTCCGGCACCGTTCACGCCGATGACCAGAACTACGTGGGGCTTTCCCTTGAACTCGAACTTCGGCGGATCCACCAGAAAGCGTTCCGCCTCGGACCGCAAGATGTCCAGGACTTCCGATTCCGAAAGCGACTTTCCGAGCGCCTCTTCGCGAAGCGCATCCGTAAGCATGAACGCGGCAGAAGTTCCCACATCCGCCTTGATCAGGCGCTCTTCCAGGTCTTCGAGCATTTCGTCGGTAACCTTTCCCTTGCCGGCAATGCCCTTGATTTCGCCGAGAATCGCGTTGCGGGTCTTGGCAAGTCCGCTCTTTATCGCCGAAAAGAATCCCATCAGACGACGCTCTTCACTTCATCGACAAGTCCATAGGTCTTCGCCTCTTCCGCCGACATGAAATTGTCCCGTTCCGTATCCCGATCGACTTCCTCAATAGACTTCCCGGTTGTCTTCGCGATGATCCCCGTCGTAATCGAACGGATACGAAGCATTTCTTCCGCCTGGATCTTGATGTCGCTCGCGGGGCCTTCCATCTGTCCCTGGATTAACGGCTGGTGAATCATGATGCGCGCAGACGGCCAGGCATAACGCTTTCCCTTGGCGCCAGCGGTTAGGAGAACCGCGCCCATCGAAGCGGCCTGTCCACAGCAAACCGTCACCACGTCGCTTTGAATCGCGTTCATGCAGTCGTAAATCGCAAGTCCGCTCGAAATCACGCCACCCGGACTGTTGATAAAGAAGATGATATCGTCGTGGGAAAGCGAATCGAGGTAAAGCAACTGTTTTACAATCTTCGCCGCGCTTTCGTCATCGACCTGGTTCCACAGGAAAATTTTCCGGCTGTTCGAAAAGAATTCCTCGGCCTTCTTCATAAAATCCGGGGACTGTTCCTTCTCTTTTTCGTCGTCTTTCTTGTCGGCGTTCATTCAAAACTCCATAAAGTAAAATGTTTCCCGCCTAATTTAAAAAATCCCTTGCGAAAAATTTTGGCCAACGCCGCTTCGCAGACGCCATCGACAGGAACCGGCGCCCCCAAACCTCTATGCATTTTTTTATATTTGCGCATAAAACAAACCGATGAGGACCCCATGGAATACAAAGTCAAGGATATAAGTCTCGCTGTCGAAGGCCGCAAGGAGCTGGATCTCGCCGAAACGGAAATGCCCGGTCTGATGGCGCTTCGCAAGGAATTCGAAGGAAAGTTTCCGCTCAAGGGTGCGCGCATCATGGGAAGTCTCCACATGACCGTGCAGACGGCGATTCTCATCGAAACGCTCACGGAACTCGGCGCGGACGTTCGCTGGGTGAGCTGCAACATTTTCAGCACGCAGGACAATGCGGCGGCAGCGGTCGTCGTCGGCAAAGAAGGAACCATCGAAGCGCCAAAGGGAACATCCGTATTCGCCTGGAAGGGAGAAACGCTCGAAGAATACTGGGAAAACACGGCAAAGGCTCTCGTATGGCCCGACGGCGAAGGCCCCGACCTTATCGTCGATGACGGCGGAGACGCGACGATGATGGTCGTCCGTGGCGCGGAATTCGAAGACGCGGGAAATGTTCCCGATTACAACCCCGAAACGGATTCCGAAGAATGGGGCGCGTTTCTTTCCGTCGTCCGCAAGGAAATCGAAAAAGACCCGAAGCACTTCACAAAGCTCCGCGCAAAGATCAAGGGAGTTTCCGAAGAGACGACCACGGGCGTCCACCGCCTCTACGAAATGGCCCGCGACGGTCGCCTGCCGTTTGCAGCCATCAACGTGAACGATTCCGTCACCAAGTCCAAGTTCGACAATCTCTACGGCTGCCGCCACTCGCTCATCGACGGCATCAACCGCGCAACGGACGTGATGATGGCGGGAAAGGTCGCTGTCGTCTGCGGCTACGGTGACGTGGGCAAGGGTTGCGCCCAGTCGCTCCGCGGCCAGGGCGCGCGCGTCATCGTCACGGAAATCGACCCGATCTGTGCGCTCCAGGCAGCCATGGAAGGCTACGAAGTCAAGACTCTCGACGAAGTCGTTTCGTTCGCGGACGTCTTCGTCACGACAACCGGAAACGTGGGGATCATCTCCGCCGAGCAAATGGGCAAGATGAAGAACCGCGCCATCGTCGGAAACATCGGGCATTTCGACAACGAAATCGACATGGCGGGTCTCGCGAAAGTTCCAGGCATCCAAAAGAACAACATCAAGCCGCAATACGACGAGTGGATTTTCCCCGACGGACACAGCGTGCTCGTTCTCGCCGAAGGGCGGCTTCTGAACCTGGGCTGCGCCACGGGCCATCCGAGCTTCGTGATGAGCGCGAGCTTCACCAACCAGACAATCGCGCAGGTCGATCTGTGGCTTTCCGCGACAGGCAAGCCCACGGCAAGCGGCTACCGCTATGAAAAGGGAAAAGTCTATCGTCTGCCGATGATCCTCGACGAAAAGGTCGCGCGGCTGCATCTCGAAAAGCTCGGCGTTCACCTTTCGACGCTTCGCAAGGAACAGGCGGATTACATCGGCGTAAAGGTCGAAGGTCCCTACAAGCCGGAATTCTACCGCTACTGAGTTCGCCGGCTTTCCAGAATTCGAAAAGTTCCACGCCTGGCGCGCGGAACTTTTTCGTTGGAGCGGACAGCAAAAAACCCGGCATTCGCCGGGTTTTTCGAAAGGAGAGAGAGTTTCTAGAAAATATCAGGCGGCGTCAAGGACCTTGTCAATCTTTGTCGTGCGCAGCTTGGCGAGCGCCTTTTCCTTCACCTGGCGCACGCGTTCCTTCGACAGTCCGACCATCTTGCCGATTTCCTTCAGATTCAGGTCCGCGTCCATGTCCAAGCCGTAATAGAGGCCTATCACGCGATGTTCCTGGTCTGTCAGGTTTTCCTTTAAGAGAAGCTCGAGAGAAGCCTGTTCCCCGTTCTTTTCCGCAAGCGCATCCGTCGCGTCACAGGAAGAGGCAAGGCAGTCTCCAAGCGTCATGTCGCCATCTTCGCCCACCGGGGAATCAAGCGACGCCGAGTGGGAACCCATCATCAGGATTTTTTCGATATCCTTCGCCTTGTAGCGGCTTTCGCCTTCGAGGCTTTCCGGATCGATCGTCATCTGGCCGCCGATAACCTGGCGAGTCGTCGTCGCCGCACGGTTGAAGCGCCGAAGCACAAGTTCCTTTTCGGCGCTGATGCGGACAAGGCGCGCCTTTTCGGAAATCGCCCGGGTAATGTTCTGGCGAATCCACCAGACCGCGTAGCTGATAAACTTGATTTTCTGGTTCGGGTCAAAACGCCGGGCCGCTTCGATAAGGCCCATGTTGCCTTCGTTGATGAGTTCGTTGATGTCTAGGCCCTGGCCCTTGTAGAGATTCGCGATGTTTACGACAAACTTTAGATTGGACTTGACAAGGAGATCTTGCGCGCGACGATTGCCCTTTGCGGCAAGCTGGATCAAGATTTTTTCCTGTTCGCGGGAGAGGAGCGGATACTTGGAGATGTCATTCAAGTATTGGAAGTAAATGGAATTCATCTGAAGTTACCTCTTTGTTTGTTGTAGCGTTCCTTTCGCTACGCCTAGAAATATAAAGCCGCGCTTTTACCCAAGTGTCAGAAAGAACCTCCGTTTTGGCAAAACATTCATCGCCTTTTCGTCTCCATTTATCGATGTTTTGTCATTTTTCTGTCATTTTCGAGAAAAAAATCCCTATATTGGGAAACATGGAAAACGCAATGCGCCAAGAGAAGCTTTCCCTAAGCGATTTCGAAAATTTCAATGTGCTCACCCAGCCTCTCGGACGCGTTCCGAATTGGCTTTGCGGAAAGAGCTCCCCGTCTCCGCTCCTTCTGCGCGTCATGATGATTCTCTTCTTTCTCGCCTTGGGGTATGTCGCCGCCTCGGCAGGAATGGATTTCGAGAATTTTTCGAATAAAAAGTGCATTGCCGCCTTCGCGGTCGTCACCAACTTCTTGCTGGGATTCTTTCTCAATCAGCTTGTCTTCGTTCCGCGGCTTTTCTTCAAGAAGCGCTTTGCCCTCTTCGTGCTGGTAAATTTTTTCTTCACGCTGGAATCGTTCGCCATTCACGATCTTTTTGTCTATTGGGTCTTGGAAAAGAACGGACCGTTTTACGAATCGATCTTCGGGAAGGCTTCGGCCGTAAACGACTTTGTCCTGTTGCTTGTGTTTCTCGCCATCAGCATTATCGTCTGCGCCTTCAATATCCTTATCCGGCTTGGAGGCATCCACGCCCGCGATGCCTATCTGAAGCGACTCCAGGAAAACTTCTACCTGCAGGCGGATCTCGCGTTCCTCAAGCAGCAACTGTCGCCGCACTTCCTTTTCAATACGCTGAACAACATCACCGCGCTGGTCGATATCGACCCGAAGCTCGCACAAAAATCGATGCTCCAGCTGTCTTCGGTGTTGCGGCAAATTTTAAACGAATCCAAGGAGCAAGAAGTTCCGCTTTCGCAGGAACTGGACGTGCTTTCGAAATACTGCGAACTGGAAAAGCTAAGATTCGGGGACAATATGGATTTTTCGCTGAAAACGAGCGTGGAAAATCCCAATGCGAAGATCGCGCCGCTCTTGATGATGCCGCTCATCGAGAACGCGATGAAATATGGTGTCCACCCGAGCAACCCCTGCTACATTTCCATCGACATTTCGGAAGTTCGAAAAAAACTGACGTGCCGAGTAAAGAATTCCGTTTCGCCGCAGACCGCTTCGACAAAGGTGAGCAGCGGAATCGGGCTTTCCAATTTGAAGCGTCGCCTGAACATGTGCTATCCGGGAAAATACACCTATATCACGAACGCCACGGAAAATTCATACGACTGCGAACTGCAAATCGACTTGACAGAACCGATGAAAGCGGGGAGTTTTAACTAGGCGGTTTTCCGATATCGATTATTTCAACAGCAGACTTTGCCCGCCCAGTTTTAAAACCACGGGAGACTGCGGCACTTGAAGGTTTTCTCCTGCTTTCAAAATTCCCTGCCGTAAGAAAACTCCATTTATATCGAAAAGCCGATAAGCCGTTGGACGGGTAAGACCTTCGACAGTAAATTGACTAAAAGCGATTTGACGTATTTTCAAATGAAATGGGATCGCTCCATTCGGAAGGGAAACGGTTCCGTTACAAGCGCCCAAAGAGCCGAACTTGACCAGTTTAAATTCACCCGTCTCTCCGGAATCTCCCGAGAGCAACAGGTAAACCGCTGCCGTTTTGGCAAGGCTTTCTTCTTTGGTTGCGCCGGGTCCCCAACGTTCAAATTTGAATTCACTCCACGGGATATCGACAACAACCATCGAATCCGAGCGGCTTATCTCCGCTTCAAGATTATTTTCGTAAGAGGAAGAACCATCGGATTCATTTTTCAGTCTCAGCAAAAAATTCATGGAAGCCTGATATTCCAGACAAAATCCATCCCAGCCAGAAATATCGCCCCCCTCTTGTTCCGAATTCCAGATATTAAAACCTATTCCGACATACGGCTTTCCAGAAATCATTTCTCCATCAGGGGCGGGTTCGCCAAAAATCATTTTTCCCTGGATGCTTTGATAAGCCTTGACCATCTGCCTAAAGAAATCTCCGAGTTCGTTTTCCTTTATATCCGAAGGCCATTCCCAAGAAGAATTTCCGTCGCTAAAAGCGTACCAATACCCCGACGATTCATCGGCAGAACCTGTGACGACCCGTCCCACCGAATCCATCGAAGCATCCCACAAAAACGGGTCCTTCACTTCATGCGCCCCAAGGGCCATGGGGACGAAAAGCGATAGGATGACAAAAGTTTTCAATTCCATATTTTCCCCCGATAAAGGATGTTCTACAAGATAGCCTTTCTCCCGCCAAAATGCAGGAATGCCCCGGCAAGCCGGGGCATTCTTCGAGAACCTTTTCTCTTCGGTTAAGCCTGGGCCTTCACCTGCGCGACGACGGCGGCAAACGCTTCCGGGTCGCTCACGGCGAGATCGGCAAGGACCTTGCGGTTGATGCTGATGTTCGCCTTGGACAGCAAGTGGATGAACTGGCTGTAGCTCAAGTCAAATTCACGCACCGCAGCGTTGAGACGGGTGATCCACAGGGAGCGGAAAGCGCCCTTCTTGTCGCGACGATGAGCGTATGCGTATTGGCCTGCGTGGGCGACGGCTTCTTTCGCAAGGCGAAGATTCGACTTGCGGCGGCCGTAGTAACCCTTGGCAGCCTTGAGAATGTTCTTGCGGCGGGCGCGAGAAGGAACTCTAGTCTTAGAACGTGGCATTCTTACCTCTCCTGTTAAGCTTTGACAAGCAGACGCTTGACTCTGTATTCATCGGATTTTTTGATGGTTCCAGCCTTGCGCAGATTGCGCTTGCGCTTTGTCGTCATCTTGGTAAGAATGTGGCGCAGACCAGCGCGCTTGAACTTCACGTGGCCGCTGCCGGTCACGCGGAAGCGCTTCTTGGCACCACCGTGCGTTTTCATCTTAGGCATTGTTTACCTCTTGGGTTTGTTGTTTAGCCTCACCTGCTGCCTTTGGCTCGGTTGCGGGCTTTTGCGCTGCGGCCTTTTGGGCGGCACCGCGCTTAGGACCGTAGATGTAGAGAAGCGTGTTCCCTTCCATCCGCGAATCCGTTTCCAATTCGCCGACGTCCGCCAAGTCCTGCTTGGCGCGTTCCATCAGCCGGCGACCGTAATCCATGTGCGCCATTTCGCGTCCACGGAACTGCATAATCAGACGGACTTTCATGCCATCTTCGAGGAAGCCGCGCATCTGCTTGACACGATACAGATAGTCGTTCTCGGCGGTCTTCGGGTGCATCTTGATTTCCTTGAGCTTTACGACATGCTGCTTCGCCTTTGCCGCCTTGCTGCGCTTGAGCTGTTCGAACTTGTACTTGCCGTAATTGATGATGCGGCAAACGGGAGGCTTCGCGTTCGGCGAAACTTCCACCAGGTCCAGTCCGGCGTCCTTTGCCATCTGCAAAGCTTTGCGCGTATCAATGATTACCTGCGAGCCGTCATCCTTCACCAAACGGATCGGGGAAATGTGGATGGCCTCGTTGATACGGGTTCCGTCCGCGGGACGGTTCGGCATTTGCCGTAGGCGGGGATTGGGATACAAGTTGTGCTACCTCGTGAAGATGGTTGATTTTGGCGAAAAATTTAGCAAATCTCTGTAAAAAGTTCAACTTTTCTGCAAGTTCCCCCTTTGGAAATCGCGCTTTTTTTTGTATAATTGGAATCGCTGCGGCGGTAGCTCAATGGTAGAGCTTTAGCCTTCCAAGCTAATGGTTGCCGGTTCGATCCCGGTCCGCCGCTCTAAGAACTCCGATTTTTCGGAGTTCTTTTTTACTTTAGCCTCCACATACAGTTTGTCCTTGATTTTTTAAAGCGAAAAACCGCCCTTGCCGGACGGTTTTTTTCGCAAATTTTCGACGATGCTAGATCGTGTCCATCCGTTCGACATCCTTGTCGTAGTCGATGCCTTCGATGTCGAAACCGTTCGTCGCAAGAAAATCGTGACGGTAGCCTTCGATGTCTCCGAGTTCCGCGATGTTGTCCTCGTTCACTATGGGCATGAACTTCGCGACTTCGTCCTGGACCTTCGGGTCAAGTTCCAGTTCGTCGATGCGGATGCGGTGCTCGTCGTCGGTCGGCACAGGCTTTCCCGTGTAGAGGCGTTCCGCAAAAAGGCGTTCCATCTGCTCAATGCAGCCTTCGTGCGTGCCGTTCCGCTTCATGATCTTGAAGAGAATGGAAATGTAGAGCGGAATCAGCGGAATGACCGCCGAGGAACGCGTCACAAGCCCCTTGTTCACGGAGATGTACGCTTCGCCGCGAAGGGATTTCGAGAGTTCCGCGTCGAGTTCGCGAGCGGTCCGCTCGATGTCCTTCTTGGCCGCTCCGATGGTGCCGTCGCGGTAAATAGCGTGCGTGTAGGTCGGTCCGATGTAGGAATAGGCGACCGTCTTGACGCCTTCGGCGAGAACGCCCGCTTCGGAAAGCTGATGAATCCAGCGCGCCCAGTCTTCGCCGCCCATGACCTTCACCGTCTGTCGCTTTTCCTCTTCGTTTGCGACTTCCGCCGTGATGATGGAGAACTTGCCTGTGACGACATCCATCGTCGCGCCGGAGAAGGTCTTTTCGAGAGGCTTCAGCACGCTGCGATATTTTTCGCCCGTGACCGGATCGACGCGAACCGCGCTTGCCACGCTGTAAATCACCAGGTCGAACTTTCCGAACTGTTTGGAAGCTTCGATGACCTGAGTCCGCATTTCGTCGGAGAAGGCGTCGCCGTTGAACGTCACGCAGCCGAGACCCTTGGCCTTCGCGGCACGGTCAAAAGCCATGTTGTTGTACCAGCCGGGAGTCCCGCTCTTCGATTCGGTTCCTTCCCTTTCGAACGAGACGCCGATTGTGTTCGCTCCGCATTCAAAAGCCGCCGCGATTCGGCTCGCAAGACCGTAACCCGTGGAACATCCCAGAACAAGGACATTTTTTGGAGCGTTCGGAAGCTTGCCTCGGGATGCCGCTTTCTTTTCCACGTAGGCTATTTGATGCTCGACATCCTTGGCGCATCCCTGCGGATGAGCGTTGATGCAGATGTTGCTGCGAATGAGAGGCTTGATTATCATGGAGAATCCCCTTGAATTGAATCCTTGAATTTTTTGATGATGACGACGCCGTTGTGACCACCGAAGCCCAGGGACGCCGATGCCGCACAGTCGATGTTGCCCGAAACGCCTTGGTTCGGAACGTAGTCCAGGTCGCAAGTTTCGTCCGGATTTTCCAGGTTGATCGTCGCCGGGAAGAAAGAATCCCGGATGGCGAGCGTGCTGATGATCGCTTCGATCGCGCCTGCCGCTCCGACACAATGCCCGGTCATACTCTTTGTGCTCGAAACCTTGATTTGGTATGCGCGCTTTCCGAGCGCCGCTTTGAGCATCGCCGTTTCGGTCGAATCGTTCAGGCGGGTGGAAGTTCCGTGCGCATTGTAATAGTCGATTGTCTCCGGAGAAATTTCCGCATCGTCAATCGCTCGGAGCAGAGCCTTGGCGCACGTTTCTCCGTCTGGCCGCGGACTCGTGATGTGGTAGGCGTCCGCAGAGGCTCCGTAACCGGCGAGTTCCGCATAGATGTGCGCGCCGCGAGCCTTCGCGTGTTCGAGATCCTCGAGTACGAGAATCGCGCCGCCCTCTCCCATGACAAAGCCGGAACGGTCCCTGTCGAACGGGCGAGAAGCCTTTTCCGGAGCATCGTTGAACTTGTCCGTCAGAGCGTGCATTCCGGCAAAGCTCTTGATGGAAAATTCCGTGATGCCGCTTTCCGATCCGCCGGCAAGGCACACGTCCAAGCGACCCGAACGAATCGTGTCGAGCGCAAGTCCAAGCGCATCCGTGCCCGAGGCACAGGCGGTCGCGATGGTCCAGGCGGAACCCGAAATTCCAAGCGCGATGGAAACGTTTGCCGCAGCTTCGTTCGGAATCAGCTCCGGCATGGCAAGCGGCGAAGCGCGCCGTTTTCCGCTTTCGACATACTTGGAGAAGGACGCGTCGATAATGTCCATTCCGGAAAGTCCGTTCCCGGCGACGATTCCCGTCTTGTCTCCGGCGAGCTCCTCTTTCGAAAGTTTCGCGTCGGCGACCGCTTCGTTTGCGGCGGCGAGCAGAAACTGGGTGAACCGCGCCATGCGCCTCGCTTCCTTCGGATCGATTCCGTGCTCTTCGGGAGCGAAGTTCTTTATCTCCGCGGCGATTTTCACCGGCGAGGAACTCGCATCGAACAAGGTGATAGGTCCGATTCCACAAGCGCCTTTTCGGATGGATTTCCACAGTTCGGGCACCGAGTTTCCGACCGGGGTGACCGCGCCCATGCCCGTGATAACAACTCGTCTTTTCGTCATGGATTATTTCGCCTTTTCGGAATCGCGTTTCTGTTGTTCCTGCTTGTCCTTTTCGCGAATCGCGACGCGGCGGATCTTTCCGCTGATCGTCTTCGGAAGTTCCAGGACAAAGTCGATGATGCGCGGGCTCTTGTAGGATGCGGCGACCTTTTTCGTGAACAGCTGGATGTCCTTCGCCAGTTCCTTGGACGCCTCGTAGCCTTTTTGCAAGACGATCGTCGCCTTGATGGCCTGACCGCGCGACGGATCCTCTACGCCGGTGACGGCGCATTCGAGAACCGCCGGGTGTTTCAGCAAGACTTCTTCCACCTCGAACGGGCTTATCCGATAGCCGGAACTCTTGATGAGATCGTCCGTCCGTCCGATAAACCAGCAGTAGCCGTCCTTGTCCTTCCACGCCGTGTCGCCGGTGTGATAGACGCCGCCTTCGAAAACCTTTTGCGTGCGCTCTTCGTCGCGGTAGTATCCGCCGAACATGCCGAAAGGCTTGCCACCATCGATGCGGATGATGATTTCGCCGACTTCTTCCGGGTCGCAGGTCGAACCGTCCGGTCGCACGATGTCTATCCGGTAGCCGGGAGAAGGCTTGCCCATGGAACCCGGACGCGGTTCCATCCACGGGAAGTTCCCCTCGGTGAGCGTGAGTTCCGTCTGGCCGTAGCCTTCGTGCAGGCGGTGTCCGGTCTTTTCGAGCCAGCGATTGTAGATATCGACGTTCAAGGCTTCGCCCGCCGTGACGCAATATTTCAGGTTGGAAAGGTCATACTTGGAAAGGTCGTGCTGCAAGAGGTAGCGGTAAACCGTCGGAGGCGCGCAAAACGTGGTGACCTTGAACTCCGCCATCTTTTCGAGGAGCTTTCCCGGGATGAACGTGTTCATGTCGTAGCTGAAAACCGCGGAGCCCGCGATCCACTGCCCGTAGATTTTTCCCCACAGAGCCTTGGCCCAGCCGGTTTCCGCCACGGTCAGATGAACGCCGCCGTCGATGACGTTCTGCCAATACTTCGCCGTCACGATGTGCCCCAGCGGGTAGGTGAACGTATGCGCGACCATCTTCGGATTGCTCGACGTTCCGCTCGTAAAGTAGATGACCATGATGTCGTCGTTCGTCGTCGCGGCGTCGCCTTCCCTCCGCGGGAACTTCGGCGAGCAGATTTCGTAGTCGTCATAAAAGGAGGTCCAGCCCTGGCGCGGTTGCCCGATCGTCACGAGCTTTTCGACCGACGGGGACTTGGCGCGAGCCGTTTCGATTTCCTTCTGGAGCGTCGGGTCGTCGTATGTCACGACCATCTTGATGTCCGCGGCGTGGAAACGGTATTCCAGATCCTCGGCCGTGAGCATGTTCGTCGCCGGAACGGCTATCGCTCCGATGCGGTGAAGCGCGAGGAGAAAGAACCAGAACTCGTAGCGGCGGCGGAGCATCAGTTGGACGCGGTCGCCCTTTTGAATGCCCTGTTCCACGAGAAAGTTCGCCGTGCGGTTCGAAGCGACGGCGATATCCTTGAAAGTGAATGCGTGCCGTTCATCGTTGTCGTCGCACCAGGCGAGAGCGATTTTTTTCGGATCGTTCTGCGCATAGACGTCAACGACATCGTAGGCGAAGTTGAAATTGTCGGGAATGTGAATCTTGAAGTTATCGTATAGATCTTCGTAGGAATCGTAATCCACCCGATCGATAAACTTTTGAAGCAGAGACATAAAAGACCTCTATCATTTTTCCGCGTAGGTTACAAATCGCGGTAGAAAATTTTTTCCCGCTTGGAGAGTGCGTAACGGACAAGGTTCAGGACTCGGTTTTCCCCGATCGTGGCGAAGTCCGCGCTGTGAATCGTAAGGCGCGGAGTTCCCAGCGGCGCCTGGATAGTGAGGCACGCCGAAGTCTGTGCGACGCCGAGCGAAATTTCCGGAAGTCCGGCAAAGCTGATGCCGAACGAGAGGAACTTTTCCACGTCGTCCTTCTTGGACGGTTCGGGCTCTATCTCGTTTTCGTCGAGCGAAACCACCAGGTCGTGCTTCTTGAAGATGGACGTCCTGTCCTCGTATGTGCTGAACTTCGCAAGGACCTGCTCCTTCAGGAAGTTGTTGTCATACCAGGCTGGCGGAACGAATCCGACGGGAAGCGTATCCTGCCCGAGACCGCGCCATAGGGCTATCGAACGATCGAGAAGAGCCTGGGATTCCTGTTCGGAGAGCCCGGCGAATTCCGCAACGTTTCCCGAAAGCATCAGGGCGCTCTTGCCAAAGACCGAACGTTCCTTGCCAAGGTTCGCAAAGTGGCGCGCACCGTGGAGAAGAAGCTCGTGACCGTCCGACTTGAGCTTTTCGATCGAATCGCAGAACCGTTCGCGTTCGTCTTCGGGTGCGGCTCCGACCGAGGGAACGACCGCAACGGAAACAGGAGAAGCCGTCACCGCAGAAATCTTGTCTATCTGGACCAGCGCCTTTTCGAAATTCTTGATATTGAAATCGTGATAGCAGAGGATGAATCTCTTGCCTTTGAAATTTTCCGCTTCGGCGGCGGAAATGTCGGCGATGTCCTTGTTGAGTTCCATTCAAAATTCTCCTATGTTTTGACTTAAAATAGAAAAAGCCGCGGCGATTCGCCGTCAAAAGACAAGCTCGCTCACAAAAGCCACTTCGTCGTTTTTCTTTCCGACAGCGACATATCGATTTTCTCCCGTTTTCGCCAAAAACATTTCGACGTTATCGCCGAGCAGCAGTTCCTTGGAATAATTTATTCGAAATTCAATTAGTGGACGACAAACAAGTTCCGCGGGAAGCGCGTTTACGATAAAGGCTCCGTAAAAGGCGTTGTCCGTGTGATTGTTCCCGTCAAGATGCGAATGCATGATCTTCTGTTCCCCGACCTTTTCAAGAAAGTCCGGGACAAGAATCTTCCCGCAGGAAAGGCTATCCGAATCAAACGGCTCCGTGTTCAGTTTTCGAAACGGGAGAATCGCCTTGACCGGGAGAATTTTCCGGGTGTTGAAATCGGTGAGGAGCCACTTGGAAAGTCCCGAGACCAAAAGTTCACCGCTTTCGCTCTTGACTTTGTAATCGCGCACAAACTGCCACGATTCCGCTTTCCACTCGGTCGTTACCCATTCGACGCGTTCGTTGATCTTCGGCATCCGATGGAAGCGAAAAGCTGACCGCGCAAGGACCCGCGCAAATCCATGTTCCACGAGAAAGGGCATCGAAGTCCCTCGATGGAAAATGTCCTCCGAAGAGATGTCCGTCGTCTTGCGCAAAAAATCGAACAGGGTAAGATTTCCGTCCGGGCCGCATTCCGTATAGGCTACACGACTTTCGACATGAAAGGTAAAGCCGTCGTCATCGTAACGGCGGGAAAATGTTTCGCAAAAAGGCATAGGGGAAATCTAGAAAATCCGAATTTTCATAATGGAGACTTTAAAAAGACGATTTTTTTCCAAAATCCCTTGACGGAGCTTTTTTTTTACTTACACACAAAAAGTCGTCCATTTGGATGGTAAAAAATCAAAGGGCCAAGCCCAAAGGAAAATTACTATGATAGGAAGCGCATTGCAAAAAGGTTCCACCGTCTATGTTTATGACGAAAATGGACATCTATTATACACGAAATCAGGCGACCTTGCCGGCTATACTGGCTCAACCGTCTCGATTCGAGTCCACAACACCCTTTACACATACGATGAAAGGGGACGCATGAAATACTCAAAACACGTATAGCCATTTCTAAACGGTCGCCACTAAACAAGCTCAATCTAATGAGAACTTTTTAGTGGCGCTTTTAAAATCACAAATATTTTTGCTTTCTAAGCTCTCGCCCTCGACAAGTTACCAATAAAATGCTTATGCTTTGAACCAATTCTCTATTTTTAGCGGAGAGATTTTTGCGATAGGTTCAAAATCTTTTGTATTCCGCGTTACAAGGATTAAATCGTTCGCCGAGGCTGTTGCCGCAATCAAGGAGTCGCATATCGGTCTTGGTCAACCGGATATGTAAGGTCACCTCTAAAAATTGCTTTGGTTAAGAAAATTTGAGTGAGACCAAGCGAAGGCAGGAATGAAAAGTGGCGAATACTCTCGGTATTTGCCACTTTGAATGACGAACCAGCGCGAAGCGTCGCAACCAAATTTTTGAAAATTGAATTTTTAGAGGTGACCGTAAATTCTTTCTGTAATTTAAAAAGGCCGGAACGGCATCCGTCCCTGTCTTTTAAAACAAAAAGCGGAGTCCCCACATCCTATCTTTGATTTGGGCCAACAAAAATGGACATACCTCATCAGAAAATGTACTAAAAAGATATTTTTTGGACTCTTCCGGCGCGGAGCTTTTTATGGGTCACAGCCTTGCCAGGAAAAGCGCAACACCCGAGATGCTAGAATCCAACACCCAGATGGAAAAGATGGTTCCCGTCTAGCACGGGATTTGACGCATAGGCGTAATCGAAGCGGATGCGGCCAAAGACAAGTCCGAGACCTGCCGAGACGCCGCTTTCCGTTTCGCCGCGACATGCATACCCGACCCGAAACGCAAGGGTCTTTTTATACAGAAGTTCGGAACCGAAACGCCATTCCGCATCGTAATCCGCCCGACGATAGGCGTCTGCATGGAGAGCCAAATCGAAAATATCGAGAATGGGGTGCGTTCCCGAAATTCCCGCCGAAAGCGCCATCGGAGCGGACTCTTTTTCCGATTCGTATTCGGAAACCCAGCCGAAATTCGTAACGGTCGCGCCAAATGTGATGTAGCGATTCAACCGAAAGCTTGCGCCACCGTCCGCGAGAACCGCAATCGCCGTCGAATTGTCGATTGTCTGCGAAGCGAACCGCGCGGAAACCGCCCAGTTGAAGACCGAAGGCTTGCTACCGACGCCGAGCTGTAACGCCCAAGCCATCGCCCCGTAATCTTCCGTCTTGAAACCTTCCTCGTCACGGCCCTCGATATCGCCGTAGCCCAGATATTCCACCGCCGCGCTTGTGTTCAGATATTTAAACGGCAAGCCGAAATAGACGGACGTGAGCTTTGCGTCGATACGGTTCGAAAACCGGACATGTTCGATGCCCGCCTGGGGAACGTCCGATGACGCGGTCGCCAAGGGATTCCGGGAGACTTCCGAGAAGCCGCTCGGCATGGAAACGCCCGCTCCGGCAAGCGCCGCGGACCGCGGAGACGTCGAGAGCGTCAAAAACTTCATCGTCGTCCCGCCCTGATCGACATTCCAGAATCTGCCGCCCGCAAGGCATGTCGCGGCGCAGAGGAATGTTAAAAAGACGGATCGCTTGAAGTTCATGGCGTAAACATATAAAATTAAAACGGACGATGCGGAAATTTACGCGGTTTTCCATTCCCGCATCACGGCGAGAACCTTTTCCTTGAGCTCCTCGGCGCGGGCCGCGGTGTCGCATTCCACGTAGCAACGAAGTTCCGGAGCGTTTCCGCTCGGACGCAAATGGATGATGTCGCCGCGGTCGAAGGTCATTCGGAAACCGTCCGTCGTGTCGGTCGAGACGATTTTCCCGGCAAGATGCCCGAAACAGGCTTCGCCCAGATTCCTTTCGATGATTTCCGCGACTTTTTTCCGGCTTTTTTCCGTGGGGAATTCTTTGACCCGGTCGCTTGCGGTAAAGCGTTTCGGCAAGGACTTGAACAAGTCTTCCACGCCGAGTTTCTGTCGTTTCGCGTCGAGAAGAACGGCTATCTGCGGGAGGAGCGCGTCACGCGTCGGAAGGGCCTTCAGAACCTTGCCGTCTAGGGAAATGTCCGTTTCGAGCAAGAATCCGCCATTCGCTTCGTAGCCGGCAACCGTCTTCCCGTCGCTATCGAGTTCCTGCATTCCGAAAATGACGTAGGGACTTCCGATGCGCGTGCGAAGCGTCCGTTCGAAGAATCCGCACTTTTCGAGAGCCGTGTTGCAGCTTACCGGTGTCGCAATCCGCTCGATTCCGAGAGCCTTTGCCGCGAGAATCCCGAGGACGTCACCGCGAATCCACTTGCCTGTCGCATCGGCAAGGAGCGGACGATCGCTGTCACCGTCGGTGCTGACTATCGCGTCAAGCCCCTGTTTCGCCCATTCCGCGCCAAGCTTCACGTCTTCCGGACGGACCGCTTCCGTATCGACCGGAACAAAGACTTCGGAACGTCCGAGCGGAACGACAAAGGCGCCGAGACTTTTCAAAACATCCGTGATGATGTCGCGCCCGACAGCCGAATGCTGGTACACGCCGACAGTCAATCCGGACAAGGCGTCGCTCCCGAAAAAATCCAGATAGCGATTTTTGTAGCTTTCGCGGGCCTCCGTATTTTCGAGCGGCAATTCGACGGGATTTGCGAGCATTCCGTCCTCGCCGAACTTCGAAGCGTCCAGTTCGAAACTCTCGGAGCGGATTCCGGCTTCGTCCTTTTTGGAAATTTCCCCTTTCGGATGGTTGAACTTGATACCGTTCCGGTCCGCGGGGATGTGGCTTCCCGTCACCATGATAGTCGGGATCGACTTTTCAATTCCGTAAAGCGCAATCGCCGGGCTGGGAATCCGTCCGCTGTAAACTACGTTCCAGTCCAGGTCCTCGGCCGCCGTCGCGATGGCCCGTAGAATTCTCCCTGTGCTCGGACGCAGGTCGCCCGCAATCGCAACCGTCCTTTCGGAAGGATAGTTCTTTTCGCAATAGGCAAGAAATGCGAATGTGTAGCTGTAGCAGACCAAATCGGTCATCTGGGAGACTAGTCCGCGAGCGCCGCTCGTTCCAAAGCCGACCCCGCTCGAAACCATCATGTCGTTTATGGAAATTTTCATGCCGCTAAATATAGATTAGTCGAGAGAGCTTGGTGCTTATCAGAGCTTAGTCCAGAGAGCTTAGAGCTTAGAGACGCAGAGCGGGCTGCTACTTTCTGCCGAAAGGCTTTTGACGTTTCACGTCTAGGCTTTTTGTCGCCAAGCGACCTGTTTTCCGCCTGGCGGCGGAGGGTGCGCCTGCCTGTCGGCAGACAGGCCTTCCCGGCGAGGGGCGTGCCAGAGTTTAGTCGGGAGAACTTAGATCTTAGAACAGTGAACGTTTAAGCTTCTTGTATGCAGAACATAGATGTCTGAAAATCTCAGTTCTAAAATCTCAGTTCTAAGTTCTGATTTCCCTTCCTTGCATCCACCCCCTAGGCCACGCGGTGTCAGAGCTTAGTTAGCAGAGCTTAGAGACGCAGAGCGATCCGCTTTACATTTGAACCTAAACGTCTGCGAAACTCGGATCTAAGCTCCAAGTTCTAAGCTCTGATCTCCACTCTTCACACTCATCTAGACTCCCGCCGACTGTAAAATTTTTCTTTACGGTGGATTTTTCGGAGAAAAAAGCGTTTAAATCCAGGAACTTTCTTCAGGGAACCTCTGAAAACTACCTTACTCAAGAAAATTGGAGCGAAACCTAGCGAAGGCAAGAATAACAAACCAGCGCAAAGCGTCGCAACCAAATTTTTAGAAGTAACCTCAAACAGGAGAACTCGATATGCAGGAAAAAACTCAAAAGCGCCATTCGTTCAAGGTGGGACTTTTCGTTGATGGATTCACGCTCCGAAAGGTAAACGAGTATTACCGCGGATTGAATCCGGAATGCGCAGGAATTAACTTTCTAGGTCTAAAGAACTGGGTTGCGGTTCATGTTTCGCGCTATTTCTGGCCGGGAAAGTCTATCGAAATGATGGCGCATTACTATCACCCCTACCGCAATCCGGAAGCGGACAACGATTTTCGCCATGCAGGTGTAAAGCATTTTTCGGGCGAACTGTCCAAGGCCGGTTTCGATGTCCACTTCGCCTCGATCAATTATGCGAACAGTCTCTGTCCGAACATGGAACTCAAGGACGACGTACTTCTCTATGCGGAATATCGGGAACTAGACGCCCTTGTCCTCGCCAGTACACAGGGACAGTATTCGGACATTCCCGCACGACTCGCCTCGATGGACATTCCGACCCTGCTTCTCGGCTGGAATTTCACCTATCGCAACCGCGAAAAGGAAGTCCACTGGCACACTGACCAGAACTTGAAGCGGCAATCGACCTTTTACGTTCCCATGGAACGCGTCATGGAAAAAGCCAGCACGGACGTGCTGGCTCGAAACCTCTTTCTCTCTCCCCGAATGAACGTTACAGCTTGTCGCGGATCTTTTTCTGGTTTTCCGAAAGGAATGTCCAGGTTATCTTAGCGCCGAGGAACCATGTGTCACCGTTGTTGTCCGAATCGCCAAGCTTGTGGTCTTCAAAGTCGAACTCGTTGAAGCGGATGACGCGGTAGCCCGCATAGGCGCCGACGGAAATCGGATCGATGGAAATGCGGAACTCCATCTGCGCGTTGAAAGTCGGCGACAGAGTGCTGTAATAGCGATTGTTCGCATGCACATAGGTGGAATCCGTCCCCGATTCGAGGAAGTCGTAGTCGGAAGCAAGATGGACATTCAACAGATTCAGACCAATGCCCGCGGACGGGATCAAGTTGATAACCGTGTTTTCGCCAAAGATCTTCCAGCCAAACATCCAGTCAATACCGTAAGCGAACCACTTGACGTCATAGAGACGTTCGCCGGTCGTGCTGCTGGAACTCGCCGGTCTGTCCGAAACCTGGGTCGGCATGAAGTTGATGTCGAACCAGGTGAGGAACTGGTGATACTGGGCCCCGACTTCGATGTGGAGACCCAGATAGTAATCATTGAAATGCTCGTAGCGCGAAATGTCCTTGTCGGGGAGCGTCCCCTTGACCGTATCGCCCTCTGCGGTGATCTCTTCGACGACAACGCCCTGGTTCTTGCTGAATAGAAGCCTGTTTAGATAGCTTGCGTATGCGCTGTGCATTCCGCGATAATCCGCACCGACGGAAATAAATCCACGGATATCGTGCTTCTCGTAGAATCCCTCTTCGGGTTCGGCAAAGGCGGAAGCCGTTATCGCCAAAAGACTTGCGACAAAAATCAAGAGTCTGGAAAAATTTCGCTTCATAACCTTAAAATAGCTTAAAAATTTATCCGGTGGACAGTTTCTTGCAAAAATTTGCCCTTTTCGCTCGCCTCTAAAAATTCCATCCTGTTTGGGGGAAATTTTCTTTCCGCGTTCCAAAGTTCCGTTTTTTAAATTTTCGCCATGAAAAAGTTCCTCGCCGCCTTGGCCATCGTCACCCTGCTCTGCCTGTATTTTGTCCCGCGGACTTCCTTTCGCCAACCCGAAAGGGAATCCCCTGCCGTATGCAGGGAAGTTTCGGCACAGTCCCTTTCCGACGCAAGGAACTTCGGAATCGACTCTTGCGGAAGCTCCCGAATTCTCTGGGTAAGGAACGGGAACGCCGCAACGCTTCGCTGGATTCTAGAAGATTCCAAAGGTGCAGAACCCCTGCCGCAAAATATCGCCGAATATCCGAAAATAAAGGTTCCCGCGAATCGGATCGTCGCGCTCTCTTCGACCTATCTGGGCTATCTGAAGCTCCTGGGCGTCGAGGACCGGATTGTCGGAATGGATTCTCGAAAATACGTTGCGGACAGTTCCTTTTACGTTCGGATGAAGTCGGGAAAAGTCCGGGAAGTCGGTGGCGCGGACGCCTTGCCCGAAGCCATCTTTGAACTTTCGCCCGATGTTGTCCTCGCGTTTTCGACAGGGGGCTCCGTCTATGACACGTACCCGAAGCTCGAACGTCTGAAGATGCCCGTCGTGCTGACAGCGGAATGGACCGAGCGTTCGCCGCTTGCCAAGGCGGAATGGATAAAGTTCTTCGGAATCCTTTCGGGAAAGGAGGCCCTTGCCGATTCGCTTTTCTCCGGAATAAAGTCTCGCTACGAGTCCCTGCGCGCGCGCATGGATTCCGTTTCGACGCGACCTGTCGTTTTTACCGGAACGCCGTCTTACGGGACATGGTTCGCTTCGACCGGGGACAGCTACATGGCGAACCTGATTCGCGATGCCGGCGGAAAGTATCTCTGGTCCGCGGACTCTTCGGAAGAGTCGCTCTCGATGCCGTTCGAGAAGGCCTTCCAGGATGTTCAGGCGGCGGATATCTGGCTGAACCCCGGAGGCGCTTCGAGTTTCGAGGAACTTTTGACCCGAGAAGCTCGGCTAGAGCGCTTTCCCGTGTGGAAGACCGGAGAAATTTACGAGTACGATTTGCGAAAAGGTCCGGAAGGCGGGCTGGATTTCTACGAAAGCGCCGTCGTCAAGCCCGATTCCCTATTGTTAGACGTGGCAAAAATTCTCCATCCGGCGGATTTTCGATCCGCGCCGTCCAAATGGTATCGCAAACTTTCTAATATTTAGGCGATATGGCAGTGAATTCGAGCATCGGTGACTGGATTTCGGCTTCCTACGAACGGGAAGTGCCGTTTTTGCAGCAGATTCCACGCGAGTCGGCGGATTTCTTTCTGCTGAACTCGCAAATTCGGGAATACGAAGCGGGCGAAGTAATAATCACCGGCCACAGCGAAGGCGAAACGTTCTGCGTACTCCAGAGCGGCAGGGCGCAAATCTGCGGCAAGATGCTTTCGGACGGGCACTACAACGTGCTAGCCTGGCTCGAAGCAGGCGCGTGTTTCGGCGAAATGTCCATTATCTGCAACGAGAGGACTAGCAACACGGTCGTAGCCGCCGAGGATTGCACGGTTCTTCACCTTTCGCGCGATGCGTTCATCAAGTTTCTCGAAAAGAATCCGAGCATCATGGTGTGCCTGTACAAGATTGCCGCGGACAGGCTTCGCGCAAAGAACCAGGCCCTCGACGAATTTGAAAGCCTTTCGCTTCTCGCAAGCGCAAAGGTGCTGCCTTTCATCGACTTTGCGCAAACGCTCGAAAAGAGCCGCATCACGGGAACGGTTCTCTTCGAATGCAACGGAACTACCGGATTCATCGCGTTCAAGGACGGAAGGATCTGCTGCGCGAAATGCGGAAGACTCACCGGTCCGGACGCTCTTGAACAGATGCTTTCCTGGAGCGACGAGACGCTCTTCAAGTTGGACACCCACCTGATGCCCGACACGGTGAACATCAGCCAGGAATCCGACACGACCAGCTTGATTTTGGATGCTTTGCGGAATATCGACGAAAAGCAGAATCAAAAGAAATAAAACAACCAAAGGAAAAACGTATGAATTATGCAGACGCAGGTGTTTCCCTTTCTCGCGCAGACCAGGCGATGGTCGGCGTGAAAAAGTCCGTCCGTTCCACGTTCAACCAGGGAGTCCTGGGCGATGTCGGAAATTTCGGCGGTCTTTTCACGCTCAATCATCTCGGCCTCAAGGACCCTGTTCTCGTGAGTTCCGTCGATGGAGTCGGGACAAAGCTCAAGGTCGATATCGAAATGGGAACGCACACGCTTCCGGGACAAGACATCGTGAACCACTGCTGCAACGATATTCTGGTCCAGGGCGCGCGCCCGCTGTTTTTCCTCGATTACGTGGCGATGGGAAGCCTCGAACCGTCCGTGATGGACAGCATCGTCGTGGGCATGGCAAAGGCCTGCCGCGAAAACGACATGGTCCTTATCGGCGGCGAAACGGCGGAAATGCCGGGTTTCTACGCAAAGGGCGACTACGATATTTCGGGAACGATTGTCGGCGTCGTGGAACGCGACAACATCATCGACGGTTCGCACATTCATCCGGGGACAAAGATCCTCGGACTTCCCTCGACAGGGCTTCACACGAACGGCTATTCGCTCGCCCGCAAGGCCCTCTTTGACGTTGCCGGCTACACGGTGAAAAGCAAGGTCGAAGGTCTCGACGGGACTATCGGCGAAGCGCTGACCGTTCCGCACAGAAGCTACTACAAGAGCCTTATCGACCTGACGAACGCGAAAAAGATCGACGGCATGGTACACGTCACCGGTTCGGGTTTCCAGGGAAACATCCCGCGCATCCTTCCGGAAAGCGTGGACGTGGTTATCGACCGCTCCGCTTGGCAGGTTCCCGCGATTTTCAAGCTTATCCAGCAGGCGGGCACGGTCGAAAAGGACGAAATGTATTCGACTTTCAACATGGGAATCGGAATGCTCCTCTTTGTCGATGACGCAAATCTCGCCGAAGTCGAGGCGCACCTCAAGGCGAAAAGCGAGCCGTTCTATATGGTCGGCGAAGTCGTGAAGGGTTCTCGAAAGGTTCTTTTCCGCGACTAGAAATTTCGTACAAACGAAAAGGCTTCCCGTCCGGAAGCCTTTTTGTTTTCTTTTAATCCCTCGCCCTGCCGGAGCACCATGGGAAATTCTATATTCACATATCGTTAGGGAACCTCTAAAAATTGACTTGGTAAAGAAAATTTGAGTGAGACCAGCGATGGCAGGAAAGCCAAACCAGCGCAAAGCGTCGCAACCAGATTTTTGAAAATGGAATTTTTAGAGGCGACCTTTAATGGGTCCCGTCTGGGATTCGAAGGGTTTGTCTTATTTAGGAGTTTGAATGGCTATTCAGAATTCGAAGCGTGGTATCTTGATCAGTATGACACCTTATGAAAAGAGAATTGCTGTCATGGAAGGCGGAGAACTCGCAGAACTCGTTGTCGAGAGTGCGGAGTCCAACCGGGTCCTGGGCAATATCTACAAAGGCGTCGTGCAAAAGGTGCTTCCCGCGCTGAAAGCCGCGTTTATCGACATCGGGCTTGAAAAAGCCGGATTCCTCCACCAGGAAGATGCCATAGACCGGAACATCCTGCTGTCTCGCGAATACGGTGACAAGGATGACGAAAATACAGTCGGGGAAGAACTTTCGATCGATCAGATTCTGCACGAAGGTCAGGAAATCATGGTGCAGGTGGTCAAGGAACCGATCAGCACCAAGGGTGCCCGTTTGACGACGCACCTGAGCTTTGCAGGCAGGTTCCTCGTTTGCATGCCGAACACGAACTTTGTCGGCGTTTCCAAGCGCGAGCGCGATCCCAAGAAACGGCGCGAGTTCAAGAAGGTCGTGCGTCGCCTGAAAGGTCCGGACGTAGGCTACATCGTCCGCACGAACGGTCTTTCCGAAAGCGAACTGGAAATTTCCAAGCAGATGCGCGAACTGGAATCCAAGTGGGACGCGACCAAGTACAACTTCGCGCACCAGCCTGCCGAAACCTGCATCTACAAGGAATCGGATTCCGTCGGACAGACGATTCGCGAATATTTCAGCGACAACACGGACTATGTCTATGTCGATGATCGCGACGAGTATTTCGCGATTCGCGAGGAGCTGCAGAAGCTTTCGTCCGACAAGATTAACAAGGTAAAGCTCTGGAGTTCCAAGGAAAGTCTTTTCGAGTACTTCAAGATCGAGGACGACTATACACGTTCCCTGCAGCGTTCCGTTCCACTGCCCCACGGTGGAAACCTGGTGATAGACCAGACGGAAGCCCTTGTCGCCATCGACGTGAACACGGGTCCGAAAGTCCACGGCAAGGATCAGGAAAAGATCATCTTCGAAACGAACGTGGACGCGTGCTACGAAATTGCGAAGCAACTCCGCTTGCGCGATATCGGTGGGCTTGTCGTCATCGATTTCATCGACATGGAACTTCAGGAAAACCGCGACGCCATCTACCAGGAATTCCGCAAGGCCATCCGCAAGGACAAGGCGCCGATAACGCCGTCCCCGCTCAGCCAGTTCGGGCTGATGGAAGTGACGCGCAAGCGCGTTCGCACGAACCTGATGACGGAAAAGACCGAAATCTGCCCGGTCTGCCGCGGCACGGGACATGTGTTCCGCCTGGAGACGACTCTTTCGGCCATCGACCGCTGGCTGTCGCGCGCCCGCGCAAAGGGACGTCTCAAGAAGGTCAAGATGGTCGTCAGTTCGGAGATGGTCGACTTGCTCTGCAAGGACATGGCGCGCATGTTCCACTACCTCGAATACAGGCACGAAATGAAGATCGAACTTGTCGAAGACGACAAGATGTTCCCGAGCCAGTTCTACATGTTCAACGATCGGGACGAAGACATCACGGAGCAGTATAATTTCGCATAAGTTAACTCGCGAAACAATCGTCCGTCAAGAACGTTCCAGAAGCGCCCGAAAGACTCGGGCGTTTCTGCTTGGCGTTTCAAGGCACGCATCTAACACGCTATCCTTCGGTCAAAAGACTCTCTTGACAAAGGGAATTTTCCGGACGCAGAGAACGACCGCTAGAGACAGCGCAAAGAAGAGCAGCCCCGCCAACGGCGCCGAAAGCAGCGGATTCCACGCGAGAAGCGAAAGATCCATCCTGTAGAAAGCTCGAATGAATATCGGGTGGACGAGATAGATTCCGAGCATCGCCCGTGAAATTTCCAGAAAACGCGGGTTCGTCGTCTGGCGGTCCTGAAACCGTTCCCGAAAAGCGCAGAAGACGCTTGCCGCTATCAAGAAGGTCGTCGGACGAAAATTGCCGAAAAAGTATTCGTTCGGAACGCCTTGCGAATCGCTAGCGTAATTCGAAGCGAAAACGGTCGCCGCCCAGGAAATCGCCGCAAGGAAATACAGGATTCGTTTCCCGAACCCGGGCAGTCCATAGCGCGACAGGTAAAACCCGGCAAGATAATAGCCGACAAAACTCGAAAAGCCGGGAATCGACAAATTTTTATAAAGAGGAAAATGGGCAAGCACCGTGAGCAGATGATTGAGGGTCGGCAGACAAAGTCCAAAAGCGACAAACAGCGCAATCGCGTAAAGAATCATCTTTTGGCTGGCATACTGTGCAAAGATTCGCAAAGGCGGCGTCAAGACATACAGACCGGCGATGACGTATAGGAACCAGAGATGCGTGTGAGGCCGCGTAAAAATCAAGATAGGCGTGGAAAGGAGCTCGGACAGGGAAATTCCGTTATCGGACGCGTCGATGACTCCGTAGAAGACAACCCAGAAAACGGTCAGCAAGAAAATTTTTGGCAGGTTGTGGCGAAAGATTTTTTGCGGCGGATGCGGATACAGGGGCGAAAGCATAAAGGCCCCGCTGATCATCACGAAAACGCCCACACCGAAACGCGAAAGACTGTTCAGGAAGTTGAGAAGGAAAAACGCGTCGGAATCCACGGGAACATTGTACCAGGCCGAAGAGACGGTATGCTGAAAGACCACACTAAAGGCGGCAAGGATACGAAGCCATTCCGCGTAGATTTCCTTGGGACGAATCATTTGTACAATTTAAAAACCCCACGGCAAGCGCCGTGGAGTCTTTTTTGTGGGGTGGTGTGAATAGGTGTTTTACCTTGCGACTCGGAACCTGTGCGATTTTCCGGTGCTCCTGTTGCGAACAAAGTAGAATCCGCTTGATTTCGGAACATTGCCGGACCTTGCGAGGGAAACGGCTTCCTGTATGCTGCAAGCGCCTAGACGTCCCATGAACACGCCTTGCATGTCGAAAATGTCGTAGTCTTCGAGAGTTTGCGCGTTCATGCGCAACGCGCTGGTAATCGCGGTGGTTTCGGACTTTTGGATGGGGCTTGAATCCTCCGCATTTTCGCCCGCTTCCAAGTTGATGTAGTCAATATCGAACCAGGCGCCGGTTACAGTCAAGCGCAAGATATGGATTCCGCTGTCGAGACGAACGTTTGCCTTGACCTTGTTGAAATCGTCGTAGTTTTCTTCGCCGAAGGACGCCTTCGGAACGGAGATGTTTTCGGTGATGTCCTCTCCGTCCATGGAAAGTTTAAAACTAGACGTGGAGCCGGCGGCGGCGACCGCGGCGAACATTGTATAGGTTCCTGTTTCCGCAACGCTTACGGTGTATTCGTACCAGTTTCCCTCGTTGTTGTAGCCGATTGCGTATCCTGTCCCCTTTTTATAGATATTGACACCTTCGTCCTTGCGGTAGTCGGCGTTTCCCTTTCCCGTATTTGCGACATGGTAGGACTCGTTGCCTGCGCCTACGCCTGGGATGTCGAAGTTTTCCGATTCTATCTTACCCGGAATTTTCCATGGCGCTTCTCCAAAAGCTTCTTGCGGAACGGGATCGGCGGTTTGTCCATTTCCGAGTCCGGTGGTATTCTTTCCCTTGGCGAGATTGTTCGCAAAGTATTCCTTGAGCCATGTCATCGCGGCACGGTCCTGTTCGTTTTTGATGATTCCTGTGTTACTCGCCCAAGTGGCGCCGTCGATGTAACCCCAGATGGTGATGCCCGCAATCCATTCGGTTTCCCACATAAAGGGAATGTGGTTCGCGTAGTCGTTTTTCTGTTTTTGGTCGTCGGCTTCTCCAATGTCGTATTCCGAAATAAACAAGGGAAGTCCCGTTTCCTGGTGAATTTTGGTAAGCCTGCTTGCAAAATCGGCCTTGCTCATTCCCTTGCAATCGTGGGCCTGTTGCCCGTAAGCATCGACGGGCGCGCCGTTTTTTATGATAGTCTGGACCAGTTCGATTCCTTCATTCATCTGCCAGGAAAGCGTGTTGTAGTCGTTATAGATGAGCACTGCTTTTGGCCAGCGTTCCCTTGCCATTTTGAATGCAGTGGTGATAAAGTCGTACTGGTGCTTTCCATCAATAACGCGATCGCCTCCGAGCGCTTCGATGATGTAGGATCCTCCGCATTCGGTATCGTCGGTGCTTATTCCACCGGCACCCGCCGCAGGTTTCCCGTAACCAGAATGGTAATTGCTTCCATCCCAGATAGCTTCATTGACGACATCGATGTATTCGAGATCGGGAAACTTGGCGGCTACGGCGTCAAACCATTCCGTAATATATTGTTTGGTAAGCTCTACGGTAATGCCCGGGTTTTTCTTTTTGCAGAGGAAATTCGGATATTGGGAGCCCCAGACCAGGGCGTGAAACTTGAAGTGCCGTTTTCCAGGCATTTCCTTTGCCCAGTTGTAGGCGCTTTCGCACTTGTCGTAATTGTCCCAGGCAAAGCGGCTTGTTCCGCTGTTGCCGTTGGATAGCGAATGCACCGATCCCCATTTGCAGCCGTTCTCCGGGGTAATCTGGTTCCAGTAGGTTCCCATATCGGTTCGAACTTGGCCACTGGTCGTGATGTTTCCCAGAAACTTGGCTCCATTTTCCGCTAGCGGGGCGGCAAACAGAGCGCTTACATTCAAGGCGCAGCCGAGGATGAGATAAACAAATCGTTTCATTGTATTTTCTCCTAGCTTTGAATCTATTCTCGCAAAAGTTCGATCTCTTTTTTGAAAATTCTTTATGTGGATAAATTGTCCATGGGATGTTCCGCACAGGAAAAGCTCCGCAGCCGTTGCCGTGGAACCTTGGATGGATGCGTGATAATTTTTTTTACTGTTTGAAGAAGCGGACTTTGTAGCGGGGATTTTCGGAAATTCGCCGTCCGCGGACGTCAAAACTTTTTTCGTTATGTCGTTTGATTGATTTGTCCAAGAATCCGCGGCGCATGATTCGTGTCGTTGGGTCGTTCGCTTCACGGAATTCCAACCAATCGATATTTGCGTAAGAGCTTGTGATTTCAAGCCGAAGAACATGCAGCCCCGAGGAAAGTTCGCCGGAGGCTATATCGATGGTGGAATAGTCGCTCCAGTTGCCTGTGTTCGGGACTTTTATCGTATCGGTGATTGCTTTACCGTCTAGCGAAAGCAGAAAGCTTGAATTGTCCGAACCGGAAGCGATTCTTGCGGTCACCTTGTAGGCGGCATCTTCGAGAACATCGACCGTGTATTCGAGCCATTCCCCGCCGAGCGTATATCCTATTGCGTATCCTTTGGCCGTATCTGCGGAATCCAGCGCAACGATATCGACGCGATCGTTCCTGTAAAAGCCTCCCTTGTTTAGCGCGTCCATATCGGAATAGGAAACGCCTTCTCCACCGATGTCGTAATTTTCCGCTTCGATTCTTCCCGGAATTTTTGCGGCTGTTCCGCCAAACGGAGCTTGCGGAACGGTGTCGATGACATTTACGCCTACAAGTGTCGTGATGGATTCCTTGTCCAGCGTAACGGAAAATTTTCCATTGCCCAGGGAAATGTCGCTTTCTTCCTTGACATTTTTTGTCTCCGACGTGACATATTTCTTGAACGAGGAAATGTTTCCCGAGCCTGAAATGGAAAGTTCGATGTTTTTGGAAGAACCGAAATCGCGGTTGATCAGGACGACGATGACGCTATCCTGTTTTTTGTAGGCGGAGACAAAGACGTTCGCTTCCGGATTGGATGTCGCCCCGATGCGAACGGCTCCGGGACGGATGAATCTCGAAAAATGGGACAGGACATATCCGCGCTTGGAAGGCTTGCCTATCTCGCTTTGCGAAATGGAAAGTTTTCCGCCAAAGTCCTTTTCCATGATGAGTCCGTAACAGCGCCGGATATACCACCAGGTATATTGATTGAAGTTTCCGACGGCAAAGGCGCGGTGAATTTCATAGCCGACATCCAGGGCGCGGACCGTATCCCGTTTGGCCGCCTGGTCCTGATCCCCTGTCGTAATGACGCCGCGCCACATATTTCCGCTTCCCTGGCTTTCTGTATAATGCTCCGTCATCCAGCGTTCCTGCGCTGTCGCCTTTTGATCGGCAAGCGCGTATTCAAAATAGCTATTGGCAGTCGATGCGTTGCTCCCGTAAAAATGCGCCCCAACGATGTCCAGGTTTTTCAACGCATCGGCATCGTTCAGGATTTTATCGTAAAGCGATTTGCTGTAGGCGAAGGATTCCGCGGAGATAACCTTTGTTCCGTTCTTTCGAAGTTCTCCCGCATAGTTCTTGGTAAATTTGTACAGATTGTCGGCCGTCCAGCATGTCCAGGAATCGCACCAGTCCGGCTCGTTCTGGATAGAGATGGCGTATAGCGGAACTCCCTGGCTTTTCATGTAGGCGGCAAAATCGTTGAGATGGTTTACGTAGGCTTGCCAGTTCCCCTCGACAATCTGCGTGGAATTGTAAGTCGTTCCCCAGCGATTGAACGAATAGGCGGTTTGCAGGCTTGTCGGAGGCTTCCACGGGCTGGCATAGACGATAGCGCCGTAGGATTTTGCCAGTTTGGCAGCCTCCAAGTCGCGCCCCCAGTCCGAAGAATTTTCGTTCACGGGAATCCGAAGGGCGGAAAGTCCCAGTTCGCCATCGCCCGTTCCAAAGGCGATTTTCGCATCTTCCGCAGAAAGGCCCTTTCCTCCCTGCCATATATTGTGAACCATCCCACCGAATCCGCGGATTGTCTGGTACGTTTCATCGGGATTGACCGTAACGCTCGAAGCGATTGCCGTTCCCGCAAGGCAGAAAACGATCGACGCGACCAAATTCCTGGAGATTGGATTTTTAGAGGGGACTAAAATTTTGGCAAGGTTCATGATTCCTCCTGATTAACGTTCTACATAGACAGGGAACGACTTTTTGCCTAGACGGCTCCGGACGATATGCATCCCAAAACGGTTTTCGCGACGGGCGATACCCTTCCACGCGTTTACGGCATCCCGGAGATTCGCCTCGAACGTGTAGATTCTTTTCCCGTTCAAATCGAAGACATCTAGCGTTTCCGCGGAATTTCCGACAAGTGCAAGCGTCTTCTGGATGACAGTCGTACCGCCAGGTTTTTCGAACCTTATCCAGTCGATGTTCGCATAGGATCCCGTGACGCAAAGTTTCAGAACATGCTCGCCCGCAGGCAGGGAAACGTTTCCGGCAGCGAGTTCCGCATATTCGGTCCACGCATCCGCCTTTGTCACCGGAAAGAAAACCGTATCCGCGAGAGGTTCTCCGTCGATGAAGAGCCGGATGCTAGAGCCTGCTCCGCCCGCCGCATAACGCACGGTCAGCGCGTATTCGCCTGGAGACTGGACGCTTACCGTGTATTCGAGCCATTCGCCGGCAATCGTATAGGCGAGCGCATATTCCGACGTTCCGATTTCCGCAATGTCAACCCCTTCGCCCGGGCGCACATTCGCTCCGCCCTTGTTCTCCGCATCGCTATCTTGGTAGGCGTTTCCCGCACCGCCTTCGTCAAAGTTTTCCGCTTCGATCTTTCCGGGAATTGCGGATGCCGTCCCGCCGAACGGCGTTTGCGGTGTCAGGTTCTTTTCGGAAAATCCCCATTCGAGGATTCCCATCGTAGAATCCGCAGCGCCCTGGAACACGATGAAAAGTTCTTCGACACTTCCGCTCAGCCCGGAAATATCGCACGAGACCGTTTCGTAGGCGTTCCAGCTTCCCGTTTGCGGGATTTCGCAACTCCCCGCCAAGGTTCCCGAAGAACTGCCGGTGCGGATCTCCACGCGGTTGCCGGCAGCAATGCTTGACGCTTTGACGAAAAAGCTCGCCGCGCCATTTTTAAAATCCACGCCGGAAACGCGAATCCAGGAATCCCTGCTCGCGTATGGCGTAAGGACATGCGAAACGGGTTTTCCCCGTGTCCAATCCGTGCGACTGCGGATGTTTCTTTGCCTGGAACTGGTGAGAGCGGGATATGTCCGGTAAGGGTCGAAACTTTCGATTTGTTTCGGTCCTTCGTTCGTGTAAACCAGCTTGTCCATTGCGTTTCCGCTGTAAGTGAACTCGTCGATGCTCACGCTGCGGTGATATGCGGGTTCGGGATTCTCGACTCCCAGGGAAGCGGGATGTTCGCTAGCCTGGACCAACCTGCGGTCGTGATAGACGGCATACCATTTTCCCTTGAACGGGGCGATTCCGTGGTGATTGTTGTTGTAGGCGTTGATGTTTTTTCCGTTGATGTTCGGGTTGTCCATGAAGATTCCCTGGTAGGAATAAGGTCCCGTCACCTTGTCCGATGTCGCATAGGCGATTCGCAGATCCGCCGTGCTGTATGTCAGATAGTAGAGGCTTCCCTTTTTGTGGATATAGGACGCTTCCATCGCCCGCGGCCCGCCGAATTTCAGTTCGACTTTGGAATCGAGGTCAAAGCCCTTCATGTCGCTATCGAAGCGATACAGGTTAAAGATGTTGTTGTTCCCGTCCGCCGCGGGGCGCGCATCCGATTTTCCCCCGCCAAACGTAAAATATCCCGCGCCGTCGTCATCGAAGAAAATCGCCGGATCGAAACACCAGGCGATCCCGTCGCAGTCGGCAAGACCGCCTCCCCAGTTGTTTATCAGCTTCTTGTTTCCCGGAACGGGATTTTCGTAAGGCCCGTCGATATTTCTGGAGACGACAAGTCCCACCCCGCCACCACCCCCGTCAGGATAAACAATGTAAAACATGCCATCGCGCACGGCGATTCCAGAGGCCCAGATGTCGTTGATGTTATCGTATTCCCGTTTCGCTTCGAAAACGATTCCGTGGTCGGTCCAGTTCTTCATGTCGCGACTGCTGAACGCGTAGAGCGATTTGATCGTGTAGCCATTCGACCCCGCAGGGTCGTCGGAATCGGTCAGAATGTAGAAGACCGAATCGGATGCGGCAGCCGCCGGATCCGCCAGATAGTGATAATTGCTGATGGGATTGTCGGCAATCGCGCCGGCAAAAAGGGCACACAGCGAAAAAACGGCAAATGGAAGATTCTTTATCGGCATGGACACTCCTTGCCGTTAAAGCTATCTTCCTCCTTTCCGAAAATACGCCCGTTCAGGAATTTTGCATGGATGATTTGTCCAAGCCTCAGTCGTTCACCCTAAAGATCGACGCCATAAAAAACGATATCGTCTATCCAGAATTCCCCGCCGGATCCGCCAAAAACGGAAATATTGGTAACGTGGCTCTTGACGCTCTCCCAGCCGACATTCCCTCCGATGCCATCCGCTTTCAGCAGATCTTCCGGTTTTACCACGTAGCGGGTCCATGTGGAATCCAGCGGGATGTGCACCCAGGACTTGCCGCTTTCGTAAGAGGCGGAAGTGTCCGCAATGACATCGAACGAAAAGGAAATTTTCCCTTTGACGCATCCCTTGGCGAAAAATGCAACCGAATCCAAATCGTCCATGTCGATGGCACGTCCCAGATAGCGCCCCATCAAGGCCCAGTTCTCAGCGGAATCGTTTTGCGCGACAAAGTGTGCGGATTTCCCGTTTGGACTTTCGACACTGTCCAGTTCGAGCGACGCCGTCGCGTATTCCGACGTCGAAGTGTACCAGCGCGACACGCCATTTTCAAAGTCATCAAGGACAACGGCGCGTGTTGCCGTATCTTGCAGTACGACTTCCCTTTCCATGGAGGAAACGTCAAAGGTCCCTTCGGCAAGCGGCACGCTCAGCGAATCCGCAACGTAAAGCGCAACCCATTCCAGATTTCCGCGCGGCAGGGACGGAAATTCGAAGTATCCCGACGAATCGATTTTTTCCGCATAGTCGGTCCCCGGCAAAAGAATCCATACGGGACGCTTTTCGCTATGAAACGTCCCTTGCACTTTTGTCGGCGAGGCGGTGGAAACGAAAACTTTCATTCCCGAATCCGGCAATGTTCCGGGAACGCTGAACTTTTGAATCCCCTTTAGGGCTGTCTCCGACGAAAGGCTTTGCGCTTCGACGGTGTAATCCCCGCTCGGGAGAGAATCCAGCCGGAGAATCCCCTGCGAATCCGTTTCCAGCGTTTCGCCCGGGAGTCCATCCAGATTCAGGAAGCTCTGCTGTCGAATGTTCAGGCGATAGCGAGAAGCCGGCGTCCCGTCACGAAGGGTGACGACAATCGCGACCGAATTTTCCGTTTCGAACGTCGATCCGGCTACATCGCGCGAACAGGCGTTCAAGAGACCGCAAACGGCAATCGCGATAAACCCCACCCACCGCTTCATTTTTTCCTCGCGACCGGATAGAATGCCATGGAAAGCTGCATCACGCGATCCGGATTTTTCACCGAATCGATTCTCTTTTGGACCAGGCGGCGAAATTCCTGCAACATGTCCTTTAAATCATCAAAAGCGGACTGATCGACGGAAACGGTGAGCGTCGAAACGTTTCGTTCCTCGACGGGAACGTTTTCCAGAGAATCGCTCGCCAGGCGAAGTGCCTGCTTTTGAAAGTTCCTGACCGCTTTCGCCTTTTCGGCTCCACCGACAGTCAGGTGCGCTTCGGCGAGTCCGAGTTTTCCCGAGGCGAGCCTCTTGACAAGTCCCGCGTTCTTCAAGGTTTCGACGGCTTCTCCGGCCTGGCTTTCCGAAATGGCCGGGCAAAGGGAACTTGCAATCTGCCGGAGGTTGTCGGTTCCGCCATTCAGTTCCAGATAGGCGCGCACAACGGGAATCCACCAGTTTTCGAGAACTTTCAGTTCCGCTGTCTGCAGGGCTCGGCGTTCCACGTCGCGAAGGGCTATCGCCCGCTCCATCAGCGCCTCTTTCTGCGCGGAATCCTTGGAAACGTTCGCCGCGTAGAGCAGGTTGAAATACTCCGCGGATCGACCCGTGATGCCGACGAGATTCTTGACCGCTTCCAGCGCACGGGCCGGCAGGTGCTGCTTCTTGCGCAATACTCGGTAAAGATGACTGGAATCCAGACCGATTCGCTCTCCCATCATCCGATAGGAATAAAACGGCATTTCTCGCTTGCGCCGTTCATAGTAGGCCTTTAGAATGTCGCGATAATCCGTCGTGTCGGAAAACAGGTTCATCTTGTTAAAATACATTCAAAAATCCAATATGAAGCGTCGTAAGAAATTTGCCGTGGATTTTTTGTCCATGTTTTTCTTTTTGCGGACAAATTCATATTTTAGGAGAAATCCCGTTTTCAAGAGGTCGTATGAAATTTCTCGTCGGATTCATCTCCCTTTGTCTGACCGTCATCGCCATCGTCTATATCGTCCACGCGCCGAAAGCTCCGCACAAGGCGCCCGAAAGATTCGCCGTCCTGACCGTTTCGGCATCGCACGCAAAGAGTTTTTCTCCGACAAATATCCGATATACGCTGCGATTCGAAAAGCGCGGAACCGAAAAAGGCGCTCTCGTCGAAGCGAACCTTGCCACAAGCGCCGCTCTCGTCGAATTCGCCAAGACGCTCGACATTCCAAAGGACAGCGTCTCCGCAAAGCGGTTTTCGCTCGAAAAGGCATGGAAGTGGGAAGACAGCAAGCGGATTCCCGACGGGTTCGAAATTTCGCAGAACATCACCGTGAACCTGCCAGACCCGGACAAAGCCTCGGATTTCATCGAAGGCGTCGCGGCGATTCGGGACGTGGAAATCATCCAGGCGACTCCGGTTCTCTCCAATGCGTCCGAAAGAAAGAACGAAGTCTATCGCGCCGCCGTGAAAGAGGCGACGGAAAAGGCAAAGGCCCTCTCCGAAGCGTCCAGAAAGAAGCTCGGAAAGGTGCTGTCGATAAGCGACGAAAACTCTTCGGCGAACTCTTTCGAGAACGCGACCTTTCTCGACGAATCGGCGATGCTTGCCGGAACGCGAAAAATGGCGGGCACCGCAGTCCCGGAACAGAAAATCGAAATCGGCGCCAGCGTGACGATGAAATTCCAGCTGAAATAAGCTCGCTAGTTATCGAGCAAGAGTCCTGTAGAGGAGGAGCAGTTCTTCCGGAGAAAGTTCTTCGGCGCGGGTATTCGGCGAAAGCCCGGAACGTTCCAGCGCTTTGAAGACGCGAGACTTTTCAAAGCGCGCGGAAAGAGAATTCGCGATGACCTTCCGTTTCTGCGAAAACGCATTCTGTACAAATTCAAAAAATTCCGGCGGAGCATCGAGCGGATCGGGACGCGGAGAAAAGAGGACCGTTGCGCTGTCGATGTTCGGGCGCGGCGTAAAATGTTCCGGTCCGATTTTTCGGACTATCTTCCCGGTCGCGTGGGCGCGGATCCAGACCGAAAGGCTTCCATAGCTTCTTGTATGCGGTTCCGCACAGAAACGCTCGGCGACTTCGAGCTGCACCATGCACATAAATCCCAAGGTCTTTTTCAAGAGCGGCATCGCGTTCGCCACGATTCCCGTGGAAATGTTATACGGCAAGTTTCCAACAAGCCATGGCCTTGGGTTTGTCTTCAGCCACTCGTCCATCGGAAATTTCAGGATGTCCTGGTTCACGACCCGAAAGTTCGGGTTTCCGGAAAACCGTTCCCGAAGAATCGCGACGCATTCTTCATCGACTTCGACCGCCGTAACGGGAACGCCCCGAGCGAGCAGCGGTTCCGTCAGCGCGCCGTGCCCCGGTCCGATTTCCAAAATGGAATTTTCCGCTTCGAGCGGAATATCCGATGCGATAAGGCTTGCCGTTTCCGCATCCAGAAAGTTTTGTCCAAAACGTCGCCGACGGTCTCTGTCCATAATGCAAAGATAGGAATTCGGGGCTTGCCAGGGCTCTGGAATTCCAACAAAAAAGGCGAAGATTCGCCTAGAACCTTCGCCGAGAATGCAAGCGGAACGCTTTACTTCAAGCGGACGGGTATCGTTACGCGATTGCCGTTCTGCTTCAGAATCAGGAAGCCCGGGCCGCGGTAGTTCGCTTCGAGCAAGACGGAATTCGTGCCGCGATTCATCGTGAATGTCTTCGAGGAGACGATCTGGCCGTTTGAATTGACAAGGGAGAGCGAAGCGCGACCGGAAGCGCTTGCGACAAACGAAGCGTTTACCGTTCCCGACAGCACGTTCACGGACATCTTGCCGAAAGTCCTTGCCGCAGGGCGCTTGACGGCATTTGTCGAAGCGACCAGTTCTCCGCTGGCGATTCCTTCCAGATCCGGAAGCTTCTTGTTGAAGTTTTCCAGGACCACTTCGGAACCGTCCGCCTTGTAAAGGACGATGTTGTCCATTTCGATTGTGCCCGTAACCTGCGTTCCATAGACGTTGAGACCGATCGCTTTCACGTCGCTCTTGTCCGAAAGTTCAAGACCGCTTGCATCCAGGGAAACCTTGTAGGTCTTCCATGCCGAAGAAATCTCCGACTGGTCGATGTTGTAGTCTTTCCAGTCCCAGTTTGAACCGCTCATCGAAAAGAGGGAAAGGGATGTCCAGCCATACGGATTGTCACAGGAAGTCCCCAAGCAAGGACCATCCGACGAGATGTTGACTTTTGCCTGGAAGGAAATCGCGACGAAATCGCTCCAGTTCGCCCCGTTGAGATTGATGCGCATCGTCCCCACTTCCGAGGAATCCGACTGGGCAGAGGTGTAGGTAATCCTCAGCATCTTGTCGCTCGTGTCGAGGCTCGCTTCCACGAACTTGTCGATGGAATTTCCCGCAAGCGTGTCCATATCATAGACCTTGCGCATCGCGTTCAGGACTTCGTAATCCACAATGTCGCCGACGTTTCCCTCAAACTTGTCTGTCTGGCGGCGAACAACGGTCATGTTTCCGTTGCCCTCGTCACCGGTATCCCAGATGCACGGAATGATTCCGCGGCTCTTCGCGGCAGACGCCACATAGCCATACCAGGCGGCGCGACCTTCCAAGTGCAGGCGCAGATTGTCTCCGACGATATCTTCGAG
This sequence comes from Candidatus Methanomethylophilaceae archaeon, assembly GCA_963629575.1. Lineage (GTDB taxonomy): Bacteria > Fibrobacterota > Fibrobacteria > Fibrobacterales > Fibrobacteraceae > Hallerella. The sequence continues at coordinate 90,243 of CAVGIM010000002.1, forward strand.
ACGCTTGATGGCGCCCATTTCGCCGATGACGACAGGAATGCCCTGCGATGTGAATGCGGACTTGAGCTTGTCGAACTGGGCGTCGATATGCGCCTTGGAACCCAGATATTCCGTAGTCGATCCCATGTTGTGCTCCGTATCCGTCGTGGAATTCATCCCGTCAAAATAGTAGAAGCAGTTTCCCCATGTCGCATCCTCGGTCATGAGGGAATACTGGTACGGATAGAAGTGCGCTTCCGCCATCGTGTAACCGCTCCCGGCAGGATCCGTCGGATAGAAATTCGCAAGATACGAATACTTGTCGATTTCCGTGCGCGGCATCTGGACCACGACCGTACGGGTCGCGTTGTTTCCGCCCGTTCCGCGAACCGCCTTGAGGCACGCTTCGTGATACTTCTGGAGAATCTTGGCGCGGGCATCGTCAAAGCCCCACTGTCCATTGTCAGTACCACCGTTCCACGGATCGTTTACGCCCGGTTCGTTCGCACTCGCAAAAATCAGATGTTCGTCGTAGGCGGCAAATTTCGTCGCGATTTGCGTCCAGTAGCTTCCTTGAATCGCGGCAATCGAATCGGCCTTGATCGTAATCGCACCGTTCTGGTCGTAGCCGTCTCCATCAAACACATGGTCTTCGAGCCATCCCGTATCCCAATGGCTGTTCAAGATTGCATACATGCCTTCGTTCACGACCAGGTCAACGACCGTCTTGACCGAATCGAGCCAGCCCGCATTGATGACTCCGCCGGTCGCATGGCTGTGCCAGGCGCATGGGACGCGGACCGTGTTAAAGCCCGCCGCCTTGATGGACTTTACGTATTCGGCAGTCGGAAAGGAATTTCCCCAGGCCGTCGGACCGCTTGGAACCTCCATCGTGTTTCCAATGTTATATCCCATACCCATTGGCGAGACGAGCTCCGAGGATTTGGGCAGTGCAAATGCTGAACCGGCAAACGATGCGGCAAGCGAGAGCGAGATCCAAAGTTTCATGCAGAAACCTCATGTAAAAAGGGGAGTGCTTTAAATTTACCTTTTTAAGGTATTCTCCGATAAAATGTAAAGTTTTGTTAATTGCAATAATTGCAAAATCCGGAAATCGAGCCTCTCTAGGCGTCGATTCTTTGCCATTTTAGCGTTTTCCCGGCAAAAAGCGGAACCGCGCCATCGATCGATTCGGGAACGGTCCACGGCTTTTCGCCATACAGGCAGCGCGTTTTCGCCCTCGGAATCCCGTAGAAGTCCGCTCCGAATCCGGCGACGAAATCGGCAAGACGTTCCAAGTGCCCGCAGCGTTCGAAAATTTCGATGAGGAGCGGAATCGCGACCGGAGCCGAATACACGCCCGCCGCGCCACAGGGGCCCTCCTTCCTTCCCCTTTCGTGCGGTGCGGAATCCGAGCCGAAAAAGAACTTCGGGTTTCCGCTGAACGCGGCATTCCGGAGAGCCTCGCGATCTTCGGGGCGTTTGGGGAGAGGCTTGCAAAAGTGATGAGGCAAAAGCGCGCCACCGATCACGTCGTCGAGCGTGTGGAGCAGATGGTGCACGGTTATCGTCGCCGCGACATTTTCCGGCAAGCGGAGGACGGCTTCCACTGCGGCGCATGTCGAAAGGTGTTCAAAGACAATCTTCAGGCGGGGAAATTTCCTTGCCAGGCATTCCACGCGCCGAATAAACTCCCGTTCGCGATCGAGACAGAAAGCGTCCGGTTCCTCTCCGTGAACACAAAGGACAAGCCCGAGCCTTTCCATTTCCGAAACGACCGGAAGAACGGATTCGAAATCCGACACGCCATCTTCGCTGTTCGTGGTAACGCCCGCCGGATAGTACTTTCCCGCGACCGCACCGGCAAGCTTCATCCGCTTCAGGTCCTCCGACAAATATTTCGCATTCAGCTTGAACGTCATCAAAGTTTCGAGTCCCGGCGCAGCGCCTTGAATTTCTGCGCGATAGTTCTCGATAGCCTCGGCACTCGAAATCGGCGGAACGGTATTCGGCATCACCAGGATCCTTCCGAATTCTCGCGCAACGGTCCTCGCATAGCTTTTCAGCAAGTCTCCCTGGCGCAAGTGCACATGGAAATCGTCGGGCAGGGGCAATTCAAGTGTTTTCATGGAACGCAATCTAGGAAATGTGAAGCAAGCCTAGAGCGAACGGTCGAGAAGACGGTCCGCTACGCAACTCCAGGTTCTCTTGACCAGGCTCTAGAATCCCGGTGTCGGCTGGGCGGCAGTCCAGTTCGAAGGTTCGTGCCCGGAAACTTCAAAATCGACACGATTCAGGCTGTAGCCGTCTCCGTCCGCCTCTTCGGGCCAAAGACCGTCGTCGGAATACAGGATAGCGTCCGAAACGCGGTAGAACGTGCGGAGCGTATCTGCCGAAAGCGTCTTCGCGAGAGCTGCCGGTTCCTCGACGGAAATCTTCTCGCCGCGATTCGAAAGCTTTCCCGGATACTGGAAGATCTGGACGCTGTCCGGAATTCCCCATTTCGCGCGGAACTCGTCGATCGTTATCGAAAGGCTCGTGTTGCCATCGGCCGCCGTATAGACTTTCGGGACGAGAAGCGCGAATTCTCCCGGAGCGAGAGTCGCCGAATCCGCCCATTCAAATCCGATTCCCGCAATTTTCCAGCCAAGGACCCTGGAATCCAGATTCACCCGAAGCGAAACCACGGAATCGCCCTTGTTTACGATTTCGAGGAATTCCACGTCGCCGTCCGGAGGATTGTAATAGACCTCGCTGATAAATACAGGACCGAGCAGGGCATTGGAATTTTCTCCGCCCGGAGTAGGCTCGAGAAGCGTTCCCTGTTCCGTCGTGGAATCCGAAAGAGCGATGACCCCCGCCGACTTTCCGCTCGGAACCGCCGAGAATTCGAGACTCGATTCGACGCCGGTCAAGACGCCATCGACCGCTTCGCGCAAATAGACGGCTTCGCCGCGGGCGACAAAGGAGACTGCGGATTCTTCGCCGCTTTCCGAAAGCAGCGTGTTCAAGACAAGGAAACCGTTCGCCGGGACAACCGCGCCACTCGGAACATAGCGGACGCTGTCTTCGGCATCGGTACGGACAATTTTCCAGCCGCCGATATCCGCATCGCTCGAAGCGGCGTTGTAGAATTCTATCCAGGATTCGGAACCTTCGTGATAGGGCATGATTTCATTGATGCGAACCGACGAGAGCGCGTAGTAGGGATCGTCTTCCGAACCGGGATTTCCATTCAACGTCTTGCTAGCCGCCCAGGAACTCGCGTAGGCGGAATTCCCTCCGATATAGACAAGCGAGCTCCCATTGCCGTCGGCAAGGTTTGGCCAGGGAGGGTTGTTGTCGAAGCGGGCATCGCAATCCCCCGGACCGTCCAGCTTGATTTCCAGAACGTCGCCAGAATTGGAAAGCTTGAATCCGGAATCCCACTGGAAAAGACGCCCGGAAAAATCCGGATACTTTGTCTGGAACAAGAACTTGTCGTTCGTCACCACGATGATTTCGTTTTCCGCGAGCGGTTCGTCGGGAAACGTAAATTCCACGGCTCCGTCAAGGCGCAGGTTTACCGCCGACATGCTTTCGAGCGACTTTCCCGTGAGCTTCAGCTCGACAAATTCGGGCCATCCGTTTTGCGGGTGATACATCAGCTCGGTACACGTCATCGTCGCATAGGAAACGGAGCGAGACTTTCCGCTGCTTGAATCCGAACAGGCGAAAAGCGAAAGCGCTAACGGGCAAACGAGAAAGGGGAAAATCCTTTTCATGCGAAGACCTCCTTGGAGTCGTCAAAATTTCCGGCCAGATAGGGGAACCGGGCATCCCGAAAATCGCGCGGTTTTTCGTAGATGCGTTTCCATTCGGCCGCGGCGTTTCCGAACTTCGAAAACGCTCCGTGCTTTAGGTTAAAACGATGAATCAAATCGAGCATCCAGAAGGGCACCTGGAGAGCGGGGCATTTCAATTCCAGCACCGCGTTGCAGTCGCGCTGGAAAAATCGGGGAAGCCCCGTCGAACTCATCTCTTCCGAACAGACCGTATAGTCAAAGCCGTTCTCTTCCCGAAAACGCATTCCCGTATCGATCGTCACCCGGGAATATTCTTCGCGAAGCCCGAACCAGGCGCGCCTCTTGTATTGGGTGAGAAGCCTCGGACTTGCGTTATACGTCCAGGTCTTGCCGATAAAATCCCGAATGTACTTTCTGTCCTTATCCGTCTTGCAGGGCCATTCGGATTCCGGATGATTCCATACAAACGAAGGATTTACGCCCTTGATGGTTCCTCGGCTCTTGTAGCCGATATTCGCCACCTTGCGCTTGACTTCGAAATGGAAAGTGCCTTCCGGTTCGGGATGTTCGCCATAGGCCCGGACGCGCATGTTGAACCGGTCGAGGCGCCCCGCCTTTTTCCAACTCAGGAATGTCCAGCGCGGAGAATCCAGATACAGGTTCGTAATCCAGTAGAACCCGCCGGGAGTGACCTTCGAATAATAGTCCTCTTCGCAGTACGGCCGAAGAAACGCGCCGATTTCATCCGCTAGGGAAACGGGGATGTGATACTTGAGTTCAAACCGTTCCAGCAAGCTGAATCCGCGCGCCTCGCTCATTTTCCGGCCCCCGCCTTGAGATGGTTCGTCACGTCGGTCCGCGCAAGCACGCCCGTTTCATAGAGCAGCGTCAGATAGACGGTAAAGATGTCCGAATCTAGCTGGGCGATTTTCAGACGGCTTTCGAGTGCGACTTCGCGAGCGCGCAATAGAAGGATCGGGTCGTTTCCCGCCTTGTTCGCAAAGTCCTCGAAAAGCGCTCCCTGATCGACCTGTTCCACGAACTTGCTCTGCACGTCGCGCTGCGCAATCAGTCCCATGATCTCTTCGCGGCGACGTTCCGCTTTCTGCTGCATGTCGCGCTTCTTTGCCTGGTAATCGCGTTCGTCTTCCAGAACGTCGATCTGCCGCTTCAACCCTGCCGAAGCCCCGTCCGAAAAGAACGGGAGCCTAAAAGCGATCGACGCGTAAAACTTGTCCTGCGTACGGCGGTCGTCGTCGGAACGCTTGAGCTGCCATTCTTCCGTGCAGCTCGACCCCTTGCATTCCGTCGTCACCCATTTATACTTGTATTTCGCATAGACATACTTGTAGCCGATTCCGATTTTGGATATGTAGTTTCTGTCGGAGGCGGCATCCTGCTCCGCACGCCTTTCGCTCAGCTGCCACTTGGCCTTGGCTATCGCGACTTCGTTGAAGCTCTCCACATCCCGTGAAACGCTTTCGAGTATCGCCTTGATTTCCTCTGTCGTCGGGAGAAAGCTCGTGTCGAGCGAAACGGAATCGAACCCCGGCGCCCAGGAAAGCAGCTTGAGTCTGGAATCCGTCAACGCGTTGGAATCCGCAATCATCTTGGCGGAAAAGTTCGCCTTTTCTTCGAGCGCCGTCACCAGGTCTTGCATCCGGAAAGTCTCCGTTCCGCTCAGCGCCTGGAGAACTTCTATCCGGTCCGCGGCGACCTGCGCAAGTTCGCGGTGGATCTGCTGGATTTGCAAGCGCTTCACGTAACGAATCGCGTGTTCGTAGCGTTCGTAAAGAATCGCGGACCGTTCCTCCGCAAGATGCAGCCTCTGGTAATTCGACTGGCTTCTCATGTAGGCATCCGACGCGGCGCCTTCGCCAAAAGCCTTCGGCTTGATCTTCAGTTCGAAGTCATGCTCCAGGAAGCCAAATCCGTCGAGCGAATATTCCAGTTCCAAGTCGTTCCAGAGCTTTGTTCCCGAACGCTCGCCGATTGCCGTGAGCTTTCTTTGCGAAGCCTGCAAGACCGGATCCTTTTCGACCGAAGCGACCAGGGCGTTCCATGTCAGCGGTTCGGCAAGGACGCCAGCCGCAAGGATTCCACACCAGAAAAGGGATTTCATGGGGCCCCCTCGTCCAACACGGAATTTTTCAGGATACCGGGCATTTTCACCTTTTCCGCAATCGAAACCTTTTCGCCGAGAAGAAGCGAGTTTCCTTCGGGAATCCGAATCATCACTTCGCGCCCGTAAAGCGGCATATCCACCATCTTGAGGAGTCTCAGCGGAAACGGCACAATGCGACTCGACATGCCGATGACCTGGCCGTTCATCCGTTCTCCGCTACCGCCGATTACTTCGATTTCGTCGCCGACCTGGATTTTCGCGTAGATTTTTTCGTTGATGTATCCGCGCACGAGAGAAACCGCCTTGTGCGTCAGCGTAAGAAGCGGGCTGAAGCTCGAAACCTTTTCCCCGTCGCGCACCTCGACGGTTCCCACTATCCAGGTTTCCTTCGCGAGAATCGTCAGTTCCGCCTGTTCCTTTTCGAGCAGGTCGATTTCCCGGCGCAAGGCTTCCGCTTCGGTCTTGCTGCTCATCTTCGCAAGGCCCTTGCTTCCGCGGAGAAGCTTTATCTGGGAAGCGGCATTCGCTTCGGCGACCTTCAGCTCCTTCTTCAAGTTGCGAATGCTCAGCAGAATTCCGCTGTTGCTGTCCGCCTTGACTTCGCCCGCGATGCTCTTCAGCCTCGAGGAAAGCGCCCTGTTCTGCTCGTACTGCGTCGCGAGCTTGTCGATTTCGAGAAAAATCGTATTGCGCTTCAGGTTCAGGTCCGACTGGATTTCCGCCACTTTCTGGTCGATGTCCGCCGAATTCAGGTTTCCGCGCCCTTCGGACACATCCAGCTGCCTTTTCAGTTCGTTCATGCGTAGCGCAAGATCCGGCCTGCGGAGCTCCACGAGCGTATCGCCCGGATGCACTTCCTCGCCAGGTATCACGTGAATCTTCACCACCTCGACCGCTTCCGGCATGCTGATGGTCGTCTCGGCGGCTTCCGCAATCCCGGAGAACACGACGTTTTGCCCATGAAAGAAATATCCCAGGAGCACAATCGAAACGACCGCGAGAATCCACGCAATGAGCATCTTGTGCGATTCGATCGCATGGAAACGCGAAGAATTCAAGTCCGCCAGTTCATCCAACTTTCTAAAAAATCCCATACGATTCTCCTAGACTTCCGTCGTCGCGTCCTGCATCATAAAGTGAATGTCCGATATTCCGGGAACGGTCGTCAGCTCCTTGAGCACGTCGCCCGCGGGCCGTTTTTTCCGCAGACGGACCTGGTATGCCACATCGACGCGCGCGCCCCCGTCGATTTCCCGCATCGTTATCAGCACGAACGTCTTGATGTTCGCCCGCATCACCTTTTCGAGCCTTTCGCGAGATTCGGATTCGTTCGGCATCGCAAAGCGGAGCATTCCATCAAAGAAATTCTTCGTTCCAAGCCCCGACCGGGAAAGCACGAACGCGACGACGCAAAACGCGAGAGTCCCGCCGGCGGCGATTCCCCAGGCAAAGACGCCGCAGCCTATCCCGGCACCTAGAGCCGCAAACAGGAACATGATATCCCGCGGATCCTTGAAACTCGTCCGAAAGCGCACAATCGAAAGCGCCCCGAGCATTCCGAGACCGCGCCCCACATTGTCGCCAATCGCCTGCATCACGGTAGCCGCCACCAGGGAACTGAGCACCAGTGCCTGGACAAAGTTTCGCGAATAGGAAAGCCCCAGGAAGGTATGCTCGTAGGTGAATCCTATCGCCGTCGAGCAGACAAAGGCGAGAAGAAGCGTAAACGTCATCGTGATGAGCGTCGGGTAGGCAGTGCTGGACTGGACAGTGAGAAGATCAATCATTTTTTAACCAATACCTCGTGAATGTGCCTATTGAAATTAGTTTCCATCGCCCCGGTTTGCACCTAAATAAAAGTTTAAAAAGTGACTTTTTACCCCACTCCATGGACCATTTTTTTCATTTCGGGATTTTTTACCCCTTTTCTTGCGAAATTCGAAAAAAAAGAAAAGCGGCCTTGCCGCTTTCCTTTCCAAAAATTTACAAAGCCTCCAGGCCGGACGTTCCCGACCGGAAACTCAGGCGACTTCCCTTTTGTTCTTCGACACGAGCATCATGTAGATGATGCCGAGAATCGCCGAGAGAACGCTTCCCGAAAGAATTCCCACCTTCGATCCCGCAAGAAGAACTCCGTGCCCTTCGCCCGCAAACGCGAGGTTCGCGACAAACAGCGACATGGTAAACCCGATACCCGCGAGCATTCCGCCCCCGAGAAGGATCTTCCAGTTCACGCCGGTCGGGAGCTTGCACAGCTTGCTCTTGATGGCGAGGAAGGAGACGATGAAAATGCCCATCGGCTTTCCGACGATAAGCCCCGCCGCAACGGAAAGCGTCACCATGCTGACGGAATCCGTCTCGATCACGACGCCCGCATTCGAAAGGGCGAAAAGCGGCATGATAACAAAGTTCACCCACGGCTGCAAGTGCGAAGTCAAGCGTCCCTGCAGAGAACCGCTTTCCCGAGAAGTCCGCTCCAGGATGTCAAGGACTTCCTTTCGCTGGTCGTTCGTCATCGGATGGTCGCCCTTGACCGCGTCGCCGACCGTAACGATCAGCTTGTCCATGTAGCCCTTCGAAACCATCGGATTCACCGGAGTGAGAAGCCCGATGATCACGCCGCAAATGGTCGGATGCACGCCGCTTTGCACAAAGCAGAACCAGGCGATGAGCGCAAGGACGCCGTGCACGAAAATGTTGCGAATGCCGAGCTTGAACGAAAGCCACGTAAAGAAGAGAAAGACCGCGGCGACGAGCAAGGCGGAAAGTTGCACGCCGGTCGAATAGCCGACCGCCACGACGATAATCGACCCGATGTCGTCCGCAATCGCAAGCGTGAGAATCATGACGCGAAGACCGCGCGGGACCCGCGAACCGAGCAGCGCCATGCACCCCACCGTAAAGGCAATGTCCGTCGCCATCGGAATTCCCCAGCCGTTTGTCCCGGCAGACGGGCAAAGTCCCAGATAGATGAGCGCCGGGAAAAGCATGCCGCCCGCCGCCGCAAGAATCGGAAGCAGCGCCTTGCGGAAATCGTGAAGTTCGCCATCGACGATTTCGCCCTTGACCTCGAGCCCCACCGAAAAGAAGAAGATGGTCATCAAGGCGTCGTTCACAAACCATCCGAGGGTCGGAACGTGCCCGCCCAGCGCCTTGTCAAGGCTCCACGGGCCAAGCGTAAAGTTGAACGGCAAATGCCAGAACGCGAGATAGGTCTCGTTCGAGATGTTCGCCCACAGGAGAGCGATTGCCGTCACAACGATAAGGCAGACCCCCGCCGCGGACTCCACCTTTAAAAAGCGTTGAACAGGAGCAACAAACTTGTCGATTTTTGCGAGAGGCACTTTCGCGCCAAGAATTTCCTTTTCGGCCATTGCGTGTCCTTTTTGAATGCCGGCAAAATTTAAAAAAAAGACTTCCTCTTGGGAAGTCTTCCATCGCTCGACAGCGACAATTCGTCAATAAAGATGGGGAGGCGGCCAACGCGGATTCTTCGAACTCATATCGACCTTGTAGAAGTTCTTGTCGAAACGTCCGTCGTCTTCGCCATAGAGGCGCATCACGTAGCGGGACATCCACTTGGCGAGCTTCAGCACGGTGAGCTTGTGGCGCAGGCGTCCCTGGCAATCGCGGTTCATGATGTCCGGGAGCGTGCTCGTCGTGAGAATTTCGTCGATCGACGGGCTGTTCAGCTTTTCGCGGGCTTCCGGGCTGGAGTTGAAATGCGTCACGCAGAAGCAGACGCGGTTCGGGGCGCCGGTCTTCAGGTAGTCGCAGCAGCGGACAATCGTCGAACCCGTGCGAACCATGTCGTCGAACACGATAACGTCCTTGCCCTTCAGATAGTCGAGCTGGACTTCCGACTCCGGGCTGAGCGTCATGCTGACTTCGCGTTCTCCCGTGCGGACCTTGCTCATGATGACGCGCTTGCACTTCGAAAGCTGGAGCGCATCGTACATCGCGTTCACAAACGGAGTGGCGCCCTTGTCCGGTGCGACAATGACCAGGTTGTCGCCGTCCTTTCCGGTCTGCACGAAGTTCGACGTCTTGATGTAGTGCGCATACACTTCCGTCGGGATCATGTTGTGGAAGTGCCCGCCGAAAATTTCGCCGTAGAGATTCTGGACCTTGACCGAATGGTTGTGGACGGTTATCACGGAATCTACGCCAGACGCCTTCAGGAGCTGCGCATAGAGAAGCGCCGTAAAAGGTTGACCGTCGAACTTTTTCAGGTCCGCTATTGGACGTTCCTTTTCCAAGTCACCGACCCGGTGGGCGCCGCGGTCCTGTGCGCTGTAGAACAGATCCGGCTCCATCAGAACGACGCTTTCCGCCCCGTTTTCCTTGGCGGCCCGGGCGAGAATGCAAGCCCGCATGGCGAGGTCGTTCCGGCTCCATTCGTGCGTCGTCGAGGAACAGATGAGGACAATCTTCCCCTGCAAGCGCTTGCCGATATTTTCGTCGTCGAAAACATCGATCATGTAGCGGGGGCAAAATTCGGAATTCGCGTAGGTTTTCAGCGAAACCGTATCGGAAATATCTTCGCGGAGCCCGATGTACTGCGCAATGTCAATCGCAAACGGATCGTCCGTAAAGGTACCTGTGACAATGAATCGATCTTGCATCCAAGAATCCTTTTTTGGGTATTCGGAAAGATAAAAAAGCTTTACCGCTTTGGCTAAGAGTTTTATTAAATTGAAAGGCAACAGGGTTCAAAAAGAGGAAACAATTATCTAGGGGACATTGATGAATAAATTTCTCATCCTCGCCTCGCTTTTCGCTGCCGGCGCAAACGCCTACACGCCGATTCCCCGACTCGAAGGTTTTCAAGAATTTTTGGACAACTGCATCTGCAAGGAATACAAATACCACGAAGAGCGCATCCGGCGTGTCAAGAACATCGAAGAATCCGTAAATTTTGTCGTCTCCGGTAGCATCAAGGACACCTTGCCTTCCGGAAAAGTCGTCTTCCGGCACATCCCGGAAATCTGCTGTACACGCGCCCAGATGGACAGCTTACGAACAGAAATCTACGCTTGGAAAGAACGTTGCGAAAAAGCATGCCCGTCCTTTATTCCGGAATGCGACTGCGGAATCCCGAATGCAAGACTGCTATGTACGATGGGCGGAGCGGATTTGAAAGAGGATCTAAAAGAAGAAATGCCTTGAAAATCGCTTCATTCCGACCATGACCCGGGAAGCCCTATCCCGGGAAAAGGCGATGACCAAGATGCCGTTTCAAGCGGAATCAACGCGCTAATTTTCGCTAGCGGCCGTTCTGTTCTTCAGATACAGATCAAAGCATTCCTTTTGCGAAATTCGGCGAGCCGGGGGATTCGATACGCAATCCGTCTTGAGTTCCTCGCCCTTGCTGAACTTGGTCTTCATGATCATTTCCCTGGTGCTTGCGTCGTAGTAGTTGAATTGCCCGTGCTTGCGATTTCCGTTGCATCTTCCGGACACGAGCATTTTAAGATCGCCAACGGCCTTGACCTCTGCGCCTTCGAAATAGCCGTTCGAACGGACAGAGCAGACATTTTCATAGGAAACGTCGCCCGCAACTCCCGCCTCGGCGGTAACATGGCTTATCTTTTTGTGGCAAGCCAAGAACATGGTGCAGGCCACCGCAAGAACCGTAAATTTCAGTACACTGGATTTCATGATATCTCCTTGATTGACGCTCCGAAATTTAAAAACTCCGCTCCAGAATAAAAGTTCCTGTCTGTTTTCTATCCGCTTCTTTTTTATTCATCTTTCGTTTACACGGAGCCTTCCACCAGAAAGAACATTCCGCTCTTCCCGAGAAGCTATTTTTCTTTCATGTTGCGCGTCATCTCTATCTTTGCGTTTGCCGCATTCCTTGTCGCCTGTTCCTCGCCGACGGTATCCGTCGCAGCCTATCTCTGCAAATTCGAAAAATTGCCCTCCAATTACCGCACCAAGGCCGAAGCCGAGGCGCTTTACACAGCGTCCGGAAAAACGTTTTCCAAATGGAATTTCAACCCGTGGGAAACCCTGGGCATCTCACGCTTTTACCCAGTCCGCAATCTTTAATCCTTTCACCCGGGAAAATTCACCGACGTTGTGCGAGACCAGTTTGGCTCCCAGATACTTTGCCGTAGCCGCAATCAACAGATCATTTGCTCCGATTTTCTTTCCCGCAAGTTCCAAATCGCTCCTGATTTCCGCATACACGGGCGTCATTGCATCGGTAAAGTCGATAATTTCAAAAGGTTCCAAAAAACGCTCGACCTTTTTTAACGTCTGCTTTTTCATATGGCTTTTATAAGCGCCCAACAAAAGCTCCGCCTTGACGATTGCGGAAATTTTAATTTCGCTCGGAGAAACCGACAAAAACTTTTCGTAAACGGACCGATATTTCCCATTCAAAAAATAAATGCACGTGTTGGTATCCGCGAGATATATCATATTTTTTCCCTTCTCTCAATCACTGGCTGTTCCGGTCTGCCGAGCAAATCTTCACCCACCGAGCCGAATAGTTCCGCCCATCCTTCCGGATAACTGGGTTTAACCCGAGCCATTATTTGCGACACAACCCATTTTGAAATGGATGTCTTTTGGGCGCGCGCCCCATTTTCAACGATTGAAAGCTGTTCATCGGTCAAATAAAGCGAAAGTTGCGGCATAAAGGAACCTCCTCTGTTTAATATACAATTTTTGAAAAAGCCAAGTATATCCGCAAGTATATTACAAACAAAAAAGCCCCGCCGAAAAGCGGGACTTTTATCAGGCGAGATACCCTTACTTGAGGGAAATCGGGCAAGCCTTTGCGTGCCAGATTTCGTCGGCGTATTGCTGGATGGTACGGTCCGAGCTGAACCCTCCCATGCGCGCCACGTTGAGAATCGCCATTTTCGCCCAGGCGTCCTTGTCCGCATACGCCTTCGCAACCTTTTCCTGGCATTCGATGTAGGAACGGAAATCCGCCAAAAGCAGGAACGGGTCGCTAGAGAGCAGCTTATCGACTACCGGGCGGAACGCTTCCGGATGATCCGGGCTGAAGAATCCGCTGTTGATTAGATCGAGAACGCGGCGCAGGTCGTCATCCTTTTCGTAGTAGTCGCGCGGGCGGTAACCCTTGGCAAGAAGCTCCTGCACTTCTTCGACCGTGAGGCCGAAGAGGAAGAAGTTTTCCTTGCCGATTACCTCGAGCATTTCGACGTTCGCGCCGTCGAGCGTGCCGATGGTCATGGCACCGTTCATCGCGAACTTCATGTTGCCCGTGCCGGAAGCTTCCGTTCCCGCCGTGGAAATCTGTTCGGAAAGATCCGCGGCCGGAATAATCTTTTCGGCAAAGCTCACGCGGTAATTCTCGAGGAACACCATCTGGAGCTTTCCCTTGCAGGCCGGGTCGCTGTCGATGATCGCGCTCACCGCATTCGCGAGGCGGATGATCTGCTTTGCCATCCAGTAGCCCGGAGCCGCCTTTCCGCCGATCATGATGGTCCGCGGCGTTACCTTCTTGCCGTCCTTGATCTGCAAGTAGAGATGAATCGCGTGGAGGATGTTCAGAAGCTGGCGCTTGTATTCGTGAATGCGCTTCACCTGCACGTCAAAGAGCGTATCGACATTCACATCGACGTTTTGCGTGCGCTTGAGGTAGGCGGCAAGGCGCTTCTTGTTTTCGAGCTTCACCGCCATGAATTCCTTGCGGAACTTCGCGTCGCCCGCAAACTTTTCGAGTTTCTTGATTTCGTCAAAATTCTTGACCCAGCCGTCTCCGATTTTCGAGGAGACAAGTTCGGACATGGCCGGGTCGGCCTTGCGGACCCAGCGACGCGGCGTGACACCGTTTGTCTTGTTGTTGAACTTTTCGGGCCAGAACTCGTAGAAATCCTTGAAGAGGCTCGTCTTGAGCAGGTCGCTGTGAAGAGCCGCCACGCCGTTTACAAACGAAGAGCCGACGATCGAGAGATACGCCATGCGAATCATCTTCTCGTTGCCTTCCTGGATGAGCGACATCCGGGTGAGGCGCGCCGTATCGCCGGGCCACTTGAGAGCGACCTTCGCGAGGAATCGGGCATTGATTTCGTAGATTATCTGGAGATGCCGCGGAAGGAGCTTTTCGAAGAAGCTGACCGGCCACTTTTCGAGCGCTTCCGGCATAAGCGTGTGGTTCGTGTAGGCGAACGTGCGGGTCGTAATGTCCCACGCCTCGTTCCATTCGAGGTTCTCTTCGTCGAGAAGAATCCGCATGAGTTCCGCAATCGAAATCGCCGGATGCGTATCGTTCAGCTGAATCGCGACGCGTTCCGGGAAGAGCTTCCAGTCGCCGTCGTGCAGCTTCTTGAAGCGGCGGACAATGTCCTGGAGAGACGCCGAGCAGAGGAAGTATTGCTGCTTCAGGCGGAGAATCTTTCCGTTCACCGACGTGTCGTTCGGGTAGAGGACCTTCGAAATCGTCTCGGAAAGTTCCATGTCCTGGACCGCGGCCAGATAGTCGCCGTTGTTAAAGTAGGCGAGCCCGAATTCGTCCGCGGACTGGGCGCTCCAAAGGCGCAGGTTGTTCACCGTGTTGTTCCGGTAGCCGGGAATCGGCGTATCGTAGGGGAGCGCAAGAACGTAATCCTTCGTTTCCCAGCGGTTGCGGAGCTTGCCCTTTTCGTCGGTCCACGTGACGACATAGCCGCCGAACGGAACCTTGATGGAATTTGCCGGACGGGCGATTTCCCACGGATTCGGGAGGCGGAGCCAGTTGTCGGGAAGCTCTTCCTGCTGGCCGTCCTTGATCTTCTGGTTGAACATGCCGTATTCGTAGCGGATGCCCATGCCCGTCGCCGGGAGTTCGAGCGTCGCCATCGAATCGAGGAAGCACGCGGCGAGACGTCCGAGGCCTCCGTTGCCAAGTCCCGCATCGACTTCTTCTTCGCGGAGCTCTTCGAGCGTCATGCCCAGTTCGGAAACGGCATCTTCCACCGCCTTTTCCACGTCCAGGTTCAGGACGGAGTTTCCGAGCGTGCGCCCGATGAGAAATTCGAGAGACAGGTAATAGACGCGCTTTACGTCCTTATCGTAGTAGGTTTCCTGGGTCCTGATCCAGCGATCGATGAGACGGTCGCGGACAGCATACGCCACGGCGAGGAACTTTTCATGACGCGTCACCGTGTGTTCGTCACGGGCAAGCGTGTGGTGAATGTGATCGTCAAAGGCCTTCTTGAAAGCCTGGACGGTGTTTTCCAGAACGTCGGAATGCGACTTGGATTGTTCTTTTTTCGGAGCCATTTTATCGCCTGTAAAAGTGGAACGTTAAAGTTTCGTGGAAAACCTAGCAAAAATTTTCGGACAAAGAACATGAGATAAAAAGTTTAATGTCCATCGAACCGCGTCTTGAAATGTAAAACTATTTTTACATAGTTTTTAGGGAGGCGGTTTCCGAATTTAAATATGTATCCAGATACCTAAAGGTATCTGGGTACATTCTTAAATTTTAAATTTTGACAAATTTTGTCATACGAAGGAAAGTAGATTTTCTATGCCTTGCCTTTCATTTTCCGATTGGCTAGATTGCGGGCAAAAAGGAGAAAATTCATGGCAAATTCAAGCAATCGATACAAAGAAACCTTCCCGTCGTTTCCGGGCGAATACCGGCGAAACGGACAAGACCGCATAAAATTTTTACCCTACGGCGAACTTCAAAAAACGTGTAGGGTTATCGACAAAGACAACAAAGACCCGAATAAAACCTACACAGCCTGCACCAAGCAATACTTTTTGAACTGCAATAGCCAAGACGACTCCCGACCGCCTTCTGTCACGTATTTTCTCAAGAATATCGACAAAAATCCCGACTTTTTTGAAAACATTCGATCGCACGAAGACGCCCACCAGCAAGCGATTTACGCCCATGATCTTGTGCACTGTTACGACGGAAGTCCGGACCTCGCCAAAAAAATACAAGAAGACATCAAAGAGTTGGTTTTCCAGATGGACAATCAGGAATACGTCCAATGCGATGATTATGGAAATTGCTCATTCACAAGAAGTTTTGATATGCAACAAAAACTCGAGGAATTACTCGATAGATATTCCGATGCCATACGGCAAGAAAATTTGAAAAAGAAAACAGAAGAGTTTTTCAAAAATTTCCCGGAGAGCAAATTTTGAAACGATTCCTGCTTTTTCTTTTCCTTGGCACAGGCTTCGTTTTGGCAGAGGATTTCAACAAAGAAGAATTGACCAAAGGATGTATGTACGTTCTGGACGACTTCGGCGTTGCGGATACGTTCTTTACATCGAAGGAATGCAAAAGCATCGTCGCCGAGAAGGAAGACGAGCGGCACTATGGCGACAGTCTCTATAGACTCGAACAATACGGCAAATGCATCGCCAAAATAGTTGAATTCCATGTCAAGGACACAGCCTATTATCAAAAACTCTGCAAAGATTTTGTCATCGAATCGATAACGAACCGGGATTCGGTTGATAAAGAAAACAAGAAAAAAATAATAGCCGACTGCGTGAAACAACACGCTTCCCCAAACGGAAGCGACTCCACCCATATCAAGAACGTCTGCAACAGGGCGGCAAATAAATTGTTGCGCCGCCAAAAAGCGCGCCCACATGAGCAAGCAGTCGAACGTCCTGTCGTCTTGGCAGAGGATTCAAGCGAAAAAGAACTAACCAAAAGATGCATGTCCATGTTAGATGAATTCGGCATCGCGGATACGTTCTTTACATCGAAAACATGCAAAAGCATCATCGCCGAGATAGAAGACGAGATACACTATGGCGACAGTCTCTTTCCCATCAACCAATATACCCAATGCGCGACCTACCTAATGGACGATCATGGAGTCACGGATACCGTCACGATTCAAAAAGTTTGTCAAAAAGTCGCTGAAGAAATGGTGAAAAATCGGGACTCGGATGAAAAAGAATATAAAGAAAAAGTGATGAACCTATGCTTAAAGCTAAAATTCTCTTTTGGCGCAAGCGAAGACTCCGCTCATTACAGGCGGGTTTGCGAAAGATCCACCAACAAATCTCTGCGGCACCAAAAGGCACGACCGCACAGATGATAGACCTTCTCATAGCACCACTTATCTTCGTTTTTTCAAAATGTCGCAGCATCTAACAGAAACAAATTTTCCAAGTTTCCTATATGGCATATATAGACACCATTGATTCGTTAATAAAGCAAGTACACACAGAACTACTCGATCTTTCTATTCCGCGAGAACATGGGAGAATACCGTCACAAGTATCCTCAGAATTTTTAACGAATAAAGAACAAGGCGATTGGGCAGAAAAGACACTGTTAGAAACGATAAACAACAATTCCCAAAATTATATAGCCGTAAAATATGGACGCGCTGATGACATTATCGCTGGCGACGAGAATTTTCCTAAATTTTATGAAGAATATCAAAAAGAATTAGACACGATTGGCAAAAAACCGGACCACCTCGTTTTTCGCAAAAGCGACCTCTCTGAAAAAAATTTTGAAACATTGTCTAACAGCGAAAAGGAGCTATTGATTTCTAAAGCAAAATGCGGAATCGAAGTCCGTTCGAGTTCTTTTATCAGTGAAAAATATGAATCGCAGATGCAACAAAAACGGAATGCATTAATCCAAACTATTCAAGAACAAAAAAACACGATTCTCCTCCAGTACGCTCCACTTCTTCAAGAAAAGGATCCCGAATTATTTTCTACGATAAAAAGCATCAGACTAGAAAACATCCACTGTATTTCTTTTAAAGTTCCAATTTGGAGAAGTTCTAAAGAGCTATTCAATCTAGCGACTCATCTAAAACTCCTCAAGGGCGCAATTAAAGACATTCAAACCAAGCGCTTTCACTTAAGCATCACTCCAAAAATAGAAGATTTAAAAGTCGTATATAATTGTATAATGTCCCACATTACTACGTCCAAGTATTTTTTGACAAAGCGTATGGCATTTCTTTAAAAAAGATCTTGGAACTTATTTCCAATCCTGCGAATGAAGGTGAAAAATTTTATATCGAAGGCGATGTAAAAAATCAAAACAAAACGGTTATCAAAATTCAAACCATAACCGAAAAACAAATACTAGACCAAGTAGAAATACCAACTCATTATAGCCAGATGAAAGAGTTGGCAAGAGGAAATCTATTGTTCTACGTAAAATTTAAAAGAAGCCAAGCAAAAATTCTCAAGGAATCGTTCAATGAACTTTTTGGAATTGATTTATGACAAGATCAATTCAAAAGCAATATGGTCAATTTTTTACAGACCCATTTATTGCCGATATGATGGTAAAATGGGCTACAAAAAACAACCCTCGCTATTTTTTGGATCCTGCTGTCGGTCCCGGGATTTTTCCCAAAACAGCTTTTCGCATTAATTCACAAATCAACATTTCCGTTGTTGAGATCGACGA
>CAVGIM010000002.1:108523-116112 GCA_963629575.1 Candidatus Methanomethylophilaceae archaeon
CCCGTAAATTTTATCCAAGGAGATTATTTAACCTGGAAACCTTCCCAAAAATTTGATGCCATCGTAGCAAATCCACCATATAATAAATTTCAGGCAATTCCAAATCGAGGACGATATTTAACGGATTTTCTATTTGAATACCAAGCGGATTTAAGCGGCTATACAAATCAATGCATCTATTTTTTTATAAAAAGTCTCAACGAATTATCAGTAAACGGTCGTTGTTGTTATATCGTCCCCTATGAATTTTTAAACACAGGCTATGGCATCGCTGCAAAAGAATACCTACTAAAGAAAAGGACGCTTAAAGGAATTTTAAAATTCGATACAAAAGAAAGCCTTTTTTCAGATGCCATCACGACATCCTGCATTCTTTTTGCCGAGAACAGGTCTTTGGACGGTTGCTTTTTCATTAACTCTTCAAACATCGATAATTTGACAACATTTGACTTTGATTCATACATCAAAAACAATCCTCAAGATTTTCAGCCGTATAAAACATTAAACCCTTCTGAAAAATGGCTAACCTATTTCAAAAAAGATTTTCAAATACGCTATCAAAATCTCATCAAACTATCGAATATTGGAAAAGTTCAACGAGGAATCGCCACAGGAAACAACAATTTTTTCACACTCAGTCAATCATCGGTCAAAAAACTCGGGCTAAGCGAAAGCGCCTGCATTCCCTGCATCACTAAATCACCAGACATAACAAGCATTATTTTTGACAAGTCAGAGTTAAAATTTTTAAAAGAGCAGGATAAAAAAATTTATCTCTTTGACGGAACAAAATCTCAAAATGCAGCAGACTTCGCCTATATCAACTATGGGGAGTCAAAGGGCTTCCACAAGACATATCTTACACGGCATCGAAACCCATGGTATTCCTTAGAAAACAAACCCATTGCGCCTATTTGGATTTCCGTTTTTAGCCGTGGAAAAATTAAAGTTATCCGCAACGAGGCTGGCATTAAAAATTTAACCAACTTTCACGGCTTTTTTCCACACAATCCAAACAATGAAGAGATTAACATTTTATTCTGTTACCTGCTCACCCCCATCGCCAACGACATCTTGAAGCAAAACAAACGAGAATATGGCAACGGATTAAACAAATTTGAACCGGGAGATTTAAACGAAGCGTACGTACTCGACATTAAAAAACTTTCCGCCAAAGATCGCAATTTCATTTTAAGCCAGTATGAATTGTTGCGCAAAAAAGAAGCTAAAGAAGAAGGCGTTATTCTTAAACTAAATGAGCTATTTAAACGATATTTAGAATCGCCAGCTTCCAATTGATACAAGACCTAGGCCGTTTCCACTCTACGAATTTTCTAACTTTGCGCACATGGAAAAAGTCAAGAATGACGAATGACCAGACTCGTTCCCTTTTTCCTTTTCCTGTTCACACTCCATTTGCCGTTCCTTGCCGACAGCCGCAGAAAGCGATTTCCGACCCCGCGAATACGAGCATATCAAGACTGCATCCGACGACCGCATTCCCAACATCCAATGGGCGCCCATCGATCCGTGCTGTTCCCGCCTGAATTTTGACTTTATCATCCAGTCCTCCGAAGGGGACCTCTACCATCTGGAATGGTGTAGTTTTTACGACAAAAAGAACCGAAAGTTTCTCGATTACTTTATTTACAAGTCCAAGGCGGAAAGATGTTCCGAAGGGTTCCGCGAGCAGCTAGAGAATACGCCGCCCATTTTTGAAACTTCGCGTTTCGTTGATTTTACGGTCGCAAACCCCTATTGCGTTTACGACATTCCCCAGCCAAAGTAAAGGCGCAAAATCTTCCAGCTCCTCGGTCGAAGAATCCTGTTCCCCTAGAGGTTCGTTTCTTCGTCATCCTGGAGTGTAGCGCAGCGGAACGATAGGATCCAAAACAGCTCGCTTTGCAAAAAAGGTCGGGCTGGATTCTATCACTCCCTTCGGTCGTTCCAGAATGACGAAATGCTAGAACTTTCGGGTCGAAAAGGCCGTTTTGTCAAACCGGGCGTCACCTAGAATAGCCCGCACCATGCGGTAATTCCATTCCAGCCGTTCCTCGGCACTCAACATCTTCCCCGCGGCAAACGCATCCGCAGACTTATATGTCCCCATCCGAAAAGCGGTCCTGTCAATCGCCATCTTTCTTCTCCAAATGAAGCACATCGTCCAAATCCTTATGCCGACCGGCAGCCAATTTCGCCTGGATCAAATCGCGCTTTGAAACAACTTTTACAAGACAATCGCCCAACGAAACCTCTTGGGAATTTTCATAGGCACTTTCAAAATGAAGTCCCTTTACCCGATTCATCAAATCAATGCATACCGGAGGACGCCCAAACGTGAACACATCAAAATCATCATTTTCCAGAAAGTTTTCGCGAGTCATGTCAAACATCGGCATTCCGAAATCCGCAAAGGCTTTCTGCAACTTTTGATAATTTTCTTCGGAGCGCTCAACCCACACATCCAAATCCATCGTGGTCCTCGCGTACCCGTGAATAATTACGGAAACACCGCCGACAATAAGATAGCGAACCTTTTCCTTGTTCAAAGATTCCAAAAAATCCAACAAATCCTTGTCCAAATACATGCAGACAATCTAAACAATGTCAAACCGGACGTCAACACTCTTCACCGCGGCCATGGAAATCAACGAGAAAATTTGGGAGAGACCAAGCGAAGCGTTGCAACCAAATTTTTGAAAATTGAATTTTTAGAGGAGAAAGATAGATTCTTCATGTCTTGACAGCAATTGTACAATTGCCTAGATTACGAAAAAAAGGGAAAGCCGCATGGCAAATAGATACAAGGATGAATTTCCCACGTTTCCAGGTGAATATCGGCGAGAAGGACTGGACCACATAAAATTCTTGCCGTATAAAGAACTTCAAAAGACCTGTAGGGCTATCCACAAAGGAAACACGAACACAAGTAAAATCTACAGCGCTTGCACAAAGCAATATTTTTTTTACTGCGAGGATAAAAACTATTTTCGCCCAAAACCTTGTGCGCTGTCACAACGGGGAACCCAGTATTTCCAAAATGTCGCAAAACACCATTAACAATCTAAACCTCCAAATGGATAGCCAAGAAATCGTTGAGTGCGACGAATACGGAAAATGCCAATTCAAAAGGAGTTTCGACATGCAACAAAGACTCGAAGAAGCATTGGACTGGTATATTAACGCCATTCACCAAGAAAAATTGAAAACCCAAGTTGAAGAACTCCAAAGAAGTTTTCAGGAGAACTAGCGATCTTGAAACGGTTCCTATTTCTTCTCTGTCTTTGCACTGGCTCCATCTTGGCGGAAGATTTCGACAAGCAGGAATTCACCCAAGGATGCATGTACATGCTCGACAACTTTGGCGTAGCGGATACTTTCTTTATATCAAGAACGTGCAAAAGCATCATCGCCGAGATAGAAGACGAGATACACTATGGCGACAGTCTCTTTCCCATCAACCAATATACCCAATGCGCGACCTACCTAATGGACGATCATGGAGTCACGGATACCGTCACGATTCAAAAAGTTTGTCAAAAAGTCGCTGAAGAAATGGTGAAAAATCGGGACTCGGATGAAAAAGAATATAAAGAAAAAGTGATGAACCTATGCTTAAAGCTAAAATTCTCTTTTGGCGCAAGCGAGGACTCCGCGCATTACAGGAAGATTTGCGAAAGATCTGCAAACAAATCTCTGCGACACCAAAAGGCCAGGCCGCACAGATAGGACAACGTTCCTCATTACGAGGTCCAATTCTTTTGTTGGCAAGGCGCATGAATCGCCTACAGGAAAAGCGTCGTTCGAAAAATTTCCTCCGGAAACTTTTCGAATGTCCTTACCGGAACCGCAGATAGTTCACGGCGAATTTCAGCACTTCGAGCGGCATCTTCAAAAACGCTACGGCATGCTGGTCGCCATCGAGATAGGCCTTGATGATTTTATACAGGCGAATCTGGTCTTCCCGGCTTCTTGATGTCAGAAAGCGTCGGAACTTCATGATCTGCTGGTGCTTCTTCCCGAATTTCTGCATGCAGAGCTTTTCGTAGAGATGCAGATAGTCTTCGGAAAGGTTCCCCAGGCGAAGTCCCATCCCGACGACATTTGCCGCAAGAAGTCCGCCGCGCATCGCCGTCGCGATTCCTCCGCCCGTCAGCGGATTCGTATGGTGCGCCGCGTCCCCCACAAGCAAAAGGTTGTCCTTGACCGTATGGGGCAGGTTTCCGGAAACGGGGACAAGACCGCCCACGACGTGATGATCCACGACCCTTGCGAAAGGAAACAGCCGATGCAGCCAGTCAAAAGTCACCTCTTCGATGCACTTGCCGTCAAAGTCCGAAACAAGGAAGCCCGCGCCGAAATTCGTCACGCCGCTCTTGACCTTCGGAAAGCTCCAGATGTAGCCGTTGTTGATGTAATCCGCGCCTTGCCAGAATGTAAGGTAGTCGGATTTCGTTAAAATGCCTTCGACCTGGATATCGACGCCCGAACATGTCGTTCCGGGCCTTTGGAGAGTATCGAGGCCGACCATCCGACCGATGCGGCTTTCCACGCCGTCCGCCGCAATGACCATTTTGGCGCGAACCGTTTCCCTGCCCCGAACCGTCTCGATGGATACTTTTCGAAAACCGTTTTCCGCGTTTTCCACGGCAGAAGCCCGCGCAAAGGTTTCGACTTCCGCTCCGTCTTCTTCCGCGAGGCGCGCAAGGTGCGGATCGAACTTTTCACGGTCGAGCATCACGCCGACTCCGGGCATTTTGCAATCGAGCTCGATTCCGCCGGGACCATAGACATAAAGCCCGTTCAGTTCCGTTTCGATGCAGTCCATGTCAATGGGGCCGAATTCTTCCTGAAGCCTGTCGAGCTTGGTGCTCGCTTCCCCGCAACGCACGGGAAATCCGATTTTTTCGCGCTTTTCGACGAGCAAGACGGAAAAACCCTGTTTCGCCAAATTTCGCGCCGCGACACTTCCGCCGGGTCCCGCCCCGATGACCAGCACATCGTATTCCGTCCGCTTCACTTTTCCGCCTCCTCGAATTTCAAGGCTCCCGCCGGGCAGGCGCGCGTGCAGAGGCCACAACGGATGCATTTCGTCCGATCGATTTGCAAGTCGAGCCCATACATGTCCAAGGCCATTTTCGGGCAAACCCCGACACAGCCCGCACATTCCAGACATTTTTCACGAAGATGCACCAACTTTTTCATATACAGGGAAATATAGGAATTGTCGGGATCTCGATTTGCAGACACCCATGTTTCACATTCCAGATGCTTTGGCGTTCGCTATTCCAAACCCTAATTTGCTATATTGCCACCCCACTATGAAAAACACAAATAGAGATTCCCTGGATTTTGGGAAAATGGATATTCCCCAACTATTCGTGAAGCTGTTCGTTCCGACCCTGATCGGGATGCTTTTCATGGCGATGTTCAACGTCATCGACGGGATTTTTGTGGGCAAAGGCGTTTCGAGCGATGCCCTGGCGGCAGTGAACATCGCTGCGCCCGTCTTTCTCTTTTCGACAGCGGCAAGCCTGATGTTCGCTAGCGGAGTGAGCATCGTCGCCGCGACACATCTCGCCCAGGGAAACACAAAGGCGGCAAACATCAACGCGACGCAATCCATCATCGTCCCTCTGGTCTTCATGATTGCGCTTGCCTGCGTCATCTTCTTTTTCCCGGAACGCCTGAACTATCTCTTCGGAGGCTCCGATCGGCTCTTGCCCTATGTCCGGGACTATCTGCGGGGCATCTACCTGTTCCCCGTTTTGGGCGTCTTTCTGATGGTAGGCTCGTTCCTCATCCGGCTAGACGGTTCGCCGAACATGGCGATGTCCGTAAACATCGTCTCCGCCTTGCTAAACATTTTTCTCGACTGGCTTTTCATCTTTCCGCTAAAACTCGGCGTGTGGGGGGCGGCGGTCGCCACGGTCCTTGCGGAATCGGTCGGCGTCATCATGGTCATGACCTACCTGTTGAAATTTTCGAAGACCTTGCATTTTTACCGGCTAAAGCTGAGCCTCACGAGCCTCTACCTCACGATTCGAAATTCCTGCTACATGATGAAACTCGGATTTTCGACTTTCCTCGGGGAAGTCGCCGTATCGGTCATCATCATCATCGGAAACTACACGTTCATCAAGTATCTGCACGAAGACGGCGTTGCGGCCTTTAGTGTCGCCTGCTATCTTTTCCCTCTGATCTTTATCTTTGGAAATTCCATTGCGCAGAGCCAGCTTCCGATTATCAGCTACAACAACGGACTCGGCAGCACGGAACGCGTCAAATCGACGATAAGGATTTCCCTTGTAGCGACTTTTCTCCTCGGTCTCCTCATCAGCGCTGGCAGTGCGCTTTGTTGCGAACCGATGATTACGCTATTTCTCGATCGCGGGACAGCGCCCCACACCATCGCGATGCACGGCTTTCCCTTCTTTGCGATGGGGTTTGTCTTCACTTCGATGAATCTCGTGGGAATCGGCATCTACCAAGGCCTCGAAAAGGCGAATTCCGCCATCGCCTTCATGTTTCTGCGCGGAATCGTCCTGGTTATCCCGTCCTTTCTTTTTCTCCCCTCGCTTCTCGGCGAAAAGGGCCTGTGGCTCGCCATTCCTCTCGCCGAAGCGGTCACGTTTGGCGTTATGGTCATCTACTCGATTGCCAAGACGCGAAGATTCCGAAAAACACGGCAATCTTCCAGAACTTGACTGCGCTTTTTCGACATTTTCTTTGTAGATTAAACGACAGCAACAGCCTTCAATCCCTTCCAAGGAGACAAATATGGAATTAAAAGGATCCAAGACTGAAAAAAACCTGTGGGCGGCATTCGCCGGAGAATCCCAGGCGCGAAACAAGTACACGTATTATGCGTCAAAAGCCAAGAAAGAAGGCTTTGTGCAGATAGCGAGTATTTTCGAAGAGACCGCCGGAAACGAAAAGGAACACGCCAAGATCTGGTTCAAGTACCTGATGGGCGGAGAGATCAAGGACACCGCCACAAACCTGAAGGATGCGGCGGACGGCGAGAACTTCGAATGGACGGACATGTATGACCGCATGGCCAAGGAAGCCCGCGAAGAAGGCTTTCACGAAATTGCGGCAAAGTTCGCCATGGTCGGCAAGATCGAGAAAGAACACGAGGAACGCTACCGCAAGCTGCTGAAGAATGTCGAAGAAGGACTGGTCTTTTCCCGCGACGGAGACTGCATTTGGCAATGCTCGAACTGTGGCCACATTGTCATCGGCAAGAAAGCTCCCGGGATGTGCCCGGTCTGCGGCCATCCGCAAAGCTACTTCGAAATCAAGAAGGAAAACTTCTAGAGGTTCCCTAGAAATTCATGCCCAGAAAAGGCCGCGGTCTCGAACCTCGGCTTTTTTCATAGACCCGGAATGGCGTCTGAACCCGGTTGAGAGTGGAGAGTGAAGTGTGGAATGTGAAGAGTGAAGAGTTGAGAGTTCGCGTAGCGATCTGCAAAGGTTTGTTTGGTAAACGGTCATCCTGGAGCGCGGTCAGAGCCTAGAGCTTGGAGCTTAGGTCTGAGTTTCGCAGACGTTTAGGTTCAAATGTAAAGCGGATCGCTCTGCGTCTC
>CAVGIM010000003.1:0-91012 GCA_963629575.1 Candidatus Methanomethylophilaceae archaeon
TGACCGCGCTCCAGGATGACCGCTAGAAGTAAAAGTTCGCTCGGAGTCCCACTCTCCACCCTTCACTCTCCACATTCCACTCTCACCTAAGCTCCAAGCTCTAGGCTCTGACCGCGCTCCAGGATGACGGTTTACCATACAAACCTTTGCAGATCGCTGAGCAAATACTCCACTTCTTCCGTTTTCGGTCGTTCAAGTTTTCTTCCCCAGGCTTTTTTAGAGGTTTCCCGGAATTTTTCTCTTTTTCCGGCTGGGAAGCGTCTTTGGAATTGAAAACATTTCAAAATCCGAAAAAGGAGATTCCGATGAAAGAAAACACCGAAATGGAAGCGGAAATTCTCCGCGGGCTGAACAGCGACCAGAAATCCGCCGTGCTCTTCGATCAGAAGAAAAACGGTCCCCTGCTGATCCTTGCTGCGGCGGGGTCGGGAAAGACTTCGGTCCTTACCAGGCGCATCCAGTGGCGCGTTCTGCAGGGAGCCAGTCCGGAGTCGATTCTCGCCCTGACGTTTACCGCGAAGGCCGCGCAGGAAATGAGGGAACGCGTACAGAAGCTCTTTCCCGATGCGAATATTCGTCTGAGTACTTTTCATTCTCTCGCTTTCTCGATTCTGCGGGAACGCTTTGGAGATAGGCTGGGCTGGGAACTTGCCGGCTTTGAACGAGCGCCGAAACCGAGTGCGGGAGAGGCGGAACGCTTTGCCTGTGCATTGGTCGATCACCGGCTGAAACCTGACGCGATTTCGAGGGACGAACTTTTCAATCCGGGTGTTTCGCGCAAATTGAACTTGAGGCTGGAACCTATCCGGAAAGGGGTATTGCGGACGGGAAAAATCGTTTTCGAGGATCTCATCTATCTTTCGACGGAACTGATCGAAAAGAATCCGGATGTGCAAAAGGCGGTGAGAAGTCGATTCCGCGAAATTCTGGTGGATGAATACCAGGACATCAATCCTTCGCAGTATCTGCTCGTGCGCGCGATTCTCGGGGAAAACCGCAACCTGTTCGCGGTCGGCGACGACGACCAGGCGATTTACGGCTTTCGCGGTGCGGACATCGGAAACATTTTTCGCTTTTGCAGGGATTTTCCGACAGCGAAGATTCTTCGCCTCGAATGGAACTACCGCTCCGTTCCGAAGGTGCTGTATCTCGCAAATAACATTTTTCGGAACAAGCCGCTCTTGCTCGGCAAGACGCTCCGGGCAGGTAACGGTAGCCGGCATCCTCTCTTTCTCGAAAACCGCGACCCGGAACTCTGGACAAGCGGGGATCCCCAGACGGAAATACTCCGAATCGTTTCGAAAATCAAGGAACTTCGGATAGCGTATGACCTGGAATTCGAAAATTTCGCCATTCTCGTTCGCTACAATCGCCAGAGGCTCTATTACGAAGAAGCGCTGGAAAGCTTTCGAATTCCCGTTTGCCGCGAAGGGGAAGGGGAATCTCCGGATGTGTCGGGCGTTCACGTGGAGACGGTGCACGGTTCGAAAGGCCTGCAATACACGGTCGTCTTTTACGCGGGACTCGCGGAAAACCTTACTCCGGGCGAATCGAACGGAACGCGGCGCGAACGGAGGGCGCAGCTAGCCGAGGAGCGGCGCCTGTTCTATGTCGGCGTGACGCGGGCGGAGGCCGTCCTGATTTTGTTATATTGTAAACGACGTTTTTGGAAAGGCCGTCTTTCCGAATTTAAACCGTCGCGATTCTTGAACTGTCTGAATCGACCGATTCCGGAGAAATCCCCTATGCCGCTCTTTCTTTTTCGCATCCGCGCAGTCGTCTTGATTTTAGGGTATCTGATGTTTGCCGTGCCGCCGTTTCTCTTTCGGAGCGTCTTTTGTCGCAAATCCCTTTCCGCATGGATCGAGCGCCGCATCCAGGAATTTGCCCGGTTTTGCTTCAAGGCGCTCCGCGTCCAGATCGACATCGAAAACCAGTCCGCGCTTTCTCGCGTCGATTGGAAGCGTCCGGTGATCGTGGTGGGAAACCACCAGTCCTATTTCGACATTCCGATCGTCTTTGTCACGCTCGGACGCACCATCGGTTTTTTTGCCAAGAAGGAGCTGACCTACATTCCGTTTCTCAATTTCTGGATGAAGAAAATCCACTGCATCTTTGTCGATCGCAAGAATTCGCGGGCGGGAGTCGAAATCAAGAATCGCCTGGAATCTTCCAGCGAGACCGCCCAGGTGTTTATCTTTCCGGAGGGGACGCGCAGCAAGGACGGTTCGGTCGGGCCTTTCAAGAGCGGAGCCTTTCGGCTGGCGACAGACCTGAACGCAATCATCTTGCCCGTCTATATCCAGGGGTCGCGCGAAACGTGGGAATCCAGAAAGAATTCGGATCGGGTCATCGTTCGTTCCGCGGTCCTTGAACCGATCGACGTCGGGGAACTTTCGAAGGAAAGGCGAATCAATCCGAAAACCGAGCTGGCTCCTCTTGTCCATGAAAAATTTCTGGAAAAACTGCACTCAAAATAACCTCTTGATGGAAAGTTTTTCTTGGCAAGGGATTCTTCAGAAAATATCTGTGGATAAATTGTGATTTTGAATGGGGAAATTCAAGGGGAGTGCTGCGTGTTTAAACGATGATACTTTGCCGTAAAATTTTGATGGTCAAAATTTGCGGAATTTCGCCGTTTTTGGGAAAAATGAAAAAAATGCGTCCGTCTTTCCTTTTTTTATTAAATTCGCGTTTAACGCAAATGGGTATGTGAAACCTTTACCGTGGCTTTGAACGAAATGTGGATAGATGACAATGTGATTCGACTGTCTAACGTCTCTTCGGATGTGTGGAGCTCCGTTCTCGACAGTCTTCGGCATGGCGGCAACGTGCCTTCGAATGCTGTCGATATGTATTTTGACGGAAACCTGGACTTTTCCGGAGTGGAAAACGGTTGCGCGAAACTGGTCGCAAAAAACGAGCTGATTCCCTCCTGGATCAGCCGCTTCAATCGGCCACTTCTCGCCGCGCTCCAGGATGTCCTGCCCGAAGTTTCGACTTTTCGAATCGACGTCTTGCCAATCGGCAAGGTCTCGCCGATTCCCGTCATTTCGTCGGATGCGCTGGTTTCGGAATGTTCTCCCGCGAGGAAGCCCCGGGCCAGCCGGGCCCAGAAAATCCGGCAAGCGGAAATCGCGGAAACTCTCGCGTCTCTCTATCCGTCATATTCTTTCGAAAACTTCGTAGAGGGCGATTCCAACCGGATAGCTCTCGCCATGTGCCGCGCCATTGCCGAGAAGCCGGGCGAATGTTCGATGAATCCCCTTTTCCTTTTTGGCGATTCCGGTGTCGGCAAGACGCATCTTTTGCAGGCGGTTGCCCACTACGCGATTGCGTTCCATACCGCATCGCGCGTCGTATTCCGGACAGCGGAGCGTTTTCTCAAGGATTTCATGCTGACGCAGACGGCTGTCTCTCGCGAGGAAAAATCGGAAGCTCTCGCGAAATTGCGGCATACCTACGAGGAGCCCGAACTGCTTCTTGTCGATGACATCCAGGTTCTTGCCGGGAAGGGTCGCGGAGCGACGGAAAAGGCTCTGTTCGATATTCTCCAGAAGCGCTCGATGGCGAAAAGGCCTAGCGTTTTCTGCGCCGATAGGCGGCCTTCCGAAATTCCTGGCCTATACGAGGGGTTCTTGCGCTTTGACAGCAACAGCGTATCGGTAAATGCGCCCGATGCCGTGACTTGCATGGACATCTTGCGGAAAAAGGCGGAAAAATTCCCGATTCCCGACGATGAGCGCGAAAAGATTTTTGCCCGGGTAATAGCGCGCAAACGGGGAGACGTGCGCGAAATCGAAGGCATCCTCACGAAGCTTCTGGCTTGCCGCGAATTGCTCGGGGTAAATGTCACGCTGGATTCGTTCCAGGAATTCTGCGAACCTGCCCAGGCGGAAGCATCCGAAAGGAAAGCGGAACATCCCGTCTTGACGATTTCTGCGATCAAGGAAGCCGTCGCGCTAGCCTACAGGATTTCGGTGGAATCGTTTCGGTCGAATTCCCGGGTCAAGACCATCTCCCTTCCGCGAAAAGTCGCGATGTACTTTTGCCGGGAGCTGACGAAGGAATCGCTTTCGAACATCGGATTCCATTTTGGCAGGGACTATTCCACGGTAATCGCGAATATCCGGTCGGTAGAGCGCGAAATGCGCCAAAATCCGGATTTTGCCCGCGAAGTAGAAAAAATGCGCGCATCTTTTGTCGCCTAGCGCGTCGCATGGCGTTTTTCGCCCCTTTTGTATTCTTTTGTTTACGCAAGAACGATAAATAGTATAGATTTATCCTTGTGAAGAACTCTATGCGGTCAAAATGCGGTTTTACGCTGGTCGAGGTCCTGACGGTCGTCGCGATGATAGGGATTTTGTCCGCGATAGGCTATGGCGGAATGACCGGAGCGATTGCGAACAGCCGCACGAAGGACGCCGCTTACAACATGGCGGCCTACCTCGAAGCGACGGCGAACAGGGCGCGCCAGTTGAACGATACGCTTTGCGTCAAGGGAAAGGATGGGAAATGGCTTGTCACGTATCGCGCGAAATGCTCCGCCTCGGAAAACGCGACGGCTCTCGACAGCATGGAACTGGTCTTGCGGGTTTCGCTCGTCAGCGGCTCGGTTGCCGGATTCGATGGCGCGAACTGGCTTTCTTCCGGCGCGGAATTTTTCCCGAAATTCGGGCTCTCGGCGGCTCCCTACCAGGGATACTTTGTCGCGAAATACGGAAATGACGACATTTTCGGCGCAGCGGTCAAATCCAAGGACAAAAATTCGATTCTTCCGAAGAAAGGCGACGGTTCTTCGTGGGAAGATCTGTGAGGCTCGCATGGAGACAAGGAACTTGGCGAGAAAAGGCGGTTTCGGCATCATGGAGGTGCTGGTCGCTATCGCTGTGCTCGGATTTCTGTATGTCGCCGTGAACAACTTGCAGTCGGGCAATCGCGATACGCTTCTCCGGATTCGCGGTCGAGACGGCGCGGTCGAAGTGGCGCAACAGGTAATCGATTCGCTTTCGCGGGTCGGAATCGCTACGCTTTCCGGTCACGACACGATTTCCATCCCGGAAATTTCCCGCACGTGGAAGGGCCAGCCGGGCATTGTCCAGCACGATATGACGGTGAACTATTCCGCGCAGGTGATCCTTTCGCCCGATTCGACGTTCAAGGCGAAATCGGCTTCCGCATACGATACGGTCTCGCACGTATTTGCGAAAAGGCTCGACGTTACCGTCTCCTGGCCGTTCAAAAGTTCCACGCAGTCTGTCAGCGTTTCGAGGATCGTCCGATGAAGAAAGGCTTTACCCTGATGGAACTTGTCGTCTATATGGCGATTGTGGGCATTGTCGTGCTGGTCGCGGGACAGGCGTTTTCGAACAGTACCAAGTTTCGCGTGCGCACGCAAAACATGCTGAAATCGACCGCGGAAGCGGAAAACGTCGCAAACCTTTTCAAGGCCGACGTTTCCCAGATGGGAGCGAAAAGCTCGAAGGAAGCGGGAAACGCCGATGGTGGCGAATCCTATGGCGACAAGTTTAGCGAAGTGAACGAAAATGTCTATATGGATCCGAACAATTCGGATGCGACGAAAAGGGATTCCTCTTCGTTTTTCATCGCGAAAAAGGACGATGGAAACGACAGCCTGCTCTTTCGGCGGATGCGCTACGACGCGAGTGGACATTACGAGGCGGTCGAGGAAATCGGCTGGTATGTGAAAGACAGGAAGCTGATGCGTTCCTGCCGGCTTGTCGCCAAGAAAGCGGGGTTTTCCCTTTCGGACGATGATCCGTGTGCGGACATGGGAAAGAATGCGAACGTTGTCGCGATGACGGAAGCGGATTCGGTGGGATTTGTCGCGCTCCCCGCGACGCCGAACAATCCGGCGGACGACCTGGACGATCTCGGCGACGAACAGATTTTTCCGCCGAACGGAAACGACGAGTTCCGGCTCGTTTCGCGCTTTGTCGGAGAGACGGACTACGAGTCCGTGCAAATCCAGAACGCGTCGGGCGAGCGGAACGAGGGCGGCTCTTCCCAGACACTTTCCGGATTCTATTCCAATTACGATGCAAAGACGACCGTCAAGAGCGATGTCCACTTGAACCAGGTCTTTGTCATCCGAAACGAGAGCGCGGCCCAGGTTACGGATTCCTGGCGGAACAATTGCGAAAATTACGGACTGAAAAAGGGCGACGGAACGGACATCATCTACGTTCCCGAGCAGGAATACGAAATTTCCTTTACGATTCCCGCGCCGACAAGCGACGAAGACAAGATCTTGACCTTTGTGCCGGGCAAGGATCATTTTTCGGTCGGGTTCCGCAGTGCGTCGAACGGGGAAATTCCGAAGAAGAACGGCGTCCCTCTGGTCGATGACTTTCTCTTTTACCCGCCTCTTGCGACAGGTGCGGGCATTCCCGATGGGAAGCATGCGGTCCGCTTTACGGTGCCCGATACGCTCAAGAAGGCGTGCGTCGCCTTTACGTTCGTGTTTTACTCGCCGCTTGTCGCGATGGGAAACCTGACGATCGAGGATTTTCGAATTCGGAAGCTTGCGAACAGGAACCGGTTCGAAGAGGGATTTGACGCGAAGGTGGAAGACAGGAAGTTTCTCAAGCAGCGGATCAAGGCGATTCGGCTTTCCCTCGTCCTGAAGCGGAAAGGCGAAACCGGGAATGCGATACTGGTCGTTCCGATTCCGAGCAACGGACCGTCCGATTAAAGGAGCGTGCGATGAAAAACGATTTCTTGAATGCGCAAAAGGCGAAATCCGGTGTATCCCTGGTTGTCGTTCTGCTCTTTATGATGATTGCGACCATTGCCGCGACGGCGACGTATAAGTGGATCACGTCCGAAAGCCGTTCGTCGGGTTCGCGAATGCTCCAGCGGGAAGCCTACCAGAGCGCGGTGGCGGGAATCGAGAATGCGCGGTCCTGGATTGCCTGGAACGCAAACGACGCCGGTGCGCTCGTCAAGCAGTATCTCGACGGCGGAAAGGTTCCGGTAAATATCGACAGGCAGCTCCGTCCGCTGCAGCGGGCCGGGCAAAAGTACAGCGTATGGCTTACGGGCGTAAACACCGAAAGCTCTACATACAAGCTAAAGATTCTTTCGGAAGGATCGGCGCGGAACGGCGAGGCGAAACACAGCGAAATCGCCATCTTGAACGTCGATGGGCTTTACCAGGTGAAGATCCCTTCGGAAAAGAGTTCCTCCACAGTCAATTTCGACTATGCGTATTTCGGGGGGACTACAACAAATAGCGGGAATATGAATCCGACCTCGATGCTCATCAATGGAAACTGGACGGGAAATCCGAATACGGTTTCCAAGAATTTTGTGGTGACGGGAAATGCAAGCTTGAGCGGAGACAATCTTTCCGTTGCGGGGACGGCTTGTATTGGTGGCAATCTGAGCACGCAAAACGGCTTTACTGGCAAGGATCTGTATGTGGCGGGGAACACATCCAATTTTAATGGAACGCTTGCCGGGAATCTCTATGTCGAAGGGGATTTCAATGTGGGAAATGCTTGCGGAAACAAGAATTTCGCAGTCCTTGGAAACGTAACGCTCAACGGAACGCTGGATCCCGGAGACTGCTCCGGAAAGCGCATCGAAGGAAACCTGTGCACGAGCGAATCGGGGCAGCTTGTCACTTCGGGCGGAAACAATGCCTTTACCGTTTACAAGAACATCTGGATGCCCGGCAATCAAAACGTGTGGTATAAAGGCTGGAATTACGACAATTACGATTCCTACGACAAAATCGTTTTGGGAAACAGTTCGGAATCCCAGGTCTATATCAAGACGGCTCATTCGTGGAAGGATTACGACGATCATCGAAATCAAAAGACCTTCACGGAAACGAATGGAGAAGAGAGAACTTGTGCCGTGGCCGGTTCCAATCAATACGTGTGTCAGGAATATGGCTATTATTTTAGTTGGGCTCCCTGGACGCGATATTGCAAAAAATGGGCCACTACCGCGACGTGCAATGACTGGACAAAATGGGCAGGAGCCCAATATTCCCCCTATCCCCAGAGGAATAAAAAGGACGATCTGTATTACCTCTTTTATGTGGAAGACGGGATTGAAGACGTCGAATTCAAGACGCATAGCAATACCTACTGGAACGAAAATATCGGCGCCTATTACGTGGGCGGAGCCCTGTTTTATGACCTGTGGGATGTCTGGAACCAATATCGGTATGGAAACAACAAAACCTCGGAACCGGATGGTCTTTCACCCTATTGCAAGAAACAAGGAAACTATTCTTCCGGATCTACGGCAATCGAAGCCTTTCGACCGGTTTGCAACGTGAATCCCTGGTTCAAGTCCAAGGGAACGGTGTCGCGGAATCTTCCTTCGAAAGTTCCCTTCGAGTGCGCCGAACAGGTCAAATCCGATTGCGATTCCATTTGGGAGAAAAAGGCGGGCTGTGACGGTTCGAATTACAAAGTAGATGACATGCTGGTGACGGCGTATTCCAAGTTCGAAAGCTACGCGAACAAGGATTGCGCAAAAAATATCACGGTATGGTCGAACGATATGAGTGCCAAGATGAATGCGTGCTACAACGAAATTATCAAGGATTCCGATACCAAGCGTGCCGATGAAAATCTTTATAACGGATATTTGGTCGTGAAGGTGACTTCGAATGGCTTACAGAATCCAACGGTTCCCCTGGATGGAAAGTTTATCATCATCGTGACAAATTCGCTCGGACAGCAAAATTTGCCTTCGACCACATCGGACTCCTATGTGTTTCTTTATCTGCGCGAGGGTGGGTCGGGAGAAATCCAGCCGCAAGGCAATGGTCCGTTTAATTATTTCATCTATACGGAAAAGGATGTGGAAAAACTTCTGTTCAATAATTCCAAGTTGACCGGAACGGTCTATGCTGCGGCGAGTACCTGTGCAAAAATCAAGAATATGGCTATTAAGGAAATCGAGTACAACAAATCCCTTCTCGACGACCTCGCAAATAGCGGCATTATCTGCAACAACGACGGTTCGTCTTGTGGCGGTTCCAATTCCGGAGGTTCCTCGACCGGGTCTTCTTCGAGCAGCGTCAATTACGGGGGGACGGATCCTCACTACATTTCGATGGCGCCGCAGCTTGGCGTTTCGCTCGAAACGCAATACGAGAACAAGGAAAAGGTGACGACTTCGGGCGATACGACGCGCCTTGCCGGGTCCTACATCGTGCTTCCGCGCGTGATTTACTTGCCCTCGGACCCTGCCGGGAAACTGGAAGACTATTACAACGTCCTGGGACTGAACGGGGCAAGCGTCAAGAAGTCGGATGTCCGCGTCACTTCGTGCGCGAGTTCGGACGCTTCGCTGAACGTGAGCGGGGCACTCTATAGCGCGGCGACCGGTTCTCTTTCTCAGGGAGTCTATACGTGCAACACGAGCGCCTCGGATTACGAAGACGTTCCCTTCTGGGTCGTCATCGGCAGCGAAACGGGAAACGCCCCCACGGTCTATTTCCAAAAGTCTTCCCAGGAAATCGCCGCGACGCAGTCCGCTCCGATGGATTCCATCAACCTGGTCGTTCCCGCGCATACGAGCGACATCACGATCAACTATTCGTGGTCGGGTTCGGAATCGTCGCTTTCGGGTTGGAACATCAATAACCTCGGCGGTTGTTCTTTCGGTTCCGGAAAGTGCAGCATGACGCTTTCCGCGGCGGAAGAGTCCATTGTGACGCTCTTTACGGTGACGACTTCCGGGGCTTCGGGGGGGACTTTTGTGGTCTATCTCGACGCGGGGTCGGGCTACCAGATCGGTGCGCCTTCCATGTCGGAAATTCACATCCAGAGCGGCATTACCGTTGTGCGCAAGGACCTGTCAACCGCACAGATCAAGGCCTACTGCGAATCGAACGCTTCGGTATGCCCGGACGAAGATGTGGGCGACTGGCCCAAGGGAAATTGCGAATCGGGCAGCGCGGAGTGGGTAAAAATCGCTTCGGGCGTCGCCTGTTCCCCGGTGACAAGGAACGAACAGTGGAGCTGCATTGCCGGAGGAACGGGAACCGTTTCCCTGGAAAAGGGAAACGAAAAATCGGGATGCATTGTCGTCATTCCGCAGGAAAACAATTCCTACCAGCTGGAATCCATGGATGCCAAAAACTCTCCCTACACGCTCTACGCAGGAATCTTTGCGAAGAAGCAGACGCTTACCGTTGGCTTTACCGGGGATATTGGCGGCAAGAATCCGAAAATCAACGTGCGCATCGAACGGAGCTCTTCGGGGACCAAGGATTCCTATTGCGATTACGGAAATTCGAGCGATCACACGTGCAAGATCGATGTCTTCTACGGCGACTACGTGACGCTTTCGCTCGATACGTCTTCGAACGACCATGACAATTTCAATTACTGGAAGTGCGAAAACGCGAGCGGAAACTGCCCGACGGACATTCTTTCGAGTACGACTTTCCCGGCGTTTGCTGTCCAGGAGTCCGAATATACGCTGATGGCGCATTTCGGGGAATCCGACAAGCATTGCTTCTTTGACGAGTTTACGCATCCGGACATTCTTTGCGGGGCCGCTTCCGCAGACGATGAATATTGCATTGCCGGTTACGGAAGCGGAAACTCCAAGGCGAAATGGCTCTTTGTTTCGGGGGCAATCACTTCGCTTGCGCTGGAAAACGGCTATCTCTCGGTGCCAAAAAGCGCAAGAAACAGCCCGGTCGTCATCATGAGCTCCGTGAATGCGGGCCTTTACGGAACGATGAAGGCGCTGGTGCAGGTGACGCGCGAAACGTCGAGCCACGACAAGTCGGAAAACGAAATACGAAAATCGGGAATCCTCTTGCGAGCGACGAAAAACGCTTCGGAATACCTGATGCTGAACGTGTATGCGAACAAGAGCGGAAACCTGGAAGCGACTTACTGCATTGCCGACAAGTGCGAATCGAAGGAGCTGCTCGGCGGCTATTCGACGGTTTCCGTCGCGTCGAACGCGATGGTGATGGTCGAAGCGAAACTGAAGCAGGGAGCGGGGGAATCCGTGGATTCCCTGGTCGTTACCGCCTATAAGGCGAGCTATTACGGTTCGCCAACCGGATACTCGGCAGCGTTCGCGCTTTCCGGAGACGCCTACCTGCGCCTTTCGACCCGTGAACACGAATATGTCGGATTTTCGCTTGCGAGCGAAAAGGTGCGGCTCTACGGAATCGGGTGGAAAAGCGAGGATTACGCCTCGGAATGCCACGATACCTATCCGACTCTCAAGTGCTCCTTCAGCGCGGTGGCGGAAGACGGTTTTGTGCCGACGGAAAAGAGCGTAAAGCCCTGGGTGGGGCATTCGGGCTGGTATCGTTCGAAGAACTGCTCCGAAAGCTACTTCTACCAGGGGACGGATGCTTGCGGCGGAAGCGAAAATTCCAGGACTTCCTGTGGCGACAGCTACACGTTCCGCGCAAGCGGTGCCGGCGCCCACGGCTACATGGACGGAACGAATTGGGTAAAGACCGCCTTTGCGACGCTTCGGTGCTACGGCGAAACGGAGACCGAAAGTCTGTGGAACAGCGATGAGGCGAATTGCGGAAAGTTCTGGACCGGGAAATTTACGGAATGCACGAATCACGAAGTCCTGCTTAATTCCGTTCTGGAAATTTCGTCGGGTGCGGAAAGCGGCGAAGTGTTCGCGTCCGCAAGGAACCTGCGGAATGCAAGCCTGAAGGTAAAAGTGGATTCCGTTTCGAACGGGACTCCCGATCTGGAAATCTATTTCGCAAGCAAGGACGACGGGGGAAATCTTTATTACAGCCAGTCGGTTCGCGTCTTGCGCTATGGACCATCCGATTTCGATATCGTGTCCGAGATGGTGGCGAACGCGGATGCGGGCTTTGATCCCGAGAACGTGACGGGCGTTTATTACAGGAATAACGGAATTGCCGTGCGCATGGCTTCTCTCTCGACGGAATGCGCCAACGCCATTTCGCTTTCGGCGTGCCGCGCTACATACAAGAGCGGAACCACATGGGAGATTGAAGCGAACGTTTCGAACACGGACAAGATCGAATCGTTTACGATGACGCGGACGGTCGATGGAAGCTCCAACTCGAGAACGGTCAAGTGCAATGCGGGCGATTCGGAAAGCTGCCTTTTTGATGGAGACGTGGCAATGCTCGCCTTTGCGGACGACCGTTCTCCGTACCAATCCGAGCAGGGAAAGTCCTACGCGTTTCATCTTTCGCTTGTCGGAAACGGCGGAAGCTCGACGCTCGAAAAGGACTGCTCGGTCTCTCCGGAAACAATCGGAAAGATTACGGCGACGTGTTCAATCAAATTTTCTTCGGTGCGCGCTGGGGAAGGACTTCCGATGTTTACCATGAATATCGACGGATGCCCGGATGGCGGTTGTGCCTGGAAAATTTCTTCGGACAACGGAAAGATTTCGGAAACGGGAACGAAAAGTTCCTACTCCGGCTCGTTTTCGGGAGAAAACACGGCGACGAATCCATGGGACGTGGGGACTTACCTCATCCGGGTGGAATCCGCGAATTCGGAATATCCGTTTGACGGCTGCAGCCAGGAGTTCACCGTGACCGAAGCGCGCTCGAGTTCTTCGATCGAACCGGAATCGAGCAGTAGTTCGGCGGAGGCGGGAAAGAGCAGTTCGAGCGGAGAAGGTTCACTCAGCGTTACATGCGGAATCTCATCGCTTAGTTGGAAAATTTACACAGGCGAACCTTACGAAAGTTCCGAGTTCTATTTCCTTGTGAAAAACAATGTTTCGGAAGAAAGTACCTATCCAGTTGAAATTTACAAGGATTCGGAATTCTTGAGTTCGGCCAGCGTGAATTCATGGTCGAACTGGACGGCGACTTCTTTGGGAAAACTCTCAAAAGGTTCTCATTCCTATTCCGTTCGTTACAATGGGCAGGAAATTTGCGCCTCTTCCATTCAAATTGTTTCAACGCTTTCCTGTTCTATCGATAAAACGGAAATCGGATTTGGCGACAGCTTTACGCTGATGACTGTCTATTCTGGCAGTTGTTGGAATTCCAGCCTTTCCGGAAATGGAGTTCCCGATGCAAATTGTGGAATTTCCTACACGATAACGCCGACGTCAATGGGAACACAGATTTACGTGTATCAGGTAACGAACGGGTCGGTTGGGGTGGCTGCCTGTACGACGGCTGTTGCCGTTACCGAAATCGCTCCGACGGTGGAATGCCCCGATGCGCAGACCAAGTCGGTCGGCAGTACGGTTTCCGTTTCGCCCAAAACGCTTACGGGGTGCGGAACGGACAACGGCTGCTCCTATACGGTAAGTGACGTGAATTCGCTGGTCGGCAGCGGAAACATCAAGAACGGCGAAAAGTTCTCGTTTACAGGATCTTCTTCGACAGGAACGGTAAACTATACGCTGAACGTTTCCAATTCCAAGGGGTCGGCGGAATGCAGCTTTGACGTGGAGTATGTGGAAAATGCGAGAATAGAAGTAACGGATAAAGACTCGCATCCATTTAAATCGGGAACTTGCGTGGATATTAAAAATGTCAACTTTGGCTATAATACAGATGTTTATTTCAGGTGTAATGCACAAATTGGGAATAGAAAAATTTCTTATAATGGAACATCTGCAACGTCTTCTGATCAATATAATGGTTTTGCTTTAAAAATAGGATCGACTTCTGGCTCCGACTTTTCTGCTGAAAATGTGTGCGTAGAGAATGAAAACGGAAGCGATTTAACATGTAATGTCAGTAACTATTAATTTCCATTTTCCCACAATCTGGTCTCCCTCAAAAGGGAGATCTATTTTTTGTATAAGTTAAATAATGTTGCATAATGGCCTTTTTCGCTGAACCATCCTTGAGTGAAGCGACCTGTCCGCAACAGGTGGGGGCCTGTCTGCCGACAGGCAGGTAGGAACGGTTTTGAAAGAAACGCTCGGAAGATTCTATCGGGGCTTTTAGCCCCTCCAGAATGACGACAGACAGATAAACTAAAGGGCGGCAACTTCTTCGGGCGAAAGACCGCAGCGCTTTGAAATAATCTCGATGGAAACGCCGTCATCGCGAAGACCTTTCGCCAGTTCCTTTTTGCCGAGAGAGATACCTTTCTGGATTCCTTCTTTTCTGCCTTCCAGGATTCCTTCTTTCCGCCCTTCTTTCATTCCTTCTTTCCGGCCTTCTTTTCGGCCCTCCAGGATGCCTTCTTCTCTACCTTCTCGGATGCCATTCTGCCAGCCTTCCCGATGGCCTGCGTCAAAGCCTTCCCTGTGTCCGGTTTCAATCGCATATTTCCGGATGGCGTAGGCGTCCCATTTCCGCATTTGTTCCAGATCGATCATACGCTGTTCCTCTTTGCTTAATCTAGCTAATTCCGAGGTAGAAAACAACAGTTCAAAAGCGGTTCCCGCATAGAAAATTGGCATTTTTTGCGGCTTCTTGATGTTCTTGAGCGCAAAAAGCCCTTTGTCGAGAAGCGTTTTCAGATCGTCCATTTTCTTCTTGAACTTGGGAAGTTCCACGAAAACGAAGTTCACTGTCTCGCTGATGCTCTCTCCGCTTTCTTCTCGGAGCTTTGCCCGATGGATGTATTTCGGATTCTTGAAGAATTCAAATTCCATGAACACAATCGTAATGACGGAATCTAGGCCATAGGCGTATGTCTTGCTGCGTTCGCCCTGGGCGATAATCGTCTGCGCTGCGTAATAGATGGCGCGGTTTACGATGTTTTCCTGCTTGGCGATTTGGACTTCGATGATGAATTTCCGTTTTTCCGAATCGATACAATAGAGGTCAAAAATCGATGCGCGGTTTTCGTTGGAACCTTCGGAAAATTCCTTGTCGCGGGACTGTACGTCTTGGATCGGTCTGTCGATTTCGCCTTCTAGCAAGGCGTTCAAAAGGGCAATCAGGCAGGTTTTGTTCTGCGTGTCGGGATTGAACGCTTTTTTGAATGTCCTGTCGAGGAGAAGGTCGGCATAGACTCCTGCACCCTGGTACTCTTCGAAGGTTTCGTCCCTGTTTTCAAGATTCATCTTGGATACCTCGTGAATTTTTTTTGTGGAAAAGGTCCATTCCTTTCCCTTTTGTACAACGCTTTTCGGAGGAATTTATCTACCGGGAAATTGTAAATTTTTATATTTCCGAATATGAAAAAGATTTCGCTCACGGGCATCAAGCCCACAGGAACCCCTCATCTGGGAAACTATCTAGGCGCGATTCGTCCGGCGCTTGAACTGGCGAAGGATTACGAGACCATCTACTTCATTGCGGATTATCACGCCCTGACGACGGTCCATGACGGAAACGAAATGCGAGAAAACATTCGAAAAGTCGCCGCGACATGGCTTTCCTGCGGACTCGATCCGGAAAAAGGCCTTTTCTATCGCCAGAGCGACATTCCCGAAATCTTTGAACTCAGCTGGGCGCTCAGCTGCTTTACGCCCAAGGGATTTATGAATCGGGCCCATGCCTACAAGGCAAAGGTCGAGGCAAACCGTGTGGCAGGCGAGGATCTCGACAC
Organism: Candidatus Methanomethylophilaceae archaeon; assembly: GCA_963629575.1. Taxonomy (GTDB): domain Bacteria; phylum Fibrobacterota; class Fibrobacteria; order Fibrobacterales; family Fibrobacteraceae; genus Hallerella. The sequence goes on from CAVGIM010000003.1 coordinate 15,495, forward strand.
GAACATCAACATGGGGCTGTATTGCTACCCGTGCCTGATGGATGCGGATATCTTGATGTTCAATGCGGATGTGGTTCCTGTCGGAAAGGATCAAAAACAGCATGTGGAATTTGCGCGAGACATCGCGATTCGATTCAACAAGCAGATGGGGAGAAATGTCTTCACGGTTCCGGAACCGTTTATCCAGGAAACGACGGATGTGATTCCCGGCCTTGACGGTCGCAAGATGAGCAAGTCCTACGACAACACGATAGAAATTTTTCTCGAACCGAAGGCCCTCAAGAAGAAGCTCGGAAGAATCGTGACGAACAGCCTGCCGATCGAAGCGCCGAAGGATCCGGATACGTGCAACGTGTTTCGGCTTTACAGGCTCTTTGCGACTGCGGAAGAAACGGCTGCGCTCGCGGAAACGTATCGCGCCGGCGGAATGGGTTGGGGCTATGCGAAAGGCGAACTCCAGAAAGTTCTCGAACGGACATTCGGTGACGCTCGCGAAAAGTATAACGACCTGATGGCGCATCCGGACAGGATTGACGAAATTCTCCGTGCCGGTGCAGAAAAGGCTCGCCCCGTGGCGCAAGCCCATCTGGAAGAGATTCGCGAAGTTCTAGGTTACGGGAAAATCGTCTGACTTCTTGACCCAGATTCTTCCATCGACGATTTCGGTAACGCAGACGGTTTCGCCTGCGTTTATCATATCGCCCTTTGTCTGTACATCGATAGACTTGTTGCCGAATCTCGCATGTCCTACGGGGCGAAGCGGGGTTTCGGCCTCTCCCTTTTCTCCGACATGGATCTCGATGATGTCTTCTGTCGGGGATTTGGCGGATTCGAGATCCGTCTTGAGCATTGGGGTCCAGCCTTCGGGAAGAAGGGGTATCAGGTACTTGGACGCGAAAAGGGGGAAGATTATCGCGAGAAGCGCACAGGCGGTCACATAGAGGACAATGGGAAACAGGGTGGTCGGATCGCCGGAATCCGCTCCGGGAACAAACGAGGGAAGCGAGGAAAAATCGAACGCCAGGATGACGGCCGCACCCATGCAGAGTATGCCCAGAATGCCACAGACAAAAGTCCCCGGGATGACAAGAATTTCCACGGCGAAGAGACCGGCGCCGATAACGAGCAGGGCGATTGGCAGGTAGCTGTCTAGGTGGTGTACGTATTGCCCGAGGAAGACAGTCGCAATCAGGATAATTCCCACAATGCCAAAGACTCCAAAGCCAGGCGTCTTGAATTCGATGTAGAGCGCACCGAATCCGAGAACGAGAAGGATTCCGGAAATTCCCGCGATGAAGCGCGCAAGACTTTCACTCCAGGTAATCTCGATTTCGTGGCTGCTTTCGATGCCGAGTCGCTTTTCGAAATCGGCGCGATTCTCGGGGGTTCCCCTGGAGAAATGCAACGCGACGGCTTCTTCGTCGGTCATCGTCAAAAGCTCGCCGGAATCGACTAGAACTTTTGGCGTTCCCCAGAAAGCCTTGTCCTGCTTGCTCCATTTGGCGTATTTGGATGCTTCGACGGCGATGGTGGAATCTTTCCTGGAAAGTTCATATACGGCAAGGTCCGGGGAGACCATCGCCATGGAGAGGAGTTCCGGGTATCCGTTCTTTTGGGCGAGATTGCGAAATTTTGCCCGGAGCGGGGACTGAATCTTTTCCCCGACGATTTGCGGCGTTCCGTCGCTGTTCTGGACAATCGGGGCGCAGTCTCCGATGGTCGTTCCGGGAAGCATGTAGAGGTCCTTGCTCGAAAGGGCGATGAGAGCGCCTGCGCTGATAGCTTTCCTGGATACGAAGGCGACTGTCTTTGAATTCTTTATCCCCATGATCGTATCGACGATGTCGAATGCCGCATCGAGCCTTCCGCCAAAGGTGTTGATTTCGAATACGATGTAGTCGGGATTTCTTTTGACGGCGTCTCCGATGGCGCGGGCGGCGTATTCATACATTCCCGGATCGACGTCGCCTTCGAGGGTTATCCATGCGGCGGATTTTCCCCACGAGAAGCCGAGGCAGATGAAGAGCGAGCAGAAAATAACTTGTACGAAATTCTTGATGGTCATTCGAAAATTCCCGAAAAGTGTCCTGTTTCCTTTTTAATTTAAACTTTTTGACTTTGCCGGGCAAGAGCCGGTTGTCTGGGAGCAAATGTCATCTAGGTTCAAACGTCAAGCGGATCGCTGGGATTTCTACCTACTTTTTCAGCCAGGGTTTTCCGCCGATTCTTCGAAGTCCCTGGACTTTCGCGAGAACGGCCTTGTCCGCGTGGAGAATCTTTGTGAGCGCGGTCGGGGAAAGTCCGAAAGCCCGGGCCGCTTCCCGGGTGTCGCCTCCGTTTGCGCTTACGATGTCGAGGACATCCGCGATAAATTGCGGATACAGCTCGTTGGATGGCTGGACGTGTCCCATGCTTCCGGGAAATTTCAGCGCTTCGCGCGGCTTGGGCGCTTCGCGGACGCTGAGCGCGATGGCAAGCCGCATCCGATGGAGCGCATGGAGCTTGTTTTCGCTTGCGCTCCGACTTTCGCACGATTTGATTGCTAAATTGAATTCGCACAGCCGAAGATCGACACCGGAATTTGTCTTGTTGCGGAATTGTCCGCCGGGACCGCTTCCTTGGAATCCTGTGACCTTGCAGGCACGGAGCAGTTCGTCTAGAGGCATTTTTAGATAGGTATCGCGATGCATTGCTTTCAAAATATAGCTTTCGGCGCAAAGAGCCTTCGCCGCTTTCTCGTGGCGAGTTCTCTTTCCTTGCTTGTCGCCTGCGCCGGTTCCACGGCGGAGGTCTCGTCGGATGCCGTCACTTATCGGCAAACCGAGGAACAAAAGCTTTTGCAACTCGAAGAAACCTTCAGGACGATTCGAGAAAAGGTTTCGGCAAGCATCCCTCCGGAATCCCTTCTTGCCTACATCACGGACACTTCGTACTACTATGCCGATACGCTGCAGCGTTACGCTCTGGAAATGCCCGCGGAACGCGTCGAACAGCTTCCGTTAGGCGAAATGCTTGCGGTCCTTATCTACCGGATTTTCGACCGGGAACGCGCCTGGGATCCCAACATGAACGAGGATTTTCGGATGCTTTCGCTCCTTACGGGAAAGAACGGTGTCATCCAGCGGACTGCCGGGCTTAAGCTTGGCCCGTTTGAAGTCAAGAAGGATAGGGGAAGCGTGGGACTCTCTTCCAGTCCGAAAGTTCCCGTCATCATTTTCGAATGGGACGATTCCAGCTGGAAACTGGATTTGAAGGCGACGCTTCCGCTGGTGACAAAGGGGCTCGAAAGCATCGGGGTCAAGAAGAAGTGGACGACGAAGGAACTCGCCCTTTATCTGCTCGAAAAGGAGTTCCACTATGTCTATACGGATATCGCGTTTGACGATTCCCTTTTAGATCCCTATTCGACGTTTTAGTTTCGCCTATGTGTAAACACAAGTTAAGGCCATGGAAAATTCTAGGCTCGGAAACGCTGCTCGATACGCGATTCCTAAAAGTACAGCGGGAAACGTGCGAGCTTTCGAGTGGAAAGACGATTCCGGATTTCTATACGCTTTGGCAGCCGGACTGGGTTCTTGTCCTTGCGCAAGATGCGGAGGGTCTTTGGCTGATGGAGCGCCAATATCGCCATGGCACGAAGAAAATTTCTCTGGAATTCCCAGCGGGGATTCTTGAAGCGGATGAGTCGCCGATCGATGCCGCCAGGCGGGAACTTCAGGAAGAGTGCGCTTTTGCCGGAGGAAATTTCGAATTTCTCGCCGAACTGCCGATGAATCCCGATCGCCATCGGGGACGGTTCCTTGTCGTTCGGGCGACAGGCGTTACGCAAAGCGGAAAAACGCATTTCGATTCGTGCGAGGATATCGAAACGCTTCGCCTTTCGACGGAAGAAGTCCTGAAGCGGATGCGTTCTGGCGAGATAGACCATCCGCACCAGATTGCCGCATTTTTTCTTTACGGCTTGAACCGTTTCGAAACGAACCCATGAAGCGTACCATTTTTAAAACGGAAATTCTCGGGCATTCGCTTTCGCGGAAAAATTCGGGAGCTCGGATCGTTTGCGACAGAGAGGCGCCTCCCCGAGTGAGATGGATAGCCTCATCCGGGGAAACGCTCTGGAATTCACTGGAAATGACTTCCTTTTTTAAACTGGAATTTTTTGCGAACCGTTCGACCGGACTTTTCAAGAATCTGTACTCTTCGATTTCTACCGTGGAGCATCTCGCCCCGGTTCTCTTGCTCTATCCGCATTCCAGCCTGGAAATTTACGCCCTTGCCGAGGACCTTCCGATTTTGGACGGAAGCGCCTATCCGTGGTATGAAGCGGTTCGAAAGATTGCGGGGATTCCGCAGGAACTTGCGTTTTACGAGGTGCCGATTCGGGAACGACTGGAATGGGACGGTGGTTTTTTCGAAATCTCTCCGGCGGAAACTCTCGAAATCGAATATTCCATTTCGCACGGAAGCGTTTCGGATAGCGCCTTTGTCGCGATTTACGATGCGGAAGACTTGGTGAAAATTTTCCCTGCGCGGACATTTATCTTTGAAGAAGACTTGAAAAATGCCCGGGCAAAGGGACAGCTCGCCTTTGCGGACGAGCGGTCCGGGATGCTCCTTGCGGAAAAAAAGGGAACTGCCGTGCCGATAGCTGGCGGCCCGTTTCGGATGGAAAGCGAGCCTGTTTACCATAAAATTCTCGATCTGATCGGAGACATTTCCCTGCCCATGCCTTTTTTACCTAGATTGAGAATCCGAATACACAACGGTGGGCATGTCGCTCATCGGAAACTTTTAGTGAGGTTGATGGATTATGCTTTTAGAAACGCTTCCCAAGTCTGGCAAGCCGGGCGTCCTGTATGATTACGAGTCCATTCTCCGGATCTTGCCGCACCGTTACCCGTTTCTTTTTATCGACCAGGTGCTATCCCTAGACGTTTCGTCCGAGGTGCCGTCGATTGTCTGCGCGAAGAACGTGTCGTTCAACGAACCGTTTTTTCAGGGACATTTTCCGGGTGAACCCGTGATGCCGGGGGTAATCCAGATAGAAACGATGGCGCAGGCCGGTGCGATTCTTGCCGGACTTCGCTACGAGGAGGAATGTGCGGGAAAGCGGCCGGCGTTCATGGGCGTCGATTCTTGCCGCTTTCGCAAGCCGGTCCGTCCGGGAGACCGCTTGGATGTGCGCGTGACGCTTGACAAAATGCGTCGCGGGATTCTCTTTTTTACGGGAGAAATCCGCTCGGACGATGCGCCTGTCTGTAGCGCGACATTTACCGCGACGATGATTTAATCCTTGAATATTTTTTTTACAAATTAATTTATACGAAAAATCCCTCGCCTTGGCGAGGGATTTTGATTGGCTGTCGAGTTACTTTATCTGGATTGTCCGGTGAGCGTTGAAGCCGTTACCCTTGACGCGTACGAGATAGACGCCTTGGGAAATTCTGGAAAGATCGAACCGATGCGTTCCTGCGGAAAGAGTTCCGTGGTGCAGGGAAGCGAGAAGCGAACCGTTTAGCGAGTAGATGCCGACGGAAACATTTCCCGGCTGCGCGATGGAAAGCTCCAGGGTGTTTCCGGCGAGATGCATTGCCTGGCCGACGATCTTTCTTTGAGAAATTCCCGCGATGTAGTCTTCGTTGTTGAAGACAATCTTGATTTCGGGAATCATCTCTTCCGTGTTGCCGTAGCTCCGGGAGAAAGCATCGTATTTGTCCGTGTTAAAGTTGAATAGCGTATCGCCTGCGACGATGTCGTCATAGAGGATTGTTCCCGTATAGCCTGCCGCATAGTTTGCGATGATGACGCTGCGCGTCTGGTTCCTGTCGGCGGCTCCGGAAATATCGTATGAACAGGTTTTCTTTTCGCCAGCCGCGACTGTGCACTCTCCGTCGATTTCGGTCCATGTCCAGGCGTCGGTGAGCTTTAGGATGAGGTAGAGTTTCGCGTCGGTTGTTCCGTTGTTCTTGGCGACGAACGAGAGCGTGCTCGCACTTCCCAAGTCAAATGTCTTCTGGTATTCGATCTGGGCGTTGTCATCGCCATACGTGACCGCCATCATGCCGTTTCCCGTTGCGTCCTCAATGACGACATCCTTGATCTTGATGTTTGCGGAATCGGTCTTGTAGAGCGCTTTCATCGCGAGGAGGGCCGGGTCGATTGTGTAGGAATATCCTCCGAATTGTTCTTCGGTCTTGTCTCCGATGTATTGCCAGGCAAGCGCTCCGGCGTATCCACCGTCAAAGGCTTTACGGTAACATTCCTCGGTGGAAATTTCCGTCTTGGCTGCCATGGAAGACGTGTAGGTGTCCCCCGTCCATCCGCTCGCCGGGAATTCGCCGATAATCATCGGCTTGCTGTCGTAACCGTAGGTGGCGGCCATCTGGGCTGCGGTATTCACGAACGGAGAGACTGCGTCCGCTTGCCAGTAGGGATAGTAGTGCGTCTGGAAAAAGTCGAGCGTCCCGTTTTGTTCGCCGCCCGCTGCGACGAGAGCCGCATCGTTCCAGTGCTTTTGATATTGGATGTTTACGCTGCCGGTGGAAACGAGAAGCTTGGGATCTACCGTGTGGATGGCGGCGGCAACCTTGTTCGTAAATTTCTGGATCTTGGCGAGTTCCATTTTTTTGGTGGTCCAGCCGCCGCATTCGGTGGTCATGCCTTCCGGTTCGTTGAAAACTTCCCAGGTCATGAGCGCGTTGTGGTTTCCGATAGCCTTGACGACCGGGGAAAGGACATTGTCGATAAAGGCTTTGGTTCCGTCATCGTCAAAAAGTTTCCGGTTCGCTGCGCTATCGAGCTTGTCCCCTGCATAGATTCCCCATTGGTTCGGTTCCATCAGGTTGTGGCTGAAAAGGCACATCGATACCATGACGCCGTATTCCTCGGCGATGTCGAGAGCCTTTTTCATGTTGGCGATGGTGTTTGTCTTGAGGCCCGAGACGAGGTGGGTCGTTTCGTCGATTGCCGGGCTTTGGCTCATGTTGTTGAAGAGCCACCAGCGGATGGCGTTTCCGCCTGCGGCGCGCGTCCCTTCGACTGCCTTGCGCCAGGCGTTTTCGTCGAGCGGGCTATCGCCTACGTCGGAGTTGTAATCCGCCCAGGCGAGGTTCGTTCCGCTGAAGAAAATTTTCTTTCCGTTGTATTGCAGTTCGGTGCCGTTTACGGTGAGGCCCGGAGCCGCATAGAGCATTCCTGTCGCAATGCTCGCCAAGGCCAAGGTTTTGATCCAAAGATTCATGGTTTCTCCTGAAAAGGGATTTTTTTAGAGGTTCCCTTTAGTAAAATAGTTCAAAATTCGCGAAGTTTTTCCGGCAATGTTCAAATATTCAAAAAAAATCCCCCGCGAACACGGGGAATTGGAAAGAAATGGGGAATCTCGAAAACTACCGGACGACAATCTTTCTGTTCTCGATGCCGAAACCGCTTTCGATTCGTACCCAGTAAATGCCCTGGGAAAGTCTGGAAAGATCCATGGCGTGTGTCCCTGCCGAAAGGCTCCCGAATGTCTGGACACGCTTCCCCGAAACCGAATAGACGGATACGCGGGACGTTCCCTGTAACGTGAACTGGAGCGTCTTTCCGGAACTCGCGACGTGCGAAGCCTGGGAGCGGGATTTCGCGGAAACCTTTGTCGTGTAGTCTTTCCAGCCGGGCATGCTTTCGAGCTTGACGATTCGGTCGTCGGCGAGATTCTTTTTCCATACTTCGTTGGATGTCTGGTTGAGGAATCCGCTGCTCCACGTGTTATACCAGGGCATCCAGAAGCTCCAGGCGGCGCCGTCGTCGAACGTGCTGTCTACGTCGGGTATCGGGCCGTTCTCGGTGAGCGCCAGGAGCTTGTTCGCTCCGATGGTCTCGACCATCTTGTTGAAATAGTTGACGTTCGACTGGTGGTCTCCGGAGTTGTTGTAGATATCGATGCCGACGATATCGACATATTCGTCTCCCGGATACCATTCGGGATTCAGGGCATTGTAATCGTAGCCTATTGTCGGGTCGCGTTCGATGTTCCACGTCCACAGGGCGTTCTTTACGCCGTTCACGTTTACCATTCGGTCATAGACTAGCCTGTAGAGCTCTTTGTAGCAGTCCGGCCCGCCGACACCCCACCAGAACCATCCGCCCGCGGCTTCGTGGAGCGGACGCCAGACAATGGCGACGCCTTCTTCCTGGAGCTTGAGGAAACGCGTTGAAATCTTGTCCACGTCGGTCATCAGAATCTGGTAGGTTTCGGATTCCGTATTGACGGCTTCGCACTTGTCGCCGGTGAAGGCCTTGGTAAAGTTGAAGCACGTGTTGTCGTTCGATGTGGCCGATACGCCATCGGTGCAGCCTTCGGCGTTGAATCCTTTTGACTTGGTATAGAAAATGGTGTCGGTGCCGGGTTTCCAGTGCCACGTGAATGCCGGAATGCCGCCGAAATTCCAGAGTTCCTTGGCCATGCGGATGTTGTTGTCCGTATAGCCGCTGAACCATCCTTCGTCGGAATGTCCTCCGGTGGCAAACAGCATGTCGAAACCGCCAAGCGCCGGGTAGTAGCCGGTGCGCGTCTTGAACTCGGCGATGTCCTGCTGGCCTTTCCATTGCGTACTTTCGTCCGTGTTCGAGCAGCTGTCGCTTGCAACGCAGGTTTCGATCAGGTAGCTGTCTTCGAGGGTCGCGCCGTAATGGTAGTTGAACGTGTTGTCTCCTATCATCATGCCGCTGACCGTTCTTTTGCCGAAGTTCTCGGTGAGAAAGGCCTTGAGCTTGTAGGCGCTTTCTGTCGCTCCCGGGGTGACAGGCTTTGCGTCGAGCGAAAACGTCGGATTCGCGTGGGCGGCCACGTCGATGTAGTCGATGTTGAGCGTTCCGCCGGTGACGCTTACCGTGTTCTTTCCCACGGCGAACTTTCCGGAGACCGCAATCGTGTAATGCGTGTAGAGGCTGTCGGGAGAATTGGTGAGGGTCGAGGCGAGCTGCTTGCCGTTGACGGAAACGTTCGTGTTGAACCAGTCGTATTGCCTGACGGAGATGGGGAGCGTGATGTCGTAGATTCCCGCCTTTTCGACCGTTACCTGAAATTCGATCTGGTTCGCGTTGACGCATTTTCCGCCGGAGCACGATGCGCTGTCGATGACGGTCGCGCCTGTTGGAAGGGTGGCGTCTTCGGCTTCGTAGCGGACCGTTTCCGCATGTGCCGCACTTGCCAGGGCGAGCGCAAGGCCCGCCGCGAGGGTCTTTTTAAAATCCATAAGCACTCCTGTTTTGATACTCCCATAATCTACTTAAAAAATGCGGATTGTCGAAATCGAATTTTCGGGAACCTCTAAAAATAGCCTTGGCGAAGAAAATTGAATTCCTGGAGGCGGCCTTTAGGAAAATGATAAGGGACGAAAACGAAAAGGGCGCCCTTTCGAGCGCCCCCTGAAAAGAAAGGCTTGGGTCAGCGGACTTGTAGAGCCTTGCTGGCGCTGAATCCTTCGCCCTTGACGCGGACGATGTAGTTCCCGCTTGGAATGCCGCGGAGGGAGAAGCTCTTTTCGCCTGCGGACGCCTGGCCGCGGAGGAGTGTCTTCACCTGGTGTCCCATGACGTCAAGGAGCGAAATGTGCGCTTGGCCGGATTTTGGAAGCGCGACGAAGAGCATTTCGCCTTGAACCGACATCTGCAGGGAGCTTTGGGCAAAGGCCTTGGAGCGAATGTCCGCCGTTTTTCCCTTGCCGACGATTTCCGCAACCTCGACGTTCAGACCCTGTTCAACGGCGATTTTTTGCGTCGTATCGTCAAAGTCGTTGATTGTGGAACTTTCGGTCTTGACCGCGTCGAAGAAGATCGTTCCCGAATAGCCGACGCCCGAAATTTCGATATAGACCTTGGAAATGTTGCTCATGAAGGTCGCGTAGTCGGTTCCGGCGAGAACGTCGTCGTCCTTGGTTGTCGTGGAAAGATCGAAGGTGCACTGCGTGGAGTCGCCCGCGTTGACCCAGCAGCCATCGGGTTGCGCCCAGCCCCAATCCGTCGATTCGTTGCCGAGGAAGGCGACGGTAAACCAGATGCCGGAAAGCTTGTTCGCGTTATAGGCGTTGAGAGTGATGGTGCTTACGGTGGAAAGGTCGATGGCGCTTCCGCTCTGGATGACGACGTTTCCCCTGGCGGTGTCGCCCGCAGGCGGATTGAACTTGACGCGCAGCCAGGCATTTGTCGCGGTATCGCCCGGGAAAATCTCTTCGACGATGCGGGTCGTATCGATGTCGCCGAGCTTGTAGCCGACGTCACAGGATGCGACCGGCGTGTTCGAAAGCGTATAGCTGTCCCAGCCCGGCATTTTGTCGAGAGTCATCGTGCACGGGCTTTCGACGTTTGCCTTCCAGACGGCATCGACGGTCTGGTTCAGGAAGTTTCCGTTCCAGGTCTGGTACCACGGCATCCACCAGGACCAGCGGCTGTCGTTTTCGGCCATCACGGACAGGTCGGGAATCGGACCGTTTTCGGAAATGGCGAGGACGATGTCCTTTCCGAAGTTCGTCTCCAGTTCCGTGCGCGCGGAGAGGAACTTTGTCGAATAGTCGTAGGCTTCGTAAATGTCGAGGCTGATGATGTCGTAGTAGTTTTTGCCCGGGTTCCAGTCCGTGTCCTTTGCGTATTCTGGATTCCATACCCATACGAGGTTTTTCACGCCCTGGGCTTTCATTTCGTCATAGACGAGCTGGTAGAGTGCCTTGAAGGCGGCTCCGCCGCGAAGTCCCCACCAGAACCATCCGCCGGAAGCTTCGTGCAGAGGACGGAAAACGGCTGCGACGCCTGCGCTCTGCAATTCGAGGAAGTAGGCGGCAATTTCGTCGATATCGCTTTTTAGCTGGGAATAGACCGTGGAAGAGGTGTTCCACGTGCAGGCTTCCGTGCAGCTCGGATCGGTAAAGCCCTGGGTAAAATCGTAAGTGGTGAAAGGATTTCCCGCACCGGCGGAGCTTTGTGTCGCATAGAAAGCGTCAACCTGGTCGCTCGGGTCTTTCCAGTGCCAGGTGAATGCGGGGATTCCTCCTTGACTCCAAAGGTCCTTGGCCGCCGCGATGATGTTTTGCGTGTAGGACATGTACCAGGAGTCGGATGCATTGACGCCCGTGGCAAAAAGGAAGTCAAATCCGACGAGGGCAGGATACTTTCCGATGCGGACATAGAAGGAATCGACGTCGGGCAATTTCTGGAATGTCGCCGTGTTCACTTCTCCGGTCTGGATGCCGGCGACAGTCCTTGCGTTGTAGTTCGTTGCGAGAAAATTGTAAAGCTTTTGGGCGGATTCGGTGGCTTCGCTCGTAACGGGGGAATAGTTTACCGCGGCGGAAATCGCTGCGCTTGCGACCCCGAGGACGGAGAGGGTTTTTGCAAAAAGGTTCATAAACACTCCTATGGATAGAGGAAAGATAAGAAAGTGCAGAAAACACGAGACCCCAAAACGGCAAAAAAGCGAACCAAAAGACGCGCAAAGCGAAAAGGGGAAGACTTGGAAAATCGTTTTGGAAAATCGGAAACGTCTCCCCCCCCCAAAAAAAAACGAGGAAAATTCTCGCGGAATTTCCCTCGAAAAGGTAAAGCGGTTTTAATGGGGTCTTAGACGTTGAAGAGGTAGTACATGATGTCGCCGTCCTGGACGACATATTCCTTGCCTTCGGTCCGGACGACGCCCGCTTCCTTTGCCGCGTTCCAGGAACCGTATTTGCGAAAATCGTCGAAGCCAAGCGTTTCGGCGCGGATGAAGCCTTTCTCGAAATCCGAGTGGATGACGCCCGCGCACTGGGGAGCCTTGGAACCTGCCGTGAAAGTCCACGCGCGGCATTCCTTTTCGCCGGCAGTAAAGAATGTGTGAAGTCCGAGGATTCGGTAGCCTTCGCGGACGACGGAATCGAGGCCCGATTCCTTCATGCCGAGTTCCTTGAGGAATTCCTCCTTGTCGGCGGGTTCCATCTTGGAAAGTTCTTCTTCGATTTTTCCGCTGATGACGACAACGGATGCGCCTTGCTTCTTGGCGAATTCTTCTAGCCGGGAAACATACGGGTTGCCTTTTCCCAAGTCTTCTTCGCGGATGTTCGCGCAATAGAAAAGCGGTTTCGCGGTGAGAAGTGCCAGATCCTGTACGATTGCGTCGAGCGCGTCGCCGTTCTTTCCGATGAATTCCCGTGCGCTCTTTCCGGATTCAAGACCCTTTTTCAGAATTTCGCAGGCTTCGGCGTTTTCCTTCGCCTTGGCGTTTCCTGTGCGGGCGGCCTTGCTTTCGTTGGCAAGTCGCTTTTCGACGGAGTCCAGATCTTTCAGGATGAGTTCCGTTTCGATGATGTCGATGTCGCGGACCGGATCGACGGTGCCGAGTACATGCGTGATATCGTCGTCGTCAAAGCAACGGACGACTTCCATGATGGCATTGCATTCTCGAATGTGCGTGAGAAACTGGTTCCCGAGACCTTCTCCCTTGCTCGCTCCCTTGACAAGACCCGCGATATCGACAAATTCCGTCACGGCGGGAACGATGGACTTGGGATGATAGACTTGGACCAGCTCGTTCAGACGGCCATCGGGTACGCTCACCATGCCGACGTTCGGTTCGATGGTGCAAAACGGATAGTTGGCGGCTTCTGCGCCTGCGTTGGTGATGGCGTTAAAGATCGTACTTTTGCCGACGTTCGGAAGACCGACGATTCCGCACTTAAGACTCATGCTGAACTCCTTGCTAATCGCGCGCAAATTTAGCATTTTTGGAATATGAAGATTTTAAAAGCCTTGCATGTTGTCGCGTTCCTTTCGAGTTTTACGATTGTTTCCTGTGCCGGGAACCGTTCGACGGGAAATTCGATGGGAGATTCTTCGTGCGCGGAATGTGGCGAACAGGGCGAAATGGAACTGGAAATTTTTGACGAAAGGGGATTCGCCGAACTGAATCCGGAGTTTCTGGAAATAGAAAAAAGTTCCGCCGCGATTGGAAGTTTTCCCGCGCTGCGAATCGATGCGAAATGCCCTGACGAAAACAGGATTTGCCACAGTTTTAGCGAAGACGCCGTGGATTTCGATCTGGCGCACTATGAAGACTCCCTAATCGAAAAGCGTTTCCCGGGAATGCGCCACGAGCAGATGCTGGAAGGATTGTGGATTCCCGAGTCGGATTCTTCCTGGATTCGGGATGCGCTCCGGAAAATTCTCGGGTTGACGTTTGCGGACGGAAAGGCGCTTTCGGACGTTTCGCCTTGGGAGGCGCGAGCCGATTCCCTCACCGTGTATTCCGTTTTTGACAGGGAGGTCCCCGCACCTCTTCGCGAGGAGCTTTTCAACGTCTTTCGGCGCTATAACGTTCGATACTTGACATTGCCCGTGATAGTCGAGGTGAAAATCTTGCCGAAAATTGGCAAGAACGGTGGCTTTGCGTGGAAATCTCTGTGGATTCTGTGGGATGCCCGAATGGGAAAGCCCATGCTCTTGAGCTATCATGCGTTCAAGGCGAAGACAAGGAGTCGCATTGCGCCCGAAAGGAACTGGGCGGCTCCCTTTGCGAAACATCTTGCAAGGGAACTGTTCCTAAATCCCGAAACCGTGGAAAACCACTAGAAAGCCACTAGGAAATGCCGTGTTCTTGGCTCTCGCCGCCGAGAACGAGAAGTCCTAGCATGTAGAGCATTCCGTCGTAGTATCGCCATGTCCCGGTGGGAATCGGCGTGGTCCAGAATCTCGCTAGAAAAGGGCGGGAAAGTTCGATGTCTTCGGAACTTGTCAGGTCGAGCGCCGCTGTCGCCGCCGCGTTCATCGCGACAAGTCCCGGGGTGATAGACCTCGCTTCTTTGGGATAGGCGCTTCCATCGATTTGGTAATCGGCGAGGTTCGGGCGGTGCGCGCGAAAGAATCGGAGCCATTTTCGGATGGAATCCCGTTCGAACGTTCTGGCCCTTTCGCGTTCGCTTTCGCAAACGCCGGGAACTTCCCAGTTGAAATCCATGGCGAGATTCAAGGCGACGCGCCACGCGTCGCCGCTAAAGCATTCGCTTGTCGGGAAAAATTCGGTATGCTTTGGGGAACCGTCGAATTCCGCATAGTCGGGGAAAAGCCCTGTCTCGGGATGGGAGGCGCGCGCAAGGAAGGCAAGGCTTTCGCGATAGACGCTTTCCCAGAAAGGGTCCTTGGTCTCCTTGGCGAACAATCGGTAGAACGCCAGCGTGTGATAGCTCGGATTTGTAAACTCGTTTCCCTTGACAGGAGAAAACCGGACAAGGAAATTCTTGGGATGGAACATCGACTGGAGCTTTTCCGAGGGCTTTCTGTAGGCCATCTGCCTGAGCAGGGCAATGGCTTCTCGCCTGTATTCCGGGCGATTGAACCGTCGGGCTGCGACGAGAAGAGCCGCTGCGAAGTATTCTTCGCCATCGGGAGCGGCTCCGGGATCCATCTTGTAGAATTCGGTCGGGTTCTGGCGAATGCCGACTTGCCACGCGAAATACGGCGCAAAGTCCCCGCGCGAATTTCTTAAAAACTTTTTTGAAAAGTTCCAGAGCGACTGGAACAGCGGTTCGAGCCCAAGTTCCGCGGCGATGAACATTCCGTAGCTCATGCCTTCGCTGCGGATATCCGAATGCCCGATATCGACGATATGGCGGAACTGTCTATCGCCGAAGCAGATTCGCTCGTTTTCTACGTCGCCGTAAAAAAGGCTGTGCATGCACGACTGGATTCTATCGCGGATTTCGGATTTTCTCTTGCCGATAATCCGGAACGGGCTTTTGAAATTTTTCGAAAAATTCATCGGATATATTCTTTCAATGATTCGAACAGGGAAGATCCGTTTTGAAAAAGTCGGGTCCGCATGCCGACAGCCGCGGCGCCTCGGATGTCCCGTTCGGGGTCGTCCCCGACAAACAGGGTCGTTTCCGGTTTTGTTTCGAGCTTTTTTAGGGCGTGTTCGAAAATTCGGGGGTCGGGTTTCTTGGCGTGGACCTCGCCCGAGATGACCACGGCATCGAGCATTTTCAGAAGTCCGTTTTGCCGCAACACTTTCCGCACGTGGGGCGCATGCTGGAAATTCGATACGATTCCAGTCTTGATGCCTTTTTCTTTCAGGAATCGCAGCAAGGCTTTCGTTTCCGGATGGATGTCGATAAATCCCTGCCAGCGGTTCATGGACGTGGCGGCGGTATGCCGTATCCAGTTGTCGTCCGGAGTCTTTCCATAAAGTCCCGCGAGATGCTTCAGCCGGGCTTCATATTCGGTGAATCGCTCGTTCCCGGCGACATGTTCCGAGAAAAAATGCTTGCAATTTTTCGCGACTTGGGCGATGGTCGTGGATACGCCGAGATCTTTCAGCGCATACGAGAGATCTTCATGCCAGATGGAAAACGCCTTGGACATGTTGCCGTATGTAAACAGGGTTCCGTATAGGTCAAAAAGGATGCCGGCGATTTCCATTGGAATGTCTAGAGTTCGTAATCGATGACCGCGCGATCCGTCGAAACCTTGCCGATGAACTGCTTGATTTCGACATGGGCGGGAAATTCCTGGTAGAAGTCAAGATCCTTTCGTGTGGCAAAGGCGGTAACGAGTCCGATATCCCAGGCGGCCGCGCTGCGGTTGAAATCGACTCCCGATTCGATGGCGAGAAGCCCGGGAACCTTGCCGTCGAGCGTCTTGAACATTTCGACGATTTTCTTGCCGTTTTCCGCCGCAGTGGCGCCTTCGGCTTCTTCTTTCAGTTTCCAGAGAACGATGTGCTTAATCATGGATAGCTCCTTTCGGGATTTTGCGGTATAGCGAAAGCTGCCGTTCGAAACAGCTTTGCCAGCTGAATTTTTTCGCATAGTCGATGGCGTTCCGCTTGAGGAGAGCCATGTCCATTTTCGAAATCCGGACGATTGAATCCGCGAGAGCTTGCGGAGTGCGCTCTTCGAGCAGCACTCCGGCGCCCGATGCGCGGAGATGTTCGGCGGCGGCGCCGGTCGATGCGGCGACAAGCGCATCGCCGCAAGCAAGACTCTCCAGAATGGAAAGTCCAAAGGTTTCCCAGCCGGAAAGCGCAAGCGACAGGTCCGCGCTCGCGTAACGCTTCGCCATTTCGCCCGTGCCGTCGATGAATCCTTCGTAGCGGATGTGCCTGTATTTTTCTGCCGCCTCCTTGACTTTCGGAAGATCCGGACCCGTTCCGGCGAAGAGAACCGCCGGTTCGCTGTCGAGCTTTTCGCAAAGGATCGGATAGGCGAGCAGGAAGAGTCGAAGCCCCTTTTCGTCACAGAAACGATGTGGAAAAAAGATGGTGAGACGGTTCGGATCGCCAGCCTTTAGCGTCTTCACCAGGGCTTCGTCGCGCGCTTCCGGCCGAAAGGTTTGCAGGTCGACTCCCAGCGGAATCCATTCCAGCCGGTTTTTCGAAAAGCCGTTTTCTTCCATTCGCTTAAGGACTTCGTGCGAGCTCGCTTCGAGTTTCGCGTAATTCCGGAAGCTTGCCCGCGCATAGGCAAACGCCACGGACTGTGCGATTTTCGCCACTCGGGAAAATCCCCACTTTTCGAGGAAGCGACGAACGTAGGTGACGGGAAAATCCGCATGCCAGAAAGCGGTAAGCGTCGAATTTCCCGAAACTTTTTTCGCTGCCCTGGAAACCGCCTTGGGCAAGATATACGGGGATCCGACTTCGACGATATCCGGACGGTATTTCTCTAGATAGGGCCGAATGTCCCTTTGCTTCCACAAGAACCGGTATTCCCAGTTTCCTGGAAATCGAAACGCTTTTTTATGTTCGATAATCAGCGATTCGGAAATCTTTTCGGTGAAAGTCCTGGAATCGTTTTGGACAAAGACCAGGGTCGCGTCATTCCTTTCCCGGTAGAAATTCATGCGCTCCAGATGGTAACGCCTGACGCCGCCTCCCGAAGGACTCCAGAAGTTGTTGAAATCGACAATGACGAGGCGGCTCATTTTTCTTTTTCTTTCATCCGGTAGGATTTGTCCGAGAAAAGAAGATTCGCTTCGTAGAGAGTTGAACCGGAGCCTTTTAGATTGACCGTGAGCCAGAGAGCCCCGTCTTCCTTGCGCTCGATCCAGAATGTCGCGTCCGCATCGCGCAGGTAAGGTCTCGGACCGATGATCTTGTCGCCGTCCTTGGCGCATGAACCGCTGATGAAAACGGGAATGTCCAGATCCTTGTAGAGATCGAGAGCCGCCGAGGAACGCCGCTCGTTAAGGTCGGGAATGTCCGAGCGGTCCGAGATGCGAAGATGGTCTATCCCGTCGATGAAGAGAATCAGCTGCTGCTTTTCGGAAATCTCGTTTCGCAGTTCCTTGAGGAACGTGTTGAAATTGAACGTTTCCGTATCTTCCCAGATTTCGAGGCGTTCCGTCTTGACGTAGGAAAGAAGCGTCTGGGTTGCGTCGTGTACGGTCTGGTTTATGGAGTCGTCCTTGTTTTGCTTGCGAACATTCGCTTCGGAAATTCCGGCGAGCATGGCGACAAAGCGGTCGAATGCCTGACGGCGCGGGCTGTCTAGCGCCACGTAGATGATTTTCGCTTCCGGATTTCCTTCGATAAGGTCTAGCGCAAAAGAGGAAAGCGCGTAGCTTTTAAAGCCGAACGGTTCGGAAGAGAGAAAGTAGTAGCCGGGCAGAATGCCGTCTAGCGCATGGGAAAGGGTCGGGAAGTTGAAAAGACGATAGCCGACATCGGAGTCCGCTTCCCGGGTCATCGCCGTGGCAAAATTCTCGCGAATGTCCTGGAGCAACACGGATTTGCGATGCGTCCGCATGGTGTCTTCTTCGGTGTCCCGGATCTTTTCGAGAAGCGCGTCCGCTCCGTTTTTTCGGACAAGCGTGTCAACGGTTTCGCCGAGGGGCAGAATGATGGACTTGAAGCGCATGCCTTCGGATTCCGCCAGTTCAAGGCTTTTGCGAACGTGGAGCTCCTGGTTCCGCCTGTTCGGGTCCTTGCGGAGAATCAGCGTGATGCTTTCGGCCCCGCAGGCCTTGAGCTTGTAGAGATGGCTACGGCTAAAAGGCTGGTACATCGTGGAGACGACTCCTGGAATTCCGGCGAGATCGGCGGTCAGCGTGTCGAAAAGTCCTTCGACGACAATCGGATTTTCGATGTCCTGCTGGATGTTGAACGGAATGTCTAGCGGACCGGAGGCGTAAGAAATGTACGTGTCCTCGCTTGAACATGGGGTTCCCGCATTGTCGAGAATCCGTCCATAGACGGAATGAATGACTCCTTTGGAATTTCTGGCGGGGATGGTGAGTCGCGGTTCGTGAGAAATGTCCAGGTTGTCGAGGTAAAAGCTGACTTCGTGACGTTCTAGCCCGGAGAGCAGGCAGTAGCTGTAAAAAGGTTCCGGATCTCCGCTGTAATACCCGATGCCGTAGAGCTTTGCCTGTCCGAGGCTCCAACCTCGCGCCTTGAGAAATTCCGCCGTGGATTCGCTCTTGGTGGCGGCCCAGTGGCAGTAGCGGACAAAGCTTTCCAGAACGCGGACTTTTTCGCCTCCGATTTCCTTGTTCCTGTGATGTTCCGGGTCGCTGTTTTCGAATTCGCCAGAAACGCCCCAAAAGTCCAGCGCTTCCTTCCGTGCCGCGGTTTCGTCGAGACCGTTGAAGCGGGTCCGCATCAGAAACTCGATCAGGTCCCCGTCGCTGTCGCATTGCAGACAGCGGTAACGCCAATAGCCCAGCGTATCGTAAAAGAATAGCGAGGATTCTTCCGGCGCGTGAAATGGACATTGGGACATCAGGTTTCGCCCCCAGCGTCTCAGGGGAATGCCCAGACGACGCGGATGTGTCTTAACGCGTGAAAGATCGAGTTTCTCTTCTTCGACGAACATAGGTCACCTCTTTTTCAACAATAGAAATTTTTGGGAAATCCTTGCGGCGTCCGAAGTTTATTCAGAGCTTAGTCGAGAAAACTTGGAGCTTAGAGTTGCGAAACGGGCTTTTTACTTTTTGCCGAAAGGCTTTTTGTCGCGAAGCGACCTGTTTCCGCCTGGCGGCGGAGGGTGGGCGCCTGCCTGTCGGCAGACAGGCCTACCCGGCGAGGGGCGTGTCAGAGCTTAGTAAGCAGAGCTTAGAGACGCAGAGCGATCCGCTTTACATTTTGAACCTAAACGTCTGCGAAACTCAGATCTAAGCTCCAAGCTCTAGGCTCTGACCGCGCTCCAGGATGACCGCTAGAAGTAGAAGTTCGCTCGGAGTCCCACTCTTCACCCTCCACTCTCCACATTCCACTCTCGACACTTCACTTTCAACCCTCCACCCTCACCTAGGTTCCCCCTCGACGGAGCCATCCAATTCTTTTTAAATTTTATGCCGATGATTATTCTCGGTATCGACCCGGGCTCCTACACGACGGGATACGCTTTTTTGGAAAAGGACGAAAACGCTCCGATTCGCGTCCTCGAATACGGAACGGTTTCCGCATCGAGAAAAGACTCTTTTGAAGACAGGCTGGTAAGAATTGTCTGTGACCTGGAAAATTTGGTGGCGCTCTACAAGCCGACTGTTTTCATCATGGAAAGCGCGTTCTTTGCAAAGAATGTCCACAGCGCCATGATCCTTGGGCATGTGCGCGGAGCCATTCTTGTCATGTGCCATCGACGCGGCATGGAGTTTTTTGAATACAGTCCGCGTTCGGTCAAGCAGGCGGTCACGGGAGACGGCGCCGCCTCGAAGGAAAAGGTCGCCTATATGGTGACGGCAAGGCTCGAAATCGAAAAGGAAAACGTAAAGCTCGATGCGACGGACGCTCTTGCTGTCGCCTGCACGCATCTGTTTTCCCGAAACCAGCCCGTGTGCCAAAAAACGAAAAGTCCGGCGCGCTCTTCGAAAAGCGCGACATGGCGCGCGCTTGTCCTAAAAATGGGAGGAACGCTTCCCGAATGAAACCGCTATCTCCTTATGGTCTTGAAAATGATGACTTGGTCAAGATTCCCGGAACGGATTACTTTGTGCGCGATTCCGTCCTGGAACCTTTTTTAAGGCTCTCCGAGGCTGCTACGGCGGCCGGGTTTAAAATGCGCGTGGAAAGCGCTTTTCGTCCTTTCGACAGGCAGCTTTCTATTTGGAACGGCAAGGCGATCGGCAGACTGAAACTGCTTGACTCGGACGGACTTCCCTTTCGGGAAATCCCAAAAAGACCGTCGGATCGGATGCGGGCGATTCTCCTCTGGTCCGCGCTTCCCGGAGCTTCCAGGCATCACTTTGGCACGGAACTCGACGTGGTCGATGGAAACAGCGTACCGGAGGGTTATGAAGTCGAACTGACCGAAGCGGAATGCGACGGGATGTTCGCGCCTTTTCACCGCTGGCTTTCGGAACGGATCCAATTGGGGAAAGCCTTTGGCTTTGAACGGGTCTTTGTCCCGGGACGTGGAAAAATTCGACCGGAACGCTGGCACATTTCTCACCGGGAGTCGGCTTTTGAACAGGAAGCTCTTTTTGATCCCGAAATCTTGCGGGGCATCTATGAACGCTCCGAAATGGAACTGAAAGAAGCCGTTCTCGAAAATTTTGACGAGTTGATGCGCGACTACGTCTTTCCCTATTTCAAGGAAAACTCCCGATGACCGCTCCGGAATTCCGGGATATCGCTCTTCGGGGCGTCTTTCCGTTTGAACTGAAAGAATTCGGGCGTTCCGTGGAAGGCATTCCGCTCTGTTATCTGCCTTCCCGAAAAATTCCGCGTCTCCTCGTCTTTGCGGCGATACATGGCGAAGAACCCGAAACGACCTTTCTGCTTTCCCGGGCGTTGCGAATGCTCTGGGAAGCGCCTTCGCATGTCGCCTGCGTCTTGTCGCTAAACCCCGACGGAATCTTGCGGGGAACTCGCGGAAACGTTCGCGGCGTCGATTTGAATCGGAATTTTCCGACGGCGGACTGGAAACCCGGGAAGACCTTTTCGCGACCTGTTCTGGAAGCTCCTCGCGCAACGGAACTTTCGACGGGGGAGTCTCCGGCTAGCGAACCGGAAACTCGGGCCTTGATCGATCTGATTCGCCGGCTAAAAGTGTCAAGGGTCGTGGCGCTTCATTCGCCTCTCGGCTGGATAGATTCCGATGTTCGCTCGGAACTCTGCCATGCGCTAGAACGTGTCTTTGGACTTCCGTGGAAATGCGGCGCGGGCTATGCGACGCCAGGAAGCTTCGGAACGTTTGCGCGTGAATGGAAGATGGATTGCGTGACGGTGGAGCTTCCGCGCGAAGCTCCCGAAAAGCTCGACCGGTATGCGGAGCCGCTCGCTCGATTCCTTCGGGATTTTGACGGCTAGTTCTCGTCCCTGGATTTTGCCGCGTCCGCCAGGATCTGTCCGCGGTTGACAAAGCCCATGGCGAACCCTCCGACAATGTAGAGCGCGCAAAGGATCAGGAGAAAGCCCGGAATAAAGGAAAACTTCGGGGAGATGAAGAGAAATCCGCAGAGGTACACGACAAGGACGAGCACTATCTGGATGCCGTTCACGATTTTGTTTTGCCGGGGCTGGAGCTTCGGGAGAAAACAGGGGCTGACCATCATCAGGCCGGTGAAGAGCAGTACGATGACCGGAATGTAGAGGTGGTTAGCATTGTTCGACGTAAAGATTCCGTGCTGGGTCGCGTAGGTGAGCAGGATGACATTGATGGCGCCAGCAAAAGTGCTCGGAAGTCCCGAGAAGTAGTGCTTGTAGGCATCGCTGTCCATCGCGTTATACTTGGCGAGGCGCATCGCGGCGCAGAGAACGTAGATAGCGAAAGCGACGATTACCAGGGCCATGTTCTGTCCGAGCCAGTCGGGAACGTTCGCCTTGTAGCTGAAGAAAAGGCAGAAGGCGGGGGCCAGTCCAAAACCGACCAAATCGCCTAGACTGTCGAACTGGGCGCCAAATTCGGAACTCGCGTTCACGAGGCGCGCCGCAAATCCGTCGAGCTTATCGCAAAGAACCGAAAGAATGACAAAGTAGGCGGCCATGCGGAATGGATCCAGGGAGGAATAGCCGTTGAACATGCCCGCAGACCAGCAGACGGAAAACACGCCGAGCAGAAAGTTCATGCTGGTGAATGCATTGGGCAAGATAAAACGCGCTCTTTTCATAACGAAGTCTCCATTTCGGTGGATACAATCTAAATAAAAAAGTCCGTCGTGGAACGGACTTTTTCTTGGTATTACTGGGCTTTGACGGGCTTGATTTCCCATAGCGCCTTGATTCCCGCGCCGACGATCAGGTTTTGCGGGGGGGCGTAAGGATTTTCTTCGGTCGGAAAGTTCGTCCAGTGCCTTGTCGAAAACTGGTAGTATTGCGTTGGGCGGTACATCAGCGGAAGCACAGGTATCTGTTCCATGAAAATCCGGTTGAGGGAACGGTAGGCCTTTTGCGTTTCGGCGGAATCCGTGAGCGAGGGAATCAGGGCAAGCAGGCTGTCTGCCTGCGGGTCGCTGAAACGCCCCTGGTTCGAAAAGGCTTCTTCGCCGACAGGCTTTGCGCTCTTGCTGTTCATTACCTGGTCAAAGCGCGTCCACGGTGTCGCCGCGGAAAGGTCGGCTGTCTGCGTTTTCATCGCCAGGTCGAATTTTCCATAGCGCAAGTCCTTTTCCCATTCTCCGTAATCGACAAAGCGCTGGTTGGTCGCAATGCCGATTTGCTTGAAGGATTCGGCGACAACCTTGATGACGTCTTCCCAGTCCGTCCATCCCTGGGGACATTCCAGGCTCAAGGGGCGGACAGGGCGACCGTCCTTGTTTAACAGCTGTCCCTGCGTATCCCAGGAGTAGCCGGCGTCTTCCAGAATCTTTCTTGCCTTGTCGAGATTGTAGGAGTAACCGTACGTCTTGGCGTCTTCCTCGTTGTAGTAGCGGACTTCCTGGCCAAAGGGAAGGATGAATCCCGGCTTGACGGAGTCCGTGTAATTGGACACGGCGATGGCCTTTATCTTTTCAAAGTTTATGGCATGGGCGAGCGCACGGCGAAACGCGACATCGGTAAAGGGCGTCGTGGTCGTCGCAATGAAAAGCGTCGGAATCGAACCCGGATAATGGTAAGGTTCCTTGAGGCTCCAGGCGCGGATGTTGTCGCGCTTCTTTTCCCAGATTCGGGGCATGAAGATGGAAGAAACGTCGAGTTCTCCCTTTGTCATTGCGTTGTTGAAAAGATTGTTGCTCGTATAGAGCGAGTGGACAATGTAGAGAGGCGCGGGCGGCTTTCCTTCGTGCTTGGCGTTTCCCCAGTAGTTTTCGACCCGCTTGAGGACTATCTTGTCCGGGTAGTAGGTTTCGAGATTGTACGGTCCGGAAACAACGGGCTGGGAATCGTTCTTGAAGGCAAGGACGTTTGCGTAGTTGTAGCGTCCGTTCCTTTTTGAAGACTCGACTAGCGGCTGGAATACCTTCTTCGGAAGGATCGATGTTTCGGAAAGGAGGTTGAGAAGAACCAGCGGATTTCGGTTCGCCTTGTTCATGACGAACTCGATGCGATTCCCGTCGGCCGAAATGCGATCGATATATTGCCAGCCGGTGTGGCGAGGGGTCGGAAAAAGCGAATCGAGATAGAACGTGTAGATGACGTCGTCCGCAGTCACTTTTTCGCCCGTGTTCCAGTGCGCTCGGGAATCCAGCTCCACGATAATGGACGAATCCGTCTGCAGGTAGGACGTCGCAAGCATCGGCTCCGCCTTTCCGTCGAGGATGTTGTAGGCGAAGAGCGTTTCGTACATCAGGCGGATGTTGCCGTCAATGGGAAAGTTCGGGTCGGCATCTAGCGGGTTGAAAGTCGTTCCGGGGGGAGCCCAGTCGAATCCGCCGAGATAGAGTGTCTGGGCGCGCGGATAGAGAGAGCTTTCCATCGAGGCGGAGTCCTCCTTGTCCTTGCAGCCGAAAAGCCCAAGGAAAAAGAGACCGGACAGCGCGATGATCGGAAGCCGATGTTTAGGTATGAATTCTTTACGCAAGTCAGCTATCCACCCTTTTTTGGTTATTTGCTTTCAGTATCTTTATACATCTTCTTATAAAGATATAGAATGATTGATAGAAAATGACATTTTCGTTTGTAAAAAAAATATATCAGAATGATTTTGCAAGCGGAAAAGCGTAAAGCAGCCGCTTTGGCGATATGCAGAAGAGTGTGTTGTCGAGAATAAACGGGGTTCCCGAACCTCCGGGGGTGGAAAAGCGCCTTTCGACGGTCCCTTTCGAAAGGGAAATCTGCGCAATATGGGACTGTTGGTCGATATAGAGATAGTTTCCGCTTACGACAGGACTGGCAAAAACGGAGTTTTGCCCGGTAAATGTCCAGATAGCTTCGCGGGATGTTGGACCGTATAGGCTGATTTTCTGGTCGGCAAAGCCAGCGAGGAGGTATTTGGCGCTTCCGATGGGGACCCACTTGAGCGAAAGGACCGCGGAGCCTGTCGAAAACACCGCTTTCGGCTCTTCGGATTCCGGGGTGTAGAGGCGGATTTCGTTCTGGTCGGTCGCGATGGCGATTGTCGAGTCGGTGACGGCCATGGCGGAAATGTTTGCCCTGGATTCGAGCATGTGCCTTGGATTCTGCCCGGCCGCTTCGCTGACAAACCCGAGCGTCCCTTCGAGGCTTGCTACCGCAATGTTTTCCCTGGAAATATCGAACAGGAAGGGAAGGTTGAACAGCTTTCGCGCCCAGGCGATGCCGTAGCTCGGGGCGAGCAGCTTGATCAGGTAGCCATTCCACGTGGAAACGTAGATGGCGTTTTCGTGAAACTTTATCTGGAAAGGCTTTCCCGGCAGTTCGCTGTAGTGCAATCTTCCCCCCGGGGAAAGCTCGTGGATTTGCAGCCGGAAGCCGTTTGCGATGGCGAGCCTTGCGTTTCCGCTTTCGAGGACGGGGCTTGTTTCGAGAAGTCCCAGGCTCTTTTCCCAGCGGATGTTTCCCGATGACGGATCCAAGGCGATGAGCTTCTGGGCGGCAGGGTCGATGGTAAATAGCGTATGGCCTGCGCTGAAAAGGCTCGGGTAGAGGGTTCGCGGAGACAGAGGGAGAAAGTGGACGTAGGAGGCTCCGATGATTCGCGCGTAGTGGGAGAGAATGGATGCGCTCGTCTGCTTGTCGCCGAACGAATGGCGGACCGCGGTGGACCAGGCTTCCGCGCGCTTCGTTTCGCTCTCGCCGATGCGTTCGAGATTTACCGCATACAGGTAGCTTGCCGTCGGGTTGCCCGGTTCGAGCTTCTGGGTGGAATCGACGAGCGCTTCCATTTCTTGCCAGTTCCCCGCATCCTTGGCCTTGAGCGCTTGTTCCGCATAGCGCTGGGAAAGAATCGGACGGCCTCCGTAGTGGAGCGCGTCTAGCGTAAGCAACTCGCCCTTTTCGAAGGGAAGAAACAGAAGCCCTTGGCTTTGAATCGGTTCCGCGACGAGGGGCTTTCCAAAGTGATAGTGCCAGAGGGGTTTCAGGGACGTATCGACAACGGAGAGAGCGCCTTCCCTGGAAAAGATTCCGAGCGTCCCGCAGGCTATCGGGAAGAGCTTTTCCCCATCGATAAGCGACTTGGCGAGTACGGCTCCCGATTCGGGATCGAGAAGCTTCAGCTTGCCGTCGCTTTCGAGAACGGCGATATTTCCTTCAAGGAATTCGATGTCCTCGATCGGATTTTCGGCATTTTTCCAGATGTAGGCGTTTCCCGACTGCGGGTGAAAATGCCAAAGCGCATTGGAGGAAGAAACGAAAATCCCTTCGTTCGATAGAAGCGTTTTCTGGATGGGATCGATCAGGGAGAGCGTCTGCGTTTCCTTTCCGGATTCCGCCTCGAACAGATGGAGGGCGTTATCCGGGCAGCTGACGACAAATGCGTTTTGCGGCTGGTAGAAGCCTACGGGCGAACATCCGCGATAACGGATATCGATGGAAAAGCGGATTCCCTCGTTCGCGGCGAATGCGAATGTCTTTTCGGTGATGACAAACGCGCCGATTCCCGGCAGGGGGAATAGGCTTGAAATGACGGAATCGAATCGATAGGAATGGACGGGCTTTCTGGAATCCTTGGGCTGGAAGTGTAGCGTCGTCTCGTTTTCGTCCGAGAACCAGATGCCGCCTGCCGTAACGGCGAGAATTTTCGCCTTTTCGGAAATGAACGTGGGCACCGAGACGAATTTTTCGTTGTGCAGGCTGTAGAGCTGGTTATTCGAAAGCAGGATGGACGGATGCTTGCCGTTAAACGTTTCCCGGATGGGGGCGGGGAGAATGGACCGGTCGATAACTAGACGGGTCGGTGTCGTATCCAGGCTTTCGATTCGGCTGGCGAGAAAGTAGGCATCTCTCGCGTTTGCGGGGCTTGCGAGCGCCTGTCTGTAGTAGAATGTCGCGTTGAGCGGACTTTCGGAAAGTTCCTGGATCTTTCCCAGGAGAAAGAACGCCTTGCTCTTGTCCTCGTCGTCGCCTTCGATGGAAACGCGCGAAAGCATGTCTTGCGCTTCGGCGAAGTTTCCCTTGATTTCGAACTGATAGACCGCTTCGTAGAGTTCCTTGCCCATACGCGAAGAAAACGCCTCGGAAACGCAAAGGAGAGTCAGGAACGCCAGTCGGAAAATCGGAAATCGGAACATCAGACGTCGAACTTGTAACCAGCTCCACGGATGGAGAGGATGATTTTCGGGTTTGCCTGGTCGTCTTCGAGTTTTTTGCGGAGGTTGACGATGTGGTTGTCTATTGTGCGGGTCGAGGGCATGTTGTCCGCCGTGTATCCCCAGATGTCCTGCAAAAGATCCTCGCGCAAGATGACCTCGCCGCGTTTTCCCCAGAAGTACTTGAGAATCTGAAATTCCCGCGCGGAGAGCTCGATGGGAACTCCGTTCTTGCTCGCTTCGTATTTCTTGAAGTCGAGGTGGATGTTGTTGAAATCGACGGCGTCCTGCGATGCCTGGGATTCCGACGAGGCGTTCGGCATGCCGGTACGCGGACCGCGCCGCAAGAACGCCTTGACGCGGGCGAGAAGCTCGAGGATGGAAAAAGGCTTTGTCACGTAGTCGTCCGCACCCATTTCGAGACCTGTCACCTTGGATGTCTCTTCCGTTTTGGCGGTGAGCATGATGATGAACGAGTCGGGATGCTTCTTGCGGATGTAGCGGCAGACCTCGAATCCGCTTTTCTTGGGAATCATTAGATCCAGGATGACCAGATCCGGCAAGAACGCGTCCGCCTTTTCGATAGCCTCTTCGCCGTCTCCCGCGGTTTCCACCGTGTAGTTTTCGAGCTCGAAGTTGTCTTTCAGGCCTAGCCGGATGATTTCTTCGTCTTCGACAATGAGGATTTTCCTGTTTTCCATTATTCCGCCTTTTTGAACTTGACCGTGAAAGTGGAACCCTTGCCGGGGTGGCTTTGCACGGAAACGTTCGCCTTGTGAGCTTCCGCTACGCGCTTGACGATGGCTAGCCCTAGACCGGAACCCTTGGTGCTGCGGGTCATTTCGTCGCCGACGCGGTAGAAGTCGTTAAAGATGTTCTTTTGTTCGGCAGAGGCGATGCCAATGCCGGTGTCCGCTACAGAAAATACGATTTTTTCGTTTTCTTCGAAAACCCGGACGTGCACTTTTCCCGGGGGATTCGTGTATTTGATGGCGTTTTCCATTAGTCCCTGGGCCAGGCTGTAGAGCGCGGTGAAATCTCCCATGACGAAGCATCCGGGGGAAAGTTCCCTTGTCATTTCGAGCCCGCGGTTGTCCGCCTGGTCGAGAATCGCTTCGTAAACCCTTGACACGCATTCCGAAAGATCGAGGCGTTCCCATCGGAATGTCTGCTTGCCGGTTTCCATTCGCGTGTAGCTGAGGATGGCGCCTATCAGGTTTTCGAGGCGCGAGGATTCCTTGCCGATGAGCGTGGCGTATTCTGCGCACTTTTCGATTTTTTGAACGCGTCCGCCCGAAATCATTTCGGCAAACATCTTGATGGACGTGAGAGGCGTCTTGAGTTCGTGGGAAATCGAGGAAAGGAAGTTTGTCTTCATCGAGATGAGCTTCCGCTCCTGGGAAATCGTCTTGAAGATGAAGAAGGAACCGAGGATGACGGTGAGCAGGGAGAATGCGACGAGGCCGGAAAGCTGGAACATCTTGTGCCTCGCTTCGCTATAAAGTTCCTGGGAGGAACGCCTGTACAGGGTGAGCGTCCACCCCAGGCTTTCGCCGAGGTCCATCTGTCTGGAAATCTGGACTTCGGAATCCTGTCGCTTGCCTAGGATTACGGAATCGCGGTCATCGGAAACGGAGTAAACGACGTCCTTCCATTCGCGGGCCGTTTCGGCTAGCTTCTTGCGGATGCGTTCGCCGTAGGCGTCCCGGTCGATGAGGCCGATAACGACCTGGTCTCCGGAAAGCCACGGGTAGGCCATGCGGAAGAAAGTGGTCTGGCCGTCCTGCTTGTAAAGAAGCCCTTCCTTTGTCGGGAGATGATCTCCGGCGAGGTGCATGAGAAAATCCCGATGCGAGGCGAACGCTTCCGCGTGTTCGATCTGCCTGTTCAGGTTCTCGCGCAGGTTCCAGAACGCGTCCCGCTTTTCCTTGGAAAGTTCCTCGAACGAGAGAATCTGGCTAATGGCGTTCTCGAAAAAGAACTTGGCGCTTCCGATGTCCTGCAGGACTTCGCCTTCCAGAAATTCGGAAAAGAGGAAAAGGCAGTAGTTTTCGGCCGCGGAATGCTTTTTCTGTTCCACGAAGATCTCGAACTTGAGCAGAAAGAGCGATTTGGAAAGGTCGCTTTGCAGGTATCCGTGGGCTTCGGGATGTCGTTCGAGAATGTCGATGATGTGGAGCGCTTCTTCGTAATTCTTTTGGCGATAGCGCAATCGGAGAATCCCTATCAGGTTCAGGACGTTGTCCTTCCTGGACAGGTAGGGCGTGCGCAAGAGAAGCGCCGAACGGGCAAAGTCTATCTTGTCGGGATTCAATCCCGCAAATTCTCCGCGGAGAAGCTTTTTTTCGATCTCGCCGGGAACCGTGGTCGGCGGATCGGGCCAGGCCGGGTGGCTCGAAATGGAAATGCTCGGATAGACAAGCCTGTTCTCGTTGAAGAGAAAGATGGCGGCGATGCCAGGCACTTTCTTGAAGGAAACCGCGTTTCCGAATTCGAGGATCTTTTGCGGCTGTTCGTAAAGGAAGAGCGAGGCGTTCCGGGTCTCCTTCAGAATTTCCTGCTGTTCCTTTTGAACGGCCAGGACTGCCTGCTTCGAAAAGGAAGCCTGGGCGTCTTCGAAATTTTTTTCGGCAAGGAGACGCTCGTTCTGGACGTTCCGGAAACTGAGAACGGCGAGTATCGCTGTCGGAATGATGATCCCGCCGAAAAAAAGCGCAACGAAAATGCGGTTGTTCTTCGGAAGTTTCACGGTTCGCCCCGAATCAGTAGAGAAGTCGAACCAGGGTAGAGAGCCGTTCCTGCCCGATGACTACCGCCGCCCGATCCACCGCTTTCGGACTTGCGACGAGGACGACGCTTGTCGCAAGAAGAATTGCGATGCTTGTCGCTAGCAGGTAGAAGCCGACGATAGCTAGCCGCGGTTTCATGGGGCGAGTTTTGCCTTGTGCGTAATCGAGACCAGGTTGCCGTATTGGATACGTCTGTCTCCGTAGTAGGCTTCGCGAACGAGAATTACGGAATGGGCGTCGTTCAGGCTGGTGACGATGCCGCGTGCGAGAAGGCGCGGAGGAATCAGGGAATCCGAAAGATCCTTTTCCCAGATGGCGACTCCGTCGCCTAGGCTGTAGTGGTCGTCTTTTCCGCGGTCGATCATGACGTAGCCATAGGGACCGATGGCGAGATTCTTTTCGAGCGCATACCGGACGGTTGCCATGCTGTCTATCGAAGCGGACTTGACTTCGCTGTAGCTTTCTACGTTGATAGGCTTAAACGGCTTTTGCAGCCGGGCCTTTGCGTATTCGATTTTAATTTCGCGCATGTTCTGGAGGAGTACGGCACGGGAAAGCGTATCGCCGACATCGGTTATTTTCGCTAGTCCCGAGTAGCGGAGGACGGCGATCTTTTCCTTGTCGCGGATCTTTGTTTCGGGGAGCGTTGCGGGTCTTGCGTCCCAGATTTCGACGATGGCTCCGACGGTTGCCCTAGGCGACGTGTTCATGCCGATTCCGAGAACCAATTCCGTTTCGGGAATGTGGACGAGAGGCTTCCTTTTTTCGCCGGAATTGACGGTGAACCAGGACGAGTCCGACTTGAGGCTGTCCGGAGAGAGGAGCATCGGCGAAAGAACCTGGTAGTATCCGTTGAAAATCTTTGGCTCGGAGCGTTGCGCGTAATAGTAGGAAACGCCTTTTGGCCTTGCGGGCTTTTCCTTCTTGTCCGCATCGGCGGAGAGGCTTCCGAGCATCTTGGCAAAGTGATCGTCCTGGTTTGCTGTCGCGCACCCGCTTGGAGCGGAAACGCCCTTCGGCAGCGAGGAATCGCTTGCGGAGGTCGCGCACGGAATGGGCGTCGGCTGCTTTTTCGCCTTGGAACTGCCGGGAGCTTCTCCCAGGTAGATGGAATCGCCCGGGTAAATCCAGTGCGGATCCTGGATGTGCCTGTTGTTTTCCCACAGGTCCGGCCATGCAAAGGGATTGTTCAGGTATTCGCCGGAAATGTCCCAGAGGGTGTCTCCCTGCTTGACGAAATAGGCGCTTGCCGCGATGACGACAAGTCCGAGAGCGATGGAAATGCTTTGAATGTGCCTCATATTATCAATTTAATCTTTTTTTGAACTCGAAATTTTTAGCGTCTGCGTTTTTGGCTAAAAAGAATTGTCCCCGTTTGCGAATTGCTTTCCGTTTCCTGGTTTTCGCGTTTCCGGATGACTTTTCCCTTGCGAACCTCGTGGCGCCCGAGAAGCCCGGCGCGGTCCGGGACAAAGAAAAATAGCGCGTGGATGCGCGGGTTGCCCGGTTCGAGGTCCATTGGCACGATCTTTCGAAGCATGTAGCCTTCGCGGCGAAAGCGCTTGATTTCCTGCGCGGCGACGGCGAGGTTCGAAGAGTTCAGGAGGATGCGTTCGGGTTGGCTTCTCGCGATTTCCGGGATGACGTTTCCGGCCAGGGCTTTTCCGGCGGGCGGATCGAGATAGATGGTCCATTTGCCGTCCTTGGACTTTCCGCGGAAAAATTTCGGGAAGAATTCCTTGTCGATTGCCGCATGGAGATAGCGGACATTCGGTGTCTGGCGTTCCATGTCGCGGATATCGGCGGCAAAGCAGTCTTCGAAGTCTTTGGAAAGAGACTCGGCGATGTAGGCGGGACCCGCGAAGCATTCGAGGAAACGGTCGTCCTTTGCCGGGTGAATCATTGCGCGGATACGCTTCGGAAGACCGATCCAGGGAGCCTTGCAGGCCGGAGCCCAGTCGATGACGCTGTATTTCTGGTCGGTGCCTCCGATTGGAATGAACCGGTTTCCGAATCCCTTGCGAAATTCGATGCGGGAACCTGGAACGGGATGTGCCGGGTCGAAGGTCTGCACCGGACTGACCTGAATCTGGTGGCAGCAGAGAACGTCGCCCGAATGCTCGCGTTCGAGATAGTCGAGGAATGTCTTGAATTCCCGGGTCGCTTCTGCGGAATGCAAGATGTTTTGCACGGCGATGCCGAAGCGGCCGTCTCCCGTGGCGCGAAACCAGATTTGGAGAATCGATCCGCGGAACTTGGAAAGATGCGGCTTTCGGATCTGGCTGTC
This sequence comes from Candidatus Methanomethylophilaceae archaeon, assembly GCA_963629575.1. Lineage (GTDB taxonomy): Bacteria > Fibrobacterota > Fibrobacteria > Fibrobacterales > Fibrobacteraceae > Hallerella. Next base: position 47,121 of record CAVGIM010000003.1, read on the forward strand.
GATGTCGAGTACTAGCTTTGGCGGCTTGGCTCCCTTGAAAGGGCTTTCGATGGAGAGAACGCGGTTTCCCTTGGCCATGTGCTGCGAGAAAATGCGCCAGTCGCAGGCGTCTGCCTTGACGGGAACCGTAAACCAGCCCTGGATTTTTCCCGGTATCCGGTTTTCCTTCGCCCAGTTTTCGAAATAGGCGCGCTTTCCTTCCAGGTCGGTCGGAATCGTTTCGGGCGTTTTGGCGGCTTTTGGGGCCGAGGTAGCCTGTTTGGTGTTCCAGGTGCCGCGGTTCTTGAGGTTTCTTCTTTGCATAGTTCCAGCTAGACGATAAAGCGCGGATAGTGCCAGGTGCAGTCTTTCGCGGGTTGCGGGGCGAAGTTTCTGAATTCCCCGCGAAGGCTGAACATATCGGGAGAGCCGCTTATCGGTGAAAGGGTGATTCGGGAGTCCGCATGGGTTTCGAGTTCCGGATATTCATCGGGGTTTGTCGCCGCGATGACGGCGGAACCGGTGAGAGATATCAGCACATCGACCATCTGGAGCAGGGCTTTTCCCGGAGGAATGTTGTTTCGGACCGCTTTCGGGTTGTGGAGAACGGCGGATATCGGATCGATGACTATCGCCGCGTAGTCGTGATCTTCCAGCTTCTTGGCGCCTTTGACCCTCTTGGCGATATACTGGGCCATTTCGAGGGGAGAGAGGGCGATTCCGCGCAAGTTCAGGAACCCGAATTCGGGAATGGAAGCGGAAAGCCCGCGGGAAGCGGCGACGGCGAACAGCCGGTTGAGAAAGGCGGAACGGGTGCTTTCGAAATTGACATAAAGTACGGCGGACCTGTGCGTCGAAGAGAAGAGCCAGTCCTCGCCATGGGCGAGCGAAAAGGCGAGATCCATCAGGGCAAAGGACTTGCCGGACTTTGGCGGTGCGGTGAGCAGCAGGAATTCTCCCGTTTCGAGCGTATCGTCTATCAGGAGTCTGTCCTTTTTCGGTGCATCGTCGCTGTCGCTTGCCAGTTCGACGAGAGGCTTTCCGTCCAGGCAGTATTCGACCCAGGTCTGCCAATCTTCGAAAGACTTCGCGCCTTGCTCAAGGCCTATCAGGTATTGCTGCTTTCCGTTGCGGAGAACTCCCGGCATCCGAACCATCTGTCCCGGGTTCGCGTTTGTCGAATCGACCTTGAAACCCTGGGAATCCAGCGTCTTGAAGAGATATTCGACTCGAGAATCGTATTCTTCGCGGTTTTTCGCGTGAATCTTGATCCAGGCCTGCACGGAATTCGCTCCGGTGCTGACGAGCGCCGCGCAGGGAAGGTTTAGCGCCTTGTAGTAGGCGAGCTGCTTTGCCAGGCTGAAATTCGGGTTATCGACGACCGCATAGCGGAAACGGAACGATTCGTCGCTTTCGTCCGCGCTCTTTATCGGGTTGATTCCGACGAGCGCGCCATCCGGGCCGTCAAGGGATTTCATCGTTTTCTTGATGCTATCCGCCTGTCCTAGAATCTCTTCCACCGATTGGACCGTCGCCTCGGACGTGTTGGATTTCTTGTATTCGATGGATTCTTCCGGCTTGAAAAGAGCACCGAGAAGCTTGGCAAAGTCCAACCGCCAGTCCGGGGTTGGCCATGGGATGCTGAGCGCTTCCGGGTCTATCCGATGGTTTTGCAAGAGTTCGAGAGCCTGGGCGTCTAGGCCCATCGCGAGAACCTGTTCCAGGGAAATGGCTCCCGAAATGATCGGCTGGACGGGAGCGTTGAAGGAACTTGCCTGTGGCGCGGGCTGCTGGGCTGCCGTGTCTTCTTTTCGAGGAGGCGTTTCCCGCTTGCGTTCGCGTTTTTCGGCGGCGAAAGCTCTTCGGATGATGGTGTCGGCATCTTCTTCGGAGAGACCTTCGTCCTTTGCGTGTTCTCCAAGCTGGAATGTCGCTTCCATGTAAGTCATGCCGCTTTTTTCCGCGGCTTCGGCAGCACGGAAAAGTTCGCCCTTGAGATCTTCGGGCTTGTGCCTGTTGCTTAGAAACAGATTGATGATTTGGCGCGGACTGTCCATATGGGAAGAAATATAATTTTATTCGGCATCGTCAAGAGTTCTTGTAGGATTCAGCGCGTCACATTGCGAATCCAGCGCTTTCGCTCGACACGCCATGCGAGGATGGGAACCTTGACCAGTTCGTCGGAACGAAGCATCAGGAAGACGAGCGGAAAGGAAAGCTCCCACGTGAAACCGGCCAGGTATCCAAGCGGAATGGAAAAGAGCCAAAGACTGCCGATATCGAGAAGGGATGTAAAGACGGTATCGCCGCCTGCCCGGAGAATGCCGATGATCGAGGGCGACGTGTAGGAGTGCAGAACGATGATTCCGCATTGGATGCAGACAAATGTCCTTGCGAGCTGGAGGGTTTCTTCCGGAATTGCGTAGAGGGCGAGAACCGAATCCTTGCAGAGAAAGAGAATGGTCGCCGCGACGATTCCGACCAGGATCCCGGCGAGGAGAAGCGAGTTCGCGTAGCGCTTCGCGTCGTCCAGGTGTCCGCCGCCGAGCCTGTTTCCGATGATGGGCGCGGATGCGCCGGCAACACCGAAGATAAAGACCAGGGCGACCTGCTGGAGAGTTCCCACGATGCTTGCCGCGGCGACGATTGTCGCGTTCAGATGCCCGAGGACCACGGATTGGGCGGCAACTCCGACGGACCAGCCCGTTTCGTTGATGACGACCGGGATGCTGTAGCGGAGAAAGTCCTTGAAGAGGGGAATGTCAAGATGGAAGAGTCGCTTGAAGCGAAAATGCAGGTGCCTTTCCATGAAGCGCACGTAGAAAATCATCGCTAGGCATTCGATCGTTCTCGCGATAAGCGTGGCGATTGCCGCTCCGCGTACTCCCAGGGCGGGAAATCCCAGGTTCCCGAAAATCAGAAGCCAGTTGAGGACGATGTTCAGGACGAAAGCGCCCGACGTGATGAACAGGCTGGCCTTGACTTCGCGCGTGCTGCGCATCAGCATGACGAGCGTGTTGCTGAATCCGAAGAAAAAATAGGTGAACCCCTGGATTTTCAGGTATTCCGTGCCGATTTCGACAAGTTCGGGGACATTCGTGAAAATTCGCATGACCTCGCGCGGAAAGACCGTCGTGACGAATCCGAACAGAAAGGAAACGAGAGTCCCCATGCAGAGCGTAATGGACACGATTTTCTGGATGCTTTCCGAATCGCGCTTTCCATAGTATTGCGCGACGAGAATCCCGCCGCCGCTTGCCGTTCCGAAGGAAATCAGCGAAAAGACGAAAAAAGGCTGACCGGCGAGCGTCACTGCGCCGAGGGCTGCTTCCGAAATGCTTCCGACCATGATGTTGTCGGCGAGCGAAAGGGAAAACTTTACCAGGTCCTGCAAGGCGATAGGAAGCGCCAGCCCGACGAGAACCTTGAAAAAGTGCGGTTCCAGGATGAACTTTTCGGAAAGCTTCATCACGCTTTCGCGGGAACAATCTCTTCGCCGGAATAGTTGAGAATCTTGTAGGCGTAACCCTGTTCGGTGAGGAACAGTTGCCGGTTCATCGCGAATTCCTGTTCCTTGGAATCCTTGGTCACTAGCGAGAAGAAGTGCGCCGGGCGGCCGTCTTCCTTGGGACGCAGGACGCGGCCGAGTCGCTGGGCTTCTTCCTGCCGGCTTCCGAAGGTTCCCGAAATCTGGATGAGAATGCTTGCGTCGGGAAGGTCTATCGCGAAGTTTCCCACTTTGGAAATCATGAGATTGCGGAGCGTTCCCTTGCGGAAGTCTCCGTAGAGCCTGTCCCGTTCCTTGTTCGGCGTCTTTCCCGTGATCAGCGGGATTTCGAGCTTTTCGGACAGCTTTTGCAACTGGTCGATGTATTGCCCGATAATCAGGATGCGGTCTTCCGGTTCGTCGTGGATTTCGATAAGCTTCCTTACGACGTCGTCCTTCTGCGGGTTTGTGCTCGCTATCGTAATCTTGTCGCGCGTCTGGGCGAGAGCGTATTGCATTTTCTGCTCGGCGGTCATCGTGACGCGGATTTCGCTACAGTCGGCGGTGGCTATCCAGCCCTGCGATTCGAGAATTTTCCAGGGAAGATCGAACTTTTTCGGGCCGATGAGAGAGAAAACTTCGGTTTCCTTGCCGTCTTCGCGGACAAGCGTCGCGGTAAGGCCTAGCCGGCGCGTAGCCTGCATCTCGGCGCTGAAACGAAAAACCGGAGCGGGCAGAAGATGAACCTCGTCGTAGATCATCAGTCCCCACTTGTGTTCGCTGAACAGGGGAAAGTTCACGAGAGGCTTGTCGTTCGAATCGTCCTTTTTTTCTTCCTCGGCGGTATCGCCTTTCCTTGCGCGCTTTCTCTGGGTCAAGATCTGGTATGTCGCGACGGTGACGGGACCGATTTCCTTGACATCGCCCGAGTATTCCTTTACCTGGTCCGCGGTGAGAGTCGTCTTGTCGAGAAGCTCGCGAATCCATTGCCTTGCCGCGGAAATGTTCGGGGTGAGGATGAGGGTGCGGGTCTTCATCAGGGCCATTGTCGCCATGCCGATGAGCGTCTTGCCCGAACCGCAGGGAAGGACGATGACGCCCGATCCGCCTTTTTCGGAACCGGAGGCGTAAAAGATTTGCGAAGCGTCTTTCTGGTAGCTGCGGAGTTCGAGCTTCTTTCCGCCGAGCGTTTCCTTGCGAAGTTCAATCGGAAGCGGGTCCCCGGAGACGTAGCCCGCGATATCCTCGACGGGAAATCCGTTCAGCGTGAGAGTCATCTTGAGAATGCCGCGCTTGTTCGGATCGACGATCGCTTCCTTGTCGCCTTCGAATCGTAGCAGGCAGCTTGCGACGTTTGGCAGCTTGCAGACTTCCTTGAAGAGCGCGGCGTCGGTCGATTCCAGGCAGAGTCCCCGGTCGTTCTTGACAAGCTTGAGCATTCCGTAGCGGCTCATGTATTCATGGATTTCCGTCGCGACGGTTTCCGGTACGGGATACTTTCCCTGGTCTTCGAGACAGCGGACGACATCGTCGGCGGTGAGGCCTGTCGATGCGGCATTCCAGAGGGAAAGATGCGAAATGCGGTATGTGTGCAAGTGCTCCGGGCTCTTGACCAGTTCGGTGAACGGAGCGATTGCGTCTCGGGCCTCGATGTAGTGCCTGTTGTGCACTTCGACGAGGATTTCCATATTGCTTTGAACGATGATTGCGCCTTCGGGATTCATAGGCGCCATATTTAAAAAATTATGGGAAACTTGGCGAAAGAAATCGAAATAAAAAGACCGGATTCTTTCGAATCCGGTCAAAGAGCCACCCAACAGATTTGAACTGTCGACCTGCTGATTACGAATCAGCTGCTCTACCAGCTGAGCTAGAGTGGCATCGCAAGACCAAATGTAGCAAATATTTTGAAAAATTTCTATATTGGAGCTAAAATTTTTTTCAAGGATCCAAAAATATGGCCTCTAAAATGCCGAACAACATGCCGAATGGCGGTTCTTCCGCCGGAAATTCGGAAATGAAGGAATTTTTTATCCAGCATGGAATGGTGGTGGGAATCGTTCTCCTTGTCGTCGTCATCGCCGTCATCGCGGCGGTGCGCTTTCACGCTTCGAGGACCGAGACGAACGCGGCGCAGGCGGAACTTTTGGGCCAGGCGCTTGCCTACGAATATACGGGCAAGAAGGACAGCGCGCTTGCGGAGTATGACCGCTTGCTTTCTCAAAACGAACTGAGCGGGGAAACCCTTGCCAAGGCGGCGCTTCTTTCGGGGAACATCCGTTTCCAGAATGGCGAATTCGATGCCGCGGCGATTCTCTACCAGAAGGCGCTCGACAATGCGGGAAAGTTGCCGCTTGTTCGCGGCGGCGCGATGCACGGACAGGCCGCTGTCGCTATCGAAAAGAAAGACTATGCCTCTGCGGTAAATCTTCTCGAAAAGTTCATCGCCGAGTTTGGCAAGCGGACCGGAGACTTAGAAGACCGCTATGAAAAGGTCGAACCGACGGATCCCGTTCCGACGGTGGCAGATGCGCTCTGGAAGCTTTCGCTCGTCTATGGCCAGATGGGCTATCCGGAGAAGGCGAAGGCGACTGCCGAGAAGCTCCTCAAGAAATACGGCGACAGCCCGGTTTACGTGGATCGCGCAAAGAAGCTGATCGCGTCTCTCTGATTTTTACTTTTTGCTATTCAAAAAGTTCGCCTTTATCGGCGGACTTTTTTTGTGGAAAGCTTCGAAAAGGAAAAGTCTTTTTGAAAACTTGACAAATATGTTGTAAATGAAGCTTCTTGGGCTTGAACCGGCGGTCGAAGTCGAAAAGACAATCGAAAACTTTCGGGCGAAATATCCGTTCACATTTTAAATTTTCCCCGAAAATCAAATTCGGAGAATCATATGGAAGACTATATCCAGAACCTCTTTGCGGAACGCATCGGTGGAAGTTCCTTTGGAAAGGGAACCGTCCTTTACAAGTTCGAAAAGATCAAGCGGGCGAGACGCGCGGCGGAAAAGTCGCATCCCGAAACGCCGATTATCGACATGGGTGTCGGCGAACCGGACTGGATGGCGGATCCGGCGGTCGTGAAAAGACTCGCTTCGGAGGCCGAAAAGTGGGAAAATCGCGGATATTCGGACAATGGAATCTTGCCGTTCCAGGAAGCGGCAGCAAAGTACATGGAACGAGTCTTCGGGGTGCGCGGACTGGATCCGCAGAACGAAATCTGCCACAGCATCGGTTCAAAGCCTGCGCTCGCGATGATTCCGCAAGCCTTTATCAATCCGGGCGATGTTTCGATAGTGACGGTTCCCGGGTATGGGGTTCTCGGAACGATGACCCGCTTTCTCGGCGGAGAGGTCTATTCTCTTCCCCTTTCTCCCGAAAACGATTTCTTGCCGGATCTCGAAAGCGTTCCGGCGGACATTGCGAAGCGCGCCAAGATCCTCTACATCAACTATCCGAACAATCCCACGGGAGCCGTGGCTACGCCCGAGTTCTTTGGAAAGGTCGTCGAGTTCGCGCGAAAGAATCACGTCATAGTCGTTTCCGATGCGGCCTATGCGGCGCTTACCTTCGACGGCTATGCGCCTCTCAGCTTTCTCTCCGTTCCCGGGGCAAGGGAGGTCGGCGTGGAAATTCAGTCTCTTTCGAAGGCGTTCAACATGACGGGCTGGCGTCTCGGCTTTGTCGCGGGAAACGAGAAAATCGTGAAAGGCTTTGCCTGTGTCAAGGACAATAACGATTCGGGGCAGTTCAAGGCTATCCAGTATGCGGGTGTCGAGGCTCTTTCTTCACCTGCGATTACGGAACGGACCGTCGCGAAGTATTCCAGACGGCACGATTTGCTGGTCAAGGCGTTGTCCGATGTCGGGTTCCAGGTCAAAAAGCCGAAGGGAAGCTTTTACCTATATGCAAAATCCCCGAAGGGAATCGAAGACGGCGAATCCTTTGCGACCGCCGAGGACTTTTCGCAGTGGCTGATTCGCGAAAAGCAGATTTCGACGGTTCCCTGGGACGATGCGGGACATTTTATCCGATTCAGCGTCACGTTCACTGCGGATTCGGAAACCGCGGAAGTCTCCCTGATGGAAGAAATCAAGCGCAGACTTTCGGGCGTAAAGTTTGTCTGGTAAACGCTTCGGTTTAAAGCGAAAATCGCGCGGTTCCTTGAACCGCGCGATTTCTGTAAGGAGAAAGTCCTAGGGAAACATTTTGTTCAAGAGCGAATCGATTTGTTCGAAGCTCTTCTTGGAAAGATCGCCGAATCGGTAGAACGTGCCGTCCTTGTTCACGATGAAGACGACGGGAACGTAGCCTGTCCCGTAGGTGGGCCCGAATTTGGCGTTTACGTCCTGGAAAATGGGAAATGTCGCGTTGAACTGGTCGATGAAAAGGCGCACGTCGTTTTTCTTGATGCCGCCTCCGATGGAAATTCCTACACCCGTTAGGCCTTTGGGCTCGTACTTCTTGATGAGCGACTGCATTTCGGGAAAGCTCGCTTGGCAGTGTGGGCATTTGGGGCTGAAATAGTAGATGACAAGAGGCTTGCCGCTGAAATGGGCAAAGAGCATTCCCGGATCGTTTACTCCGGCGAGTGTCTGCATAAAGTCTATCTTCATCGGGATTCCTGCGGAATCCTGCAAGAGGGTCGGAGCTTCCTGCTTGGGAATGTCCGCTTGCCCAAAGGCGAAGATGGAAGAAAAGGCAACCAGCGCAATCGCTTTTACCGAAAAACGCATGAGAAACTCCTATTCAGAACGAACTGTAAAATATAAAATGACACGTTAAAAGTCAATCAGGGCTTTAGCCGGTGGGGAAGTCGCGGAAAGGCGCCTGTTTCCCGGACGTGGGGAAGATTGCAAATCCAGGCGACCGTCCGTTCGAGCCCAAGACCGAATCCGGCGTGCGGTACGGATCCGTAACGGCGGATGTCCAGATACCAGGAATAGGTTTCGGGCGAAAGTCCCTGTTTCTTGATGGAATCTTCGAGAGTTTCGAGGTCTTCTTCGCGCTGGCCGCCCCCGATGATTTCCCCGAAGCCTTCCGGAGCGAGAATGTCCATGTTGCGGACGACTTTCGGATTTTCCGCGCTGCGCTTCATGTAGAAAGGCTTGATTTCCGCAGGGTAGTCATAGACGACGACTGGTTTTTCGAAATGCTTTCCGACGATAGTCTCGTCTGCTCCGCCGAAATCGTCTCCCCATTGGAAAGGGACTCCCGAATCCTGGATGATTTTGACGGCATCCGTGTAGCTGATGCGGGCAAACGGTTCGTTTGCGGTGATTTCGAGCGCCTTGGTGTCGCGGCCGAGGAGTTCGAGTTCCCGCGCGCTTTCTGCGAGAATCTTCTTCACGATTGCCTGGACAAGGCCTTCGGCGAGTTCGATGTCTCCATCGAGATCCATGTAGGCGACTTCGGGTTCGACCATCCAGAATTCCGTCAGGTGGCGTCTCGTGTTCGAGTTCTCGGCGCGGAATGTCGGGCCAAAGCAATAGGCCCTGCCGAATGCGGCACAGGCCGCTTCCATGTAAAGCTGGCCGCTTTGCGAAAGATAGGCCTTGTTTTCGAAATAGGGCGTGCAGAAGAGAGTGCTCGAACCTTCGCATTCGTTTGGCGTAAAGATTGGCGCATCGACCAGCGTGAAGTCTCGGGAATCGAAGTATTCGCGAATCGCCTGGACGATGCGGTGCCTAATGGAGAGAATGGCATGCTCGCGTGGACTGCGGATCCACAGGTGACGCTTGTCCATTAAAAAATCCGTTCCGTGTTCCTTGGGAGAAATCGGGTAGTCCCTTGTCTCGGAGACTAGCGTTACGCGCGAGGCGACAATTTCGAGTCCTGACGGGGCCTTGGGTTGCGAAACGACCTTTCCCCGGATGCGGATGGCGCTTTCCTGCGAAAGATGCCTGGCTAGGTGGAACTCTTCTTCGGAAACGTCGTTTACGCTGGCGACCACCTGGATGAATCCCGTCCCATCCCGGAACTGGATGAAGCAGACTTTACCGGAGCTTCGGACGCGCGTGACCCAGCCCGAAAGTTCGACGTCCTTGCCGACGAAATCGCCTAGATGGCGAATGTAAATCTTTTGGAGCATGTCGCCTAAAATAGCAAAAGGAACGGGAGCTTGGCTTGGATGGGCTTCGGGAATTCGGAAGACGAAAAAAAAGCCCCACACTTGTGGAGCTTTAATCGAGCGGGAAAAGGGACTCGGACCCTCGACCCCGACCTTGGCAAGGTCGTGCTCTACCAACTGAGCTATTCCCGCGAGGACAGCCCAATTATAGATAAAAAAAATGGACTTGTCAAGGGAAAAGAGCGGGATTCTTGATTTTTTTTGAAAATCTTCAAACGCTTGACTATATTGGGGGCAAAAAATGAAAAGTCAAGGAGTCTTTATGGATGCGAAGGAATACTTGAAGGTCTATCTGGTGACGGATCGCGGGCTTTCGCTCGGTCGTTCGCTAGAAAAAGTCGTGGAAGAATCGCTCGCGGGCGGTGTTGGCATTGTCCAGCTACGGGAAAAGGACGCTTCTTCGCGGGAATTTTACGAACTCGCGTTGAAGCTGAAGAAAGTCTTGCGGAAAACAGGCGTTCCGCTTGTCATCAACGACAGGCTCGACATTGCGCTCGCTGTCGATGCGGATGGACTGCATATCGGGCAGAGCGACTTGCCGTATCCGGTTGCGCGGCGCCTGCTGGGAAAGGACAAGATCATCGGGCTTTCGACGGACTGCTACGAGCAACTCGTCGCGGCGAACGATTACGATGTGGATTACGTCGCATTCCAGGCTTTTTCGACGACGACAAAGCTCGACGCGGCGGAGGGAGTGGGGGTTGATGGGCTTCGAAAGGCGAAGGCGCTTTCACGGCATCCGCTGGTCGCTATCGGGGGAATCCACCTGTCAAACGCTGCCGATGTCGCTTCTTCCGGCGTCGATGGACTTGCCGTCGTTTCGGAAATCATGTCCGCGCGGGATCCAAAAATCGCGACGGAAAACTTGCGAAAAGCCTTTGAAGAGGGCCATGCGAAGTTTAAGAAGGAAGGTTGAAAGTCCCGGGCTTCCACCGTTTCGATGGTTTGAATCCGCGACGGGAAATCAAAGCGCAGCGTTGATTTTCAAGACTTTCCGCTCAAAGTCTTCGAGGGATTTTCCGACGACGAGAACCAGCTTTTCGAGATTGATCCGGTCCGGAATGGCGATGATGTCCGGCAAGGCGGAAGCCTTGGCGATAACGCTTTCGAGATCTCTATCGTAATCGGTTCCGCGTTGCCAGTAATCCTTGGGCGTGGGCATTTCGACGATTCGAAATTTCGCCTTCTTGCAGGCGGAAAGAATCTTGGGAGTGTATCGGAAATCGGCAATGCATTTTGCCTCGGGGAACTTTTTCCGGATGGAAAGCAGCGAGTCCGCCATATAGGCGCTGATTCCCATTTTGGGGTCGCGGACTGTGCAGGTTTCGCTTTCGACGCGGAAAATGCGCCCGGGAACGGCGCACACGTCTTTTCGGGATGTTCCTGTTTCCGTGTAGCCGATATTTGTCCCGATTTCCGGCAGCATCTTGTAGATGTTCGCCGCCTTCAGGCGATCGACGCAGGCCTTGAGGTCGCGGCAGAGCTTGTCTTTATCGGAAAGCCTGCCTTCGATGTTTCCCTGCGAGAGAATGTTTCCCGCGTTAAAGAAAACATCCCAGAAAAAGTCCTTGGTCGGCGGCAGGAAGTCTTCGGTTTTTCCGTTGCGGAGCGTTTTTCTCCCGTATTTTCTGTCCATAAACTTTCCGATGACCGCGCTCTGGATACCCTTGGCGGCTAGCGCCTTTTGGAGCGACTTCGTGTCTTTCGGAGAAACGGCGATAACGAGCGTGCCTTCGCTGATGATTTCCCACGGATCGAGTCCGAAGATCCGGCAGATGCTTTCGATATCCTCGGGAACCTTGTACGAATCCATGTCGAGCAGAACGCCTTTTCCGGAAGCCTCGGCGACTTCCCAGACTCCGCGCTTGGTCCCGCCCTCGGTCGCGTCGTGCATCGCGTGGACACCTTGGAATCCCGAAGCGATTTCCGCATCCTTGACGACAGAAATTTCCTTCATTCGCTTGGCGGCGCGGCGAATGTCCCCGCTTTCGAGTTTTCCCTTGAGCGCTTCGCCCAGTTCAAATCCTAGAAGGGCCGCCGCCTCGATGGCGATTCCCTTGGTGATAACCAGGTTGTCGCCCGTCCTTGCGCCTTTAGGCGAAACGTATTTCTTGCCATATCCCCAGACCGTGATTCCCCCGATTGTCGGGCAGGTGACCGCTCCGTAGTAGCCCGTATGGCCTCCAACGATCGAAATTCCCTGTCGCTTTGCCTCGACGCTGATTTCCCGGACGAGACTTGCGATGTAATCCTCTTTCGTATCCGGAGGGAGCAGAAGCGAGTAGGTCATGAATTCCGGCTTGATCCCCATGACGGCGACGTCGCTTGCGCCGATGTGGACCGTAACGTATGCGAAGTCTTTCGGACTCATGCGGACGGATGGAAAAATCGGGTCTTCGGCGACGGCCATGAAACCGCCGGGAACCTTCAGAATGGCCGAATCTACGCCCATTGCCGGGCCTATCACGACTTTTTCGCTACAGCATCCGGTCTTTGCGAGAATCGCCTTGGTGAAAAAATCGTCATTTACCTTTCCGATCATCGTTTTCTCCTACTTGTTTCGAGTTTTTTCCGGGAATGCTTCCGCATCTTCGAAGTGCAGCGCATAGATAAATGTCTCGCTGCTTTTTCCCTTGAGTTCGAAAGGCCCCTTGGGAAGCGGGCTGTACTTTCCGACATGGGGAAGTTCTTGCAGAAGTTCTCTCGAAACGAGGAATTCTTCGCCTAGGCGGCTGCAGAGATCCTGCAAGCGGGAGGTCGTGTTGATGGCGTCTCCGTGGTAGGCGATTTCGCTACGAAAGTTTCCGACCTCGGTCATGATGACCTTTCCCCAGTGCGCCGCGGCCTTGAACGTCGGATAATGCCCGAATTCCGCTAGAAACCTCTTGCGCGTGCGGGAAAAGCAACGCTTGAGATCCTCGAAGCAGAGGATGGGCTTCGCTCTCTTGCGGGCGGCGGAAAGCGGCCACGTGAGAAACACGCCGTCTCCGGCTATCTGGTAGATGTCCCCGTCGTTTTCTTCGCAGCAGTTGGAAAGCAGCCTGTAGTATTCCTTCATGAAACGGCTGTATTTGACATGGCCCATTTCTTCGGCGAGCCGCGTGGAATTTCGCAAATCGACGAACATGAAAATCAGCCCGACTTCTTTGGGATCCTGGGTCTTTCCGAGGAGCGTGTTGATGAAAACGTTCGCCCCGAACTTCTTGTTTACGGAACGGATGAACGTGATGAAGAATCCCGATAGAATCCCGTAAATGGCGAACGCCTGGACCTCCGGTTCACGGAATGCCCGCTGCAGGCGTTCCAGTCCGCGTTCGTCGATGAAGGAGCCGCTGTCGTACCAGTTGAGAACGAGAACGCAAATCGCGATGTCGATGAAAACCGTCGCGGTAAAGTACCCGAACCGGATAAGCATCGCCGCGGGAATCGGCCGCGGATCGCGGTCGTCTCGCAGGATGATAACGTCGTAAAGTCCGTGGGAAAGCCCGGTCAGGATGGCGAACTGGAACGCGGTCAGGTAGAGGACCGGATCGGCTGCTTTCGGGGAACCGTAGAAGTGAAAAAAGAAAAACAGGAAACTAAAAAACATCCAGCTTGCGACGTAGAACGCGATGGACTTGATCTTTCTCTTCTGGAGTCTGGAACTAAAGAGCGACATCGGGCGTCAATGTAAAAAAAGAGGGAGACTCCACAGCATCAGGGCAAGAAAAATATCTTTATACGAAGGTCCAAAGAGAAGCACGGACGCGAGGATGAGGATTGTTCCCGCGAGAACAAAGAACAGGACGGAGGGCATCCTTTTCTTGAAAAGCGACTTGATGCGAAACCATTTTCCCACGCGCATAATATATATTCGGATTCGATGAAAGGACTTTACATTCACGTTCCGTTTTGCAAAAAAATCTGCGGATACTGCGATTTCTCGACGCTTCCCGGTTCGAGAAGGCTCTTTGCCGAATATGTCGATCTGGTTCTCCGCGAAGCGGAACATCGGCTTTCGAAATGGAAATTCGCCGTTTCGGATTTTTCGACGGCCTATCTTGGCGGTGGAACTCCCAGCGAGCTTCCTCTCTTTGAACTATCGAGACTTGTCCGCGGACTCGAATCCCTTGGCGTGGATTTTTCGAAACTTCTGGAGGTAAACATCGAGTGCAACCCGGATTCGGCAAGCGCGGAATTTCTCGAACGTGCGCACTTGCTTGGCGTGAACCGTTTCAGTCTCGGGCTGCAGACATTTGACGATTCCCTGTTGCGGGCGATTGGTCGTCGCGGATCGGCAAGGGAAAACCGCGAAGCTCTCGCAAGGCTTGTCGCGTTTTCTCGAGAGACGGGAACGCGTGCCTCGGCGGATCTCATGTTCTGGCTTCCGGGGCAGAGTCTTGGACGGTTTCGGGACGACGTTTCGGAGCTTGCCCGGTCGGGAATCGGGCATGTGAGCTTTTACGGGCTTGCGATTGGGCCAAGGACGGTTCTCGAAAATCGCATGCGGAAAGGGCTCTTTGTCTTGGACGAGGCTCTCTACCCCGAAATGTATGACGCAGGAGTGCGCATCTTGCAGGGATTTGGAATGGAACGCTACGAAGTGTCGAACTTCGCAAGGCCTGGCGAGGAGGGCTTGCACAACCGGAACTACTGGCGTCTCGGGGAGTATCTCGGACTGGGACCTTCCGCGCACGGCTTTGACGGAAACGTCCGTTCGGCGGCTCCTGCCCGCTACGCCGCCTGGAAACGCTGGGTCGAGGACGGTTGCCCGGATTCCGGTCTTGAAAAGGATATGGTCGGAAAGAAGGAACGTGTCGAGGAGCGCATCTGGCTTTCGCTGCGTACGCGGGAAGGTCTCGACTTGCAAGCCCTGGAATCGGAAGAATCGGCGAAAATTCCCGAAAAAAGGATAGAACGCTGGTCGCTTCGCGGCTTTGTCGAACGAGAAGGTTCGCGCTTGCGTCTTTTGGACCGCGGGTGGCTGATGATGGATTCGATCGTCGCGGACTTGATGCCGGACTAGTATTCCAATTTGCGCTATTGCAAAAATCTTACATTGCCGAAATCCGAGCGTTTCCGTCATTATTAAGTTAATTTTCTACATAGGAATGTCACCGTTCCCTCCCTTTTCTGTGAGATGCTGGTATGTTCTATCGGATGCTTGGTTTGTTGCCTGTACGGGTTTTCGGTATCGCGCTGTTGCTGGTGGCGATGGCTTTCGGAAATTCGTGCCCCGAAACGGGGAAGTGCGGCTACTATTCTATCTATACTTCGCTCGTCGCCTATCTGTGGACCGTTCCCGAATCCGAAAATATCGCGGACACGTCGAAAGCCCTTCGGTCCGCGGAATTTTTGGTCTATGCGCCGAGCGATTCCCTGACGCTGAATCCTTGCGAAAAGGATTACTCCGCGGGGACGACGACGTGCGCAAAGACGGAACTTTCGCATCCGACGGCCAAGGTGACTTCGGACGCTGTCCGGGGATTTTTCCATGCCAAGGTTTCTTCGAAATTTCCGGTCGAAAATCTCCCGCTCGGCATGCAGTTGAACGAGAGCGCGGCGCCTGTCGTGTTCCGCTATTATACCTTCTACGTCCCGCACCTGGAATACTCCTATGTGAACGACCGTGGCGATACGGTTGTCATCGATTCGACGACAAGGCTTTCGCTTCCGGTGGATTCGTCGATGACGGTGATTGTTCGCGCGGTGATCCCAGTCGGCCCGAACGCCGGAAAGACGGATACGACGATTGACAAGCGGGCTTTCTATCTGGATCCGGTTCGCGGAGCGGAAAACCTGAAGTTCACGACGCTTGCCGGAGATTCGACGGACAGGGTCATTCTGGAAAAGGGCCTTGGGCGTTTCGCCGTTCGCTCGACGGGCGCGGTTTCCGGCGCGGCGTTTATCGCCAAGGGACTTGTCAATCCTTCGGATTCCACGTTTTTTGTCGAGGAAAAATTTCCGGGAACTTTCGCGTTTGAAAATCCGTTCCTGCCGACTCTCGACAGCGCCTTTATCTACGATGCGGACGGCGACGGCAAGGGCGACAGCGTCATTGCGTATTTTTCGGGGAAGACGGATTCCGTTTCGTGGGACAGCATCTTTTATGTTTTTCCGAACGGCGCATCCCGAGCGGAATTTTCGGGGGAATACAAGCGGAAGGGCGGGGTGATGGAACTTCTCGACGTGAAGACTTCGCTCTCCGAGACGCTTGGCGACGGGAAACTCGAAGTCTTCGTGAAGTCGAAACTGAGCGGAACATCGGCGGGGCTTTCGACCGTCCTGGAAGACCGAATCGGTCCCGTCATTCTCAAGGCAACGCTTATCGGGGGAGTTTCCGGTGCGCGCGATACGCTTGTTCTCGATTTCAACAAGTCTCTGGATACCGCGTTCTCGGCGGGTTCCGTACTCCGTCTTTCGAATGGCGACAAGGTCCGAATCGAAGCCGTTTCGAAGAATGGCAAGCGGTGGACGGTGACGACCGAGCCGGGGGCAGTGAATGTCGGGGATTCCCTTTCCGTCGTTTCGGGGCTTGGCGATTTGGGACTTGTGACCGCCGATGGAAACTTCGCGACTTTCAACTTGCCCGCGAAAGTCTCAAACGCGGGGCGGGTCTATCTTTCGAACGAGAACAACGGATTTTTCGATACCGATGCGGACGGGCGGATGGACTCGGTGACGGTGGGATTCGAAAACCCGATAACCGCGGAAGACCTTGAAAACATGCGCCTCCAGTTTTTCTGGAAGGATTCCGCCGGGAACGAACTGATTGTTTCGCCTGCATCCAGGGACCTGGTGATTTCCCAGGATGGCAAGCTGGTTTCCTACAAACTTTCCGAAGCGGAACAGGCCAAGGTTAAAAAAGGTCTTACCTCCATCGACGATTCCAGAAGCTATGGGTATGCGGCTCTTGAAAATATTTCCGTCGTAAACGGGGATACCGTTTCGACGTTCCAGTATCTCGACATGAACGACAGGATTCCTCCCGTGATTCGCTCGACGTTCCTTTCGCCGGAATCGAAGAACGCCCGCAAGGCGGATCGCCTGATAGTAAAGTTTTCCGAGTCCATCGACGTGGGGAATATTTCAAATGCGAATTTCCTCGGGTTTGTCATCGGCGGCGACACCGTTTTCTTCGACTTTTCCCATGCGGAATGGAACGATGACCGGACGGAAGCGAGCCTTTCGGTCGCATCGGGCGAAAAGCTCCTTTCCCGCGCGAATCCGAACGATTCCCTGTTCATCGTCGCTTCGGCGGTTTCGGACGTTCGGGGAAATCTCGTCGGGAACAATTCCCGCCTGGTCGGTGTCGAAGGCGATCCGCGCGTGGTGATGGAAACCGCTTCGATTGCCGGCGTGGATCGCGCAGACCTTTCTGTCGATGGCCCTGCCTTTACCGAGCGACTGCTTCCGA
This sequence comes from Candidatus Methanomethylophilaceae archaeon, assembly GCA_963629575.1. Classification (GTDB taxonomy): domain Bacteria; phylum Fibrobacterota; class Fibrobacteria; order Fibrobacterales; family Fibrobacteraceae; genus Hallerella. The sequence continues at coordinate 64,112 of CAVGIM010000003.1, forward strand.
AAGGAACTTCGTCGGAAAAGGAAATGGACGGTTCGCTGGGCGTGATGCTCGATATCGCCTTTGCGACGATCTTTGACGATTCGACGGGCGAAAATCTGGACTTGGAAAAGGTCGGTCTGCGCTGGTCGATGGAAGTCTATACGAATCTGGGAAACTTTGTCGCCGGTGGGCATGGGAAGATCCGGTGCGACGATCCCGACTTTGCCGGAAACTGTTTTGAAAACGCCAAGAGGCTCTACCTGCGCTGGAACATGCGTTCCGCTTCGGGACGAAAGGTCGGCGTTGGCGCCTATCTTGTCCAGTTTCACTTGAAAGTGTATGGGCAAAAGCATTCCTACACCTATGATAAAATCTTCAAATGGGGCGTCCACGGTGGCAAGGCGAGCCTTGCTCTAGACGACTGACCGGAGGAGGATACCGCTATGAAAAAGATCAGACAAGTAATTTTCGCCCTGGGACTTGCTCCGCTTCTTTCCGTGTCTGTACATGCGGAAGAACCGACAATCAATAAGCCGTACAACCCTGCAACAGGTGTCTGGATCCAGCAGGTCGGCGATCTGTATCCTTCGGCGAGTACCAAGGAAACCGTCTATTACACGCGTTATTCCCAGCAACAGAGCGCGAAGGCTCTCGACTATTACTACGACGGCAACGGCTACCTCAAGCTTTCGAACAAGAGGCTTCTCTGCCGGACACGCGGAGCGGACGGCATCGTGCACCATCCGGACGGAGACCTTCTTGTCGCCGGGCAGGACTATAACGAGATCTATAAGGTCAACATGAACGCGACGGATACGCTGGCGTCAAAATGCGTTACGAAGACCGTTTCTTCGGGATATAGCGCTTCGACGTTCCACTTGATGATGAATCCGGACAATTCGGTTCTCTGGTCGGCGGGCATTCCGGGAAACCTGATTCTTTACAAGACGGATTCGACGACTTCGGATCGTCTGAGCCTGATTCGTCGGGTGAATGTCTCGGGTTCCGTTTCGAATATCACGACGCTTCTCTGGGACAATTCCGGCCAGGCGTTCTATACGCGTTCGAGCAATCTGGGGACGATTTCCCGAAATTCGAGCAGCAACGCCCAGTTTGGAATCATCACGGATACGGTCTGCAATGTCAATACAAAGCCTTGTCCGGCACAGAACATTACCGGATTGAAGACCAAGACGCTGATCGATTCGCTGAAAGGCGCTCACGGGGCGAGCTTCGACGAGTATTCGAACACGATTCTCCTGTTCGGCGATTCCCACATCGTGCAGATAGACCCGAAAACGCGCAAGGTGATAGCCGATGTCGATTTGCGAAAGTATCTGTTTCCCGATAGCCTGATGACCGGCAGCTATTCTTCGAACGGAGCGGAAACCTCCGGCTATGCGATTCGCGGGTCCTATGAAATCCGCTGGCTTCTGGACCAGGGAACCGCCGACCACAAGGGGCATATCTTTGTCGCTTCGAATTCCGGGCATTTGATTTTCCTCGACTATACGTCGAATCCGAACAAGCTGATCGACAACAACATTCTTCTGCACGTCCAGTGGATTGACAACTATCTCGATGACCTGGCACCGATTGCCGGTGCGGGTTCCAACCGTAACTCGGCATCGACGAATTCGGGAACGCTGATTTCTTCGAATTCCCGCAGCTCGTCCAGCGCGAACGTTTTCCACGAATCTTCGAGTTCCGCCAAGTCTTCGAGTTCAATCGGAGGTGCGGGTTCCAAGTCTTCGAGCTCGGGCGGTTCCAGCCTCAGTTCTTCCAGCCAGGCGGGAGGGATTTCGAGTTCTTCGAATGGCGGTGGCAGCGGCGCTTCTTCGAGCTCCACGGGCGGCGATGTTCCGGGCCTGTCGAGCGGCGCAGGAAATTCTTCCGGATCGGATGGCGCGGGTTCTAGCTCCTCGAATGGCGGCGAAGGCGGAATTTCGAGTTCCGCGGGTGGAGAAAATCCGGGTTCTTCGAGTGATTCCGGCAATTCCTCGAGCTCGGTAAAGGGCGGAGGCGACGAATGGATTCCTCCATGGATCACGGATTCCACGGTCTATGAAGGCTTTGACGAAGACGGTTCGGAAAATCAGGACGGTTCGGATCTCTATCCGACAAACGACAAGCGCGACAAGGGCGATACGCTCATCATCGGAGGCTCCAAGCTGATTCCGATTCCCGCGGATTCCTCTGTTTCCGGAAAGATCGTCATCAACGGGAATACCTACGTGACAGGCGGAGGCTCCCAATCGACAGATTTGCCGAGCTACGGTTCCGATTCGATTCCCGCAAACGGCAGGGAATCGGTCAGCGTCGGCGACGTCATCGAAATAACGCTCGATGCGGACAAGATTCGCGACTACTTCGGCGATGCGGATTCTCTCTACATTTCCGGTTCCGCGGGGCTAGTCTTCAAGGATCCTTCCAATACGGATGCGCCGGCTTCGAACGTTTCCATCGGCGTTACCGGACAGGATCAGTCTTTCTGGGTGACGGCGGATACGACGGTGCTTGTGGGAAGCATCTACATCACCGACAAGGACGGACACCTGATTATCTTCGACGGCATCAATTTCTATGACCCGATTCCGAAGGCGGAGATTGCCTACATCCAGGATGCGGACGATGACGGTCTTCTGGATTCCCTGGAAGTGATTCTTTCCGACACGATTCCCGCGGGCTTTTCGGCGACGGGACTTGCCGTGGTCGTAAACGGCGATACCCTTTCGCTTTCCGGAGCGCTTACGGTGTCGGGGTCGAGAATCTATGCGAGTGCGGCGGAACTAGGGCTTTCCGGAGAGAAATTCCCGGACAACGCGAGGATTATCGTAACCTATACGAATGACGAGACCGGGGCGAATTACAACCGCAGCACGAACCTCCTTCTTCTCGGATCCCACGTCATCAAGCAGGCTTACGCGATTCGCAACAAGACGGGAAGGGATTCGCTTTTTGTCGAGTTCAACATCGATGTCATCCCGGCGGATCTGGGCAGTCCCGAAATGGTCGTGTGGCTGAACGCGATGGGCTTTGACCTGGATGCGGTCAAGATTTACCTGCCGACGAAGAACCTAATCATTCTGGTTGGCGATTCGCTCGGTCTGAACGGTCGGACCGATTTCGTGACGCTTGCCCCGGGGGCTTCGTTCCACAATCTCTCCTACATCGCGACGTCGGAATACGAACGCCAGGTTCCCGTAACCGTGACGGATCGCTATCCGGCTGCCGAAGTGGTGGAGTATTACGATATGGACGGAGACGGCCAGCTCGATTCCATCGCGGTCAAGTTCTCTTCGAAGGTGACTGCGGAAGATGTCGAAAACTTCTACTTCTCGTTCCCGTGGTACAGTTCCCGTGGGCTTCTGATTGAACTCCAGGCGCAGCCGCGCGACCTGATCCTGAGCGCAGACGGAAAGAGTGTCGGCTGGGTGGTCAGAAGCAATGTCAATGTCGCTTCGGGCCTGACTAGTATCGGTTCGAATGTTCCCGCGGCGACGCTCTACACCTACTACGATATTTTTGGCAATACCTTTGTCGCGAGCCAGACGATTGCGATTGCGGACAAGATGGCTCCGGTCGTCACGGCGGCTTCGCTCCGTTACGGAGATTCCCGCGACACGCTGACGGTTTCGTTCTCCGAGCCTGTCGATTATTCTTCGCTTGTCGGAAACGATCTCTTTGCCTATATCCATGGAAGCGATACGATAGACCTTCGGCCTTCCCGGATGCTCTGGGCGGCAGACGGCAAGTCGGTGCGTCTTGTGCTTCGCGAATCGACTGACGGCATCGTGCCCGGGGATTCCCTCCTGGTCGTTCGTGGCGCAAAGTCTTCCATTGCGGACCTCTATGGCAACAAGACGGTGGAAAACGCCTCTCCGGTGGTTATCGGCGGGCTTCTCGGAAAGCTGGTGGAGTCCGTCAACATGGGTTCCTACGATCCGGAAAAGTACATCACCAGTACGCTGAATTCGGTTTCCATTTCGTATGTGCCAAGCAAGACGCGAACCTCGGACCTGCGCGACGAAGGAACGCTCGGCCACTTGATTTCTCTCGGCGAACGGTTTGTTCCCCAGCTTATCGACGGCGCGAAGCTCGATGCGGATGGAAACTACGACGCGTCGCTTCTCGACAGCATCGATCCGGGCGATGTCTTCGTGAATTTCAGCGTGAGCTACTTTGACAATCTGGGACAGTACGTGACGGACACGACATTCAACATCCCGTGCAACAGCGCGGCGTTTGGAGCAGGGAGAAACTGCCTCACGACGGACAAGAAGGTGTTTGTCAACTGGAACTACAAGGACCATACGGGTCGTCTGGTCGGTTCGGGCGTGTACATTGTCGAATTCAAGCTGGTCGTTCGCTACAAGCAGAAGAAGGTCCAGGAAGAAATGCGCGACAAATGGGGCGTTCGCCGTAAAAAGAGCAAGTAACGGTTCCAGTCTTTCCTATATTTTCGCCATGCTTAAAATAGGTAAGATCGAGACTGCCTTGAATGAGTCTATCGAAAAGCGCGGCGCCCTCTTCGCCGTGCTGCTCGATCCCGACACATCGGACGACCGGTCGCTTCTCGGAGCGGGAACGCTCGCTGCCGAGAACGGAGCGGACGTGCTTCTTGTCGGCGGCTCGTTCATGGGGAACTTCAAGCTCCCTTCCCAGGTCATGGCCTTGAAGAAGGAAGTCCCGCTTCCTGTAATCCTCTTTCCGGGCGGAGCTTCCCAGGTCGTTCCCGGATTTGACGCGATTCTTTTCACGACGCTTGTGACGGGTCGCAACCCGAACTACCTGATCGACGAACAGGTCCGTGGCGGCGTCCTGGTGAGGTCACTCGGTATCGAAGCGATTCCGACCGCTTACGAGCTCATCGGGAGCGGAAAGCGCACCGCCGTGGAATATATCAGCAACACGACGCCTGTTCCGTCGAACAAGCCGAAGCTCTCGATGGTACATTCCATTGCCGCGGAACTGATGGGCATGCGCTATGTCTATCTCGAAGCGGGATCCGGTGCCGAGACGCCTGTTCCGGTAGAGCATATCGCCTATACGCGAAAGGCGACACAGATGACTATCATCACGGGCGGCGGAATTCGGGAACCCGAAGCCGCTTCGGTACGGGTCTCTGCCGGAGCGCAGATTATCGTGACGGGAACGCTCTGGGAAAAGGTAAAGGACCCGGCGCTGCTCCGCGAGTTTGCTGCCGCTATCCACGTGAAGGGATAGTTTCTTTTCGCCTTTCAGATTCCATCCTTGAACGGAATCCGGATTTCCTGGATATCGTCAGAAGTCCAGACGCAAAGTTGGGGAACACACTTCGCGCTTCACCCTCAAACTGCTGACTCCTTTTTCTCTTCGTTGACAGATACCGGGCGAAAATTTTTCAGGTGGCCTGACGCTTTTCTTCATTAATGTGTATTTTTTCCATGAATGGCTTCTTTTTGGAGATTTTTTATGGACAAGAAAGTTGGAATGACATACGCGCTTCGGATTCTGGGTGTCCTGCTCGTTCTGATGTACTTTTTCGGGCATCCGCTGCTCAACTGGATCTTCCCGGGATTTCCCTTCTCCTCCCTCAACTATTTCTTCTATGCGGGGCTGCTAGTCTATCTGGTCGGAGCCGTACTCTATTACGTTTTCAATCGCAAGACCCTGAAAAAGATTGCAAAGGGCGAAGAGGACGAAAAATGATCCAGGTCGAAAATCTCCAGAAGACCTATCGGACGGGATTTCTCTTGCGACCGAAAAAGGCGCTTTCGGGGGTGTCGTTTCATGTCCCGAAAGGCGTCGTCTATGGATTCATCGGTCCAAACGGCGCGGGAAAATCGACGACGATCAAGCTTTTGACAGGACTTCTCCGCAAGGATTCGGGAACGGTTCTTGTCGCCGGTCGAGACCCTTCGGACGTGGAAAGCCGTCGCCATCTGGGATATTCGCCGGAACAGCCCTATTTTTACGACTATCTGACGGGGCGCGAGCTGATGCGCTTTTACGGAAGGCTTTGCGGACTTTCCGGCAGCCTTCTCGAAGAGCGCGTGGAATGGGCGCTTTCGCTCTTGAACGCGAACAAGGACTGGATAGACAGACGTCTTCGCACCTATTCGAAGGGAATGATGCAGCGCGTGGGAATCGCCCAGGCCATCCTTTCGAAGCCGGAGCTCCTTATCCTGGACGAACCGATGAGCGGGCTGGATCCCGTGGGCAGAAAGGATGTTCGCGAAGCGATTCTTTCGCTCAACCGGGAAGGCGTCACGGTCTTCTATTCGAGCCACTTGCTGTCGGATGTCGAAACGATCAGTCACCGCGTCGCGATGATTGTCGGCGGAAAAATCGTCCGCGAGGGAACGGTCGATGACTTTACGTCGAACGCTTCTGCGGAATACCACGTCCACGTTTCGGTGGATATTCCCGAACAGGATGTCCCCGAAGGCGTCAAGTCCCAGGGAACGACTCCGCGGGAATGGGTCTGCCGGGATTCGCTTGCGCGCGACAGGTTCCTGGATTTTTGTCTTCGGTCGGGGCTTCCCGTGGAATGCGTCGAACACAAGCGCCCAAGTCTCGAAGATGTCTTGACGGAGGAAATCGCTCGTGCAGAACATTAAAAATATCGGAATTATCGCGCTCAACACCTTCCGCGAATCGGTTCGAAACAAGATCCTCTACAATATCGTCTTTCTGGCGATAGCCCTCGCTTTCTTCAGCATCCTGCTCGGGGAATGGTCCGTCTTCGATCGCGCCCATGTGATAAAATCGACGACGCTCAGCATCATGTCCCTTTCGGGACTCCTGATTTCGGTCTTTGTCGGAATCGGCCTTGTCCAGAAGGAAATCCAGGGAAGGACTGTCCTGACGCTTCTTTCGAAGCCTATCAGCCGGGCTGTCTTCATCGTCGGGAAGTATCTGGGGCTCTTGGCCGTCGTTGCGGTCCATCTCGTTCTTCTCACGTCGGTCTATTACGCGATTCTCTTGTGGACGGAATCCGGTCCGACGCTTTCGCTGCTCTGGGCGGTCTTTCTGATTTTTTGGGAAATGGCGATTGTCGTCGCGGTCGCTCTCCTGTTTTCGACCTTTTCGACGCCGGTACTTTCTGCGCTTTTTACGATAGGCGTCTATATCGCCGGGAGGCTTTCGGACGAACTGATGGAACAAGTGCGCTTTGTCCGGCGGATGGGAGAGGTCGAAGGGACGGAAAGCGTCGTGATGGAAAAGGCGGCGGAAATCGTCCATGCCGTTTTCCCTGGCCTGTATCGCTATGATATCGCGGCGTATGTCGTGCACGGCATTGCGCTTCCTCCTCACTATGTCTTGTGGAACAGTCTGTATGCGATAGGCTATATCGGAATTTTCCTTGCCGTTTCTAGCTGGTGGTTTAGTCGCAGGGATTTTGTATGATGACAAGAAATCAGATCATGGCGAAGGTCCTCTTTTCGAACAACCTGGTCACGAAGGCGCAGATCCAGGAATTCTGGGGAAAAATGGACGAAACGCACGACTTGGGCCTGCTCCTGCTCGAAAAGGGAATTCTCGACCAGACGACTTACGATGCGGTAGAATCCTATGTACGGGACCTGGAGGTCAAGCTATCCGCGGCGGAAAAGGAGAAGTCCTCGAATTCCTTCGAACGTCCGGCTCCAAAAAGTTCGACGCCTGCCCAGGATGCAGCGCCGCTTGCCAAAACCGCGCCGCAGACAGAACCTTCCGAACCTCCGATAGCCCTGGAAGGAAACAATCCCTATGGCCAGGCGAACGCGACGAGCGTCCAGATAGAAAAGGTGGCCGGTCTCGAACAGACGAGCATTGCGCCGGTAGCCGCCTTCTTGCCGGAAGAATCTGACGGCGCTTCCGAACCGAACGAAGATTTGCCGGATCGCTTTGAAATCGAAAACGGGGAAGGAACGATCGAAATTCCGGAGAATCTTTCCGCAGAAAATTCTCTCTCGCAAATCATCGCCTTTGCCCGGAAACGCGAAGCGACGGATGTCTATCTTTCCGAAAAGTTTCCGATAGCGTTCCGCGTGTTTGGAAAACTGCTCTATGCGAACGATGCGCCTTGCGACGCGTCAAGGCTTTCCGAATTTCTTTCCGAAGCGAAAAGCGGTTTCGCGGACGGTTACGAACCCGTGGTGGGGGTGGATTTCAGCAAGTCCTTCGCCATCTCGGGAGCGGGACGGAATCGCTTGACGATTACGTGGAACGATACGGTTCCTTCGCTTTCGATTCGCCTGATTTCTTCGACTTCGGTCTCCATCGACAAGCTCTATCTGCCGCCGTTCTGCGCGGACTTTCTGAAGCTTTCGAGCGGTCTTGTGCTTATCGCCGGTTCTTCGGAAAGCGGTCGTTCGACGACGCTGGGCGCTTTTGGCGAAGCGATCCTGCACAGTCGGGACGTTCTTCTCGAAACGGTCGAAAAGCCTATCGAACGCATTCTCCAGAGTGAACGCGGGCTTGTTCTCCAAAAGGAGGTCGGGCTGCATGTGCGTTCCGGAAGCGAGGCTGTTCGGGACGCTGTACGGGCAGGAACGGATGTCCTTCTGTTTGACCATCTGGAATCTCTCGACGAACTTTGGGCGCTCCTTCGGGCCGCCTCTTCGGGTGTCCTGGTCTTTGCCGTCACCACGGGAAACGATATCTACGGCCTGCTTTCCCGCCTGCTTTCCGAAGCCGGCGATGGGGAAGAGGCGCTCGCGGGTGCCTTGTCGAATGAATTGAAAGGTGTCGTGGTACAACATTTGCTTCCCGTAATCGAGGGCCAAGGCTGGGTCCTTGCCGTGGAAGCCCTGAAGGTGACCGCTTCGGTCGTGGACATTGTCCGCCGAAGGGATCTTTCCCTGTTGCCCCAGGCGATTGCGATGTCTAGGGACCAGGGACTTTCGCTCGACGATTCCTTGCAAAATCTGGTGGATTCGGGGTTCATCCGTGGAGAGGACGCTTGGCGGCGTTCTTTAAATCGTCGTCGCTTTGCCGCCTACCGCCCGAACAAATAGGAAATTCGATATGGCAAATTCTTTGGATAGCGTTCTGGAATACGCGCTGCAAGTCGGAGCGGTGGATTTGATTCTTGCCGAGGGATTTCGTCCCGCGCTTCGCATCGCGGGGTGCGTAAGGAACATTCCGAACGCGGAACCGCTCGCTTTTGGCGATCTGGAAAGATTTTTAGGCCCACTAGTCGGGGAAAGTGGATCGTTCCGTGGCGGTCCTTGGGCGAAAACGGAATGGCGCGTGCGCTATTCCCGCGAAGCGTTCGGAAAGGCGGCCGTCTTGCGGCCTGTCGGGTTGGATTCGCCGGAACTTTCGGCGCTGGCTTTTCCCTTCGAGGCGATGAGCCTGCTTGGATCGGAATCCGGGCTTATCCTGTTTGCCGGTCCCATGATTTCGGGAAAGACAACGACCGCTTCCGCCTTTGTTTCGGAACTTTGTTCGCGTCGAACGCTCCGGGCGAGCTTTCTTGACATGCTTCCCGAATATCGGCTTCGGACGGGGGCATGCCTTGTGCAATGGAAACGTTCCAAGGTTTCCCAGAAAGACGAAATCTTGCAGGGCATTCGTTCGGGAACGGATTTGTTCTGGCTCGGGGATCTAGACGACTCCGCCCTGCTTCCGTCGCTTCGGGCTTCGGCTTCGGGGGCACTCGTCGTTTCTACGATTACCGCGGGATCTGTGCGCGACGTTCTCGCCTATCTATCCTCGGCGGAGCTTGGCGAAAGCAAGAAGCAGGTTCGCGCAATGCTTGCGGCAAACCTTCGGGCCGTCGTCTTTCAAAGGCTTGTCCTCTCTCGTGACGGAAAGTCCCTTGCCCCGGCGTGGGACGTCCTCTCTGTCGATTCAAGTGTCGCGCAGCTGGTCGCTTCGGGCGAACTGGAAAAGATTTCCGCATTGCGCTAGGTCTAGTTCGGAATCGCAATGCGCTTCTTTCGGGGATGGATTTTTCTTTTCGCAATGCTGTCGCTTTCCTTGGCGTCGGACGATTTTTCATCGATTCCTCGGACGCAGCCGGAACGCGAAAAGACTGTTCTTTATCTAGGGGGCGGCATTCGATCCCCCTGGTATTCGCTTGGCGCCCTGTATGCCGTGCGGGATTATCGAATTTCCGTGGATTCCGTTGTCGGAACTTCTTGGGGAGCCTTTGTCGGGTCGCTCTGGGCTTCTGGCTTTGAGCTCGACGAAATCCAGCGAATACTGACCGATACGCTTTTTGTCTCGCAGGTCTTGCCGCAGGATTCGCGCGAGAGACTGCTGGACTTGCCGATAGCCTTTTCGGGTGAGCCTGCGCTTGCGCTTCGCTTCTCTTTTTTCGGGGATTCGTCTGGGCGCGCCAGGTTGAAGCCGAAATCCCTGGAACCGGATGCCGCCTTTTTGAAAAAGTCGCTTTTTCGCCTTCGGTTGCAAGAGGCCTTGACGCGGACGGATTCGACGCGGATGCCCTTTTCCGCGCTTGCCTGTAAAGCGGGCCTGCTTGTTCCTTCGACGGTGATGGAGGCGATTCCGCTATCATCTACATCGGGCGAAAAGTGCCCATCCTTTTTCCCGGACGACTCGACTGCCTTTTCCATCTATGTCATGGCCTATCCGGTTCGGAATGGCGGTTTTGCGGAAGAGCCGCTTGCCGAATCGGGATTCCAGAGCGCCTTGGCGTTTATCCGCACGCAAAAAGCTTCGGGACGTCGCATCGTCACGGTTCGCCCCCATTCTCTTGCCGAAAGCTCTCCGCTCGAATGGATGCAGGCAGGATATTCGGACATGGAAAGGAAACTCGGCGAACTTTCTTCGGTCGTCGCGCGAAACGGCGAACCGTTCGAGCCCTCGGATTCCATTCTTCCACGTTTTAAAATCGAACCGGCCTTTGATCGGATTCCCGCTATCTACTATTCCGACATTTCGTCTCGATGGGACCTTTCCGATACGGGCATTGACGCTCCGAGCAACTTCCTGAAGCGTATCGCGGAATCTCCATTCTACGATTCCGTACAAATTAAGATGGACTCGGCGGGAGTCGCGAGCGTTTCCGCTTCGGCGAGTTCGATTCTCGAATTTCGCCTCGGCGGTTTCGGTTCCAACTTGACGGGACCCTTGGCGTATGCGGGGGTGGACTTTCGCTTTGTAAACCAGTTCGAGTATGCTCTTTCCGTCGATGGCTTTGTCGGGGAACATTCGTATGCGATACGCCCCGGATTTCTGATGCGCGGATTCTTTTCCTATCGCGGAGAATTTTCCGCATGGGGAAACATCGCAAGGAAACGCCCGCTCCTCGGGTATTTTGGAGAGTCCACTCGAAACTTGCGCATTCGCGAACTTCGCGAAAACGATGCGGAAATGCGCTTTGCCTGGAAGGATTCCCTGGCGGATTTTTCGCTGGACATTCTGATTGGAAAATCCGAATTCAGGACCTTTCAAGAGACGGAGGCCTTGTTTGTGAATACCCTGTATCCAAAGCTTTCGTTTGTACGAAATCGCGATGGCTTCGAAGAATGGTTTGGCGACGAGGGCTACCGGATTTCGGGGAGTCTGGGATTTCGATCGGTGAACCTGACGGATGGTACGGGCGATGCGCCGCTTTACCTGGCCATGACGTTCGACGCGCAGAAGTTCTTTGCCCCGATCCGTTTTGTCTCCTTAGGCCTTGGCGCGCTAGCGGGCGTCCATATTCGCCGGGAATCGGGCAAGGGCTATGTCTATCCGGACCCTCTTTCGACATGGAGCGGAGGAACGATCCGTTCCGTGGATCTCTGGTATCGGATGCATCCGGCGCTTTCCCCGTGGAGCGAATCCTGGAACTTTCTTAAGTCCGCAACCCATCACTATGCGGCCGCCCGGGTAAGTCTTGGCTTGCACGGTCGCCTTCTGGGCGCATGGCTTTTTGCCTCCTACATGCGCGATTTCGAAGAGAACCCTTTTGTCGATCTGGACGCGAACCGGTTGCTTCTGGAACCGACGCTTCGCTTTGCCTACCGGACGCTTGACTTGCGCCTGGGCTTGCATCGAATCGTTTCCCTGAGCGATTTTTCAATGCTGAAAAACATAAGCGATTTCAGTCTCTTTTTCCAGGTCGGAGCGAACTGGTAGTCATTCTCCGCGATTTCGCGCCGCCGTGGATTTGTAGCGGTTGTGTTCCGAGAGACTCCTTGCGAAAAAGTGCGTTCCCGATCCATCGTCCTTGGCGACAAAGTAGAGCGCGTCCGTGTCTTTCGGAGAGAGAACCGCTTCGACGGCCTTGCGGCCCGGATTGGAAATCGGCCCGGGCATCAGTCCCGGAAAGCGTCGCGTGTTGTAGGGGCTTTCGCATTGAAGTTCGCTCTTGTAGATGGGGCCTGTCAGATTTCGGAAAATGAACCGGACCGTGGGGTCCGCTCCGAGGGGTATCCCTTGCCGCAAGCGGTTGATGAAAACGCCCGCGATGAGCTGCCGTTCATCCGTCTTGCCAGTTTCCTCCTCGACGACGCTTGCGAGAGTCAGCACCTTGTGCCAGCCTCCGAGTTCCTTCCAGAGAGGGCTTTTTTTCGCTTCCATTTCGTCGCGGAGCCTTCTGTTGGCTCGCACCATCTGCTTTGCGATATCCTTTTCCGTCGCGCCGATTTCTATCGGGTAGGTATCCGGGAGCAGGTATCCTTCGAGGCTCTTCGCTTCGATGCCGAGTTCCCTCGCAAATTCCGGATCGTGTACAATCGCTTCCCACCGGGTCGAGTCAAAGTCGGGAATCGCCTTGCGAAAATAGGCGGGCATTTCCCAGGAGGCGCGCCCTTCCGGAATCGTCACCTTTCGGACGGCGGTCTTTCCCGCAGAGAGGATCTTGGCAATTTCGGCAATGCTTGCCTTTTCCGGAATGTCGTACCAGCCGGCCTTCGGCGAGGCCTTTTGGTAGCGGCACCACCACGAAAAGAGCTTTCCGCTGGAAACCAGTCCGCGAACTTCGAGTTCGTTCCCGATTTTCGAGGTGGCGTAACCGTTCTTGACTAGGAAGGTGGTCGGACCGTTTGTGCCGGAAGGGGCAAAAATCCGTTCTCTTACGAAGTAGAAGAGAGCTAGAACGAGAAAAACCAGGAGAAAGAGCGTGAAAACAATTTTTTTCATATAAAAGCGAATATAAAAAGAAAAAAATCTTGCCGTTTGGGCAAAATAAAGGATATATTTGGGATAGACTGTAAAAAGATTTCTTCCCTATTCGAGGATGTAAAATGACTAAAAAAATTTTGTTTTGCCTTCTTGCTCTAATGGTTGTCGTTGCGATGGCCGCTCCGAAGAGCGTGAAATCCAAGCAGGGCGACATAGACTTGGTAAAGACGAAAGGGGGGACGGATGTCGTCTGTACGGTAGGCTTTAACGAAGAACTCCGCATCGTGAAGGACGATGGCGATGCCGTCTTGGTCAAGGGCGCTTGCGGCCAGGGATGGGTCGGCAAGAGCGTGGTCGAATACGTGGCGAAAGCTGCCGGCGACAAGTCCATGACTCTCGAAGGCGTTGACGTTGTTGGCTGGCTCGACAACCCGAGCGCGATCTTCGTTCTCGATGCCGATGCCGCCGAGTTCGACGGCGTGAACATCGACCGCGACTTCAAGGAATATCTGCAGCATACGATGGACCGCGAAACGATGGAAATGCAGAACAACGAGAACTAGTTCTATTTGACTTTCTCCTTTGGGAGACCCCTGCTGCCGATGCGGGGGTCTTTCTTTTTATACGGGGTGAATTTCAAATTGGCCTGCGATTTATAATTCCCCGTGAACTGAACGCCAGGATTTCCGGCTTATATGAAATTTTGACAGCTAGATTCTTTTTTAACCCGTTCTCTTTCTTGAAATCAAGCCAGAATTTTTTTTATGGGGAAAGATTGTTTTTTTGGCGGTGAAAATGATGCAAGCAAAAAAAAAGATCCGCCGGAAGCGGACCTTTTGATGGAGATAAGGGGAATCGAACCCCTGACCTATAGATTGCGAACCTATCGCTCTACCAAACTGAGCTATATCCCCGGTTGCGCCACAAATATATTTTATCTTGGGCAAATTGTCAAGGCTTCCAGTCGATTTCTTCGATACCCTTGCTTTTGAGAAAGGCGTTTGCCTTGCTGAAATGCCTGCAGCCGAAAAAGCCTCGGTAGGCGGACAGCGGACTTGGGTGTGGCGCTTCGAGAACCAGATGCCCGCGGTCCTGGGCAATCAATGCTTTCTTGCGGATGGCGTGACTTCCCCACAGGAGAAAGACCAGGTTCTCCCTGGCGGCGGAAATCCGCGCGATGACGGTATCGGTAAACTGTTGCCAGCCGATCTGGGAATGGGAGGCCGCCTGGTGGGCGCGGACAGTCAGGCTCGAATTCAGGAGGAGGATGCCTCGGTGCGCCCAGTTTTCGAGGTTGCCGCTCTGTGGAACGGGAATTCCCAGGTCATTGTGGAGTTCCTGGAAAATGTTCACGAGCGACGGGGGCGGCGCAATGCCGTCGGAGACCGAGAAGCAGAGACCGTTGGCCTGCCCCGGATTGTGGTAGGGATCCTGCCCGATGATGACCGCCTTGACCTTGTCGGCGGGACATTCGTCGAGCGCCGCGAAAATCTGGGAGCCTGGAGGATAGATCGTGTACTTTTTCTTTTCTTCGACAAGAACTTCCTTGATATGCCTGAAATACGGCATTTCGAACTGGTCGTCTAGAAGTTCAAGCCATGTGGGGTCAAGTTTTACCATAATCCGATAAGAGGGGAATTGGAACGTGATTTAGACGGGAACGGCGAGAATTGCCGTCTTGTCTCCATTTGTCCGGGTGTAAAAGAGGACGCCTTCGCGCGAACCCTTGGGAGAAAGTCGCCGGATTTCCGCTTCGGGAACGATTTCGACACCGCGCTTTTTTAGCGTAAGCTTTCCGATGTCGTGCGCCTTGAGGAGGCTTTTTACCTTGGACGTGGAAAGGGGAACGCTTCCGAGAACCCGGTAGTTGCGGAAGGCGGATGCGTCTAGCGGCGATGCGCTGGTGACATAGGCGATTCCCGGGGAAATCAGGCTTGCCGTCGGGGATGTCTTGAGCGCAACTTCGGAAAACAGATGGCTGCGGACAAGGACGGGAATCGGTTCGGCGAGAAAGTTTTCTAGCGGACCGGCGGGGAGTTCGGGAATTTCCGAAAGGGGAGCTTCCGAAAGCCATTCGCAGGGTTTGTCGTTTTCGCCGATCGCTACCGCTCGGACCTTTCCGGGGTGCCTTGACATTTCTCCGAAGAAGACGAGACATTCGCGGCAATCGTTTCGGGAACCCAGATAGGCTGTTTCCGCCTCCGGAGGAATTTCGTCCGTCGGATATCCGGGAGGGAGCTTGGCCATTCCGCCACGGTATCGTTTCGCGATTTCGAGAATTTCCGAAAAGGCGGGCGCGAGTTCCGAGAAGTCGCGCTGGTTGTCCCCGAGCCTTTCCCTGCGAGCGGAATCGATTGTAAAATATTCGCCTCGGTTCTCGAGGGTCCGGACGTCCTCGAATTTTGCCTTTCGTTCGACGCCCATCGCCTTTGTATTGAAACGATACATGGAAACGCGTTCCGGGGAAAGGTCGTAGCCGCGGACATTCGCTTCCCTGGAAAGGAAAAAGCTGTCTCCGCCCATGCCGCAACACAGATCGTCGATGGAACTTGCCTTCGGGAAGAGCTGCGCCTTGTAGATTCCAATGTCCGCGGCGGTGGACTGTTCCAAGGCTAGCCTGTCGCAGGCGAGAAAGCTTTCCGTCCGGAATTTTTTCCGGTATCTGGGAACGAGCGCGATGTAGTCGAGAACCTTTCCGCGGATTTCCGCAAAGGGGCTTTTGGCGAGAAGTTCCGAAAGCTTGAGATGATCCGTCTTGCGCTCGATGGCTTCGGCGACGAAGCGGAACAGTTCGGGATTGTCCCAGGGTATTTCCACCGAATCCTCTAGATGCGCTTGCGGGCGATTTCGTAAAGTCCTAGCGAGAGGGCGACGGATGCGTTGTAGGACTGGGCTTCGGGCTGCATCGGGATGCGGAGAACGCCGGTGCATTGTTTTCGAATGAACGGCGGAAGCCCGACATCTTCTCCGCCGACGGCAAGGACGATTCTGTCGTCGAACGGGTAATCGACCAGGGAAACATCGGTCGCGGCGTCGAGCCCGAGAATCTGGTAGCCGGACTGTTTCAGTTCGCCGATTGCCGCTTCGAGATTTTCGGGGCGGCAGATTCGCAACTTGTCGATGGCTCCCGTCGAAGCGCGCGCCACGGTCGGCGTGATTCCGCACATTCCTTTAGCGGGCATAAGAAAAATGTCCGCTCCGAGACCGAGAGAGGAACGGATGCACGCTCCGAGATTTCGCGGATCTTCGATGTTTGTCGCGACGACGACCAGCTTGCGAACCCCCTGTTCCCTGGCCTTGAAAAATTCTTCCTTTACATTGTCCCATTGGAGCAGATCCTTTTCGTTGCAGAGGGCGACGACTCCCTGGTTCGGCATCGCGTAGGAGTCGAGAATGCGGGATTCCACCTGTTGCACGTGGATGTGGTTTTTCTTGGCGAGCTTTTGCAGGGAATAGAGCTTCGGATTTCCCGAATTGTGCCGGAACAGGATGCGGTGAAGGCGCATCGGGGAGTTTGAGAGAAGTTCCGTGACTTCGCGAATCCCGCCGACTGCGGTTTGCGGCGTGCTTTCGGCATCGCCGAGGGCGAGGTTTACCTGTGAAGGCCTTGGACGGCTTTCGTCTTCGAATCGTGGAGAACGCCCGTAAGAGAAGTCGCGGCGCGGCCTGTCGAACGAAGAGTCGTCGTTTCGGTCGCGGCTAGGATGAAACGGTTGCTTTTTCCACATGCGGGTTCTCCTTTTGGACGTTTCGGGGTGCTACAATATAGTTCATCGGAATGTCGTGCGGCTTTCGTTCCAGGGAATTTTCGGAGACTTGGAAGCTGAATGCGACTCCGCACTTGAGAGTTTCGGGATGACGCGCGAGAAATCGGTCGTAATAGCCTTTGCCGTGTCCGTGACGACCTCCATCGCGGGAAAACCGGGTACCGGGAACGAGGGCGAACGGAATGTCCCCGGAGTAGATCGGGAGTTCTTTTTTGGGTTCACGGACATGAAAGCGTCCTTCGACTAGATCCTTTTCCAGATCCGCGACTTCCACGAATTCCATTTGGCCGTTTTCGCTTGTGAGCGGCAGGAGCAGTCGCTTTTCTTCGGCGAGATTTCGGAGTATCGGGCGGATGTCCGGTTCGCCGGGAAGCGGGTAGAATGCGGCGACTTTCGTGGCATTTCGGAACGGTTCAAAGGATTGTATCGCCTGGACTATCCAGCGGCTTTCCTGTGGCTTTGCATCGGAATCGTACTTCCTTGCGGGAGCGGTCGATGCGGATTTCATCAGCTCGTCTTCCAGATCGAACTTTATCCGGTAGAGCTTTCCCTTGAGTTGCCTGAATGCGGCAAAAGTCTTTCCGATATCCTTGGGGGATACGAGAACGAGCGCGAGGAAAACCAGCAGGCAAAGTTCCGAAAATCCGATTTCCGCGGTCATTTTCTTCTCCATGAAATTCGGTAGGCGACAAGGCTTATCCCGTAAAGGACTAGAATGGGAATGGCAATCCAGAACAGGGAGAGCAGATCCGGTGGCGTGACGATGGCGGAAAAGAGCGCGGTCAGAAAAATGACTAGTCGGAAATGTCGCGCGAGAAAGTCCCGGTCGAAAATCCCGGTGCGGGCGAGAAATGCCGCGAACACCGGCATCTGAAAAATCAAGGCGAAGAGGATTTCGAAGCGAAAGAGAAACGCGATGTAGGATTCCTGCGACCAGAGCTGGATGGCGAGGTTCGAATAGCGAGCGAGAAACGCGAACAGAAAGGGAATCGAGAAAAAGTAGGCGAAAGCCGCTCCGGAAAAGAACAGGAAAATCGAGAGAAAGACAAATATCGAAACGGTCTTGCGATTGACTTGCGGAATGGCCGGTGCAGAGAAGGCATAGCCGTGGTAAAGAAAGACGGGGGCGGAGAGTAGAGTCCCGACAAGGCAGGCGAGAAGCAGGCTTGACGAAATGCCTTCGGTAGGCGAAAGGTTCGCGAGAGTCACCGTTGCGCCAGACAGAGGTCTTGCGGCGAAAATCCATAGCTTGGGGGCGAAGCAGAAGGCCGTTCCCGAAACGATGACAAAAAATACGATGCAGACGAGGCTTCTTGCCCGAAGTTCGCGAAAATGTTCGGAAAGTTCCAAGTGCAAGGCCTAGTTCTTGTCCGGGTCTTTTTTCTGGGATTCGCCGATCTTGTCGCTTGGCTGTTCGTCGCTGTTCGCTTTGCGGAATTCCCTGAGCGCCTTGCCGATAGACGCGCCCAGGTCCGGAATGCGGCGTGCGCCGAAGAGGAGAAGTACCAGGAAAATGAGCAGAAGAAGTTCGGAAAGACCGATGTTTCCCATAGAGACCTCAGCGGGTTAGTTTTTTATGCAAAATATCGTTCCATACGGTGCGTTGCCATTTTAGGAGATGGGCTGCGTCGTAGCGATCTTCCCAGGTTTCTCCGATCGGAGTCGCAAGGGCTATCAGCTGGGCGCGGTTGGCGAGCATCGCTTCGTCGAAGTGGAGTTCCGCTGCGCGCTCGTTTCTCCATTCCTTGAGGGAATCGATCAGTTCGCCGCTTGGACTGACAAGCGGCGGGTGTCCACGGTGGCTGACCTCGGGCCATTCGTTTTCGGGAACCTGCATCGCGTTCCGAATCGTTTCGAAAAAGCTGACCTTGCGTTCTCCGACAAAGTTTCGCGGAAGCCTGGGTAGAAAGTCTTCGCGAAGATTCGGGAAAGAATACGAGGCGGAACGGACAATCGCAAGCATCAGCTCGTTCCCGAATACCTTGTAGGGAGGCCTGTCCAGTTTCTCCGCTTCGTGTTCGCGCCATGTCCATACGGCTTTCAGGATGTTGAGCGATTTGGGAGGCAGTCGAAAGGAGCCCGCGATTCGCCAACGTTCGGGATCTTCGGGTTTTTGCTGCCTGGCTTTTTCGATGAGATCTTCGCACGTTTCGATAAGCCAGCCGAATTTTCCCTGCGCCTGTAGCTGTTCGCCCAGGATTGCGCAAAGTTCGTGCAGAAAGAACGTATCGTGAATGGCGTATTCGCACATGTCGGTCGGGAGCGGACGTACGGTCCAGTCGGATTTCTGGTTGTCCTTGGGGAGCGTGACGCGAAAATACTTTTGAACCAGGCTGGCGTAGCCGAGTTCGCCTTCTCCCAGGAACTTTGCCGCAAGCATCGTGTCGAAAACGTGCCTTGGCGAAAACCGGAAACGGTGCCACAGCATCCGCAGATCGTAATCGGCGCCGTGCAGGATGATGTTGTTCATTGCGCGGGTACTGAAAATGGGACGGATGTCGAAAGGCGCAAGAGGATCGACGATATAATGGTGTTCACCGATGGTAATCTGGACAAGGCAGAGCCTGACCGAGTAATGATACATGGAGTCCGCTTCCGTATCGACCGCGGCGATTTCATAGCGGGAGAGGTCCTCGACAAGGCTTTCGAGGGATTCCTGGTCGGCTACGAGAATGTAGGGATCGTTTACCATCGTTTTCAATTTAAAAACTTATTGGGGATTGCTTGTCGATGGAACGGGAATTTCAAATGCTTTTCGGTTGCCCGCCTCGTCCTGGATGGAGAGGAAAAAGCTCTCGCCGGGACTTGGCAGGTCGCTTAGAACGAGGACAATCTCGTGCGGTTCGGAGTCGTATTCGGCGTAGATAAAGGGCTTTTCCCTTGAAAAGGCCTTGATGGCGTTGCCGTTTGCGATTCCCGATTCTCTTTCGATGAGCGGAATGCGGATGACTGTCTGCTCGGTTCCGGCGACAAAAGCCTTGTCCATGCGGATTTCGCCTACTTCCGGTGCCGTCGTGTCCGCGATAAATCCGACGTCGCGAAGCTCGTTTGCGCTTGTGGAACGTACGAGATTCCTTTTTCGCTGCTTGCCGAAAATGAACCAGCGTCGGCTCGTTTCGCCCAGATAGTAAAGCGGTTTCTCGGCGATGTTTCCGTAAAACGAGACTTGCCACGAACCGCGGAAGTGAAGCCCCTTGGGGTGAAATTCAAAGGCGGGAACGCTGTCGCTTTCGAGCCTTCGCACGGCAAGAACCTGTGTCCACGGGACAGGCGCAAGTCCGGTGATCTTTTCGGAGACGGGGAAAAAGCGCCTGTCGAGTTCCCACGAAAGGTTCTGGATTCCTTTCGGAACTTTCTTGACGGCAATCGTGTCGAGGCGTCCATCCCTTTCGACCAGGACCGTTTCCGTCTTCGGGTGTCTTTCGAGAATTTCTCCGAGCGTTACGGGGCGAGCGGGAAACTCTTCGCAAAGGTTCCAGTGCCTTTTCCCCTTTTCTAGAAGCCGAAAGCCTGCCTGTTTTGTTTCGGACGCGCAGAGGTCCAGTCCGAGCCATGTTCGGCTCAGGAACGAAAAAAGTTCGGGGCGCTGGAACTTGCCTTGCATCGCGGGCTTTGTTCCGTCGCATTTTTCCTTGAACGCGAAGGTTCTCGTGGAAATCCTTCCGACCATGTCTTCCGTTTCAAGCGTAAGCGTGTCGTCCGGGGAGCGGAAAAATTCCCCTGGAAGGTAGTGCCAGTCGCCCGCGGTGTCCGCTTCTTCTGCCCAGAGAAGCTCTTTGCGGATTTGGATCATGTTCGCAAGCGAAAGCGTGTCCTTGGTGATTTCGTCGATGATCTTGTCCTTTTTTCTGAGCGTGACTCGGCGGACGGACATCGGGTTTTCGAGAGGATACCGGCTGTAGTCGGCAATCTTGAAAACGAACCGAATCGGATTCTCGAAATCGTCGATGTCGGGAATTTCGATGCATCCCGCCTTGAGATCCTCCTCTCCGGAAAGGGCGACCGATTCTTTCTGGAATACCGCAGCCCCGAGAACGAGCGGATCCAGGGTGTCCTGGCAAAGCGTTCCGTTTCGGCAGGGATTGATGATTTTGTCGCCTAGGCGAATTTCCAGATGCAGGTGCGGGTTTCCGATGCCGGAGCTTCCCGTAAACGAGATAGTGTCACCCTGTCGGAAACCGGGAATGTCCGGGTTTGCGATGGAAACGTCGTTCTTTCCGGTCTTGACCTGGGTGTCGCGCACGAGCGAATCGAGAGCTCTCGAAAATCCGCTCTGGTGGGCAAAGACCCATGTCTTGCCGCTTTTTCCCTGGAAATAGACGACCTTGCCATATCCGTAGGGGGATAGTCGCACTTGGGAAATTTTTCCGTCTTCGGGGGCGATAACCGGAAATCCTTCCCGCATGTCGGTCGAGTAGTCGATTCCCGCATGGTAGCGCGTTCCTCGATTCTCGCCGAACGAGGATGTCAGGAAACCGGGCTTCCCGAACGGAACATAGAGCGCGTTTTCGGCGAGAAGAGCGGTCGAAAGGGCGAGCACCCAGAAGGCAAGGCGTTTCACGGGAAGATCCTACAGCAGCCTGCGGAAGAATCTCGGCTGGTGAAAGTCGGGCTTTTCGGTAACGACAGGGAAGCGGATCAGGTAATGCGGATGGCTCGAACGGTCTCCGCACTTGTAGATGTTTCCGAGAATCTCCTGTCCGGCAAGCTTTTGCGCGCCGAGAAGAAATGCCGGGATGGAAACCTTGATTTCCCACGAGACGCTTTTCCCGTCGCGGACCGGCGCTTGGACCGTGCGCAAGATCCGGGCGTATTGCGTTTTCAGAAATTCCCGTCGGTGGGACCTGTCCCTGCCGCGGGCCGCGTAGCAGAATCCCTTGCTCGTAAACTCGAAATTGATGTATTCGGTCTCGGAATCGAGCGCCTTGACAAACAGCTCGACGCAGCTGTCTTCCCAGGCGTTTGCCCCGTCCCTGTCGATACTTGCCGCAAAACATTCCTCCGGTTCCGTGACCTGGAATCGGACATGCAGAAAATGATGGTCCTTTTGGAGATGGAAGATGACGGAAGGAAGCCCGCATTCGTCTTCGTCTGTCCAAAGGCGGTTCGGAATAAGTCTCATATTTCGAAATCTAGCAACATTTTTGTCGATTTAAATTTTCTAGATTGTTTAGCGACTTTTTTTGGAGGCTCCATGATCGATTTGCCCGTAGTCCAGATGCTTCGCGATTCCGATGTCGCGACGATGATCATTCTCGGCATTTTGGCGTTTATGTCGCTTTTTTGCTGGGGAATCATCCTTGTCAAGATAGTCTTTTTCCGCAAGAACCAGCGGGCCAACGCTCTCTTTTTTCACAAGTTCGAAAAAATGGAACGCTTCGTGGACTTGAAGGAACTTTGCGATTCGAGCGGAGACAGCGCGCTCAAGAGCCTCACCGAGGAAGTCCTGATCGAAGCGTCCAAGTTCAGCAACTTCGTAAGCTACGATTCCATCCAGCATCGGGCATCCCTTTTGGAAGATACCATCCAGAGGTCTATCGAGGGAATCCGTCTGGGCGAAAACCGCCATGTGAACTTTTTGGGCATGTGCGCGAATCTTGCCCCGTTCTTTGGACTTCTCGGAACGGTCTGGGGAATCATGGTTGCCTTTTTCGAAATCGGAAAGCACGGTTCCGCGGACTTGACCGTTGTCGCTCCGGGTATCGCCATGGCCCTGATCACGACGGTTGCCGGACTTCTGGTCGCGATTCCCGCATCGGCGGCCTACAACCTGTTTGTTTCCCGGACCGGTGAAAACGAAATCGCCTACTACAACTTTGGAAGCCGGATGCTCAGCCTCTTCAAGCGCGGCGACCTGCTCGCCCTCGAAGAAGTGGCCGGATAGGAGGCTTCGTGAAGCGCAGTCGCAGCAGGACTATCAACCAGGAAATGAATCTTACGAACATGATTGATGTCGTGTTTTCGATTCTCATCGTGTTCATGATTTCCGCGCCTCTGATGAGCCAGGGCATCAAGGTGGAACTTCCGAAGGCCGAAGCGCCGACAATGGAACAGGAAAAGCTCCTGAAAGTCTCCATCAACAAGCAGAACGAAGTCTATATCGCGGACATGAAGGTGAACCCGAAGGACTTCGGAAACGTATTCAAGTCGCTGTGGGACGGAAACATGGCCGTGGTCATCAATGCGGACGAGTCGGTGGACTATGGCCGCGTCATGAAAGTCGTTTCGCTCGTGCAAAAGGCGGGCGTAACCAAGCTGGGATTCTTGACCCTCCCCGGAGACGACGACAAGTAGGTATGGCGAATCGGGAACAACAGGACCGGTCTCCGTTCTTTCGAAACGGCTGGGATGGCGCCTTCGTAAGGATTGTCGTCGTTTCGCTTGTTTTTCACGCGCTTCTTCTTTTGGGATTTATCGCCGCGAACTGCATTCGCATCGAACGCGAACCCGAGCCGGTAAAGGTCTTTGAACTGGTGCAGGTGTCGCAGACAAGGAAAGTCGCTCCCAGGCAGGCGCGAAAGCCCGTGCAGAAACCACCCGAGGAAAAGAAGGAACCGAAAAAGGAAGAGCCTAGACCTAAGCCGAAGCCCGAGGTGAAAAAGGAAATGCCGCCCGAGCCGAAGCTCGCAAAGGAAGAAAAGCCCGCACCGGAACAATCGCCCGTTCCCGAAGAGGTTTCCGAAGAGCCTGCAGAAGAATCCATGGACCTTCCCGACGACATGGACCTTCCGGAAGGCATTGCCGAGGAGTCGGGTTTGAATCCCGTGGGCTACGTGGATATGGATCCGCTGATGCAGGTCTATCTCGAACGTCTAAAGCAAATCATCATGCAGAATTTCAACCCGCCGTCCGGTCTGCATGTCGCCAAATCGACGAAAACCTCGGTGCAGTTTACGGTGGATAGGTTCGGAAGCATCACGGACATTTCGCTCAAGCGTTCGTCGGGAAACAAGACATGGGATCATCTTTCGATGCGGGCTATCCGAATATCCAAGTTGCCGGAACTTCCGTCGAATTATCGCGCCCCGGCACTTTCGCTCAATTTTAACTTTACGCCGAATTAGAGGTTTGCCTTGGTATCGAAACTTTGTATTATTGCTATGATGAGACTTCGCTTGTTTGGCATAATCCTGTTTGCTGCCTTTTCCGGTGCCTTTGCCGTCATCGATACGATTTCGGTCGATGTGGGAATTTCTGTCGAAAACACGATGCCGATAGGACTTGTCCCCTTTGAACAGACAGAAAAGTTCGAAGCGCTCTCGGCGAGACCCGAGGAAGTCATCAAGCGGGATTTCGAACTTTCCGGTCGCTTTTCCGTGGTGGAAAGCCCCAAGTTCAAGATGGTGACCTTTGTCCGGGCGGGGGCGAAGTTTTACGTGACGGGAAAGCTCGAAGACGTGCCCGGTCCGAACGTGAAGCTTTCGTGCTTTCTCTATGCGACGCAGACAAAGGATCTTCTTCTCGGGGAATCCTACACCGTGCTGCAGAAAGACCTTCGGAGGGCATTGCACGATTTTGTCGATAAGGTCGTGAAGCAGCTCTGGGGGGAATACGGAGTCGCTTCGACGCAGATAGCCTGGGTGTCGAAAATCGACGGAAAGAAGCAGATAGTCGTTGCGGATTACGACGGCTATAACCGGCGCCAGCTGACGCATGACACGACAATCAATACGATGCCCGCATGGACAAAGGACAACGGGGCGATTGTCTATGTGAGTTTCCGAAACGGCAAGGCGCAACTTTTCGAAAGGGAACTGTATTCCAGTCGGGAACGCAGGCTCTTTCCGGACAAGTCCCAGACCTTTAGCCCGGCGGTAAATCCGAAAACGGGAGAACTTCTCTTCGCATCGATTCACGGGAACAGGACAACGCTTTATCTTGGCGACCCGAAAACGGGCGAAAGCCGGAAGCTCCTGTTTGGGCGCGCGTCCCAGGTCAGTCCGTCATGGAGTCCGTTCGGATCGGAAATCCTCTATACGAGCGATCGGGGCGGTCAGCCGCAGATCTACGTGATGGGAAAGGATGCAAGCGATGTCCGGCGCGTCACCTTCATGGGAAATTACAACGAACGCGCTTCGTGGTCCCCGACGGGAGACCGTATTGTCTATACGTCCATGGATAACGGCAAGATGAATATCTACACCTGTGCGATCGACGGATCGGACATTGTGCAATTGACAAGCAATGCGGGGAACAACGAGCACCCGACATGGTCTCCGGATGGAATGCTCATCGCCTTTTCGAGCGACCGCTCCGGCTCTCACCAGATTTACATGATGCGAAAAGACGGTTCCGGCGTTGCGCGCATTACGAACAGCGGGGACAATACGTCTCCCACGTGGTCCTGGTATTCTCCGGAACGACAAAAGAACAATTCTCAACAAATGCAAGGATGGTAACCATGAAAAAGCTCCTCTTGATTTCCCTCGCTTCTTTCGCGGCCTTCTCGATGGTCGCCTGTTCAAAGAAGAAACCGCCGGTTAATCCGGTCGTCAAGGAAGAACCGACGGCGGTGCAGCCCGCACAGGATTCCGCGGAACTCGCCAAGGCGAAAGCGGATTCGATCGAACGCGCCCGTCTGGAATCGGAACGCCTCGAAGCGGAGCGCCTGGAAGCGGAACGCGCCCGTGTCGAAAAGTTGATAAACCAGCTGATGTCCGACGATGTGTATTTCGATTTCGACAGATCCGAATTGACCGAAAAGGCCAAGGAAATCCTTACGCAAGTCGGCGACATTCTTCTCAAGGAACCGCGTTTCGTCATCGTCGTCGAAGGTCATACGGATGCGCGCGGTACCGAGGATTACAACATGACGCTCGGAAGCAAGCGCGCGATGAAGGTGAAGGAATTCCTTTCTGCCTATGGTGTCGGTGGAGACCGCATGGAAACGGTCAGCTTTGGCAAGGAAAAGCCCAAGGTCGCCGGAGAATCGGAAGAAGCCTATGCGCAGAACCGTCGGGCCAATTTCAAGGTCAATATCAGAAAGTAAGGCAAAAAGGATCGAAATTCTTTCGGTCCGAATGGAAAGGGTCTCTATGAAACGACTTGTTTTTGGAATGTTTTTCCTTGCGTTTACGCTTACGTCCTGTTCTAGCATCACCGTTCTCCGCACCAAGGAAATGAAAGCGGTCGGCGACGATGTCAAGGGCGATGTCAAGAAGGAAATGGTTGCCTCTGCGGAAGCGTATCGTAAAAAGATGGATTCCTTGACGCAAATCGTCGATTCCCTCGGGCTTGTTCAAAAGCGGATGAAAGTGGAGCTTGCGATGCTTTCCTCGAAGGTTGCGGACATGGGAGACCGTGCCGACAGTCATCACGAAGAGTTGCTCTACAGGCTCGATCTCCTGCTCGGAAAGTCCGACAAGATCCTTTCGAAAAAGGTTGTGGTGAATGGTCAGGCTGTCGAGGTTCCTGCCGACAGCGCGACGATTTCCGCGGAAAAGTTGCAGGTGCTGGATTCCCTGTTCAACACGGCCCGTGCGGACTATCACCGCGGAGATATCAAGCTCGCCTATTCGGAATTCAAGCAAATCTACGAAGAGACCAAGACGGGGACAATCGCAAGCGATGCGCTCTACTGGATGGGCGTGTGCCTTGCGGACGCGAACCAGCCGGACAAGGCGAAAGTCGTGTTTGGACGTGTCGCGAAGCAGTTCCCGGATGCGCCCAAGACGTGTGCGTCTCTTTTCAAGCTTTCCGGTCTTGCCGCGACAGAGGGCGATGTTCCGCTCCAGAAACAGTATCTGCAAAAAATCCTGGGGACGAAAGGTTGCTCGGATTCCAACGAATTCTTGCAGGCGGCGGAAATCCTGGAACGAGTCTTGAACGGGGAAACGGTCGTGCCTCCGCACCCGGTTGGAACTCCCGACTCTTCGACGTCCGGAGCGCCCAAGGCCCCGTCGGATTCTCTGGGAACGTAGAGGGGTTCAGAGCTTATCAGAGCTTAGTTCAGAGAACTTGGAGCTTAGAGTCGCAGAGCGGGCTTTTTACTTTTTGCCGAAAGGCTTTTGACGTTTCACGTCTAGGCTTTTTTTCGCGAAGCGAACTGTTTCCGCCTGGCGGCGGAGGGTGCGCCTGCCTGTCGGCAGACAGGCCTACCCGGCGAGGG
>CAVGIM010000004.1:0-83267 GCA_963629575.1 Candidatus Methanomethylophilaceae archaeon
GACGCCCCGGAAAGGGCGAAAACGGTCCGAAAGGACCGGGATTGACGGGGACGGAGCCCTCTGCCGGCCACTAAAAGACAGGAAAGTAGACCAGGGAGTTGACTTTCTTGATGTTTGATGTATTTTTAGAGGTGACCTTTAAGAAGTACTCCGATATGAACGACGGGGCAACTCGAGAGTACATGCAGTATTTCGCCACCCAGAAGTGCGAATCCGAAAAGATAAAGCGCATTCATGAGCTGGTCGAAAAGTACCGTATGGATCCCGCTGCAAGGAAGGCTTATATGACTCTGGAACAGGAACTCAATCTCCGCTACAAGCATGGATTCAAGGAAGGTCGCGAAGAAGGTGCCGAAGCAGCAAAGCAGGAGCTTGCCAAGGGTTTCCGCGACAAGGGTATTTCCATAAATGTCATCATGGAAATAACTGGCCTTACCCCTGAAGAAATCAAGTCTCTATAAGTCCATACACATTCCTCTTCCCACTCAAAATTGATTAAATTTCCCATGGAGGAAGTTTAGTCCATGTCCTTTCTCGACGAAAACGCCTACGAGCAAAGTATCATCGAACTGTTCCGCGATAAGCTGGGATGGGAATATCGCTATGGACCCGATATCGAAAGAGACTTCCACGATCCGCTTTACGAAGCCGAGCTGGAAGCGGCGATTCATCGCATCAATCCGCACGCGCATCCGAAGGCCCTGTCCGAAGCGCTCAACAAGCTGCGCCATTTTGAAAACAACGACCTTGTAAAACAGAATTTCCTCTTTACGGATTACCTGCAGAACGGTGTGCAGGTAACGTATTCCGACAAAGGAGAAAACAAGTCCGAAATCATTTACCTGGTCGATTTTAAAAACGCAAGCAACAACAGTTTCATCATGGCAAATCAGTGGACCGTCGTCGAAAAATCGAACAAGCGGCCCGACGTGATTCTGTTTGTCAACGGCATTCCCGTTGTCCTTTTTGAACTCAAGTCCCCCAGTCGCGAAGAAACCAGCGCGAGCGAAGCTTACCTGCAGATAAAGAACTACATGCAAGAGGTCCCAAGCCTTTTTATCTACAACTGCATTTGCGTGATGAGCGACCAGTTTACATCCAAGGCGGGAACCATTACAAGCGGCGAAGACCGCTTTATGGAATGGAAAACAAGGAACGGCGAAAAAGAAACCGGCAACGTCGCCGAATTCGACACGTTCTTCGAAGGCATGTTTCAAAAGGAACGCCTGCTAGACATTTTGCAAAACTTCATCTGCTTTTCAAACGAAGGCGTGAAGACCTTCAAGATTCTTGCGGCATACCACCAGTATTTCGCAGTAAAAAAAGCGATTGAATCGACAAAGCGCGCAACGCGTACCGACGGAAAAGGCGGCGTATTTTGGCACACGCAGGGTTCGGGCAAGTCGCTGTCGATGGTCTTTTACGCGCACTTGCTAGAAAGCGCTTTAGAAAGCCCGACGATTGTCATCATTACCGACCGCAACGATTTGGACGATCAGCTTTTCGGGCAATTTTTAAAATGCAGCGACTTTTTGCGACAAATTCCTGTGCAGGCGGAATCGCGCGAACATTTAAGGCAACTGCTGGACGGTCGCAAGGCGAACGGCATCATTTTCACGACGATGCAAAAGTTCGAAGAATCCGACGAGGCTCTTTCGGATCGCAAGAACATTGTCGTGATGGTCGACGAAGCGCATCGCAGCCAATACGGCTTAACCGAAAAGGTGAAAGTCGTCAAGGACAAAGACGGGAACAGCGTCGCCAAGCGTTCCATCGGTTCTGCGCGCATCGTTCGCGACAGTTTGCCGAATGCAACTTACATCGGTTTTACCGGTACGCCGATTTCCAAAAAAGACCGCAGTACGCAAGAAGTTTTCGGGAACTACATCGACATTTACGACATGACACAGGCTGTGGCCGATGGCGCCACGCGCCCTGTGTACTACGAAAGCCGCGTCGTCAAACTTCACTTTAACGAAGAAACGCTCAAGCTTCTCGACGAAAAATACGACCTCCTTGCAAAAAACGCGGACCCGGAGGCAATTGAAAAAAGCAAGCGCGACCTTGGACAAATGGAAGCGGTCCTCGGGAATCCGCAAGCAATACAATCCTTGGTCTCCGACATCATCGGACACTACGAAAATTACCGTGCCGATTTGCTGACCGGAAAAGCGATGATCGTCGCTTACAATCGTACCATCGCCATGGCGATTTACAAAAAAATCCTGGAACTGCGTCCGAACTGGGACGAAAAAATTGCTGTCGTCATGACCGAAAGCAATCAAGATCCGAGCGAATGGCACGGTATCGTGGGCAACAGGCAGGACCGCGAAAAAAAGGCACGAGCCTTTAAGGACAACGAAAGTCCGCTCAAGATTGCGATTGTCGTCGATATGTGGCTGACGGGTTTTGACGTTCCATCGCTCGCGACGATGTACGTTTACAAGCCGATGGAAGGACACAACTTGATGCAGGCGATTGCCCGAGTGAACCGCGTTTTCCAGAACAAGGAAGGCGGCCTTGTCGTCGATTATATCGGCATCGCGCAAGCGTTGAAACAGGCGATGAACGATTACACCGTTCGCGACCGAAAAAACTACGGCGAAATGGACGTTGCCCGCACTGCGTATCCGAAGTTTCAGGAAAAACTGCAAATTTGCAAAGACCTTTTCCACGGATTTGATTCCAGCGATGCCGTGAGCAATTCCCATTTAAAGCTCAACCGATGCGTTACCGCGGCGACCAACTTTATCCTGGACATCTCCCGCACCCAAAACCGCGAAGCCTTCCAGAAAGAAGCGATGATGCTCGGCCAGGCGCTGTCGCTCTGCGCTTCGATTGCACAAAAACGGGAGCGCATGGAAGCGGAATTCTTTGGCGCAGTCCGCGTGATGGTTTTGCGATTCACCTATTCCGGACACGGAAAAGTTTCGCTCAAAGAAATCAACGAGCAGATTAACGAGCTTTTGAAAGGCTGCATCCAGAGCGATGGCGTCATCAATCTCTTTTCGGATTTTAAATCCAGCGTTTCGCTCTTCGACGCAAAGTTTCTCGCCGAAATCGCCAAAATGAAAGAGAAGAATCTCGCTCTAGAAATGCTCCGCAAGCTGATCGAAGAACAGGTGCGCCTTTACCGCCGCACGAACGTGGTCAAGTCCGAAAAGTTCAGCGTCATTTTGCAGCAGGCGATGAACCGATACCTGAACGGGATGCTCACCAACGGAGAAGTCATCGAAGAACTTTTGAAAATGGCCCACGACATGGCCGAAGCGCAAAAAGAAGGCGACGCCCTCGGCCTTTCCGCAGAAGAACTTGCGTTTTACGATGCGCTCACGCGTCCGCAGGCGATCAAGGACTTTTACGAAAACAGCGAACTTATCGCGATAACCAAAGAACTCACGGAAAATTTACGAAAGAATAAAACCATCGACTGGCAAAAAAAAGATAGCGCCCGCGCCCACATGCGCATGGCAATCAAAAAACTGCTGAAAAAACACAAGTATCCGCCCGAGGGAATGGAAGACGCCGTCCAGACGGTGATGACCCAATGCGAACTCTGGACGGACAACGTTAGCATGGAAACGGAAAACGAGATTTACACGCCTGAGGAAAATAATTTGTACAAAAACGCCGCCGACGGCGCGAAGCCCCAATGGAACGTTTCACAAGGATTTCCCGACCGATGAAAGACGACACCCAAAAACAGCAAGCCTTTACGCCCGACGATGACGTAGCCGCTTACTTTCAGCTTCAAAAGATGAAGCGTTTTCTCGGTACGCGCCACTCGGGAGCTTGCGACGACGAAAGCGGTCCCGTTTCTTACGGCGACGGACATTCCGGCTGGAATCGATAATCGTTTTCGTTCCAGGGCAACGGTCTATGACCCGACATTTTTTATCTTTGCGATATACAAAAACGAGGATTTGCATGGCCAAGAAGAATGGCAAAAAAATGATGTGGGACGGTCGATTCGACTGTGGCATGGCCCAGAGCATGATAGACCTGAGCTTTAGCCTGGATTTTGACAAGGAACTTCTGGAAGAAGATATCCAGGGTTCTCTTGGACACGGCAAGGGTCTTGTGGAATCGGGCGTCCTGAGCAAGGCGGACTACGCAAAAATCCGCAAGGGACTTCTCGGCATTCTCGATGACGTCCGCAGCGGAAAGAACCTCTGGCTCCCCACGGACGAAGACGTCCACATGGCCGTGGAGCGGGTCCTCACGGAACGCATCGGAGACCTCGGAAAAAAAATCCACACGGGCAGAAGCCGGAACGACCAGGTTTCCACGGACTTCAAGCTTTACATGCGACACCGCGCCGAAGAGATTCGAACGCTTGTCATCGAGCTGCAAGCGACCGTGCTTGCCGTCGCCGAAAAGAATTACGGAAAGCTAATGCCCGGCTACACGCACTTGCAGCAGGCGCAGCCCATTCTCTTCAGCCATTACCTGATGAGCCTCTTCTTTGCGCTTTCCCGCGACGTCAAAAGACTCGAGAACTTTCTCTCCCTGCACACGGAACTCCCGCTCGGAAGCGGCGCGATGGCGGGTTCCGCGTTCCCTTATCACCGGATGCTTGTCGCGAGGGAACTGGGATTCGAACGCCCGAGCGCAAACAGCATCGATGCGGTAAGCCACCGGGACATGGCGCTTGAATTCCTGAGCGACCTGTCGATTGTCGCAAGCACGCTCAGCCGCTATGCCGAAGACTTTGTCATCTGGAGTTCGAGCGAATTCGGCTACCTTACCCTGTCCGACGCGTTTTCGAGCGGTTCCTCGATGATGCCGCAAAAGAAGAATCCCGATTCGATGGAACTCATCCGCGGAAAGTCCGGCCGAATGCTCGGAAACTTCAGCGCGATGTTCACGCTAGTCAAGGGCGCTCCGCTTTCCTACAGCCGCGACCTGCAAGAAGACAAGCAGCCCGTTTTCGACAGCGTCCACACGGCAAAGGTCATTCTCCGCGTCATGAAAGAAGCGATAGAAAGCGCCACGTGGAACTTCGACAAGATGGAAGGCAAAATGCTCCCTGCGCTCCTCGCGACGGATCTCGCCGATATTCTGGTCGAAGACGGGATTCCCTTCCGCGATGCGCACCGAATCGTCGGGAGCCTTGTCGGCGAAGCGGCAAGGCTTGGCGAACAGTTCACCGACCTTCCCGACGAGGAATGGAAAAGCAAGGGCGTTCCCGATCCGAAAGGCGTGAAAAAGAAGCTGACATTCGCCTACTCCGTTCATCGCCGAAACATCGAAGGCGGAACCGGCGAAACTTCCGTCAAGGAAGAATTCCGGAAAGCGAAAAAGATTCTCGAGAGGGAAACCGGAAAAAAGAAAGGGTAAGGTGCGATTCCTTCCTAGCGTTCCCTGTGTTCCGATCGGATTCGCCTGAAATTCAATCGTAGCGCGTTCATCACGACGCAAAAGCTCGACAGGCTCATGGCGCAGGCCCCGAGAACCGGATGCATGGACCAGCCATTGATGGAATAATAGACTCCGGCGGCAAGCGGCATCAGGGCGACATTGTAGAAAAACGCCCAGAAAAGATTTTCCCGGATGTTCCAAAGGGTCGCTCGGCTCAGGCGAATCGCCGCCGTAACATCTTCCAGGCCGCTGTTTACCAGCACGATGTCCGCCGCGTCGATCGCCACGTCCGTTCCCGCTCCAATCGCCATGCCGACATTTGCCTGTACGAGCGCGGGCGCATCGTTTATCCCGTCCCCGACCATCGCGACTTTTCCCCTAGCCTGCAAACGCCGAATCTCATTCGCCTTTTCTCCCGGAAGAATCCCGGCGATGACTTCATCGACACGGGCCTTTTTCGCGACAGCCAAAGCGGTTCTCTTGTTGTCCCCCGAGAGCATGACCGTGTAGATTCCCATTTTCTTCAGTTCGGAAATCGAGGCAGCACTATCTTCTTTCAGTTCGTCCGCCACGGCGATGATTCCGAGAAAGGCGCTTTCGTCCGCAAAGATAATCGGAGTCTTTCCCTCGTCGGCGAATTTCGAAAGCGAATCCTCCACGGAAGAATCCAGCGAAACCTTGGAACGGATGAAGTCCAGATTTCCGGCAAACGCCTTTTTGCCCGCGGCAAGCGCCTCGACCCCCAGTCCGGACCTTGCCGTGAAGGCCTCCGGTTCCGAGACTTCGAGAGAAAGTTCCGCAGCCTTGGCGAGAATCGCTTTCGACAAGGGATGCTCGCTCCGCATTTCAATCGATGCGGCAATCGCCAAAAAATCTTCCGAAGACATTCCGTTCGGGACAATATCCGTCACGACAGGCTTTCCCCGCGTGATCGTTCCCGTCTTGTCTAGCGCGACAATCCGAATTCGACCCGCTTCTTCCAGGGCGGTTCCCGTCTTGAAGAGGATCCCGTTTTTTGCGCCCTTTCCCATCCCGACCATGATGGCGACAGGCGTCGCAAGGCCAAGCGCACACGGACAGCTCACGACGAGAACCGCGATTGCGTGGGAAAGCGCAAACGAGAAGTCGGCCCCCAGAAATTTCCACACGGAAAACGTCACAAGCGAAACGAGGATGACAGCCGGAACAAAGATTCCGGAAACCCTGTCCGCGATTTTTTCGATAGGCGCCTTTGTCGCCGAAGCCTCGCTCACCATCTGGATTATCTTGGAAAGCGTCGTGTCGCGCCCGACCCGAATGGCCCTGCATTTCAAGAAGCCGTTCTGGTTGAGAGTCGCCGCGCTGACAAGGGAGTTCGCTTCCTTATCGACAGGGATGCTCTCGCCGGAAAGCGCGGATTCATCGACGGCGGATGCGCCTTCCAGGACGATACCATCGACGGGAACGCTTTCGCCGGGTTTTACGACAAAGATGTCCCCTTCCTTCACCCGAGACGCCTCGATTGCGATTTCGTTTCCATCCCGGATCACGTTTGCCGTTTTGGGGGTAAGCCTTACAAGGCTTTTCAATGCGTCCGTCGTCCTGCCCTTCGACATGGATTCCAGGCATTTTCCGAGGGTGATCAGCGTAACGATCATCGCCGACGTTTCAAAGTAGAGAGACTTTCCTTCCGAAAGGAAAAGCGTCGCGAAGCTGTACACAAACGAAGCGCCTGCCCCTAGGGAAACCAGCGTGTCCATGTTCGGTCCGCCGTGAAAGAGAGCCCGAAAGCCGCTTACGAAAAATTTCCGATTGATGAAGAGAACAATCAGCGCAAGAACCATCTGGACGGAACCGCCGAGAAGCGCATAGCGCGCAAAGCAGGGCGGAAGCGGTAAACCCAGAAGCGGACTTGCCATGCTGATATAGAGCAGGATCAAGAGAAAGGCTATCGAAGCGGCAAAGCGCTTCCAGAGAAGAGGCGATTCCCTGTCAAGAAGCAAGTTCCGTTCCGACGCACCGTCCGAAGACTCGCTTTCCCAGAGAGACGCTCCATAGCCCGCCTTTTCGACTGCGCGCACGACATCCGAATTTTCGAAGTTCCCTTCTACGAGCAGGCTATGGGCAAGGAGGCTCGCCGAACAGGACGACACGCCGGAAACATTTCGAACGGATTTTTCGACACGGGCGACACAGGCGGCACACGACATTCCGATGACGCGAAACTTTTCCATCTTTTCTCCACAAGGCTAGCGGTTTGCGATTTTCCCGACTCCATACCCCGCATCGGACAGAGCCTTCCGAATTTCCTCGTCCGAAACATCCCGAACCGCACGGACATGGGCTTCGGCCTTTTTCAGATTTACCTTGGCGGCGACGCCTTGTAGGGAATTCAGCGCGTTCTGCACGTGCGCGGCGCAATTCTTGCAGACCATTCCCTCGACGGTTACCGTCTTTTCGCAGACAACGTTTCCTTCCAGCGTCTTTTCCGTCGAAACCGTTTTTCCGCCACCGCCACCGCAACAGGAACCCTGTCCCTTGAAATGCCGGATGGACGAACGGACAGCGAAAACGATCGCTGCGAGAATAAGCAGAATGATGATTGCGTTTAG
Organism: Candidatus Methanomethylophilaceae archaeon; assembly: GCA_963629575.1. Lineage (GTDB taxonomy): Bacteria > Fibrobacterota > Fibrobacteria > Fibrobacterales > Fibrobacteraceae > Hallerella. Next base: position 7,953 of record CAVGIM010000004.1, read on the forward strand.
CATCGTAAGCTCCTTGGTTTCATTTCATCAGTTTGGGAAGAATTTCGACAAGCTCGTCGATTACCGAATCGTCGCCTTCGCGCACATGCCTTGCGACGCAAGTCCGAATGTGCGTCGCGAGGAGCATCTTGTTGAAAGCGTTAAGCGCCGCATTCGCCGCCGAGACCTGTACCAGGATGTCCGTACAGTAGGCATCCTTTTCCAGCATTCTCCGAATACCCTTGATTTGTCCTTCGACCCGATTCAGACGGGAAACCAGCTGCCGGATTTCCGCTTCGTCGCGATGCTTGATTTTACAGTCTTTGCAGTCGCAAGCCTTGCCTACCATAGCGAACCTCTTTTTTCGCCTCCCTGTCCGAGAGACGGTTTTCAGGGCAAATATACTAAAAAATACCCCGAAGGGGTATATGGCGCTAGCGGTGCTTGCGTTCTGCCGGAGCAAGGCGCTCCGCAATTTTCGAAATGTCGCTATAGAGTTCCAGAAAATCTTCCACCCAGATAGCGTCCCGTTCGCCGACCAGCGAAAGCGCATTTTCCAGGGTATGCTCCGCGTTGTAAGGTCCCACGACCGTTCCCGCCGGAGAATGCCCAAAGCCTGTCTGGCGGTTTCCGTAAAGCATCATGGCTGCGCGAGCCCGATAAGAACGGTGCAGACGGGAAACCAGCTGCGAGCGCAAGGCGAACAGTTCGGAGTAGGCGTTGTCAAATTCGCCGTTCTCGATAAGCTTTTGCGCCTTTTCGATATTGCTTGTAAACGAAATGCGTTCCGCGACAGGAATCAGATACTTTTTCGACGAAAGCTTCTTTTGAAAATCGGCAACTTCCCTTTCCAGGGATTCCCTGTTCCAGAGCGAGACATGGATTTCCTCCGGCTTTTCCGACAGGGAGAGTTCCCTTTCGTGCAGGTCCACCCAGCGATTCAGTCGCCCGATAGCATCGGAAGCCTCGGCATCCTCGTGAAGCGTCAAGTAATCGGCAATCCGGGAAAGCAGGAAGTCGGCAAAGACCAGTCGCCAAAACGGCAAGCGATCCTTCTTGCGGAGCGCATCGACCCGATTCCTTACCGAACCGTATTCGGCGTCAAGCGGTCCGTTCATCGCGCCGCTTCTCCGACAGGCTCGGTACTTGACTTGCGAATCGGCGTAATCCCGATTTCCACGCGACGATTTCGCTGGCGGTTCTCTTCGCTCGTGTTCGGCACCCTCGGATGAAATTCCCCAAATCCCGCGGCAAAGAGCCGTTCGGGCGGAAAGCCCTGGTCGATGAGGGTCTTCACGACGTTCACCGCGCGTTCCGTCGAAAGATTCCAGTTCGTATAGGTCGGGGAATTGGTCGGCGTGTCATCCGTAAATCCGGAAACCATTATCGCATCGCCCGTGTCGAGGACGTCCTGCAAGCCCTTGCCTATCGACTTGATGTAGGATATTCCCTCGGCGGTCAAGTCCGCCCCGTTTCGCGGAAAGAGCAGCGACGCCTGGATCAGGATGTTTCCGTTTTCGAGAGCGATGATTCCCTTTTCGAGAGAGGACTTGAGGCTTTGCGAAAGCAGCGCGTTTCTTTCCTTCGCGACCCGGCGCATTTCCTCCTGGCAACTGACGACTTCCTGCTCCGTACGGGTTAGCGCTTCCGCCTTTTTCTCCTTCATCGTCGTCATGGCGACAAAGGCCAGGATGAAGAGAGACAAAAGACCGGCGGTCAGGTCCGTAAAAACAAGCCAGTGGCTTTCTTCGCGACGCTTCGCCATGGACTATTCCGCCTTCGGCTTTGCGGGAGCCTTCTGAACCTGGTCCAGGATTTCGAGCAGGATTTCCTGCGTCTTCAAGGCGTTTTCGAGAAGGACTTCGCCCGAGCGTTCTTCGAACGACCGCAATGCGGAATTTAGCCGCTCGATAAAGTTCTGTTCGTTTTCGCGTTCGGGAACATCCCCGGAAAGTTTCGAAAGGACCGTTTCGATTCCCTTGCCGAACATTTCGAGATTAGCCGAAAGTTCCGACTGGTTTACGCGCATGAGCCTTGCCGCTTCGGCGACACCCGACGCGAGCGCTTCCGAAGATTCGTTTTCCTTGGCGACGCGGGAATCGATACCCGAAATGAGCGACTGCTGCGACGAGACAAGGGATTCCGAAGAACGCGCAAGTTCCGCGAACGAAGCCTGGACCTTTTGCGAGAGACTTTCGATTTCTCGGGAAACGGAATCGGAAAGCCCGACCGTTGACGAATTCGCCTTGGCGGCGACATCTTCGGCCACGGTACGCAGAATTTCGAGACCCTGGCGTTCCGCTTCGGCAACTTTTTCCGTCGAAGCCTGGAGAGCGTCCATGAAGCGGTCCCATCTTTCTCCGGAATTTTGCATCTGGAGGTCCAAGTGGTTCGAAATCGACGACGACACGCTGGAGGAAAGATTCGAAATTTCCTTTTCGAGCCCGTTCACCACGCCGGATTCAATCGACTGGACGCTCGAAGACAGCTTCTGCATTTCCTCGGAAAGTCCACCGGTCACCGCGGAAAGCGAATCGCGGAGCTTTTCCGTCACCACGGTCCCGGATTCAAGCAGAGACGTTGCGGCGTTTTTCCCGGCGACAGAAAAATCCTCCGACATTTTCTGAATCACGGTCCGCATTCCGAGAAGCGCGGATTCTTGCGATTCCGAAAGACGCCGTAGCGTTTCCTCTCCCGTTTTCAGAAGACTTTCGGCAAGGGACGACTGCATTTCGGCAATGCCCCTTTCCACTGCGGCAAAGCGCGCATCGTCCGCGGACTTCGAAGCGTCGAGCAGTTCCCGGAATTCGCTAGAGCGCCTGTCTTCCGCGCCTTTTAGCGAGCACGCGAGTTCCCGGATTTCACTCGCGAGGGCATTTTCCGCGGAGCCGCTCTTCGGAACCAGATAGAGCAAGGTGAAACGGTCCAATTCGGAAATCCAGGATTCCCGATCCGCTTCGTACAGGGAATGGATAGCGTTCAGGATCAGCGCGGCAAAGAGACCGCAGAGAGACGACCCGAAAATACCCTTCATGCTCGAAAAGATGTTCTGGATGATGCCAAGCGTCGTTTCCGAAGTCGCGTTCGAATCGATGGCGCTTCCCGCCGCATTGATCGAGAGCATCAAGCCGAAAAAAGTCCCCATCAGGCCGAGCAGGACGACGACCCCGCCGCCGCTCCGTACGGAACTTTCTTCCTCGGCTGCCCATGTCGTCTTGAGAAACGGCAGGTCCTGGACCTGGAAAAGAACCTTTCGCGAAGACAGGGAGCGCAAGAACCGGATTCTCCCGTTCAGGCCACCGGCTCTTTCGATTTCCGCGTCCGAAGGCGAACGCCCCGCTTCATAGAGCGAAGCGTACTCGAAGGCGAGCTTGCGCTCTTCGGCAATCTGGCAAATGGCGCGGAACACTTTCCAGGCGGAGAGCAGATAGATAAGGAAAATGGCGACCATGATAAGCCAGCCAAAGAGAGGCGCGCCGAAATAGAACGCCCCGGAGACAAGAACCACCGCTCCGATTAAAGAAACAAGCAACGTCCAAAGAGATTTCTTCATTTTTACTCCGTGGTTTTATGGGTAAAAAGATCCAACTGTCCGCGAGAAAAGCCGCGCAGATACAAGAGCCATTTTTCCGAATACCATTTTCCGATATAGAGCGTGACGCCTTCCGCATAGTCGCAAAAGTCATCCGTAAAGGCGAGAAACGCGTTTTCGTAGGCGATGTTCGAACTGTTCGCGCCCAGATTCTTCGCGCAGGACCGCGCAGACGGATAGCACTTCCTTTCGCGGGAAGGCTTGAATTCCGCCATGAAGCGCTTTCGGGCAATGCTTGCCAGCGAAGCGCGCAGACGCGACGTCAGGGAATACTCGCTAGAACGGAGTGCCGCTTCGAGCGACGGCAAGATCTTGGAGACCGCGTCAAGGGCGCTTTCCCGATACCACATTTTCGACAGCTTGTCCTGGATATGTTCCACGCGACCGGAAAGGTTTACCAGCAGCTTTTCGGCGTCTCCCACCATGAGGTGAATCGTGGAGAAGTAGAGGTTGCGAAGCTTCTCCGCGTTTGCGGAAAAGAACCAGCCGCCTTCACCCTGCAGAATATACTGGTTTTGCGACAGCATCCGGGTCATTTCGTCCGTGGCGAATCGCTGCATCCACTTGAAGCGGAATTCCCGAAACTTGAGACGATATTCGTCGAGAATGACCGGAAAATCCTCCGCGGCGAGCTTCCAGGCGAGAGATCCGTTCGAAATCATTTCGCTCCCGGACATCATTTCTTCCGGTCTCGATTCCGCAGCGTCCAGGTGTTCGTTCAGGGCGATAGACCATCGGACATCCATCGCCTGCGAAAGGCTAGAAAGTTCCGAAGCGCGGTCCAGCCGGAAGCCCGATCCAAGCAAGCTCGAACCCGTCATTTTCCGAATAGCCCTGCGAAACGATTCTTCCACTTTCGACCCCTAGAATTCGGCCTCGATGCGCTGCCAGACGTTCTTCGAAACCTTGCGACCCTTTGCCGCCATTTCGTCGGATTCCTTTCGAATGTCCGCTTCCAGATTGTTCAAGACAAGCTTGCCGTCGCCGTCAAAGGACGTTCCCCGATAAAGGTAGAGGCCAAAGACATTGTCGTGTATTTTCGTGTTCCGGAAGCGGACCGTTCCGACCCCGACAGAAAGGGCAAAGCGGTTGCGGGAAAAATCGCAGCCGAAAAGTTCGAATCCGGGAGAATTTTCCACCCAGAGCCCATAATAGTTATTGACGAACTCGACATTCTCGAAAATTCCCCGGGAACGGATAATCGTGTTTCGAAAGGCGTTCTCGATGCGCAAGTGCGTCACGCGAAAATAGCGTTCCCCCGTCGAAAAATACAGACCGTTCCAGGATTCCGTCGAATCCGCGGAAAGAAAGACGACGGGCTTTTCCGCCGAGCCTTCGATGAGGACCGTTCCGCGCAGATAGAGCTTTGCGTAGCCGCTAAAAAAAACCTCGACGCCGGGTTCGACAAGGAGCGTGTCGCTTTCCGAAAGGACAAAGCTCGATTCCAGCAGATAGGGCGACGATCGCTCGGAAAGCACCACCCTGTGGTGCCTGGCCTGCGGAAAAGGCGTAACGGCAAACGACGCGCTACAGAAAAGAAGGATAAGGAACAGACGCGTCACGGAAGAATCCTCCGGAGCGAAAGCTTTTGACGGACGCGCACGTCGGGAATGGTATCGCCGCTCTTCTTGTCGATAACGCGCAGCTTTCCTTCGACAAGCAGATCCCCTTCGACGACCTTTCCGGCGAGAACGTCAAAAAGGACGGTTCCCGTTCCAAGGACAAAGTCGGGACTTTCCGTAATCTGCAAATCGTCTTCGGTATTCTGGCGATAGCGGACATTCATTTTCAGCCGGGCGAGATTCGTCCCTTCGCGGTCGAAAAGCTCCTCCAGTTTGAACCACTTGTACACGACGCACGTCTTTCCGCGGTCGTCGGTAAGCATCTGCTGGCGTTCCCACGAATCGCCGACGGATACGGGGCTTGCCGGAAGCACGGGCTGCACCTTCAGAAAGATTTTCCGGACATCCACGTCCCCGATATCGGGCAAGGCGACCATTTCGTCGAGCTGGACAGCCCACATTTCGCCGTCTCCTCCCATCTTGTATTGGACCGACTGGGTCTTCAGGTAACGCTCGATATGATCCGTCTCCTCGACGGAGCGACCGTCCGAAACGTAAGTCGCGGAATCCACCCGAAGCAGGAAGCGTCCCGTTCCGTCGTCGTAGGCGGAAAGAAGTTCCGAATGGACCCGCAAGTCCAGTTGCGCGGTCATGGACTGTCCCGAATCGGCAAGTCCCCGCTCCGAGGCGTTTTCGAGAATCTGGAAGGAACTTTTCAGTTCGTAGTCCTCGGGCGTCGGATTTTGCGTGTTGAAACCGAGCTGGACGTTTCTGTCCTCGCAAGCGAGAAAGACTAGTGAAAAGGCGGCAAAAAGCGAGATTTCGAGAAACCGGACGGCGGTCGGGCAAACCGCACCCAATTTTCTGACAGCTGGAATTTCAAAGACGGGCATAGGGCAAAGATAAAATTAAGAAACCGGATTTTTGGGAGGCTTTGCGCCGGAATCGCCTTTCTTCTGGCGCATTTCCATAAAAAACGCCTGGATGAGGCCAAGGCATTCCGCAGCCTTCACGCCTCCGGTCAAAAGGACCTTCTGTCCGATGGCGTTGTCAGACAGGACGTCGATGGTCGTGCCGCAGCCGCCAAAGCGCCTGTCGGGAGAGCCATAGACAACCCGGGAAATCCGACTGTTCAAGATGGCGCCGGCACACATCGGGCATGGTTCAAGCGTCACGTAGAGTGTCGCTCCCGAAAGTCTCCAGTTTTCGAGTGCGGCGGAAGCGGCCCCGATGGCGACGATTTCCGCGTGGGCTGTCGCATCCTTCAGGGTTTCCACCTGGTTGTAGCCTTTGCCGATGCAGCGCCCATCCTTGACGATGACGCAGCCAATCGGAACCTCGCCCAGGTCATAGGCGCGTGTCGCTTCGACAATCGCCATTTCCATCCAGCGTTCATCTTCCCTGTCCGTCATCGTTCACCTCGTTTTTCCCGTAAAGTCCTGCATTCCGGACGTTTCGGGAAAAGCCGGAGAATATTTGTCACGACAAGCGTCGTCGCGCAGGAAATCACGGGATTCCAGAAAAAGCAGAACGCGCCGTCAAAAGGCGGGACATAAGACGGAACCATCGGGATGCGGTTGAAAAGCAGGATAGACGCCATGCCGCACAGAACGCCGACGATAACGGCCGACGACGAAATTCTGCGAAAAAAGAACGCGAGAAGAAACAGCGCAAGAAGCGGTCCCGTAAAAAGTCCCGTAAAGAAGAGCGCGTTCGAAAGAAGGGAGCTTTTCATGTCCGCGGCGACAAAGGCGCACAGCGTACTCAGAATGGCCCAGAGAAGCGTCCAGCGCTTTGCCTTGGAAAGAACGTTCGCATCTTCGGTTCGCACCAGCATGATGTCCTTCACCGTCGTATTGCCCAGCGCGTTGATGGCGCTCGAAAGGCTGCTCATGGCTGCCGCATAGATGGCGGCGACCACAAGTCCCGTCGCCCCCGTCGGAAGGACCTTGACAATAAAGTAGGGAAAGACCTCGTTCAGCTGGATTTCCGGCGGAAGGACTTCCACGCCCTTGACGCGGAAATAGACGAAGAGCCCGGCTCCGACAAGGAAGAAGAGGACGGAGACGAACACCCCGAGAACCATGCTGAGAATACTCGACGCATTGGCGGAACGAACGGAATCGCAGCTTATGTAGCGCTGGACAAATTGCTGGTCACAGCCGCGGATGGAAATTTCGACAACCCCGTAGGCGATTCCCGCCGAGAGAAGATTTCGCGCGTTCGCCGGATCCCAGTTCGATACATCGAAGAACTTCGTCTTTCCCGCTTCCGAAGCGAGGGCAAGCATTTCGCCGAAGCCGCCAACGCCCTTCGAAACGATGCAGAGCGCAATCACGCCTCCGCCAAAGAGCACAAGGAACTGCATCACGTCTGTCCAGACGACCGCCTTGAAGCCGCCATGCCACGTATAAAAGGTCGATACGACCGCCGTCACGAGGATAGCCCAGTGGATGTCGATTCCGAGAATCGGGGCAAGCACGAGAGACGGCGCATACAGGAGAATCCCCATCCGAAGCAAAAGGTGCAAGCTGTAGAAGACGGCGGCAAGGCGACGAATCCGCGGCGAAAAGCGAATTTCGAACAGTTCGTACGCGCTCGAAATCCTTGCCCGGCGAATCCGAGGAATAAACACCCAGCCGACGACCGCGATAGAGAGAAGCGCGCCCACGTTGTTCATGAGAAAGCGCATGTCCGTGTCGTAGGCTTCGGCCGGATTCCCGAGAAATGTCGTCGCGCTGACCGAAGTCGCAATCAGGCTTATTCCGATAGCGACCCAAGGCATTCTCCCGCCGCCGCGCATGTAGTCGCCAAAGCCCTTGTTCCCTCGCGAAGCCCAAAGCCCGATACCGACGGAAAGGGCGACATAAAAAACCAGGACAAGCCAGTCAATCCAAGTAAACATCGATTAGGCGTTCTCCTCTGTACCGGCGTCAAAGGCCCGCTGTTCATAGCGAACGACCCGGTTCCTTCCGCTTTCCTTGGCGCTGTAGAGAGCCTCGTCCGCATACTGGACCGCCCGAGACATTTCCCCCTGGAAATCTTCCGTCACGAGGAAGCACCCGACGCTGACCGAAACGTCTATCGGAGCGCCCAGGTGAATATCGAAGGGAGCCTTGCAAACCGCAAGACGGATGTTTTCCGCAACGGTCATCAGCGCATCCGCGGTCGCCTCCGGAACCGCGACAAAGAATTCCTCGCCGCCATAGCGGGCAAGCAGGTTTTCGCCCACAGCGGCAACCGACGAGATTCGGGAAGCGATTTCCTTGAGAACGGCATCACCCGCCTGGTGCCCGTATGTATCGTTGATGTGCTTGAAATGGTCGATGTCCATCATCATCACGCCGACATTCTTTCCGGATCGGGACTTGTCGATGTTCGCGATTTTCTCGTCAATCGTGCGACGGTTCAAGAGCCCGGTGAGGGCATCGTGGTAAATTTCGAACTGTTCGTGCTCGAACTGCATCCCGCGCTGGTAGGCGAAATAGGCGATGTTCACCATGAAGCGGAGCAGATCCTTTTCGAGCTGGTCAAAGCTCTGCGCATATCTGCGCTCTAGGCAAATGGCGATTTCGGAAGGTTCGTTGAGAGCCGCGTTGTGCATCGTCATGGAGTTCGGCTGGACAAACAGGTAGCGGAGCGAATTGTTCCTCGGTTCCCGATCGGTGACGCGCGGGACGTATTCCGAGCGTCCGTTGAAAACGCGTTCCATGGCGCAGTGCTGCATCATCGCAAGCGGGAGAATCCCCTTGTCCGACAGGGAAAACTTCATGCCTTCGAAAAGGTCCTCGTCCTCGCCGCGGCAAAAGACGACGGTTCCCTCTTCCTTTTCCGGCTGAAAGACCAGAATCATGATGCGCTCCGCCGAAAAGTTCTGGCTTACATAGTCAAAGATTTCCTTGTATGTGTCGCGGAGAAGCGTCGTCTTGAAAAAGCGCTGCTGGTAAGTGGAAAGTTCGTAGAACTTCTTCTTCTCGCGATAATTCGCCGCCGACGCATAGCTTTTGTACGTGAGCATGTAGAAGAGCGCGGCAAAGCTTTCGATCGAGGAAATCTGGCTCGGAAGAAAAGCGTTGCGTTCCAGGGAATCGACGACCAGCGCTCCAACCCGTTCCCTCTTCTCGTTAAGAATCGGAACGCCCGCTACCGAATGGATGGCGACATTGGCCGCATAGTAGCCGAGACTTTTCCCGTTCGGCAGATCCCCTTCCAGAATCCGGCTGAGTTCCCGCACCGCCAATTGGCCGACAACGCCCGAACCGTCCGCAATCTGGGCGTTTCGGTTGATTTCGCTTTCCGATTCCGTCGCAAAGGACCGAACGATGAACGTCTTCCGGTTCGATTTCAGGAGCAGAAGAACCGTGTGCGCCTTGGGAACCAGATTTCGCAAGGCTTCGAGAGTGGAATGGTAAACGGAATCCAGGTCGTGCTCGAGCTTTGTCCAGATTTCGTTTCCGTTCAGCTTGTCGAAAGAGGCTTCGCCGTTTTCGGGATAGGCGTCGAACATGTTCTTTGCTGCAAGAACGGGACCGGTCTGCGTCATCGCGGGGCGCAAGATCTTTCCGATTGCGGTCCTGTCGGTCGTGCGTCCCGAACGCAGGACGGGAATCGCGCCGGAAGAATTCCTGTCCGTAGAATCGGGAAGCGTCGAGCGGTTCAGCCAGGCAAGCACCAGGGAAACCAGCGCAAACGGAATCGCGAGCAAAAAGACGCCCCCCCGAAACGAGAGACCTATCAAGAGACCAAAGACGACGAACAAGATACTTGACATGCACCTACCCGAAAATTACAGACGGAAAGAACGATACAGCACCCAAAAAGCGACCACGGCAAAGACGATGTGACCGATCCAAGCTCCGAGGACAGGATAAAGCGCACCGTTTTCTCCCATCTTCAGCCCAATCCGTATGACTACATAATAGCTAAACACGAGAAGGATACCAAGTCCAAACTTCTGGGAAAGTCCCCCATTTCGATTAAAGCGGTGCGCAAGAGCCGCTCCTATCAAGAGAACGATGAAATTCATCATCGATCCGGAAAACTTGAAATAGTATGCTGTCTCCAGCTTGTTCGTATTCTCGCCGGATCTCTTCTGCACCTCGATTTTTCGCAAAATGGTCTTTGCGTCCATTTCGTCGCCGCGCTGGCGTTCGTCCAGAAAATCCTCCGGCAAGAGCGAGGTCTTTCCCTTGAGACTTTCCCGCGCAAAATGCCTGGTTTCGACCGTTCCATCCTTCAGGAAAGTCCGTTCGTAGCCGTCTTCGAAGCGCCAGTAGCCCGGTTCGATGGATTCGATTTTCCCGGGCGCATTCGCATTCGAATCCCGAACGGTTTCGAACCTTTCCGGAGCGGTGTTCGAGTCCATTTTTCTCGCCGACTTTCTTTTCGCCGTCTTGCCGCTTTCCGGCTCTTTCCGAACTTTCGCGAATACGGTATCGGGTTCCACCCAGCGGAGCCTCCGCGCGTCAAAGCGTTCATACAGATCGCCGTCTCGGTAGATAAGGAGGACGACGTCGCGCCCCATCTTGCTCGCCCCGCCATACGATCGCATGAACCAGCTGGTCTTGTCGCCGGAGATGTACACGAAGTCCCGCTTGTCCTTGATCCGCGGATCCTTGCGCTGTTGCGACATCGGTTCCATGATCTTGTAACGGCTGTGGTTTGCATCCGGCAAGACTTTCGCATCCAGGTAAAACGAGAACGCCGTGACTAGCGCACCGACAAGAAACACGGGGACAAGGGCGCGAAACGGACTTCTTCCCGACTGCTGGATGGCCATGATTTCCAAGTGGCGGGACATGTTCCCTACCGAAGCGACGACACCGATGAAAAGCGCGACAGGCGTAACCAGATAGACGATATAGGGAAGGTAGGCGAGGTAGTAGGCTCTGGCGTCCGCAAGGTCCCGCGCAAGCCATGTCCGGATGTTTCCCACGAAGTCGATGACGATGAACATGAAGACCGCGCCAAGAAGCACGAGCAGGAACATCTTCAGAAAGTGGAACACCAGGTAGCGGGAGAACTTCATCTTGCGTTTTTCTCCGAGGAACGTCCCTTGCGAAGGCGGGGAAAGAACCTTCCGAAAAAATGCCGGATTCGCGAAACGGGCGTCGTTCCCGAATAGCGGTCGAGATACATCTTCCATGTGAGGAATATGCCGAACGCTCCGATAATGACGTTGGAAATCCACATGGCGATAGCCGGAGAGACTATCAGCCTGTCCGCCAGGTTTTCGCCTCCGATGAGGCATACCCAGTAGAGCACGAAGAACGCGATGCTATAGATGATTCCCGTTCCGATTCCTCCCTTTCGCGCCATGATCCCGAGCGGAGCGCCGATAAGGACAAAGACGATACAGGCGACGCTCGTGCTGAACTTCTTGTGCACCTCGACCCAGTACTGCGCCTGGCGCTTTTTCTCGTTCAGGACCCGCTCCGAACTCCGATGGACAAAGCGCGCCCGAGTGCGTTCCGCTACCGAGACGTCCCGCAAGGCCCGGACATGACGAAGCGAATCCATCGGCAGCTTTCGGGAAAAATCCCTAGGGACTATCGAATCGCCAAATGCATGTTCCCGAAGCCGGGAAAGATCGGGAAAGAGCGTTCCCCGGCTTTCCTCGACAATCCGCTTTTCGTTTTTCTTCGCTTCCTCGATGACTTCGAGCATCATCTCGACAGGCATTTCCCGGTCGCTGCGATACTTGCGGTTGCGGCGTTCGAGACGATCGTTCACGTTTCTCACGGCAAAGTCCTCCGAAGAAAATCGGATGCGGAAGTAGTTCGCCGGATCGTCCTTGTCCGCGATATGGTTTTCCCCGCTCTTGAGTCGAAGCATCAGCGTCGCGCCATTGTCCGCATAGTCCATCGTCGCGCTGTCCGCCATGACGATTCGCGGGGGTCCCTTTCCCTCCGTTTCGAAAATCTGGATTCCGTAAAGCGTTCCCGTCGAGGGGTCGATGCGCTCGACCCAGAGCTGCACTCCCGGAAACTGCGTCGTCAGTTTTCCCGCATCGATAAAGGCATGGGGCTTCTTGCGCGAGACGGCGCTCATCAGTTCCACGGACCTGTGGTTCGCTTCGGGCAGAATCCAGTTGTTGAAAAGGATCAGCAGTTCCGAGATCAACACCCCGACGAGAAGCACCGGGCGCATGATCGACAGCGGAGAGACGCCGGCGGCCTTCATCGCCGTAATTTCCTGGTCACCCGAAAGCCTGCCGAAAGCCATCAGGCACGCGACAAGAACGGCCATCGGAATCGAAAGGGAAAGCATCCAGGCGATGTTCAAGAGAAAGATTTCGAGAACGGTCGATGCGGGGAGTCCCTTGGATAGGACGTTATCGAGAATCATGACTAGAAAATCCACGACAAACAGAAACGTGATGACAAACAGCGCCAGGAAAAAGGGCGCAACATGTTCCTTCAGCACGTATCGCACAAGAGTCATAGACGTTTTCTAGATTTGTTTTTGCTAATTTAGAAACATTGAAAAAGTTCCATCACAGCCAACACGGACCAATGCGCACAAACAAACTCTTTCCGATTTTTGCCATTCTTGCCATTTCCGCATTTTTGCTCTCCGCCTGTTCTTCGAGCGAAGGCGGCGGAGACAGGACCCAGATGTGCAAGAACCGCTTCGACGCAGCCGACAGGGAGTTCCAGGCCGGTCACTATAGCCGGGTCAAGGGACCTCTCGAAGAAATCCTGAACCTGTGCATCGGAACGGGATACATGGAACAGACACAGTTCCTCCTTGCGGAAAGCTACTTTCACCTGGAAGAATGGCTCGAAGCCCGCGGCGAATACGGCAGCTTCGCGAACAACTTTCCCAGTTCCCCCTTTGTCGAGACCGCCGAATTCCGAAAGGCCGTTTCCGCATTCAATATCGAATACAACATCGACCGCGACGAGACCAACACGACGCTCGCGATGCGCGACTTCGAAAAGTTCGCCTCGAACTACCCGGAATCCCCGCTCATCGATTCCGTGAACCACTACCAGAACCTCCTGCTCGAACGCCGGGCCGAACGCGACTACCGGGTGGGAAAGCTCTACCACAAGCTCGGGCATCCGCAATCCACGGCCATCTACATGAAGGAGTTCCTGGATCTCTACCCGAAAAGCAAGCGACGTCCCGAAGCCCTGGCCCTTCTCGTGCAAAGTTACGCGGAACTCGACCAGTTCGAAACGGCTAGATTCTATCTGGACAACTACGGAAGCACCGTTCCCGACAGCATCCAGAAACGCGTTGGCACGGTCAAGTCCCAGGAGCGCTACATCGAAAAACTGGAAAGCAAGTTCCAGAAGCGCATCGAAAAGGAGCAGAAGGAAAAGCTGCTCGCCAAGGAAGAAGCACGGGACGAAGCGGAAGCGCACCCCGACGACGAGGACGAGGATTAGCTTGAAGCGCATTCTCTTCGCATTTGTCGCGCTTTGCGCCTGTGCCTTCGCCGCGGAAACGGGCCGCCCCCCAAACGCCGGGGGGAACCCATCTTCGGACGCCGAAGACCGTAGCGTTCTTTCCTTTTTCGTCCAACCGTCCATTTCGTTTCTAGGCTTTGACAACCGGGACAAGTTCCAGGCCGAAGTCGATACGATCTATGGCCACTTTCGGGCACAGGCCTTGACCAAGGCGGAGAGCAGCTACGTTTCCAGGCAGGACTTTCAAAAGGTGAACTTCTGCTTCCCGATTACCGCGGGATTGCAGCTCCAGTGGCGAAGCGGACACTTTGTCAGCGCGGGATTCGGCTACATCTACGACAACGAATCGGTCGTCGTCACGGACAGAAAGGACAAGATCCACAATTACAGCTACACGCTCCAGGGATTTCCGCTTTATCTGGAATATCGCGTCGCCCTCCCGGAGAACCTGATTTCCATTTCGAACGCGAGTCTTTTCAGCGTATCGCTTCGCTGGTACTGGATGCTTCCCGGAACGGAAATCTATTCGAGCTGGGGACATCTCGACGCAAGCGAATCCCTCCTCGGAAACGGATTCGGGATAAGCCTCGGCTACCTGGTGACCACCTGGAAGAACATCCACATCTACGGTGATATCGGATATTCGAGGATTATCGTCCATGCGGACGAACCGTTCTCGAAAGTCGTTCCAGACAGCGATTCGGACAAGGCGAAATGGGACCTCGGCGGTCTCCAGCTGCAATTTCGCTTCAGTCTGGGAGTCGTCAATCGGGCAAAAGAATGATTTTTTCTCCCGACTACGCGGAAATCCACTACAAGTTCAAGCTTCCGTGGTCACTTCTCTACCGAAAGGAACCGGAAATCATCGTCGATGCGCCTTTCCAGACAATTCCGGGAGAAAACATCCGGCTGTTTGTCGTTGTCCGCGAAGCGAACCGCTTTCCCGTCACCCTGGAAACCCTTTCCGCGACATTTTCCGCGGACGGATTTCGGGAGAAGAGGACTCTGGACATTCGGCAAAAAATCGCCGAACCCTTTCGCTTCGTTCCCTTCGATTGCGGAAGCCTTCCCCCCGGAGAATACGAGGTCGAAGCCTCGGTAGAAGTCTCCTTCGGAAAAAGGAAGAAACGGATTCGACGATTCAACCTGACCGGGCTGAAGAAATCGCCGCTTCGCGTTTGCGTTCTAAAAGAGGAAATCCCCAAGCCGAAGGGCTTTATCGCGGGAGATGTCCATGCGCACACGCACTATTCCGCGGACCCGGTCGAATTCGGGGCGTCTCCTGCCGTCTTGCAGCAGGCGGCAAAGGCTATCGGGCTGGACTTCGTCTTTTGCACGGACCATTCCTACGACTTCGCGTTCCAGGCAAGCGACTACATGATCCGGGCAGACGCCAAGGCCCGCTACGCGGCGCTCCGAAAGGAAATTTCCGAATTGCCGAGCTATCCGCAAATGATCGCGGGCGAAGAGATTTCCGCGGGAAACTCGCAGGGAAAAAACGTCCACCTGCTTTTGCCCGGGCACCCGACATACGTTCCCGGAGAAGGCGACTGCGGGCGCAAATGGCTCGACAATCTTCCGACGCTCTCCATTTCGCAAATCGTCAAGAGGACTTCGCTCCCCTGCTTTGCCGCGCATCCCAAGGAAACGATGGGAAAACTCGAACGATTCGTCTTCAACCGGGGCGATTGGGAAGAGTCGGACTTGCAGAAAGAAAGCGAAAGCCCGATTCGCGGTCTGGAATTTTGGAACGGATCGCGCGACAGCGGGTTTGAACGCGGGCGAAAATTCTGGATTTCGGAACTCGAAAAGGGAAACTTCCTGCTACCGCTTGGCGGAAACGATGCGCACGGCGATCTCAACGAATACACGGGCGTAAGGATTCCCCTGCTGAAGCTCAAGCGTTCCCGCTCGCATGTCTTCGGCTATGTGCGAACCGTCGTCCAGGGCGATGACGCGATGACCGCATTCCAGGGAAAGAACCTATACGTTACCGACGGTCCCGCGCTCTGGTGGGAACGCGAACGGAACGAGATCCTTTTTCGTTTCAAGAGTTCGGCGGATTTCGGCGCGCTCCAAAGCATGAACGTATTCGTCCAGGACCTATCCGGCAAGCGCGAACGACCGCTCGAAATTTCGCCAAAGAGAATTTCCGGTTTCGAAGCGACATGCCGAATTTCCCTGCGGGATTTTCGATACGCCCGCGCCGAAGCGGAAACGGATTCAGGCCGCTTTGCGCTTACAAGCGCCTGCCCTGCGCAGCGAGATAGCGTTCATACAGAAACATCGCGACCAGATTCTTGCTGTCGATAAACCTCTTGCCGGCTTCTTCGTACGGCATCACGACGGTTTTTATCCACTCGTTTTCGTTCGTGTATTCCTGGTTGCGACCGTCTAGGCGACGCAATTCGTCGAGCGTTACCGTTCTCTCGATGGCATACAGGCGAATGCGTTCATCCAAAAGGCCACAGCTTCCGGCGTGCCCATCCAGACCGCCATCCGCGTAAAATCCGGTGAGGTCTATCAGTTCTTCGTCATCCGCGTCAATCATCGCTTCTTCCTTCAATTCGGAAAGAGCCACCTTGCGAAAATCCGAGGACCAGTCGAGAATTCCCGCGGGAATTTCGAGCGATTCCGGTTCCGAAATGGCAAAGCGCGGCTGGCGAACGAGCAGAAGATAGGGTTTACCCTCCGCGCGAAGAACGACCAGTACGCCGACGGCGTTCCCCCGCACAAGGACAATCCCGTGCACAGGCTTCCCGTCGGGAAGCGTCGCTGTCGCCGTGAGCTTGATAAACAGCGGCGAGTGGTTTCCAAAACGAAAATCCACCGACGAAAAATGGATCTTCGACACGATGAACTTTTTTTCCGTCCGCGAAAGCCATGTCCTGAAAAGCGACGATTCGAGAACGGCCGCACGATCCGCTTCGGCGATTTCATCCGAAAAGCCGTATTCGATCATTTTGCGTTCCTCGTCAAGATATCGGCGAGTTCCAGCGCGTCGATGAGGGAATGTTCGTCCGCGATCCCCTTCCACGCGATATCGAATCCCGTCCCATGGTCAACGCTTGTCCGCACCACGGGAAGT
This sequence comes from Candidatus Methanomethylophilaceae archaeon, assembly GCA_963629575.1. Taxonomy (GTDB): domain Bacteria; phylum Fibrobacterota; class Fibrobacteria; order Fibrobacterales; family Fibrobacteraceae; genus Hallerella. Next base: position 24,591 of record CAVGIM010000004.1, read on the forward strand.
CCAAGGGTCGTGTTGACCCCGCAGGTTTTCCGTTTCTTGCCCAAATCGAAAAGCATGGTCTTGGTCACCACGTGCCCCTGGTCGTGATACATGGCGATTACGCCGTCAAAGGTCCCCGCCCGCAACTGCGGAAAGACGACATCCCCGGGAAGCGGCCCCTCGGCGCGAATCTTCTTCTTGCGAAGCATCTTCACCGTCGGAGCGATTTCGTTGATTTCCTCTAGGCCAAAAAGTCCGCCTTCGCCCGCATGGGGATTGATGCCGGCAACGCCGATTCTAGGCGATTTCAGCTTGCGATACTTCTTTAGAAACTCGTTCAGAAGGACGGCCACCTTTTCGATGCGTTCCCGCTTGACCAGATCGCAGGCGTCTCGCAGGGAAACGTGGGTGCTCACGTGCGCAACGACCCACTTTCCATGGACAAGACACAGAACGGGATGCGGATCGCCGCACATTTCTCCGATGAATTCCGTATGTCCCTGGAATTCGGGAACGGTCTTTTCGACCGATTCCTTGCAAAGCGGTGCGGTCACGATAGCCCGAGCGCGCTTTAAGAGGCAGAGGGCGGTCGCCGTACGCACCCATCCGATACTCGCCCGGCCGGCTTCCCTTGTAATCTTTCCCGGCTGCACCTTTTCTTCAAAGTGTACGCCTCCATCGATAACGGGAATTCCAAGCTTCGCGATGTCAAGAACCGCTTCCGGGGAATCGGCAAGTACCAGGCGTTTCTTGATTTTCAAGAGCTCCGCCGCTTTCTGCAAGACAGGCAAATCGCCGACGATCGCCATCGGGGTCTTGATCTTCCGACAGGCCTTCAGATAGGCCTTGATCGAAATTTCCGGGCCGACTCCATTCGGGTCGCCCATCGTAATCAGGAGAGGGATATTCTTGTCATTCTTAGTCATTTTTTTCCTCGTCTAGTCCGACGGAGGCGCCTTTCCACGCTTGCAGAAGCGTATCCGCAAGCACGGAATCCAGGATTTCCTCGCCGGAGTCCAAGTTCAACAGGAGCCATTCCGAGTTCGCCGCAGGCCCGCAAGAAGGTTCGTCCGCCGCAGGGACAAAGAGCGTATGGCTTGTCACGAAGTAGCGACCGGACGTGACAAGGCCCGAAAACTCCCCGTGATCCAGGCTAGCGCACTTCGGGATTTTTTCCACATAGAAGAACGTCGAATACCATGTCGTGTCCAAAAAGTCATAGACCGAATCGCTCAGCGCCGTCGAATCGTTTTTCCAGTTCGAAGAAAGGCAAAAGACCAGGGAATCGTCCTTGCAGGTTTCCCGGACGGCGACAAGATTCGTATCGGTTGCGGACCACAGGGAAAGCCAAAGCGTATCGGGAACGGTTTCGCACGAATCGTGGATTTCCGCGCAGACGGACTTCATCAGGCGATAGGCGAAGGAATCCACAAGGACGGAATCCGCCCGCAAGAGAATTCCCGCCGAATCGTTCGATGTTCGCCGCGGCAAAAGATAGGGATCGCCGAATGCGGAATCGAGATAGACGGAAACGCTTTCCGCAAGGAAAGTTCCCCGGCGAACCCAGATGGAATCCTTCAGCGTCAAGGAAGCCGCGGAAGACGTGTCCGGCGATTCCGAAAAGAACTCGTTGTGCGCGTTTCCTTCCACGCGAATCTCGCGGACATTTTCCCAGCTTTCCGAAAACGGTATCCGAAGGACCGTATCCGGTCGAAAAAGCGGTTGCGGACAATCGGTAATCCCGGTATTTCCGAGAGCGAGCTTCACCGAAAGCGTCAGGACAGAATCCTCCGCATAGACCTGGAAAAGCTCGATTTCCTTCAAGAAGCAGTTGCCGAAGGTCCACATGCTGTCTAGCGAAAGTTCGAGCGTATCGCCCTGGATGTGAAAGCGGTTTCCGGAGTCCAGCTGCGCGTGGAGTACGTAGCCGTAGCCACCGACAGGAAAATTGTCCGGATAGATGGAAATCGGACCATCGTCCGACTCGGCGCAGGAAAGGAGAATCCAGGAAAAAGACAAGAGAAGGAATAATCGCCACATGGGAACCTCTAAAAATTGCCTTGGTCAAGAATATTTGCGCGCGACCAGGCGAAGGCAAAAATGACGAACCGGCGCGAAGCGTCGCAATCAAATTTTTGAAAATCGAATTCTAGAGGCGACCACATATCAAAATCCCAGTTCCCGGCGAAAACGTTCGACATCCTGCAAATCCGCTACGCGAGCATCCTTGCGGAAATCGTCCCAGCGGACAAAGCGACCGTTGCGCAAGATTTCCAGAAAGAAAACGGCGCTGTCGCTCGGAGCGAGATATCCCAAAGGTTCGCTAGCCAAGACTTTCGCCCCTTGCCGAATGTCCGGCGAAATCCGAAACAGTTCCGACACCCGCGAAAAGACGTTTCCTCCGTGATTCAGGAGGATTCCGTAGCCGCTCGAATCCCGGGCAACCGAGACCACTTCCGCCGGAAGAATCGGATAGACCGGAGCTTCCCCGATTCCCATGAACAGATCCTTCACCAGCAGGTTTTCACGACCCTCGAAATCGAAGTCCGCGACAATCGGAAGAGCCGCACCCTGGAGAGGATCGTGAGGACACGCTCCCGGAAACCGGCAACCGTCGGAACGGACCCAGGCATACGAGGAATCGGCAAGCATCGGGTGAAAAATCCACGACACGGAAGAATCGGACTGCACGCCAAGGACTTTTGGCTTTCCGAATTCCAGCGAATCCGCAATCCAATGGACGCAAAGCGGAAACTTCTTTTCGATTCCGCTCGCCGCATAGCGGAAAAGGGCGTTATCCGGCAAGTTCGCGACATCGGAAGCTCTCTTGACTGTCCAGGAACACTGGACAAGCATCCCCCGTTCCAAGGCGAAAGCGTTTCCGCCAAAAGCCGCACAGGCTTCGCGCCACGGTTTCGCAAACGGGTCCGGATTTTCCTTCGAAAGCTCGCGAACCTTTTCCACGTAACGGTACGCCTTCTGGACGGCACCGCTCGCATAGACCGCATACACGAGCAAGAGTACTAGCAGACTCCGACCGATAGGAATGCGACGTCTCGGTTCCCAGCTTTGCCTTTGGGTCCTGTATTCGCGAAAAGGTTCCATTACCGCATGGAGAAAAAGGCGACGACCCCGAAAGCGACAAGCAAGGCGACAATCGCCCAAAGCCAGGACTTCTTGGAACGCTCTTCCTCCTTGAACGGATCGGAAAGGCCTCCCTTGAGAGGCGCCGAATCCTTGCGGATGGCGTTGAAGCTCTTGGTGAAGCGTCCCGTCACGCGTCGATGCGCGACACTGGCGGTTCCTGTCGGCGGCGGATTTTCGCTCTTGGCCTCTGTCGGATTTTCCTTTTTCGAATCTTCCTTCATCGAAAAGGCCATCATGTCCGCTTCCTTGCGAAAAACGAGCAGAGACTTGTCGAGTCCCGCTTTCCGAATGCAGTCCACGACGATATCGTTGTCCGAAAGAAGCGCAAACGCGCCATTTTTTTCCGACAGTTCCTGCCTAACCTGGTTAAAGGCGCTACAAGCGTCGCTATACAGAAAGTCCAGCCCGGTCAAATCGACCGCGACAAAGGCCGACCCCTTGTCCAGAAAAGGCCGAACATCCTTCTTGAACTGTTCCGCATCAAACGCTCCGATCGGAGTAATCGGAGCGGATAGCAGGTCAAAGAGACCGACCGCTCGGTAATTGTTTAATTCACTCATAGACATAATATAATTCTATTCTTCCCAATAAGTTCCCCCGGCGCTCTCTTCCTCGACTTCCGGCTCGGAAATCTCGGGTTCCATCTCGGAAATGGATCCTTGCGCCGATTCGCCCCGTGACTTCGCCGGAGCCGCTTCAGACGCCTTCTTTCTTTCGGGATAGAGAAAAAGTCCCGGGCTGACTTCAAGGCTTACGCGATGCACCGCCGAAAGGGTCGGGTGCGATTCGAACGCGTAATCGACACGCAGCCAGTTCGAAAGGGCAAAACCCGTCCCCACGGTCCAGCTGTCCAGTTCCGAAAGGCTCGCAAGCCCGGCGCGAACAGAAAGACCGAAATCAAAGGAAAACTCGACGCCCGCACGCCCGCCGCCAAGCCAATCGACGGGATGTTCCCAGAATCTGCCTCCGCGCACGTCGCCGTTCCAGTCTTCGTCGCGATTTTCCCGATGAAGAAGTCCCGCACTCTGCCAATAGAGAGAAGCCTTCCCGTAAAAATAATCGACCGGACGGGAAAGACCGAGGCCGAGATACCATTCCGGCGAACTGTATTCCACCGTTCCCTCTTCCCACGCGACAGCGGACGACGTCCATCCCTTGAGAAACGACGAAACCGAAAGCCAGTCGAAAACGTGGAACCGGGCACCGGCATCGCCCCGAAATCCCCATCCGCTCTGGTCCAGTTCGCGGTAAAGTCCGTGAAATCCAACGCCCACGTCCAGTCGGCCATCCAGAAAGCGCCGTCCCCAGGCAAGCGTCACGACATAGTCCGCAATCGAAAGAGTCCGGTAGCTTTCGCCGTCGGGAATCGGATCGCCTTCGGCTATTTTCGGAATGTCGCTTGAACCGAAACGGGAAAAGACGATGCCGACCCCTCCCAGTTCGCCCAGGGGAAACTGGACCGCTCCATAATCGTACTGGGTGCCTTCGTAATAGACGACATGGCTAAAGGCCGCCCAGGAATGTCTTGCGAGAGCGAGCTGTTCCGGATTCGACGTCAAGGAAAGCAAGTCGCGGTCGATGGACATCGAAGCGCCGCCCAGAGCGGCGGACCTTGCTCCCGCGTTGATATCGAGCGTAGCGTTCGCCCCGACGACACGTTCGACGGCAAGCGCCTGCGAAGCGGCAAGCGCACAAAAAAGAACGACAATCCTTCCCAGAATCAAGCGAACCATCTTGGCACAAGATAAAATTTTTCGCGCGTCCAAGTCCCGCAAAAACTTGTAGATTTAGGTGGATGGCGCTCCTTTCGGAACATATCGAAAATTTCCTTTCCTACATCGCGAAAGAGCGACGGTTTTCCGAATGTACGGTGAAAACCTACCGGGAATCCCTCGCCAAGTACCTGCAGAGCTTTTCGAGGGAACCGAAACTGGAAGACTTTGACAAGGAAAGCATCCGCGCGTTCATCTGGAAAATGCGAAAGGACGAGCGGCTGCAGATTTCGAGCATCGATCTGCACATCGCCAGCCTAAAGAGTTTCGGCCACTATCTCGTGCGAAGCCATCTCGTTCCGCAGAACCCCGCGGATACGGTTCCCATGCTCAAGCGACCCAAGAGACTCGTGTCCTTTCTATCGCAAAAGGAGCTTTCCGAAAGCAGGTTTCCGGAAATTTCCCGGCCGACGCTTCCGATGGTCCGCGCCCGGGTTCTCCTCGAACTCATCTATGGTTCGGGGCTTCGCATTTCGGAATGCCAGAGCCTCACCTGGCTGCGCCTGGATTTTTCGAACCGTTCCGTCCGCGTTTTCGGCAAGGGGAAAAAGGAGCGGATCGTACCTCTCACGCACGATGCCGTCAAGTGGTTCGAGGAATACAGGTCGAAACTGAAAGAAGAGGGAAGGATGCCGACAGCGAATTCCCCGGTATTTCTGAACGAAAGTGGAAACGCCCACGATGTACGGACCTTGCGACGCGATATCCACGGCCTATTGCGAAGCCTTGGCTGGGAAGGAAAGGCAAGCCCGCACATCTTGCGGCACAGCTTCGCCACGCATCTTCTCGAAAACGGCGCAGACCTGATGAGCGTAAAGGAGATGCTCGGGCATTCGAGCCTCGCCACGACACAGGTCTATACGCACGTCACCGCGGAGCGTCTCAAGGAAAGTTTCAAGAAGGCGCATCCGCGCGCCTAGCCGACTTCTAGAAGACGACGAGATTGTTCTTGTGAATGACCTCTTCCGGCACGTTCTTTCCGAGCTTGGAGCGAACCTGGGAGCTCTTTTCGTGCAGCACGAGCTTCAAGTTGGCACTGTCCATCTGGGAAATTCCCCGAGCGACCTTTTCTCCGGATTCCGAAAGGACTTCGATCAGGTCTCCCGCGGAAAAATGCCCGCGAATCGCGACGACACCGACGGGAAGCAGGCTCGAATGTTTCTTTCTGAGCGCAAGGACGCAACCCGCATCGACAATGACGCTTCCGCTCGGGGAACTGATAAAGGAAAGCCAGCGCTTGCGGCTTCCCAGCTTCTTGCGGTTTCCGATAAAGAGCGTACCGAGCGCATCGCCAAAGACTATCTCGTCGGGAAGAACCTTGTAACCGTTCGCGAGAAACGCGTTGCATCCGCTCTTCACCACCGCCCGAATCGATTCCACCTTGGAACGCATTCCGCCCGTGCTCACCGCGGAACCGGACTCTCCGGGCTTTCCCGTGAGCGCCACGATTTCCGGAGTGATTTCGGGAACAAAGCGCAAAAGGCGCGCCTTCGGATTTTTCTTTGGATTGTCGTTAAAAAGCCCATCCTCGTCCGTAAAGACTAGAAGCAGGTCCGCGTCAAAGAAAAGAGCGACATCGCTCGAAAGCTTGTCGTTGTCGCCTATCGAGTTCAGCTCCTTGACCGCAAGCGAATCGTTTTCGTTTATCAGGGGAACGATTCCCTTGTCTATCATCGTATGCAGCGTGTTCTGCAGATTCTTGTAGCGCGTACGGTCGCGGAAATCGTCCGCAGAAAGCAGAATCTGCCCCACGGGAAGATTCTCGGCGAGGAATTTTTCCCGATAGGAATGCATCAGGCCGATTTGACCCACCGCGGCGCAAGCCTGCTTTTCCGAGAGGACTTTAGGTTTTTCGCGGTATCCGAGAATCGCCATTCCCGTCCCCACGGCTCCGCTCGTCACAATGATGACTTCCTTGCCGCCTTCCACAAGCCTCGCGACGGAATGCGCAAGGCTTTCGATGTAATCTTCCCGAACTCCGCCCCCTGCGGAATCCACCAGAATTCGCGAACCTATCTTGATGACAATGCGTTTCGCTTCGCCCAGGACATTTCTGCGTAAATCGCTCATTTCACACTACCTACCGATTCGTTTTGGCGGCACACGAGAAGTCGAATGGAATCCAGACGGATCTGCGGATTCAAGGCCGCCTTCCTGTAGATTCCGACATTCTTCCGAAGAGAGTCCAAAAGCGGACTGTTCTGCGCCGTGCCACGGAGAGTGAACAGATGGTTCATCCGCTGGTATTCCCGCTCTGCGCGCTCCTCGACCTTCGCCGCGGATTCCCCGGCAAAGCGTTCCATCCTTTGCTGGGCAATTCTCTTGGCAAGCGCATGCCCCGTACTCGCAAAGTAGCGGAGCTTTTCCGTCACCACGGGAACCTTTTGAGGAACATTCGCATTTCGCATCTTCCCCGCATCCATCTTGGCAATTCTATCGGAGCAGTCGTTTCCGTTCGAATCGATCAGCACGCGGACAACTTCGGGTCCCGCGATATCGGAAAGTCCCCATGCCGCAGGCACGGAAGGCTCGATGACAAAGTTATACTGCATGATCAGGTCTTTCGAACCGGCATCGTCCCAAATGACGCAAGCGGTAACGCCCTTTCCCGAAGCGGTCGCGAGGTCGAGAACGCCCTGCGCGAGCGGATGTTCAAAGCTCAGGAAGGAAATTTCGTCATGGGACATCGCGACAGAACGATCGAAAGTTCCCGTAAGTTCCCCCGCCCCGTCCGCGGCCTTTTCCTCTTCGCCGCCCGAAGCGGAAAGCGTCATCGCGAGAGTCGAGCGTGAAGGAAGTCCCGGAATCGAGCCGGCCTCTACCTGAGAACCCGCGCGGAAGACAAGGCTTGTCGGCACATAGCCGTTTTCCACTTCCACGCCCGAGGCGAGAAGCGTATCGATCATCAGGTCCTTCAGGCGAGTGTCCGCATCGACTTTCCGGATCTCGTCCGTGATTTTCCTCGACACAAGCGGGTCGCGCGAATTGAATTCCAACAACTTGTCGCGCCCCTTCTCGATGTTCTTCCGAAGCGATTCGCTGTCCTTTTGCACCAGGGGAATCGTCTTTTCCATGAACTCGGAAAGTCCGTTATCCGGATCCAGCATCGCCGCGAGAAGCGTTTCCGTATATTTTATGAAGAGTTCGCCGCCGCTCATGAGAGGCGCGCCGAAAGCGCCAAGACCTTCGTGATACCAATGGAAAATCACTTCCTGGGAGCTTCCCTTGACATAAGGAACGTGTATCCGAATCGTCTCCGTCTGGCCGATTCTGTCCAGGCGACCGATGCGCTGTTCCACGAGAGCCGCGTCGAGAGGCAGGTCGAAAAGGACCAGGTCATGGCTGAACTGGAAATTCCGTCCCTCCGATCCGATTTCCGAAGCTATCATCAGCATCGGGCCACGGTCGTCGGCAAAGCTTGCCGCGGCGCGATCCCGCGCAAGGATCGACATGTTCTCGGTGAACGAGACGTGGCTGTTCGCTCCGAGCTTTTCGAGAAGAACCGAAGAGAGCGCATTCACCACGTCGGGATGTTCGCAAATCAGGAGAATCTTTTCGCCGGCATGTTCCTTCAGGAAATCGAGAAGCCAGGGAATTCTCTCGTCGTCCGCCCAGGTCGTCTTGTACTTTGTACTCAAAAGTCCATTGACCATGATGTCGAACGAATGGTCCGGATCGGCTTCGTTCGCCTTCTGCACCAGCGATCGGTACGCCGGATTCGGCTGGAGCTCGACGGCAAAGAGTTCGCGCTTCGGAAAACCGCCCACGCTGCGGCGCGTGTTCCGGAAAACGACAGATCCCGTTCCCAGGGCATCGACTATCCGGCGAACCCATTCCCCGGCAGTCATCTCCCGCGTATTTTCCCGGGAAAGCCATTCCCGAATCGGGGAATTCTTCGGCAGCACTTCGGAGAGGGCATCCCACGAAATCGTCTCGTCGGAATCCATCGGAAGCCTAGACAGGTCCCGCGCGATTTTCCGGTAGGACTCTTCGTCCTTCAAGTATTCCCGGTAATCGGTAAAGCGCACCGGGTCTATCATTCGAAGCCGATTGAAATGGGATTCGGGCTGCAGCTGGAGCGGAGTTCCCGTCAAGAGAAGAATGCCCCTGGTCTGCATCGTAATGGAATTCACCAGCTGATATTCCTTGCTCGTAAAATCGTCTTCGCAAACCAGGTGATGCGCTTCATCGACAATCGTCAAGTCCCACGTAGCCCGCAAGAAATCCTGAAGGATCGCCGGCTGGCTCATCACGAACTCTATCGAGCAGATAACGTCGTTTGCCAGAGAGAACGGATTTTCCTCTTCGCCGTTTCCGCCACCGCTTTCGAGAAAGCTTCGCACAAAGCCTTCATCGACCAGCGTAAAGACATGGTTGAAGCGTCGCATCATCTCGGTCATCCACTGGTGCTTGAGAGATTCCGGAACGAGAATCAGCGTTCGCGCGATACGCCCCGTACTGTGAAGAGAGTGCCAGATCATCCCCGCCTCGATCGTCTTTCCGAGACCCACCTCGTCCGAAAGCATCAGGCGCGGAAGCTCGCTCGAACTGCACGCACGCTTGCAAAGATAATACTGGTGCGGAATCAGGTTCACGCGAGGACCTATCATGCCGCGGACCATGGAACGCTGCCACTCGCAAGAAAGTTCGTTCGCCCTTTCTCTCCGTACAAATTCCCTGTTGTCCGCGCACTCGCCGCGAATCAGACGGGAAAAGATATCGGAAGCCCTCGGCGACGCCTTGGGAAGAAGATCGGATTCCCTCATTTCGCGCCCACCGCGACCCAGATAGATAGCGAGGGAATTTTCCATTCGGATATTCTCGACCGTAAAGGAGACCCCCTTTTCGCTTTTCGCGTTTTCGCCGACAGCGAGAAGATAGCGCTTGACCGGAGCCGAAACCGTCCGGTAGATTCGGGTCTGTTTCACCGCCGGAAACTCGATCGTCACATTCTTGAATTCGACATTTTGAACTCTGCCGACACCGAGTTCAGGTTCCTGTTCGCTGAGATAGCGCTGGCCGATTTGAAATGTACTCATAGCGCACAAGTTAGCTTTTTTGTAAATTTAAGTGTGACTTATGAACTGGTTTTACATCGACGAAAGCATACAGGAAGGCGACCGCCGGCAAGGTCCTCTCAGCCTCGAAGACTTGCAAGCCTTGAAACGGGACGGGAAAATTGACGATTCGACGCTCGTCTGGCACAAAGGCCTGTCCGGCTGGATTTCATACGGAAAAGCCTCGGAAGAAGCTTCCAGGAATTCCAGCGCCGAAACCGAACGGCAACTGAAAGAAACCGTCGAAGCGCTTCTCAGGGAACGCATCGAAAGGCAGGGATCAAGATCCTACGCGGGCTTCTTCATCCGCGGAGCGGCACTCGTCATCGACAATTTCATCATCTCCCTTCTGTGGGAACTCGGCGCGAACATTCTCGACAGGTTCTCGGTCGTCCATCTCGAAAGCATCACGACCGCCTTCGGGACAATCGTCGAAAAATATTCCGCAAACCCGCTGTCGATAAGCCCGAGCGAAGAATTCGCGGCAATCCCCGGCATGACGGAACTTTTCCTCTTGTGGTTCGCCATCCAGACAATTTACTTTGTATGCTTTAACGGATTCCTCTCCGCGACTCCGGGAAAGCTTCTCCTGCGCCTTCGAATCGAACGGGCGGACGCTTCCCCGCTCAAGCTTTCGGGGGCCATCGTCCGCTACATTTTCAGCCTGCTCACCCAGGCGACCCTGGTGTTTTACGGCATCGGCTACATCCTCGCCTTCATCGACCCGCAAAAGCGCGCCCTGCACGACTTTTTCGCGAAGACGCGCGTCGTCCGCTTGCCAAAGAAAATTCCCGAAATCAAGGATCCTGCCTCAAAGGATTAATCCGCATGGACTACTTTTCCATTTCCCAGCTTGCAAGGCCTCTTTCCGGAGAAGTCGAAATTTCCGGGGCGAAAAACGCCGTTCTCGCGACAATGACCGCGGCGATGCTCGCCGAAGGGACCACGACCATCACGGGCGTTCCCTATCTGCGCGACACCAAGACCATGTCGAACGTTCTCCGCGTTATCGGATGCCGTATCGACGGAGGCGCGCACGAATTCAAAATCGACACCTGCGGAGCGAACCACCTCGAAGCCCCCTACGAACTCGTCAGCACCATGCGCGCGAGCTTCTATGTTCTCGGGCCTCTCGTCGCGAGATTCGGACGCTGCCGCGTCTCCCTTCCCGGCGGTTGCGCCTGGGGACCGCGCCCGGTTGACCTCCATCTCAAAGGTCTCGAAGCCCTCGGCGCAAAAATCGAAGTGACCCATGGATATGTCGAAGCGACATCGGACGGACCGCTTCCCGGCGGAAATTTCCGATTCCCGATTTCGTCCGTCGGGGCGACCGTAAACGTCCTGATGGCGGCAACGCTCGCAAGCGGAACAAGCGTCCTGGAAAACGCATCCATCGAACCGGAAATTGATTCCCTGATAGACCTGCTCCGCGACATGGGAGCGCGCATCGAAGGGCGCGGCACACGATCGCTCGTCATCCATGGCGTAGAAAAGCTGCATCCGGGAGAAAGCAAGACCATTCCCGACCGAATCGAAGCGGGCTCCTTTCTGTGCGGAGCCGTCATCACGCGCGGAAAGGTCAAGGCGACAAACTGCAATCCGAAGCACATCAAGTCCCTGCTCGACATTTTCGAAGAAATGGGCTGCATTGTACACACGGGAGACGACTGGGCGGAAGTCGATGCCTCGTCGCGGGATCTTAGGCCCGTCCGCGTCGAAACGGAACCCTATCCGGGATTTCCCACCGACCTGCAGGCCCCGCTGATGGCCGTTCTCGCGACCGTTCCCGGCGAAAGCAAGATCCGGGATACCGTGTACCTCGACCGTTTCAAGCATGTCGCGGAACTGAACCGCCTCGGAGCGAACATTTCGCTCGAAGGCAACACGGCGACAGTCAAGGGTGTAGAAAAGCTCCAGGGCGCACCGGTCATGGCCTCCGACCTGCGCGCGGCGGCGGCACTGGTCCTTGCGGGACTTGTCGCCGAAGGCGAAACGCGCGTAAGCCGCATCTACCATCTCGACCGCGGCTACGAAAACTTCGAAGCGAAAATGGAAAGGCTCGGCGGAAAGATTCTGCGTCAAAACGACCAAACGTAAGTCCGCTCGCCCGTTATCCCCGAAAGAACATCGATAAACCTTTTAAAAATCAAAAAGTCCCGGCTTTCGCCGGGACTTTTCATATCCAAAGAACCGAGGCTTCGGACTATTCCACCGTAATGAGCATGAGGTTGCGCTTTCCGACCTTCACCGGTTTCGAGAGATCAACCGTCTTCGCCTTCTTCGAAGGATCGTTCGCCCAGCCTTCCTTCAGCTTTTCCGTCGATTTGTCAAGGACCTGGACCTTCGCCTTGCCCTTGAATCCCGGAATGTCGAGCTTCATTTCGAAGTCGCTGTAGGGGCTCTTGTTCACGACGAGGAGAGACTTCTTCTTGCCGCTCACCGTATAGTAGGCGGTGAGGAGAGCTTCTTCATCACCCGAAATGGTCGTCTTGTAGAGCGTTCCGCGGAGAGCGTCGGAAGCCATCTGGAACGCCCAGTAGCTCGGACGCGGGCAGTTCATGCATTCTTCGCCGGTGCGGGTCAGGTAGCCATAGTCACCGCCTTCCGGAGTCATGTCGTTGTGAACATCCCAGTATTGCGCGTTATCGACGTTTTCCGTGGCGAGCATACCGAGATAGTCGGCGACAAAGAGACCGTTTTCGACCGCGATGGTCTGCGGACCCGGGTTGAAATCGACGGAGTTCCATTCGGTGAGCCAGAGTTCGATCTTGTCCTTCTTGTTGAAGGTCTTCGTCCACTTGTTCACCGTCTTGTGGAGGCGTTCGTAGATCTTCGGGAGGGTCTGCGGGGAAGAGAGCAGCGCGAAGTCGTTTTCTTCGCCATAGTGCTGCGGGTAGTGGTGGACGATGAGACCGTCCGCGATATCGCCTGTTTCCTTCAGGACCTTTTCGTTCCAGTCGCCTTCGAGAACGCCCAGGACCGCGACCTTGATCGTCGGATCGACCTTCTTCATGGCTTCGATGAACTTGCGAGCGCGCTTGCCGTAGATCTCGCCACCGTCCTTGCCGTACTTTTCGTAATACGGATGCCAGTTACCGTAGATTTCGTTTCCGATTTCCCAGTACTTGATGCCCGCCTTCTTGACGACATTTGTGTGCTTGACCCATTTCGCGGCTTCTTCCGGAGTTCCCGAGCCGAAGTTCACGGTGAACATGGCGTTCGATCCGGTCTTCTTCAGCCAGTCGAGGAATTCGTCCGTATCGACCATCCAGTCCTTGTTGTTGAGGATTTCTTCCCAGTGGTCGTCATCGGCGCGAAGTCCGCCCGGATAACGGATAATGCCGTGGTTGATGCGCTTCACGAATTCGGAAGTCTGGACCTTGAACTTCTTGTTGTCGAGCAAGCCGCCGTCCCAGAGGGCCACGTTGATGCCGAAGAGTCCGTCCGAAATATGCTCGTTCAGCACATCGCTTTCGCCCTTGACGACGACCGGAATGACCTTCGGACGTTCCCTCTGCTTGACTTCGCGCTGGTTCGTGAGCTTGATGTTGTCGATTTCGAAGTTGCCTTCGGTACCTTCTCCACCCGGCTTGAAGTCGAGGCTTATCACGCCCTTCAGGTCGAACACGCCGTTTTCCTTGGCGTCGGCCGGCTGGTAATAGGGGAACTTGCCAAAGTTCTTGAAAGGAACGAGCACCGTGGTGCGACCCTTGGGAACGCCCGTGTTCGCGACGAAGATTTCGTTACCCGCATCGGAAACCTGCACGGTAATCGACTGCCACGCCTTTTCGGAATAGACGTCGAACATGATGCCCCAGTGCTTTGTCCAGTCGCGATCCGTCGCCGGGCGGTTGTTCTTCTTCATGTCGAGAACGACATCGACCCAGTCCGCCATGAGGAAGTGCTTGATGTTCAGGCTGTTGCCGTCGAGGTGAGACGTCTTGAACGGGACTTCTACTTCGACCACGGACTTCGGACCCTTGGACGGTTCCCACTTGTCCTTCGAGAACTTGCTTTCGAAATCGGAAATCACGAGATCCGGAGCGTTCGACTTGAAGTTGTTCCACTTGAGATCCGGATCCACCCAGTCGATATTTTCCGTGAACGTAATCTGATCGACAAAGATGGTCACGGGAGCGGGCTTGCCCGGCTCGCCCTGGTTCTCGCCCTTGCCGACCGAGAAGCGAATCTCCTGGATCTTGTCCCACTGGACATCCTTGGCGACTTCCGCCTGCTTGTTCGCATCCCAGGCCTTGCCCTTGTCGAAGAACTTCTTCAGAGGAATCTTGGCGAGCTTCCATTCGGAGTTCGAAATCTTTCCGCCTTCGATCCAGTCACCGAGGCCAAGCTTTGTCTGGCTCTTGATGTCATTACCCTGGTTGTCGAGAATGCCGACATAGATCTTTTCGCCGCCGAGCTTGCCCTTGATCCAGAAGTAGAGACCGCCCTTGTCGCGGAACTTCTTCAAGTCGATGTAATTACCCTCGCCGAGCGAATAGGTGACGCCCGACCAGTCGTTGTTGTCGATATACATCGCGAGAACGCCCGGGTTTCCGGCGGTCCTGGATTCGGCTTCGCGCTGTGCGGTAAGTCCGCCATAGACATAGGAGAATCCATGAATCTGGTTTTCATAGAACGTCTTGTACGTCTTCGCCTTGCCGTCGAGCTTTTCCGGATTCTTCGGTCCGTCGATGACATCGTTGTTTTCATCCCAATAGACAATCTTGGGCTTTGGCTTTGCCTTCTTGTTGCCCTTGACGATTTCGATGTTGTCGATAAAGACTTCGAAGTTCGAATTCGTTCCCTTGTCTATCGAGAAGCGAATCTCCGCAATCTTGTCCCAGTCGATACGGGCGGGGAATTCGGACTTGCGGGTGTTGTCCCAGTAGAGGCCGCGATCCGGGAAATCGACGAGCGGAATGGAAACCTTTTTCCAGTCCTTCGTCACGGCACCGCCCTCGATGTACTTCGCCATCGGAAGCGTCACCTGGGTTTTCTTTCCATCGGAGACTTCTTCGTCGAGAAGCCCGATCTTTATCTGTTCGCCACCGTTCTTGCCCTTGATCATGAATTCGAGCTTCGAATCGAGCATGTACTTGTTCAAGTCAAAGACTTCGTTGTAGAGGCAGATGGAAGCGCCGGAATAGTCCGTCGGATCGAGCTTGATGTTTAGCGCGGACTTGGACTTGTAGCCGCCCTCCTTGGTGATGGTAACCGTTCCGCCCTTTCCGCCGTAGGTGTAGTCGAAACCGCCCTGGCGATACTGTTCGTCGAACATCTTGTAAACGACGATGCGCGGTGGACGCTGCGCCATCGCTGCGGTCGTCGCAAGCCCGAGAAAGAGCAAGGACGCCGTCTTCAGAAATTGATGTTTCATTCGGAGTTTTCCTTTTTTGATGGTGTTTTTCTAGAAATTACTTCTTCGCGTCCCGGGCTTCTTTCAGGAGCTTTTCGACAAGATCCGGGCTAAAGCGATCCTGCCGCTTGCCGTTGATGTAGAAGTTGGGAGTCCCCTGGACACCGACCTTTACGCCGAGCTGGAAGTCCGCGTTGATTCTCGCCTGCTTCACGGAATCGATAGCCATGCTCTTTTCGAACTTCGCCATGTCGAGACCCACTTCCCTCGCAACCTTCTTGAACGTTTCGGGCGTGAGCTCGCGGTTGTGGCTTGCGAGCGCATAGCGGTATTCCCAGAACTTGCCCTGTTCCTGGGCGGCCATGGTCGCGGCGGCGGCGGCCGGAGCGTCCTGGTGGAAGCTCAGCGGGAAGTGCTTGAACACGAACTTGATCTCGTCCTTGTGCTTGTCCATCAGATCGTGGATGGCCGGCGCGATGCGCGCGCAGTACGGGCACTGGAATTCGGAGAACTCGACAATCGTGAGTAGCGGGTTCTTGGTGTTGCCATAGACGGGACTTGTGCCGTCGGGAATTTCCCAGACCTTGTTGTCCGCTTCCCTTTCGGCTTTCATCTGCTCGATGGAGAGACCGCGCTTTTCAAGCCCGTACTTCAAGATTTCGAATTCTTCGTGCATCGTCTTGACTTCGGCGGAAAGACTGTCGAGCCTTGCGTCGGAAGACTTTCCACTGGCGGACGCCTGGTTGCAGGCGGACAGGGAAAAGACCAGGGCAGCGGAAAGAGCTAGCGAAAATGATTTCATGAAATGATCCTTCTTGTGAAATTTCGTTTTTGAAAATATATAAAAGGCGGTCGTTCGGAAACCGAAAATTCATTTTTCCGGTTGCCCGAGAAACCGCTCAATGTAAAATAAAGTTTGCTTTTGTCCTAGGCGCTCTTGACGTAGGCCTTGATGGCGTCGCGAATCTTCGTGAACACAAGGCGAAGCTCGTCTTCGTCCTCTTCGAGAAGCGTGATGCGGAATCCGTCGAGTTCGCTGCAGAAGCTGCTGATGGGGACAACGCACACGCCGGTCGAGGCGAGCAGGTAATAGACAAAGCGGTAGTCGAGGCTCGAAACGCTTTCCGTCCACTTTTCCACGAGACTTCTGATTTTCGGGTCTTCGACGGGGAGGGTCTGCCGTTCGTTTAGAACCCCGGGCTTGAAGACTATCGTGTTGTAGAATGCGCCGTATGTCGGGTTGAAGTAGAGCTCCGGCACTTCCGAGAGAATTTCGTTGATGAGCGCGCTGCGGCGACCGATCTGCTCGTTGAGAGCGTCGCGGTGAATCTTGTAGCGCGGATCGCCGAGGACTTTCGGAATCGTGAGCTGCGGGATGGTCGTGGAGCAGACCTCGATCATCTTCGCGTTGTCGATTGCGCGGCAGAAGGCGTCAAATTCGGGATCCTTGTCGCGGTTGTAGTATTCCGCCCATCCGCACCGGGCTCCCGGCCACGGATACTGCTTGGAAATGCCGTTGAGCGAAATGCCCGGGACATCGCCGATGTAAGTCGCGAGCGGATGCGCCTTCACGCCGTTGTAGGTAATCTTGTTGTAGATTTCGTCGCAGATGATGCAGAGGCGGTAGTCCCTTGCGATTTTCACCATGTTTTCCAGGTATTCCATCGGATAGACCATGCCCGTCGGATTGTCCGGGTTGATGATGAGAATGCCCGCGACGTTCGGGTTGTACTTGACCTTGTTTTCGAGTTCTTCGAGGTCGGGAAGCCAGTGGTTTTCCGGGCGCAGGTGATAGACTAGCGGAGAGGAGTGCGCGTGCGAGGCTTCGGCGGAACTGTGCGTGCTGTAGGCGGGAGACGGTCCGATGATGCGGGTCGTCATGGAAAGCAGGCTGTAAATCGTGGAAATGGCGTCGCCGAGCCCGTTGAAGAAGAGAACGTCGTCCGCGGTGATCTGCACGCCGCCGAGCTTGTTCGTTTCGTTTGCGAGAAATTCGCGGGTATCGAGAAGTCCTTTCGACGGGCAATAACCATAGCTCTTGTTCTGCTTCACGATGTCGCCGACGATGTTTTTGATCCATTCGGGAAGCTGGCAGTGCTTTTCTATCGGGTCGCCGATGTTTTCCCAATGAATCTTTAGACCGAGTGCCTTCAACTGATTCGCCTTCTTGACAATCTCGCGGATTTCGTAAGAAAGTTCCTTGGCACCTTCAGTCAAAAGTCGTTTACGCATTTTAATCTCCAGTCGAATGATTTGAATGGCTTTGGAGGCTAATTTATAAAATGTTCGGGAGTGCGGAGGGAATCGGCAAGCGAATTCAACGGGTGTTGGACAGACGAGACAATACGAAAAGCGCCTCGTCCCTGTCGAAAGTACTGTCGTTCTGGAACAGAAATCCCTCGTTTTTCAGCAAAAAGACTTTCCGTTCGATGCCCCCCGCGTAGCCGACGAGCCTTCCTCCCGTTCCAAGTACACGATGACACGGAACGATGATGGAAATTGGGTTGCGTCCGACCGCAAGGCCGACCGCCTGCGCGGACATGGATTTCCGTTTTGTTCTTTGGGCGACTTTTCTTGCGATTTCGCCGTAAGTCGTCGAACGACCGAACGGAATTTCCCGCATGATTTCCGAAACCAGCTTCTTGAAAGCGGAGCCTTCGACCTTTAGGGGTGGCGTAAAGTTTGGGGCCTTTCCCGAAAAGTAGATGTCGAGCCACTTTTTGGCGAGCGAAAAGACGGGCAAGTCCTTTTCTGCGAAACTTGAGCCTCGAAGTGTGCCGCGATCGTACTTTTGCCCGTCGAACCACAGGCCCGTCAGGCTTTCCCCGTCGCTTGCGAGCGAAACGCTTCCGATGGGAGACGGGTAGTGCGCAATGAAATTCATCTTTTCAAGATAGCATTTGTCCAAAAGCCTTTGCGCAAGGATTTTTGACATTTTCTACCTTTATGGCATGAAAAGTCTTGACGGTTTCCTGGAACGCTATCCCCTGTTTCGCTATATTCCCGGCATTCTCCTGCTCGCGCTGATCTTTCGGACCTCGGCGATTCCGGGAAGCGGGATGACGTGGCTTGTCGCGCCTTTCGACAAGGTTGTTCACGGGGGCGTCTATGCGGTTCTCGGCGCGTGCTTTTGCCTGTGGTTTGCAAACGCCCGGTGGGAAAAGCGTCCGCTCGCAATTTCGCTCTGCGCGGCGGGGCTTTGCCTTGTCGCCGGCGTTTTCGACGAATTTCACCAGAGCTTTGTGCCGGGACGTTCCGTGTCGGCGGGAGACATGTGCGCGGATCTCGTCGGCGGCCTTGTCGGATCGCTTGCCTATCGCGCGTTCAAGCCCTGGAGACGGTTCAGGATTTTCACGAAAGGGAACCTCTAAAACTCGCCTTGGCTACAAAAAAAATCAGAACGAGACCAAGCGATGGCAAAAATGACAAACCAGCGCGAAGCGTCGAAACCCAATTCAAATGTCGCCTAAAAGGCGACACCCGATTCCCGAATTCTGACTACTTTTATCTTGAAACCTCTCCATGGAGAAAGCATGAGCAGAACAGAATTCACCCCCGAAAAAATCTTTTCCCTGGCAAGCAACGAAATCTTTGTGTTTGGCAGCAACCTGAACGGTCACCATGCCGGAGGCGCGGCTCGGGCGGCTCTCAGGAACTTCGGAGCCATCTGGGGACAAGGCGTAGGACTTCAGGGAAAATGCTATGCGATTCCGACAATGCAAGGTCCCGTCGAAACGATCCGTCCCTATGTCGAAGAGTTTATCGCCTTTGCCAAGGAAAATTCCGCGCTAAAGTTTCTCGTTACGCCCATCGGATGCGGAATCGCCGGATTCAGGCCCGCTGAAATCGCTCCGCTATTCAAGGCGGCACTCGATCTCGACAATGTCATTCTCCCAAGACCTTTTGCGGATATTTTGACGGGAAACCCGACGATTTCGGAGACCCGCGACGAACGCAAGGCGCGACTGGTCTCCGTATTCCAGGATACGATGGCGATGATCGCCGAAAATCCTTCCCTCTCGGAAGCGGTGGAACGATCGATTTCCCATACCCGATTCTACCCGGGAACGGAAACGATGTCCGTCGAAAGGCGGCTCGGGAAGCAAGCGAAAATCCAGGTAACAGGCCACAGGAGCTTCCAGGCGGCAAGACGGATCAAGGAGCGCCATCCCGGAACGCGCATCGCCGTTCTCAATTTTGCCTCGGCGACATCTCCCGGAGGAGGCGTCAGGGAGGGAAGCGCCGCACAGGAAGAAAGCCTTTGCCGCTGTTCGACGCTCTATCCCGTTTTGAACCGGAAAATTCTCTTCGAAGAATACTATTCCCGCCACCGTTTTCTCGAAAACCGTCTCTATACCGATTCCTGCATCTATTCCCCGGGTATCCAGATAATCAAGTCGGACGAAAACCAGCCTAGAAGACTCCCGGAAGAGCAATGGATCGATGTCGATGTCATTACGTGCGCGGCGCCGAACTTTAGAGGTACGAATCCCCTGTCGGACGACGATCTCTACGACTTGCATCTCGGACGCGGAAGAAAGATTCTCGACGTCGCTATCGATAACGGCGCCGAATCCCTTGTTCTCGGTGCGTTCGGCTGCGGAGCGTTCCGCAACAATCCAAGCGTTGTCGCCAAAGCCTACGCGACGCTCATGGACGAATACAGGAACGCCTTTGACGAAGTGGAATTCGCCGTATTCCACTTGGAAAACGAAGTGACAAACTACAACGCGTTTTGCAGGTTTCTCGGGTAGAAAATCGCATTGTACACCAATTCAGGCAAAAAAAAAGGAAGTTCCCCGCCGTGGCAGGGAACTTTTTCGTTTTCAACCGAAACGCCTACGAATCGGATTTTTCTTCCGACGTTTCGGAGCCTTCGGAAGTTTCCGCGGGTTCCTTTGGCAATTCGCCGTCCGTAATTTCGGCGTTCGACTGGCCTTCGACGCTTTCCTGCTCGATATCGTCATCGCTCGGAAGCGCCGTCGCGTCCTGAACCTTGTCGTTATCCGAAAGACTTATCGCCTTCACGCCCTGGGAAACGCGTCCCGTCAGGCGGATGCTATCGACAGGAATCCGAATGACCTGGCCTTCGCGGCTTGTGATTATCAGGTCGTAATCGTCCGCGACACTATCGACAAAGACGGCATCGCCCGTTTTTTCGGTGATGTTCAGGTTGCGAACGCCCTTGCCACCGCGACGCGTGATCCGGTAGGCTGCCGGTTCGGATCGCTTGCCAAAACCGTTCTCGCTGATGGTCAGGACCTTGCGGTCGGACTTGAGCCACAGAAGCGCGATGACCTCGTCCCCTTCGGAAAGGCGAATTCCGCGGACGCCGTGGGTTCCGCGTCCCATCGTGCGGAAGCAGGAAATCGGGAATGTCAACGCCTGTCCCTTCCTTGTCGCAAGCATCAGCAAGTCCTTCGCGAGGTTCGAGCTATCGACGGGGTCTTCCTGGCTTTCGGTCTCGGTTTCCTCCGCCTCGTTCACGTTTTCCGGTTCGACATCCTCGCCGCGGGCGGCGGCTTCCATCTGTTCCGCCGTCACGCCGACCAGCACGACTTTCACCAGTTCATCGCCTTCGTCAAGCGAAATCGCATTGACGCCAGCGCGCCGCGGGTTCGAGAAGAGCTTTAAGTCCATCTTGTTCACGATGCCGTTCTTCGTCGCAAAGACCAGGCAGTTGTAGCCGCCGAACTTGCGCACCGGGACAATCGCCGAGACCTTTTCGCCCGGTTCGAGACTGACAAAGTTCACTATCGGACGGCCCTTTCCGCTGCGCGAACCTTCCGGCAAGCGATAGACCTTTGTCCAGTAAACGCGGCCCTTGTTCGTAAACACGAGCAGATAGCTGTGGGTGCTCGCCGTGAAAATCGTCTGGATGTTGTCTTCGTCCTTGAGGCCCGCGCCGATAATTCCCTTGCCGCCGCGATTCTGCGCCTTGAAGGTATCGATGGGCAAACGCTTCACGTAGCCTTCGCGGCTGAGCGTAATGACCTGTTCTTCTTCGGGAATCAGGTCTTCGGAATCAAAGTCCTGCACGGACGCTTCGATGGACGTCCGACGGTCGTCGCCATACTTTGCCGTAATCGCGTCAAGCGAATCGAGAACAATCTGGACGCGGCGTTCCTTGCGCGCCACGATGTCTTCCAGATCCTTGGCTATCAGGATCAGCTGCTGGTATTCCGCCTCGAGCTTTTCGATTTCAAGCCCGGTCAGACGCTTGAGCTGCATATCGACAATCGCCTGCGACTGGACGTCGTCAAACGAGAAGCGCGCTTCGAGCTTTCGCTTTGCGTCTTCCGTATTTTCGGAAGTCTTGATAATCGCGATGACCTCGTCGATGTTGTCCTTGTCGCAGACAATGCGGAGAGCTTCCAGGATATGCATCCGGGCAAGGGTCTTCTTCAAGTCAAACTGCGTGCGGCGCAAGATAACGTCAAGGCGATGATCGACGTAATGACGAATCATGTCCTTTAGCGGCAAGAGCGTCGGCTGGGTCCGATTCACCAGGGCGAGACTATAGACGCTGAACGTGTCTTCGAGCTGCGTATATTTGTACAGATTGTTCAGAACGATGTCGCCCTGGAAATCGCGCTTGATATCGATGACGACCCGCATACCGTCCCTGTCGGATTCGTCCCGGATATCGCTGATGCCATCGACGCGCTTGTCGCGGACCAGATCCGCCATGTTCTTGACAAGCAGCGCCTTGTTCACCATGTAGGGAATTTCGCTGATAACCAGACGTTCGCGGCCATTGGCCATTTTCTCGATTTCGACGCGTCCACGCACGCGGATCTTTCCGCGGCCCGTGAGGTACGCTTCGCGGATGCCCGCCTTGCCGCAGATGATTCCACCCGTCGGAAAATCCGGCCCGGATACGTAGTTCAGAAGTTCTTCGGGAGCGATATCGTTGTTTGCGCAATAGGCGTGGATGGCGTTCGTGACTTCGCGCAAGTTGTGCGGCGGAATGTTTGTCGCCATGCCGACAGCGATTCCCGAAGATCCGTTCACGAGCAAGTTCGGAAACGCGGACGGAAGGACCAGAGGCTCGTCGCGCTCTTCGTCGTATGTCTTGGCCATATCGACGGTTTCCTTTTCCAGGTCTTCGAGCATCATGGCGCCGAACTTGCTCATCTTGGCTTCGGTGTAACGCATCGCGGCCGGGGGGTCCGCATCGACAGAACCGAAGTTTCCCTTGCCGATGGCGAGCGGATAGCGCAGGGAAAAATCCTGCGCCATGCGAACCAGCGTATCGTAGATGGCGGAATCTCCATGCGGATGGTATTCACCCATCACCTTTCCCACGATGTTCGCCGACTTCAGCGTCTTGTGATCCGGAGTCAGTCCGAGCTTGTGCATTCCGAACAGGACGCGCCGATGGACGGGCTTCAGGCCATCCCGCACATCCGGGAGGGCGCGCGCGACAATCACGCTCATCGAGTAGCGCAGGTAACTGTCCTGCATGTCTCGTTCAATCAGCGAATCATAATGCTGTCCGGGAGTCAATTTGATGTTTTCTGCCATGATGTTCCTTCGTTTTCTACCTAGCTAAAATTTTTTCCAAGGCCTTTTCGACAGGGAGAAGCTCTTCGCGAGCCGTCTGGTCTATCGTCATCGGCGTTATCGTTGCAAAGCCCCGCAAGAGAAGGTCGTCGTCCGAATCCGCGATAAAACGTTCGGGGAGCTTTTCCCCTTCGAGAAAATACCTGCCGTTTCTTTCCTCGTAACGGTCCGTGAACATCGAGAGGCTTTGCGGAGCGACCCGGTATCCCCGAAATCCAAGGCTCTCCCGCGGGAAATTGACATTCCAGACGGTCTGCGGAGAAATTTTTTCAAAGAGCCTTTCCTCTACGATCCGGACGGCAAGGCGACAAAGTTCGGAAAGCATTCTTTCCGAGGAACCCGCGCAGAGCGAAAGCGCAATGCCGGGCTTTCCCCAGAGAGCCGCTTCGCGGGCCCCGGCAACCGTTCCCGAATACAGCGACGAAACGCCCGCATTTTCGCCCGCATTCGGACCGGAAAACACGCAAGCGATCGGGCAGTCCCGGTAAAGAGTCCGAAGACCAAGCTTCGTGCAGTCGGCAGGCGTCCCGGTGAGAGCGTAAAAATCAAAGGGATAGTCGCCGGAAATTCGCCGGAGCTCGTGTCCAAGGAAACCCTGGAACCCGTGGGAAACTCCGCTCTGTTCCGTCGCGGGAGCGACGACATGGACGCTTGCCACCCGCGAAAGGGACAAGGCCAGGGAAACGAGCAGCGGGCTTTCGAAGCCGTCGTCATTCGTAAGCAGGATTTCAGGACGGGAAGGTTTCAACATTACCCGATAAAGATAGAAAATGAAAACGTTTCTGTCGCCCTTTTTACTACCTTTGCCACCGTATGACTACGACAAAGATGCAAACGCCTCCGCTCCCTAAGGGCACGCGCGACTTTTACCCCGAATCCATGCGGATTCAGAACTATATTTTCGACACCTGGCGCAAGGCGGCCCTCCGCTTCGGATACGAAGAATACGAAGGCCCGATGTTCGAGCACCTGGAACTCTACACGGGAAAGTCGGGCGACGAAATCGTAAGCCAGCTCTATGACTTTATGGACAAGGGCGGACGCCATATCGCCCTGCGCCCCGAAATGACCCCCACTCTCGCCCGACTGGTCATTCAAAAGGGAAATTCCCTTCGAAAGCCCTTCAAGTGGTTCAGCATGCCGAGGCTTTTTCGCTACGAACGCGCCCAGAAAGGACGCCTCCGCGAATTTTTCCAGCTGAATCTCGACATCATCGGAACGGAAAGCATCTACGCCGAAGCGGACCTTCTTTCCGCCATCGCCTTCATGCTCCAGGACTTCGGGCTCAAGACGGGCGATTTCTGCATCGGCGTCTCCAGCCGAAAGCTCCTCAATGCCTTTCTCGAAGAAATCGGGGTTCTCGACGCGTCAAAGGTCTATCCGGTGCTCGACCGTCGCCTGAAAATCGAAAAGGGCGACTTTTACAGGGAACTCGCCGAAGCGGGCCTTTCCGAAGAACAGACGCAAAAGCTCGACAGCCTGATGGATTCGAAAAACATCGAAGACGTCGCGTCCAGGATCCAGGGCGAAGCCTCCCGAAACGCTCTCGACGAAATCCGGATGCTGTTCCAGACGCTCGAACATTCGGGAGCGGCCGAATCGGTCTCGCTAGACCTCTCGATTGTCCGCGGACTGGCCTATTACACGGGGATCGTCTTTGAAGTTTTCGACAAGGGAAAATCCATGCGCGCCATCGCCGGCGGCGGACGCTACGACAGCCTCACCGAAAAGCTCGGCGGACAAAAGGTTCCCGGCGTGGGATTCGGCATGGGAGACGTGGTCCTTGCGAACCTTCTCGAAGAACGCGGCCTCTTGCCCTCGTCCAGGCAGTCGCTCGATTTCTTTGTCGCAAGCTTTGCAAACGACATGGACAGGATTTTCTCCGTCGCGAGCGAACTCCGCAGGCGCGGCTTTACCGTAAGCCATCCGCTCGCACCGGCAAAGCTCGGCAAGCAGATGGAACAGGCGAACGCCCAGGGCGCGAAAGTCGTCGTCTATGTCGATGGGGAAAAGGCTCCCGCCGGCGGCTTCGAATACAAGATTCTCTCCTCGGGAACATCCGGAGCGGGCACGCTCGAAGAAATCGCAAGGATCAAGGCCTGACGTCCGATGACGCCATTCCGCACGCTTCTTTTTATCCTTGTCGTCTTTGCCCTCTTCGGCGCGCTTTCGCTCGGTTTTCCGAGCGAAGGAATTTCCGTCGGGCCATTCACGCTGCGGTTTCCCTCCCTGAAGGAAAAACTCGAGGAAACGAAAGCGGATCTTTCCGACTCGGCAAGGCCCGATCCCGAAGAACAGATCCGGAAGATGCTTGCCGAAACGCGCGCACGACAGTTCGCCGAATACGCGGATTCGCTAGCCTTTTACGAAACGTTTTTCAAGAGCGGTCCTACGCGATTCGACTTTCCGGACAATAGCCCGTTCTGGTTCGACCGCTTTTTTGACCGGGTAGAGCAGGCGAAGGATTCGGGCGAAGTCATCCACATCGTCCACTACGGCGATTCCCAGCTCGAAGGCGACCGCATCACGGCGACTTTCCGCGAAGCCATCCAGGCGCTCTTCGGAGGTTCCGGACCGGGAATGGTACCGCCTCTCGCCGACATTCCTTCATTCGTTTTCAACGGACACAGCATCGGAAACCTTTCGCGACACCGCATCTTTGGACCGAAAGAAGAACATGCGTCAAACAACCGATACGGTCCGCTCGCCCAGGTGACCGATTTAAATGGCAGCGCGACGTTTACGTTCAAGAAGAGCCGACGCCAGAAAAACTACCCGAACGCCGGAAAGTTTCAAAAAATCCGTCTTCTCGCGAACAAGGCAAACCTCAAGACAAGGCTCATCTACAGGGCGGCGGTCATCGATACGGTTATCGGCGATTCCTTAGAGGAATACAGAACGCATACGCAGAAATTTCTCGCGACAGATCCGGTCGTCGAAACCTATCCGAACCTTTCCGTCTATACGTGGGATCTTCTTCACGAAACGGAATCCGTCACGCTGACCGTTTCGGGCAAGGCTTCGCTATACACGATTGTACTTGACGGATCGTCGGGTATCGGAGTCGATAACGTCGCCATGCGCGGAAGTTCGGGAACCGTTTTCACCAAGATGGACAACGATCTTCTTGGCGCATCCCTCCAGGCCATCAACGCGAAACTCATCCTGATGGAATACGGCGGAAACCTGGTTCCAAGCGTTACTCGCGCAAACCTTGACTGGGTCGAAAAGACCCTCGAAAGGCAAATCCAGGCTCTACAGAAAGCGGCTCCCGACGCGGACATTCTCTTTATCGGCCCTGCGGACATGTCAAAGAAAATCAACGGAAGGTGGACCAGCTACCCGAACCTCGAAATGACGGTCGAAAAGCTTCGGGAAGTCGCCCTGAAGAACGGCTGCGCCTACTGGGACATGTATCGCGTCATGGGCGGGCAGAACTCCATGATTTCCTGGGTCAAGGAAAAGCCTCCTCTCGGCGGACCGGACTATATCCACTTTACCCGTGCCGGAGCTTCCCATATCGGCGAGCTCCTCTACAACGCGATAAAACTGCACTACGACCATTACGCATTTAGAAAGGCCCGAAAAATCGATTCGGAGAAGCTCTTCGAAATCCATTCTTTTCGGGACAGCGCAAAAATCAAGGCAGACACGCTCGTCGCCGAAAACGACACGCTTGTATTGACTCCCATTTCCCGCGGCGAGGTTCCATGAAGCAAATCGCGTTCTGGATCCTGGTGGCATGTACCCTCTCCATCGCCGACAAAGTCCGCCTGCCTATCGACTCGTCCGCAAACCACATCGTCTTTCCTGCGGGGAACTCATCATTCTCCCCGTTTCTGCACAAGCTGGATTCGCTAATCTATACAAGACAGGGAAACGTCAACATTCTGCATCTCGGCGGTTCTCACATCCAGGCAGACGTTTTTTCCAACCGCATCCGTTCAAGGCTCGTCCGCGACATTCCCCTGCCGGCCGCATCGCGCGGATTCGTCTTTCCGTTCACCGCGGCGAATTCCAATACGCCCATCAGCTACGCTTCGCGAAAGCGCGGACGCTTCCAATGGGAACGGAGCGCTATCAGGAACCGCGAAAAGCCTTTGGGCCTCATGGGTTTCCAGGTGACGACAGTCGATCCCGACGCGGAAATTCGCATTGTCCTGGATTCGCGGATTCCGAACGAAAAGATGTGGCGCTTCACAAAGGTCCGCCTGTTCGGATTCTCGGCGGATTCCATCGAGCCTATTTTGCAACTCGAAGAGAACGGCGTCCGCCAGGCGGGAAAACGCGATTCGGTTTCGGGAAGCTTCGTCTTTGAAATTTCAAGAAGGGCGGATTCCCTGATTTTTCGCTTTCCCTGGAAAAATCCCGCAGAGGAAGCCGCATGGCGCGACACGCTCGCAAGGCTCGATTCCCTCGGCAAGGAGGCGCTGTTTGCCGACACGGCATTCTGCAGGAAGATTCCAAAATTTACGCTCACGGGAATTTTCCTTTCCGATTCCGTTTCCGGGCTCACCTATAATTCCATCGGCGTAAACGGCGCGGGTCTAGAAGCGTATCTTTCGCTACAGGACCTAGAGCGCGACCTGGACTTTTCGCCGCCGGATCTGGTCATCTTTTCCATCGGGATTAACGACGCGAACGTGGCAAGTTTCGATTCCGAGCTGTTCAAGGCGCGCTACGACACCCTGATCTACCGGATCCGGAAAGTTTCCCCCAAGGCGGCACTGCTTTTTATGTCCAACAACGACAGCTATTTCACCAAGACGAACAGGCCGAACAAAAACGGCGAGCTGGTCGCGCAAGCGACCTTTGAACTGGCCAAAAAATACAAGGGCGGA
This sequence comes from Candidatus Methanomethylophilaceae archaeon, assembly GCA_963629575.1. GTDB lineage: Bacteria > Fibrobacterota > Fibrobacteria > Fibrobacterales > Fibrobacteraceae > Hallerella. Next base: position 52,309 of record CAVGIM010000004.1, read on the forward strand.
TTCTGGGATATGTACAGGATAATGGGAGGATTTCAATCCATGGACTCCTGGGTCGCAGCCGATTACGCGAAAAAGGATCGCGTCCATTTCAAGAATTCCGGCTACGAGCTTTTGGGAGACCTTTTCTTTGACGCTCTTCGCGAAGTGATCTTTCCCGATTCCGCATTTTCCAGACCGGCGGAGAAAAAAAGATGAGTTTTCTTGGCGACATTCTCCAGAGCGCGCTTTTCTTCGATCCGTCAAGGCCCCTAATCTTTACGCAGTTTTACTTCTGGGCATTCTTCGCAGTCGTCTTTGCGCTGTTTTCCTGTCTGCACAGCAAGATCATGCTGCGCAACGCGTTCCTGTTCTTCGCGAGCCTCTTCTTTTACTACAAGACCAGCGGTAGCTACCTGCTGCTCCTGATTTTTTGCGTTTCCGTCAATTTTCTCGGCGGACGCTTTCTCGAAAAGCTTCGGAAAACGGCGCCAAGAACCATCTTTCTCGTTTTGCTAGTCGCAATCGATCTCTTCACTCTCGGCTATTTCAAGTACGCCTATTTTTTCCTCGACGTCTTGCACCAGCTATTCGGGGTCGATTTAAAAGTCTATAACTTTTTCGCCGCGGCGAGCAACCGCTTTTTGCACACCGGTTCGCTAGTCGATCAAATCATTCTTCCCGTCGGCATTTCCTTTTTCACGTTCCAGGCGATTAGCTATGTCGTCGATGTCTATAAAAAGAGCATCCGGCCCATTGCCAACTTTTTCGACTTCGGCTTTTATCTGACATTTTTCCCGGCCCTAGTCGCAGGTCCCATCATCCGTGCCGACAAGTTCATTCCCCAGCTGCACCGTCCCTACTTTCTTTCCCGCCGCGCCTTCGCGCTCGCCATTTTCTGGATTCTGAACGGACTTGCCAAAAAGATTGTCATGAGCGACTTTCTCGCGACGCAGTTTGTCGATCGCGTTTTCGAGACCCCGCTGCTCTTTACCGGATTCGAAAATCTCCTTGCGCTGTTTGCCTATTCGCTCCAGGTCTATGCGGATTTTTCCGGCTATACGGACATTGCGACCGGAGTCGCCCTTTTGATGGGATTTCGCCTGCCGCAGAACTTCCACTCGCCCTACAAGGCCGACAGGCCGTCCGAATTCTGGCATCGCTGGCATATTTCCCTTTCGCGCTGGCTCCGGGACTATCTCTACATCCCTCTCGGCGGAAACCGCCGCGCGAGCTTTGGAACCTTTTTCTGGACCTTGGTCATCTCCGCCATCGCCGTCATTCTCTCGGGCAGCTTCCTCGTCGCCTGCTCCCTGGGAATTCTATTGCTATCGCTTTTTCTCTGGGGAATTTTCCGGCCCGATTCCAGGCGAACCATCGCCAAGCATACCAATGCGATGATCACGCAGCTGATGGGAGGGCTCTGGCACGGCGCAAGCTGGAACTTCATCGTCTGGGGGGGACTGAACGGCGTCGGCATGATTCTCAACACGCAATGGAGCAAGCAAAAAATCGAAGTTCGCGCCATTCTGATGTTCCTCCTTACCGCGACATTCGCCCTTCTGTGCAAGTTCCGCTACGAACCGCTCTGGGGAATCGCCAGCGTCTGGTGCGGAATCATATTCCTCGGAATCTACGCGAGCATGATCTACGGACTCTTCTCGAAAAAGCCTCTGCCGCGGCTCAAGTTTGCCTGGAACGTTCTTCTCACGTTCGTCTTCATCACTTCGACGCGACTCTTTTTCCGCTCCGGCTCGAACCTTGACCCCGCCGAAGCCAACGAAGTCGCCTGGGAAACCGCCCGCAACATGATTCACCAGATAGGATCTCCGTGGAACCTTTCCCTCGTTCCGCAAATGGCGTTCCAGCATCTTTCCATCATTCTCGTATTTTGCCTGGGAATGGCCATTCACTGGCTACCGGAAAACTTCAAGCGCACCTATCGAATTCTCTTTGCGAAACTTCCCAAATGGGCGATAGCCCTCCTGACCGTCCTTGCGTGCCTTGTCATCTACCAGTTTTCCAGCGCGGATTCCCCGCCGTTCATCTATTTCCAGTTCTAGAAGTTCGCGGACTCACCGCAACATATCCAAGTCCAGAAACATTTTCCGATACGCTTCGACTTTCCTTTCGAACGCTAACGGATAGGCGCGGCTAGAACTCGGTGCGCGATACAAGGCAAGATTCCTTGTTCCGAGCGCAATCGCGACCTTGCCGCCGACAGGAGGCGTTTCGACACGGAACGTCTCGGCGACCGTTTTCGTCGCAAGCGTTCCCGTCGTTACGACAGCCAGGCAGTCGGGAACTTTCGCAAGAAGCTTTTCCAGGTCCGTCGGGAAAATCACTTCCAAAAAGGCATCCGACGCGTTTCCCTTCAAGCGATTCACGGATTCCGCCGCATCATAGATTCCTATTCCTGCAATCGACAAGAAGTCGATAATCCTTTCCCGGTCAAAACGCTTTTCCGTTTTACATACAAAATAATCCCTTTCGCCGTAAAAGACCTTTCCCAGAATTCGCCACATGTCGTTGTTGAAGTTCGGGTAGTAAAAATCCATGCACCAGCGCGTCCTCGGAGGCGGAAAGCTTCCGAGCATCAGGAGCCGTGCGCGCTTTGGCAAAAAGGGTTCTAGCGGATGTCTTTCCACGCGACGTTCGGCAGGGAAACGTTCATAGTTCCGAAGCGAATTCCGCAAGGGACTTTCGCACGGAATGTTTCGGCGAAGGCTTGCCGTGCTGCGGATCCGCATAGCCCAGATCGAGCAGGCAGACGAGTTTTTCGTCTTCCGAAAAGCCAAAGGCCCTTTCGATTGTTTCGGCGTTGAAGCCTCTCGCCCAGAGCGTATTCAAGCCCAGATCGGTCGCTTCGAGCATCATGTGCGTCGTGACAATGCTCGCGTCCTCGGGACCGCAATCATGCTCGTCTCCGTATTTCGAAGCCTTGTAGCTTTTTGCCCTGTCGTAGGAAACCATCAGCACGACGGGCGCATTGTACGCCATCCGGGTCAGTCCGCGGATCTTTTCGATAGCTTCGGGAGTTTCAAGAACCCTCACGCGAACAGGCTGGGAGTTCGTCGCCGTCGGAGCGATACGGCCCGCTTCGAGAACCGATCCGATTTTTTCCCTTTCCACCGCCTTGTCGGCAAACGAGCGGCAGCTGTAACGATCCTTGGCTAGCGCAATAAAGGACATGGATACCTCTTGTCTAAATTCGTCATTCCAAAATTTACAACAAAATACAACACTTTTTCAATCTCCGGGGAGACCTGCGAGACTTTCAAGCATATTTTACAAGGAACAGAAAGGAGAATTTCCATGAACATGAAGTTTATTTTTCCCCTGATTCTCGGATGCGCCTCGCTATGGGCCGGAGAGGTACTGACATGCGCAAACGGCACTTCCCAGCAGATGCGAACCGTAAACGGCTACGACTATGAACTGTGGAGCCAAAACGGAACGGGAACGGCGAGCCTCACCATCACGGCGGATTCGAAGCCGGAAAACGGCGGAACCTTTTCCGCGGAATGGAGCGGAACCATCAACGTTCTCTCCCGCGCCGGAAAAAAGTTCAAGAATAACGAAACGGTCTCTTCCGTCGGGACAATCACCATCGACTTCGAAGCGACCTGGAGTTCTTCGGACAATGTCAAGATGCTGGGAATCTACGGCTGGGGATATTTCGCCTCCGGCACGCAGCCTTCGAACTTTTCCGACCAGATCGAATACTACATCATCCAGGACCGGGGAAGCTACAACTCCGCGACCAGCGGCACCAACTGTACAAAAAAAGGTTCGGCGACGATCGACGGCATTCTCTACAACTTCACGGAATGCGACCGGATCGGGCAACCGATGCTCACGGGCAACGGGAACTTCAAGCAATACTTCAGCTACCCGGCGAGCACGAGCAGCCACAGGACAAGCGGACGCGTCACCGTGTCCAGGCATTTTGCGGAATGGGCCAAGGCGGGAATGCCGATGAACAAGCTCTACGAAGTCGCGATGAAAGTAGAATCCTATACGGGAAACACCGGAACGGCAAGAGGAAGCGCAAACGTCACCAAGAACATCCTCTGCATCGGAAGCGCCTGTGACGAAGGGGAATCCAACCCGAGCGAATCGTCTTCGAGTTCGAGCGCCGCCCAAAGTTCGAGCAGCATAAGCAGTTCCAGCAGCTCGAAAATTGCGGCAAACCCGACATGCAGCGATTACGAGCCGGCGTTTTGCGGCGGGGCCGCCTTTGCAAGCGTCATCGGAAATTCCGCAGACATTCCCGCAAGCGGCGAATGCCTCTACATCCGCGACTTTGAAGTCATCCAGCCCTCGCTCGGTTCCACGGTTTCCATCAACGGGGTATCCAACACGTGTGGCGACGAATGGGACGATTGCAACTACAACACAAAGCCCGAGGCAAAGGACGGAGGCTATTACGTCTATGTCGCCAGCGGAACCATTAACGATTACGAAAGCAACGGTTGGGTGAACATCGTCGGCGGAGAAAAGCCGAATTGCGCCGACGGAACAGATCCGGACAAGACTCCCATTTTCGACATGGCGAAGAATCTCCGCGGAAGCGTTTCCGTCCAGGTTCTCGAAGGCCGCGAATTGCAGGTGCATTCAAACCTCTCCAATCGGATCGAGATTTTCGACATGCTGGGGAACAAGGTCCTGAGCGTTCCCCTGCAAGCCGGTTCCCGGACAATCGCCCTTTCCCTTCCAAACGGCTCCTATCTCTGGAAGATTCGCGGGGCAAAGTCCGGAAAATTCACGATTCGCTAGGCAGAATCGCACGGCGAAAGTCTCTCTCCAACTATTTTCGAAAATGCCGCCCTCCTGGCGGCATTTTTAGTAGATTGTTCCCATGAAAAATCGAATCCTGAAGTACATCAAGAGCTTTCACTGGAAGTTTCTCTTCCTCTTTGCCGCATTCTGCGTCGCGCTCGCCATCGTGAACAACTTCCGGGTCGGCGACGAAAAGTCCGTCGAATGGATTGGTACGCAAGACGTTCTCGCAAAACCGGAGTAGGCCATGAAAAGACACGTTTTTTCCGCCATCCTTCTTTGCATCGCAACATTTCTCGTATCGGTCTGCATCGCCGAAGTTTCCTTTCCGGAATCGTTCCTCACCTTTACCGACTCCGAGTTTCTCATCGAAAAATTTCCAAAGATCTGGAAGTACAATCTGCATTTCGGCATCGGTGCGCTCCTCGTCGCCATTCCGCTAGTCCTTCTCGCTTACAGAAAGGACCGGGATTGGACGGTCAAAGGACTCGAAACGCTCCTTCGCATAGGCATCGGCGGGTTCTTCATCTCGGCGAGCATTTTTAAAATCCAGGACCCCAGGGGCTTTGCCGTCCTGGTCGCCCAATACCAGTTTCTGCCCGATTTCATCAACAACCTTTTCAGCCTTGTCTATCCGCAATTCGAATTCTGGTTTGGTCTTGCGTTGATTGTCACGCCTTTTGCAAAAGAATCCGCGTTCGCCATTTTCTGGATGTTCATTTCGTTCATCATCGCTCTCGCCTGGGCGCTCGCTCTTGACCTCGGCATCACCTGCGGATGCTTTGAACTCGAAGGCGCCCAGAGCAAGTCCGAAGCCTGGACGGCGCTCATCCGCGACCTGATTCTCGTCGGTCCGACATTTTGGCTTACGCTTCGACCGAACCGAAGCCTTGTCGGAATCTGGCGTTCGAAAAAAAGCTAGAACGGCAAGACGCCCAGGTCCCTGTCACCGGTTCTTGTCTTCGAGAGAATTTCAAGACCGGTGATTTCCCGCATCATCGAGATGTTGTCGTCTTCCATTTCCAGGTTCCCGCTGTCGCCGTAGCGATTCACGAGAATTCCGCGTATTTTCAAGTTCCGCGCTTTCGCGTATTCGACAGTCAGGACGCACGCGTTGATGGATCCGAGCGCCGCCGTGGTGACGATCAGAAGCGGAAGATCCAGGAGTTTCACGATGTCTTCGAGAAAAATTCCTTGGCCCGCAAGAGAACAGTTCTCCCCAGCGTCATGGCGAATCGGGCAAACGATTCCCCCGCTGCCTTCGACAAAGACGAACGAATGACGCGACAAAGCCGCGTCAAAGTCCTTTTTCACTTTCGAAAGCTCCACCGGATTACCCTCCTTCCGCGCAGCGAGATGCGGAGAGACGGCTTCCCGATAGACATAGCTGACGAGTTCATCCTGGCTGTCCGAGAGACCCGCTACCTTCTTTACGTAGTCCGCGTCGCCCGCGACCCAGGTTCCGTCTCGAAATTCCGCCCCGCTAAGAGCCGCCTTGTAATAGCCGGCATCGATTCCGGAATCTCTCCACGCCTTGACCAGAAGTCCCGTGACAAAGGTTTTCCCTATATCGGTGCCGGTCGCCGTCACAAAATAGCCGTGATTCATCTTGCCTGTTCCTTGCCTATTCGTGAAATTCATCTTCGCCCGCCAAGACAGGCGCGCCTTCGCATTCCCCGATGCGCCGTATCGCTTCGACAATTCGGTCGAGTTCCGCATCCGTCGTAATGAACGGCGGCATCGTATAGACATAGTTGCAAAACGGTCTGAGCCAGACGCCCGTTTCCCGAATGACGCGGAGAATGTCTTCCGCGGAAGGTTTCGCCTTGAGTTCGAGAACACCTATCGCTCCGAGAACGCGGACATCCGCCGCATTTTCCAGGTTCCTCAGCGGCAGGAGATTTTCCCTGAGCCTTTTTTCGATGCGAGCGACCGCCGACAGATAGTCTCTCGATTCAAAAAGAGAAAGCGATGCGATTCCCGCGGCACAGGCAAGCGGATTCGCCATGTAAGTCGGACCGTGCATAAACGCAGAGATCTTGCTGCTTGTAATGGTTTCCGCGACACGCTCGGACGCCACGCAAGCGGCCATCGTAATGCATCCGCCGGTCAGCGCCTTTCCGACACATAGAATGTCCGGCAAGATTCCGGCATGTTCCATCGCAAAGCGCGGCCCGGTCCGGTAAAAGCCCGAAGCGATTTCATCGAGGATCAGGAGAATTCCCCTTTCGTCGCAGAGCCTCCGCAAGCGTTTCAGGTAATTCGGATGGTATAGCCACATACCGTTTCCGCCCTGGAATACCGGTTCGCAAATAACCGCCGCAATTTCCCTTTCGTGTTCGGAAACGACCCTTTCCATCGATTCGAAGTCGGCTTCGTCCCACGATCCATCCAGGCGAGAGTTCGGACGATCGGCAAAATAATGCCTTGGCATGATTCCGCGAAAAAGTACATGCATTCCGTCGGGATCGCTCAGCGCCATCGCCCCGGCAGTGTCCCCGTGGTATCCGCCCTTGAGCGCGACCAGCTTGGAACGTTCCGCATGGCCTTGCGCGTATTGGTATTGCACCGCCATCTTCGCGGCGCATTCCACGGCGATGGAGCCCGAGTCCGCAAAAAATATCCTGTCCAGGCCTTTCGGCAAGAATCCTTTGAGGCGTTGTCCGAGCTCTATCGCGGGCTCGTGCGTAAAGCCTCCGAACATCACATGGCACATCTTTTCGCTCTGGCGTCGAATCGCTTCGACGATTTCGGGCGCATTGTGGCCATGCGCGACACACCACCAGCTCGAAACGGCATCGATAAGTTCTAGCCCGTCGGCGGTCCGAATCCGCGTTCCCTTCGCCGAAGTCGCAAGGAAACGAGCCGGCGTGTTTTTGAGAGCGGCATAGGGATGCCACAAATGTTCCGCGTCAAAAGAGAGAAGATCCTCCATCATTCACCTACCGAGAATCGCATCCAGAAATTCGCCGAGAACCGCATTCGCGCGAGGAATCGAAGCTTTTCCCTGTTCGCGAATTTGACCTTCCGTCTGTACAAACTTCCCATGAAGCGACAACGCGGACTCCAGTTCTTCCGAGCAGTTGGCAAGAATTTCGGACATGGATTCTTCCGTCGTTTCCAGGTGAAACTGAATCCCGACGATTTTACCCAGCCGAAAGCCCTGGTTCTTGCAGGCCGCGCTATACGCGAAAGGGGTCGCCAGCTCGGGAATGTCAAAAGTTTCCCCATGCCAGTGAAACGCTTCTAGCGAAAGACCGTTTTCGAACGTCACCGGAAACCAGCCGATTTCCTTTTCCGGATTTTTCCGAATCTTCGCGCCAAAGGCGTTCGCAATCAGTTGCGCCCCGAGGCAAATTCCGAGCAAAGGCTTGCCCAAGGCGAACATTTCCCGACAGAACCGCTTTTCCAAGGCGAGATAGGGGTATTCCTTCTCGTCCAAGGCGCTCATCGGGCCGCCCATCAGGACAGCGAAATCGACTTTTTCCGGAGAGGGCAAAGAATCGCCCGCGTGGAGCTTTACAAGATGGACCTGGAATTTTCTCGCTTCCAGGTAGGGGAGTATCGCTCCGGGACCTTCAAATTCCACGTGCTGAAAAATATAGGCGTCCATGCCGTCAATATAGCAATCGAACATTTTCCCCGGTTCTTTCGACGGCAACAAAAAAAAATCCCCGGACACAAAGTCCGGAGATTTTCGTTCAATTTTGTAAGACTTGCTTACTGGACGCGCTTCATCATGATGCGACGGTTCATTTCGCGTCCTTCCGCCGTGCTGTTGTCCGCAATCGGGTCAGCTTCGCCCTTGCCGATCGCTTCGAGACGGCTCGAATCCACACCGTTCTTCACCAGCTCGGTGCGAACCGCTTCGGCACGCTTCTGGGAAAGCTTCAGGTTCGCGCTTTCCTTGCCGCGGTCGTCGGTGTAACCCAGAATCTGGTAACGCTCGTTCTTGCGTTCCTTCTTGTTCAGGTCCTTCGCCAGTTCGCGGAGCGTTCTCTTCGAGTTCGCGGTGAGCTTCGACTTGCCGCTCGCAAAGAAGACTTCCAGCTTGATTTCCTCGACCGGGCAGCCGTCAGCCGCAATGTCTCCCGCTTCATACGGGCACTTGTCGAGGCCTGTGCACTTGTCCTTGAACATGTCGAGCATTCCCTTCTGCGTCACCCACGGATCGCAGACACCGTCACCGTCCGAGTCCGGATTGTCGAGCGGGCAGCCGTTGTTTTCCACGGCACCGGAATCCAGCGGGCACTTGTCGAGACCCGTGCACTGGTCCTTGAACACGTCGAGCATTCCCTTCTGCGTCACCCACGGATCGCAGACACCGTCATGGTCGGAGTCCGGATTGTCGAGCGGGCAGCCGTTGTTTTTCACGGAGCCGGAATCATACGGGCACTTGTCGAGACCCGTGCAGACATCCTTGAACACGTCGAGCATTCCCTTCTGCGTTACCCACGGATCGCAAACGCCGTCGTGATCGACGTCCGGATCTTCCGTCGGGCAACCGTTTGTCGCCAGCGGACCGGATTCGTTCGGGCACTTATCGACACCCGAGCAGACGCTCTTGTAATCGTCGAGCATACCCTTTTCGGAAACCCACGGATCGCAAACGCTGTCGCCATCGACGTCCGGATTTCCAAGCGGGCAGCCGTCGTTCTCGATCGGTCCGTATTCCGCCGGGCACTTATCGACGCCCTTGCACTGTTTCACGTTCGGGTCGGTCGGATTTTCAAAGAAGTAGCCGAGACCCTTTTCCGTCACCCACGCATCGCAGAGACCGTCACCATCGACGTCCGGATCGGGCCACGGACAACCCTTGTTCGCCACAGGTCCCGCTTCGCCCGGGCACATGTCGTAGCCCTTGCAGACATTCGCAAAGTCGGCCAGGCGACCTTCATCCGTCACCCACGGAGAGCAGATCGAGTCGCCATCCGGATCCGGATCCTTGCTCGGGCAGCCATTGAACGCCGGGAGACCGGCCTGGTTCGGGCATTCATCGATACCGGAGCAGACTCCGGCAAACTTGTCGAGCATGTTCTTCTGGGCAACCCACGGGTCGCAGACGCCGTCGCCATCCACATCCGGATTGTCGAGCGGGCAGCCATCCGCACCGGCACCCTGTTCGTTCGGGCACTGGTCGATGCCTTCGCAAATTTCGGCAAACTCGGCGCTCAGGCCTTTTTCCGCCACCCACGAATCGCAAATGCCGTCTTCGTCAAGGTCGGGATTCGGCCAGGGGCAGCCGTCGTTGCGCTTGTCACCCGGTTCGTCCGGGCACTTGTCCATGTCATCGGGAACGCCGTCACCGTCCCTATCCGGATCGATGAGGAATCCAGACCAGGTGATGCCGCCAAAGCCGTAAGCGGAAGGAGTCGTGCGAACCTGGGAGACCCAGTCGTCGTTCCCGTTTCCACCACGAACAGGAAGGGAATAATCCTTCGAAATCGCAAAATGACCACCGATCTGGAGATCCAGGTGGTTTCCAATGTGGAACACCAGACCGACCGAAGCCTCGTTCATCGAAAGATCCTTGATCGCTTCATAATCGCCGTCGGCGATATCCATATAGTATTCACCGAAGATGGATACGACGGAAATCGGGTAGAGTTCGATGCCCGCCGCAAAGGAGTAGAATCCCGGGTAAGCGTCGTTGCCGATCGTGAACCGGTAGCCGCCGTTCAAATGGAACAGGAGCGGAGCCGCATCGATCTTGCGGAGGTCCATCGTCGCCGCGGCGGTGACGCGGAAAATCGAATTGTTCGATCCGAACGCATAGCGGTTCATCTGTTCAAGGTTGATGTAGTCCGGTTCGCGAACCCAGGATCCGCGCTTCGAAGCGTCCGTCGTCGGGAAGTCCGCACCGAGGACGAGCGCAATGTCAAAGAGCTGGTCCTCGGGAAGCGGTGCGCGGAATTTCAGCGTCGCGCGGAGGTTTCCCAAGTATCCCTGCTTGGCCGCATCCGTATTCTTGAATTCCAGCTGGTCGTAATAGACCGGGAGCATGATAGCGACATCCATGATTTCGAACATGCCGAACGACATGCCAAAATAGCCGCTGAGCCCCACGAACTGGTCCAATTCATCATACTGAAGTTGACCATTGTTGTTCATGTAACGGTTGAACATGTAGTTTTCGAAAACACCGGCATCGTTCGAAACATCGCCCAAGAGGGTGATGCCCAGCTGACCGTGCTTCATCGACTTCGCCGAGTAGGTTTTGTCGAAACCGAGCTGCCCGTTCTTGTTAAAGGTCTCGTGCGCAAAGGCGAGCGAAACCGATAATCCAAGAAGGGTCAGACATTTGACGCATTTATTCATTGGTTCTCCTTCTTTAAAACCAATCCTCTTTAGCCCGAAGAGACGAGCCTAATCCAGAATAAAGATAGTTAGAAAAAACTTTTTTGTCTTTGTCGATATGTTTCAAAGCAACTTCGTTTCCGCATTTTTACATAACAGACGGATAAAGGGGGGGCAGAGCCTAGAGCTTGGAGCTTAGATCTGAGTTTCGCAGACGTTTAGGTTCAAATGTAAAGCGGAACGCTCTGCTTTTCTAAGCTCTCCGAACGAAGCTCTAAAAAAGTTCGGGAAATTCCTTTTTCAGGCTCGCATACCCCCGAAAAGACACAATCAGATGATCGAGAACGGGGATTTCCAGTATCCGGCCGGCATCGCAAAGCGAACGCGTCACCATCTTGTCTTCCTCGCTCGCCACCAAGGATCCCGAAGGATGGTTGTGCGCAACGATAACGCAACAGGCCCTGTCCCGAATCGCTTCGGAAAAGACTTCCCGCGCATGGACTTGCGTGCGATCGACAAGGCCCGAAGTCACCGGATGGACGCCCAGAATTCCGTTACTACTGCTGAGCGAGACCGCCACAAAGCATTCCTGGCTGCGAAACTTGAGAAACGCCAGGTGCGGCAAGAGCACCCCCGGAGACGTCACGCTTGTCATTCGCGAGCCCAGAAAGAACCTGCTCGAAAGTTCCAGGCAAGCCAAGACCTGCGAAGCCTTGGCGCGTCCAAGACCTCCGATTTGGCAAAGTTCCTCCAAAGTCGGACGGCGGGCCGCTTTCGAAAGAAAATCGGCGAGTTCATCCGAAAGGGCGAAAACATTTTTTTCCGCAGTTCCCCGCCCGAGGATCAAGGCGAGAAGGTCCGACGTCGAAAGGGACTCCGGGCCGTTTTCCTCTAGACGTTCACGCGGAAGGGATTTTTTGTCATGAATAGGCATTGGTTTCTCCTAAAAAAGACTTCCCTTCTATAACGCTCCAGAATCCCATTCATCGCCATACAAGCCAAAAACCGACAAAAAATCGTTTTTACCGATAGAAACTTACACTTTTCAAAATTTATTTTTCAAAAAATTCTAGATTCACAGACAAAACAGCGATTTTTCCAATTCACGAAAGCCTTTCTTTTAAAATTTTCGCTTAAAACTCATGTATTTTACACTTCAAAATCCAAGAGCATCCGGCTTTTTGCCGAAAAATATCAAATTTTTCAAAAATTTCAGTTTTCAAAAAATCAAAAATTCAAAAAATCACACATTTTCCCGGCAAAGCAGATTGACAAGGGAGTTCTTCCTAACTATATTTTGTTCATTCAAACATCAAAACTTGATTGAGTACTGCCATGACAAACCAAGCATTAAGCGGCGCACAAGTTATCCTCGATTGTCTAAAGCGCGAAGGCGTCGATACGATTTTCGGATATCCCGGAGGCTCCGCCATCCCCCTTTTCGATGCCATTCTCGATTCGGGCATCCAGATGGTCCTTTCGCGCCATGAACAGGGCGCGACCCACATGGCGGACGGCTATGCCCGCGCCACGGGAAAAGTCGGCGTAGTCCTGGTCACAAGCGGACCGGGAGCGACCAACACCTTCACGGGCATCTATACCGCCTTGATGGATTCCTCTCCGATCGTCGTTCTCGCCGCCCAGACGACCACCCCGAACCTCGGAAAGGACGCTTTCCAGGAATGCGACACGAGCGGCATGACTTTCGCGGCCGTCAAGCATTCCTTCCTCATCAAGCAACCCAACGATCTTCCGCGCGCGGTCAAGGAAGCGTTCCATATCGCAAGAACCGGACGTCCCGGCCCCGTGCTTATCGACCTGCCGAAAGACGTTCTCGCAAACGCCTGCACGGCGAAGTACACCGACGAACTCGACCTGCCGGGCTACAAGGTTCCGACTTACGCCGATTCCGCGACAATCGAAAAGGCGGCAAGCCTTCTCAAGAAATCCAAAAAGCCGCTCCTTCTGGTCGGCCACGGAGCCATTATCTCGAACGCGGCCCGACAAGTGCGGGAACTCGCCGAAAAGCTGAACGCCCCGGTCGTCGAGACGTTGCTAGGCCTGGGAGCCTTCCCCGAAACCCACCCGCTTTCCCTTGGAATGCTCGGAATGCACGGAACGGCCTATGCGAACAAGGCGCTTCTCGATTGCGATCTCATCATGAGCATCGGTTCGCGCTGGGACGACCGCATCACGGGCAAGCTCGACGAATTCTGCAAGAACGCGACAATCATCCATGTCGATATCGACCCGGCGGAAGAAGGAAAGATCCTGCAGCCGGACGCTTTCCTTTGCGGAGACGCAAGGCTCGTTCTCGAACAGCTGTTGCCGCTCGTTTCGCGGCTCGATACGGAAGACTGGGTGAAGACCGTCCAGACATATAAAAAACGTTTCCCTCTTTGCTACCCCAAGCAGGGCGGTCTGCGGATGCAGCACGTCATCGCCAAGGTTTACGAGCTGACAAAGGGCAAGGCCATTGTCACGACCGACGTGGGCCAGCACCAGATGTGGGTTGCCCAGTTCTACAAGGCGGACTATCCGCGACAGTTCATCACGAGCGGTGGCGCAGGCACGATGGGATTTGGATTCCCGGCGGCAATCGGAGCGGCAATCGGTCTCGCCTCGGAGCAAAACTGGCCGGTGTGCTGCTTTGCCGGGGACGGCGGTTTCCAAATGACCGAGGCCGAACTCGCGACAGCATTCATTCACAAGCTTCCCATCAAGATTTTCGTGATGGACAACAAGTATCTGGGAATGGTCCGCCAATGGCAGGACATGTTCTACGACAAGCGCTATTCCTCCGTCAGCATGGTCGGGAATCCGGATTTCGTAAAGCTCGCCGAAGCCTACGGAATTCCCGGTCTCCGCATCAAGCGGGCGGCAGACGCCGAACGCGTCATCCAGAAAGCCCTTGACCACAAGGAAGGCCCCATTCTCATCCACTGCGAGTGTGAAGAAGAAGACAACGTGTTCCCGATGATTCCGGCAGGCGCCCCGCTTACCGCAATGATGACGGAACAGCCCAAAGGTCCGCTCGAGAAGCCGACAGGGAGCACCTAACCATGCAATCAACCGATAAGAAACTTTCGGCTCACAGCCTGAGCCTGCTCGTCGCAAACCGTCCCGGCGTTCTCGTGCGCATCGCGCTCGTGTTCTCCCGCCGAGGCTACAATCTGGACTCCCTGGTCGTCTCGCCGACTCTCAATCCGGACTTCAGCCGGATGAACATCGTCGCCCACGGCAACCCGGAAATTCTCGTTCAAATCATCAAGCAGCTCGAAAAGCTGGTCGATGTCATCCAGGCGAAGGACCATACGGGTTCGAGTACGGTCGAAAAGGAACTCGCGCTGATCAAGGTCAAGTGCAAGTCTTCCGAACGGACCGAAATTCTCCAGCTGTGCGACCATTTCAAGGCGACAACGGTCGATATGACGGACACGTCGATGATAATCCAAATCACCGGCAACACGGACAAGATCGACGCGATGAAGCACTTGCTCGACAAGTTCGAAGTCGTGGAATATATCCGCACGGGCAAGGTCATCATGGTCCGAGGCGAAGAACTCACCTAGCGGCCCGACAAATCTTTACCCTTCTCCAGAAGGTGCCCCGCTTCGGCGGGGCTTTTTTTACATTTGACGCATGAAGATTTTTGTAACCGGAGTGGCTGGGCAGCTGGGCCACGATGTGATGAACGAGCTAGCCAAAAGAGGACACGAGGGAATCGGAAGCGACCTTGCGCCGACATACAGCGGAATCCAGGACGAAAGCGCCGTCACCAGGTCACCTTACCGCGCACTGGACATTACGGACAAGGTTGCGGTCAAGACGCTCCTCGAAGAAATCCATCCGGACGTCGTCATCCACTGTGCGGCATGGACAGCCGTCGATCTGGCGGAAGACGCGGACAAGCGGGAAAAGGTCCGCGCCATCAACGCAGGCGGTACAGAAAACATCGCCGAAGCCTGTCGAGAAATCGGTGCGAAAATGGTCTATATCAGCACGGACTACGTTTTCGACGGACAGGGATCCACCCCATGGGAACCGGACTGCAAGGACTACAAGCCTCTCAACGTCTATGGGCAGACAAAGCTCGAAGGGGAACTCGCCGTCTGCCGGATTCTCCAAAAATATTTCATCGTCCGCATCGCCTGGGTCTTTGGCCTAAACGGCAAGAATTTCATCCGAACGATGCTGAATGTGGCGAAGACGCATGACACGGTGCGCGTCGTAAACGACCAGATAGGAACGCCGACATACACGTTCGACCTTTCGAGGCTTCTCGTCGATATGATAGAGACAGAAAAATACGGCTATTACCATGCGACGAACGAAGGCGGATTCATCAGCTGGTACGACTTCACCCGGGAAATCTATCGCCAAGCGGGACTTTCCGCCAAGGTCATTCCGGTATCGACCGCGGAATACGGGATTTCCAAGGCCGCTCGACCGTTCAACAGCCGCCTTTCCAAGGAAAAGCTCCTTTCCGCGGGATTCCAGCCGCTCCCGACCTGGCAAGACGCCCTGTCGAGATTTTTGAAAGAAATGAAGGAAACGTGAACGACCCTTTTCAGATGGGAGGCATGAAATGAGAAAAAACAATCTCACCGCGACATTCGCCTCTCTCCTTTTAGCATTTTTCGTCTGCCAAACCTTTTCCAAAGCGCCTCCGATTTTCTCGCACTAATCGATTCCTCCGATGAAATCCGGGCGCTCCAAAATCCCAGATACAAAAAAGAAAAAGAAGTACAAATCACGCTGGACAAGTCGCAAACGGAAAAACTCTCCGAACGCTTTTCCACAATCGAAAGAAATGAATATCAAATCAAAACATCTATCAAGGGAAGAGCGCCGTCCTATATCTGTGAATTTATCTTCAAGAAAGACCAGCGCATTCTCGCCAAGATGAAATACTATCCATTCGGACGGTTCGTCCTAGCCGGTGACGACACCTGGAGTACGGACAAAAGCCTCTACACCGACGAGTTTATCCAATCGATGGGTTTTTACATTCCGTTTGACAGAAAATGGAGATGCCGGAAGGAGATAAAGCCCATCCCCTACAGGTGAATGTTTCCTAGCCTGCGGCTTCCGCTAGCCTTCGAGATACGTGTAGCCGTAAAGCCCCGAACGGTAGATGTTCAGGAATTCCTTGCCTTCCTGGAGCGTTATCTTTCCTTCCTTCACGGAACTCGAAACCCAGTTTTCCATGGTCCGGACAAGGGCCTTGTCGCTAAAGTTTACGTAATCCAGCACGTCTTCCACGGACTCGCCGTCGATCATCTGGTCGATGCGGTAGGAATCCCCGTCGCAAACGACGTGCACGGCGTTCGTGTCGCCGAAAAGATTGTGCAGGTCACCGAGAATTTCCTGGTAGGCTCCGACGAGATAGACGGCGAGATAATACGGTTCGCCCTCTTTCAGCGGATGGACGGGAAGCGTACGGGAAATGCCGTCGCCCGAAACGAACATGTCCATCTTTCCGTCGGAATCGCAGGTGATGTCCTGAAGCGTCGCATCGACCGTCGGCGATTCGTTTAGACGCTGAATGGGCATAATGGGAAAAATCTGGTCGATTGCCCAGCTATCCGGCAGGCTCTGGAAAAGGGAAAAATTGCAGAAGTACTTCTTTGCCAAAAGTCGCGGAAGTTCCGAAAGTTCCATCGGGGAATGCCGCAGTTCGCTCGAAAGCTCGTTCACGCGTCGCGCAATGCTCCAGAAAAGTCGCTCGGCAAGAGCGCGCGTCTGCAAATCGACCGTCCCCATTCGGAACCCGGAAAGAACGTCGTCGTTGATCTGCATCGCATCGTGCCAGTTTTCCAGCAGGTTCCGAATGTTCAGTCCTTTTAGAATCGCATGCAGATCCTTGATGGAATCCGCGGCCCGTTCCGGGATTTCCTGCTTTTCGTCTTCGAAAAATGCGGGTCCCGCCGCTTCGAGGACATTGAACACCAAAATCGAATGGTGAGCGGAAAGCGCGCGTCCCGTCTCGGCGATGACGTTCGGATGCGGCAGGGAAAACTTTTCGCACGTTTCGTAAATGGAATAGACGATATCGTTCGCGTATTCCTGAATCGAATAGTTCACGGAACCGGTCCCCGCGCTGCGACTGCCGTCGTAATCGACGCCCAATCCTCCGCCGACATCGACAAACTCCACGTTCATCCCGGCCTGCTTCAGCTGCGCGTAGAATTCGGAAATTTCGCGCAACCCGGACTTGACCTTCCGAATGTTCGTAATCTGGCTTCCCAGGTGGCAGTGAATCAGCCTCACGCAATCGCACATTTTCTCTTCGCGAATGAGGTCTAGCGCATGGAGCAAATCCGAACTGCTCAGCCCGAACTTGCTGTGATAACCGCCGGATTCTTCCCACTTTCCCTGCCCGGAAGAGGCGAGCTTTATCCGCAGCCCGATATTCGGTTTCACCCCGATGCGTCTCGAAATCTCGATGATCATCGGAAGCTCGTTCATCTTTTCTACGACGACAAAGATGTTCTTTCCCATTTTCTGCGCAAGGAGCGCAAGTTCGATAAAATCCTCGTCCTTGTAGCCGTTGCAGATGATGAGCGATGCCGGATTGTCCATGTTCGCGAGCACCGCGTGAAGCTCCGGCTTGGAACCGGCTTCCAATCCGATGTTGAACTTTTTCCCGTGGCGCACGACTTCTTCGAGGACCGCGCGCTGCTGGTTCACCTTGATGGGAAACACGTCATAAAAGGATCCCTTGAATCCGTATTCCCGAATGGACTTGTTGAAGCACTCGTTGATCTTTTCGATTCGCGTATCGAGAATGTCGGGAAACCGGAGAAGGAGCGGCGCGGGCATATCCCTCAGATCGAGTTCCTGGACAAGCTTGTAAAGATCGATTTCCGGACCCTTGTCACGAAGCGGACTGACGGTCGCATGTCCTTCCTCGTTGATGTCGAAGTAGCTAATTCCCCATCCGCGGACATTGTAAAGGTCTCGGGAATCGTCGATACGCCAATTTTTCATTTCGCGAGTGCACCTCTTTTGGTTGTGAAAATCGGGAAAAACAATAGAAAAAAACGGCTCCATTTTTAAGACTTCCGATGCATTTTCTATTTTCAGGCGCAAAGTTTTACATTCGAGAGGCTCTATGTCCCAAATCGCCACTTTTTTCTCGGAATACTGGGTCGTCATTCTCGTCCTGGTCATTCTCGTTGTCGTTCTCGCCGTAATTCGCGCCGTGCGAAAGGTCATGAAGGAAGGCGGCGGAGCCTTTAACATGGAAACCATTCGCAAGAACTCCGAACCGAACCGCGAAGTTATCCGCTACAAGGGCAAGGCGATGCTCAGGGACGCCGACGTCGTCTGCGAAGTCAAGGGGAACCGCGTCGTTCCCAAGCGCGAAGACCTCTCCCTCTTCCGCGCCGCGTTCAAGAGCAAGTTCAAGGCCGCAGTCTTCCTTGTCGAAAAGGAAAACAAGGTCGCCTACTTCTTCTGCAAGACGGAAGCCGGCCTCCAGCGCCGCATCACGAACCTCATGCTCGACAAGCAGGAAAAGAACAGCCACTGGCCTTACACGGACAAGGCGACCGGCGAACACCTCCGTTTTCCGCGCGTCTAGGATCGCAGAAAATCCCGCATGGACCTTTCGGCCTTTGAATCTCTCCCGCTAAGGGAATCCAGCGATGCGATTCAAGAGCGTATCGACCGGCAAAGGAACCTGCTCCTCACCGCGCCGACGGGATCCGGCAAATCGACGTTTGTCCCGTGGCTTCTCGCCTCGCAAAAGGAAGGTCTCGGAAAGGTTGCCGTTCTCGAACCGCGAAGACTTGCCGCGACAAGCCTAGCAAGCTTTCTCGCCCGACTTTCCAAAACAAGGCTCGGCACGATAGTAGGCTACAGGATTCGCTTCGAAAGCGCCGTTTCCGAGAACACAAGGATTCTCTTCTCCACCTATGGCAATTTTCTCCAAGTCTCGCTCCGCGAAAGCGAATCGTTCGACTGGATAGTCTTTGACGAATTTCACGAACGCCGGGTCGAAATGGATTTGCTTTTCGCCTATTTTCTTGCGAGGCAATCCCAGCCAAACGCCCCGAGAATCGCCATACTCTCCGCGAAACTAGACCGCGAAGAGCTGGAAAAAAGGCTTGGCATCGAATGTCTCCAGGTCGGACGTCCCGGATTCCCAGTCCAGATCCTGAACCAGGAAGCGGCGCCCGGGAGTTCGCTAGCCCGAAACGTGGAAAAGGCGCTCCGCACCCTCGAACGCAACAATGTCTGGAAAACGACCCTGGTCTTTCTTCCGGGAAAGGGCGAAATCGCAAGCGTCCATCGCCATCTCGAAGAATCGTTCGGTTACGGAAAGCTCAAGATTCTCGATCTATACGGAGGCCAGGACCGAGCTTCCGGACAGGAAATCTTCCTGCACGCCGATGCCCCCCGCGTCATCCTTTCGACGAACATCGCCGAAACAAGCCTCACCATTCCGGACGTAACGGGCGTCATCGATTCCGGCTTAGAACGCGCCACGGAATTCGACGCGTCCCGAAAAAAAAGCTCTCTGAAACTCGGACGCATCAGCATGCAGAACGCCGTCCAGCGCGCCGGCCGCGCCGGCCGCACCCGGGAAGGCGTCTGTATCCGGCTATGGAGCAAAAGAGAGGAAAGCCAGCTTTCCCAAGGCATCGTTCCCGAAATCCGAAAAATCGACTTGCGACCGGTTCTGCTCGAAAGGGCCGCTCTCGCCAAAAGGCTCGGCGCCATGCCAAGCGCGCTTGCGTTCCTCTCGGAACCCGATTCCGCTCTCGTCGAAAAAGCCGGCAAAGAACTCTCCCGATATGGATTTCTTTCGACAGACGGCAGCATCTCGCCGCTAGGTCTCCGGGCCCTGGAAATTCCGCTCAACGACCTGCAACTTGCCAAGGCTTACCTCGAAGCGGAAACGCTTTCTCCCTTGACACTTGCCGTATTTGCCATTCTCGATTCCGACGAACCGATGCGCGGGAACGGCGTCCCGCAAGACGCCCTGGAATGCGCCCAGAATATTCTCCAGGACAGGCGCGGCGAGGGGCGCGAAATTCAACTTTCGTATCGGCGACTCCTCGACTTTACGCAGAAAAGAAATTCCAGGAACTTTCACGCCGACGATTCCCGGGAAACGCTCCGTCTCTTCTACAAAGCCTTTCCCAATGCGCTCGCCATCCGAAGCGGGAACGCCTACCGGACAGAAAACGACACGTTTCCCATTCTTCCGAATTCCGTACAGGATGCGGAAGCCATCCTGGTTTTCCATTTGTTGCGTACAAATTCATCGCAAAAGTCCGAAATGCGCGCCGGTTTCTACCTCGCGATTCCTGGCGATTTTCTAAGGCGCGAAGATAGGGCGGTTCGCTACGAACTTTTGTGGCGCTCCGGGCAGGAACGCTACATCGGACTCGAAATTTCATCGTCGGGCGGTGTCGAGGTTTCCCGCAAGGAAATCCAGCCCCAGGAGACTTCCCCCGACATCCTGAATCGCCTAAAAGCGCTGACGGGAAAGACTTGGATGGAACGCCACAGACGGGAAGATCTTTCGCACCTCTGGATGGACGATGCGAACAGGATTCTCCTGTGCAAGATGAAGCTCGCCGCAGAAAGCTTTCCCGAATATTCCCTGCCGACATGGAACGAAGAAGACGTCGATCTCGTCACCGAGGATTTTCTGGACGGACACTTTCTACTCCGCGATCTCGCCCCGGAACTTTTCCGCTGCAAGATGAAAGAATATTTCGGCGAGAACATGCTTCCCTGGCTAGCCAAGATGTTTCCCGACACGCTCTCCCTTCCCAACGGAAAGAAGGCGCGATACCGTTATGCGGAAAACTCCCCCGTAGAGCTTTCCGCCCGCATCGAGGATTTCATGACGCTCCGGGGAGAGCATCGCATCGCCGAGGGAAAGGTCAAGGTCCGCTACGACATCCTCGCGCCGAACTTTCGGACCGCGCAAAAAACGTGGGACCTGACAGGGTTCTGGAAAAACACCTATCCGCAGATAAGAAAAGAGCTTCGGGGAAGATACCCGAAGCATCCCTGGCCGGAATCGGTCGATTAATTTATACGAAACTATTCCTCTTCGATAGCCGTCCAGATTTTCGGAGCGGCATATTCGTCCGAAGTATCGGAATTTTCAAACTCGAAGGACGACTCTTCGACCTTGGAAAGCGTTCCATGTTCCACCGCCGGGCATTCCAGCTTTTTGGCAGCGGCGCACTTTTCGACAGAAAGAACCAGATGGTCTCCGAAAACAGCCCATGCGCCTTCGCGCTGGATCTTGGTCGTATTTTCGTTCAGACCGGTCTTCGCCCTGATCGTGTAACCTTCCCCGTCAAACGCAAGAGTCCAGCGAAGCGTATCGTTACTTTCGGAACTCCAGCCGGCTTTGGAAAGAAGGTTCTTGTCCGGGTAATCCACGGTCATCGAAGAGACGCTGTAATTCCGCTTCGAGATATCGTTGTCAAGCTCGTACGAACCACCGTTTTCCTTGGCGGTATAGGAATAGAGAATCGAGACGTAGCCGGAAAAGTAAACAGGCAGGACGAGAAGATGTTGCCGATGGACGTCGTAATAGCCCGCTTCGAAGGACGAGGACTTGCCTGTGACTTCGCGGACATATTCCCCGTTCCTGTAGAAGCGATAGATGGAACTGGAATCGCCGTCGCTCCATTCCAGGACCTTTCCGACCAGGCTGTCGCTCTTGGCGAGGTAGCCGGATTCCACCTGCCGCGTCGCCTTTTTCACGGCGACCGGTTCCGCATCGTCGATTTTCACCATCAAGGTAGAATCTTCCATCGAAAATTCCAGTCGGATCCCCGACTGGATCCAGGCGAGAACAGAATCTCCCTTGGCGTGACTTGTCGCGAAGACATAGCCCGATGTCGAATCGAACGCCAGGACGCCATCGGAAAGATCCGCATGGGAAACAACCGTCCCATAAGAAATCCCCGCATTTGCCGAATCGACAAACCAGAGCGAATAGAGCCCGTTCTTCCCGGCGGAGAGCCACAGGTTCGTGCCAAACTTCGAACCGAGATCCATGTTCGGCAAGAGATTTTCCGTGTCAAAGCCCGCATCCGGAGTTTCCGAAGACGATGAAGACGAAATATTTTTTTCCGAAGACGACGAATCGGATTCGCGGCTCGCGTTGCTACTAGAATCGCTGCATGCGACAAGGGCTAGAGAGCTGCCGAGAATAAACAAAAGCTTGTTCCATTTCTTCATAGATGCCTCTTTTTTTCTATAAATCTACACCATTCCACGCCAAAAGGCAAAGAAATTTACGCTAAAACGGCGAACCGGGCCTGTAGCCCAGATCCTTCTCGGCTTCGACGATTTCCGGCGCCGCGTCAAAGCGAAATCCCGCAAGCGCCTGTTTCGCCGAAACGCTTCCCGGCAGCAAAAGCTGTTTCAGCAAGGCGAGTAGATGACAAAGCCAAAGCGGAACGCCATAAATCCTTTTATGGACTCCCGCCCGTTCCATCGAAAGCTTCGCCATTTCGAAAAGGGAAAGGACTCTTGAACCCGCCAAGGCGTATGTTTTCCCGACAGCCGCAGGCGATGTCGCGGCAAGCGCGATTCCATTCACCAGATCCTCCGTCTTTACGGGACGCTTCAGGCATTTTCCTTTTCCCGGCAAAAAGACAACCGGGGCTCTTTTCAGGTATTTCACAAAGAGCATGTATTCCGCTCCGCCGGTCTTCTCGACAACCAGGGTCGGGCGCACAATCGTAAAGGGAATGCCCATTTTTCTGACCAGGGTTTCCGCACGCAACTTGCTATTGCCGTAATCGGTCAGGTCCGGGTAAGTTACCGAGATGCTCGAAACAAGGAGAAATCTCTTGACCCCGGCGGATTTTGCCGCAAGCAGAACGTTTCGCGTTCCTTCCAGGTTTATTTTTTCAAAGGCTTCCCTTTTTTTGGCGAGAATGACCGCGGCCAAGTGACAAACCGTATCCACGTTTCGGCACGCTTCCCGAAGCGTTTCCGGCTTCCGGACATCGCCGTAAAAGATTTCGACTTCCCCGGGGAGACGCTTTGATTCGCCTTGTCCGGAAAGCGTCAAGACCCGGACAGAATATCCCATCGCGAGAAATCGCCTAGAAAGCCGCGCGCCGACAACGCCTGCTCCGCCTGTGATCAGAATGCTAGCCATAACGCCCCAAAAAGCGCAAAAGGATTATCCGCAAGACGCGAATTCCATAGGGAATGACGAACAGGTTCGATCGTTCGCCCGCATAGCGGGTTTCTATCGGAATTTCGGAGAGCTTGAATTTCTTCGCATCCGCGATAACCAGAATTTCCAGATCGATGTCAAAGGAGCCGCCGAGCCTTGCCGTATTCAAGGCTTTCAGGAAATCCGCGCGGTAAGCGATAAGCCCGCTGTGCCTGTCCGTTAATTTGTTTGTAAAGAAAACGTTTTCGATTTTCGTTAGAATCTTTCCGCCGAGGAACTTGTAAACCGGCATGTTCCCAGCCCGGGCGCCGCCTTTTTGGGCAAGCCTCGAACCTTGTACGATGCTCGCCCCCGACTTTTCCAGTTCCTCGATCATCCGAGGAATCGCCCCGGCAGGATACTGCCCATCGCCATGCAGGCACACGGCAAACCGAACCCCGTCTTTCAACAGAAATCTTGCCCTGGAAATTCCCCACTTGACGACTGCGCCGTAGCCTTGGTTTCGAGAAAACGACTCGACGCGAACCCGCGTACGGACTTCGTCCTGCAAAAAACTTTCCGCCGCCTTTCGCGTACCGTCCGAGCTGCCGTCGTCGATAAGCAATAGCTCCTCCGTGCGGAGCAGGACTTCGCCAGGTATCGAACGAAGCAAATCGGGAAGTTCCTTTTCCACGTTATACGCCGGAACAAAGATGAACAGGTCGCGCTTCATTTTTGCACCGCGGCATAATGCTCGCGAAACCAGAGCAGGGATTTTTCCAGAGCCCGTTCAATGGGAATTTTCGCTTCGAATCCCAGCAGACGCCTGGCTTTTTCCACCGAGGGAACGCGACGCAGGGAATCCTCGTATCCCTTGCCGTAGTATTCCTCTCCCGACAAAATTTGACATTCGGGGAGATCGTTTTCCGAAAGGGAATTTATCTGCGCAAAGATTTTTCGCATTTGGCAGGCAAGTTCGGATATCGAAATTTCGTTCTTGGCGTTTCCCACGTTGAACGCCTGACGGAAAGCACGCTCCGAATTTCGGAACAGGCAAAACATGAACTCGACCGCGTCCTCGATCGCCGTGAACGTTCGACGCGCAACGCCTCCGTTCACAAGGACCATCGGCCTTCCCTGTACGAGAGCGCTCGAAAAGTTGGCAAGGACCCGCGGGATCCCCTCCCCATCGACTCCCGGCATAAAATCCATCCACGGCCCGATGAAATTAAAAGGACGGACGATGCTGTATCGCAAATTCGGAATGGACGCGATAAACCTTTCGGCAAGCTGCTTGGCGCAGGAATACGACCAGCGCGAAGCCCCAATTGGCCCCTGGACAAAATCCGACGAATCCTCGTCAAGGATTTCGGTTCTTTCACTGGTCTTTCCATAGACTTCCGAAGTCGAAAAATGTACGAGCCACGAACCGGAACGGGCGCACTTCTTCGCGAGATTTGCGGGATGCGTAAAATTGCTATCGATGACCGCTTCCGCTTCTTCCATGTAACGGCTCGGCGTGCATATCGCGGCAAGATTCACCACGATACGGTTTTTCGAAACGCGCTCCGCGATTCGGTCGAAGGCGATATCGGCAAGCAGAAATTCCACCCGAGAATTCCTGTCCGCAAGCAAATCCCGCACCCGATGAAAATCCACGTCAACGACAAGAACCTTCCAGCGCGTTCGTGACAGAATTGCCCGCAACAGATGCGTTCCGACAAATCCCCCGCCACCGACAAGGGCTATCGTCAGGGACGCATCGTCAAGGCAAAAATCCGAACCGTTCAACTTATTCCTTGACGGTAAACGTTTCGGAATTTCCGCGGATCTTTCCCGCATTGTAGGCTTCG
Organism: Candidatus Methanomethylophilaceae archaeon; assembly: GCA_963629575.1. Lineage (GTDB taxonomy): Bacteria > Fibrobacterota > Fibrobacteria > Fibrobacterales > Fibrobacteraceae > Hallerella. Next base: position 77,371 of record CAVGIM010000004.1, read on the forward strand.
ACCTGGATAAACGCCTTGTCGGAAGCCTCGATCGTTTCCGGGTCCAGATAGGCAGAAACCGTCGTGCAGCGCGTTCCGTCCGGCGCCTCCTCCCCGATGGAACTTGCAAACAGGTTCACGCCCTTGTCGTCTTCGCTCGCCTTGTAATACGCCTTGAATCCGCCAGCGTTCCTGTACCTGGCGACAAAGGTCACCTCGATCGAATCGCCAAGCCTAAAGACTTCTCCGCCTGCCGGCGTAAAGACCTTGACGCCGTCTTCGGAAAGGTTGCAGTCAAACGGCTCGTCCGAACCCGAACTGGAACTTCCGCAACCCATGAAAAAGGCCGTGGCGATGCTTGAAGCGACTAAAAAGACTTTTTTCATTTTTAACTCCTGAAATCAAAGAAAGCTGGCCTTGATGCCGATTGCAAGCGTCCATTCTTCGAGAAACGCCCCCCAATCGGGCAAGTTCCATTTGCGCATCGGGCTTTCGTCATATTCGTCGTTCGGATTCGCCGCATTGGACCTGTCGTGCAACGGAAGCGAGAACGCGAGAAATATCGGATAGTCCGAGCGTGAAAATTCAAGTCCATAGACAAAGGCCATCGACCACGCCAAGTGATCCGGATCCGGACGCGGATCGTAAACGCCTACCTTTTCCGAAGGGATCCAGGCGACGCCAAGCGGCGCGGAGAACGTGACGCCAAAGGAATGGACAAAGTTTTCCTGCCCGCGATACGCATAGGCGACGCTTGCCGAAACGCTCGGCGGCGTAAACCCGCCCAAGTCGTTTTCGCCATACCACTTGAAATGGTATTCGAAGCGATCGTCGCCCGAAGTCTCGTAATCCTCGAAGTAGGAATCGTTAAACTCGTTTTCGCCGCCAAAGCGAATCTGGAACGGATGCGTATAGGTTAGCGAATAGAGCCACATGCCGTTTTCCGTGTCACGCGAATAGTTCCAGCCGAGCGCCGCCGAATAGACGCCCGAACCTTTCTGAAATCCCGTAGGGAGAAACTCCTGCGAAGCGTCCGTTCCCCGCTTGATGTCATACTGCCCGGTCGGAATCGTGAGCGCAAGCGAAAGGTTTGCCGCCCCGCCGCTCCCGACTATCTGCGAAACGTCAAGCGAAAGGTCGCCGACGCCTCCGGTCGTTCTATCGAGAGGCGCCTGGTTCGTGCGATACTGGACTTCGCCGCGATGCGTCATGAAGGGAATCGAAATTCCGACCGAAGTCGTCCACAGCGGCTTAAAGGAAAAACGCGGAGTGAAGGTAAACGCGGAATAGTTCTCGCCCACGTTCATCTTGGTAAAGATTTCCGCTTCGACAAGACCTCCGTTTACCCCTTGGCCAATCCACTTGATTCCATCCGAAGTCCCGCCGCCACCGCCGCCAGCGCCGCAACCGCCAATCGATTGCCATGGGGTCCGAGGAGCGTCGGGAACAAGCATGGAAAGAGAAAATCCCAGAACGGATGCCAAAGCGATAGAGAGAAGTTTTTTCACCGGTCGTCTCCTCAGGGAATATAGAGCAAGTAGCCGTTGTTCGTACCGGTCGAAACGAAATGCCCGGCGGGAGAGCGTCCGCCGACAAGCGGAACCGGCGCGATTTCCCGAACATCCCCAATCCATTCGACAGAGATGTCGCTTGGCGCGGACGCATTCACGGAAACTTCGCGCATCGCCGTTCTGCCAACCGAACCGTTCCAGGTGGATTCCTTGAGCAGATCGCTCTTGTTCAGGTAGGAATTTCCGGAAGCGAATTCCGCCCAGACGACAAAGCTACGACCGTTAAAGTTCCACCAATGCGGAAAGACGGGATTCGAAAGCATCGAAGCGGTCTTTTCGATTTCGACAGGTTTCGATGTGGGCGAAAGTTCCTGCACGTACGAATTCCAGGCATACGACGAGCCTAGACGATGATAGACAATGAAGTTTCCATCGGAGGAAATTAGAGGATTTCCGAGTTCGTCGGAAGAAGCGGATTCGGGAAGCACAAGCTTGACCGGTTTTGCGCTTGTCGCGTAGTCCACATAGACAAGGCCCGAAGCGTTCGAATAGACGAGCTTCACGTCGTCCGTTCCAAAGAACGCTTGCAGGGAATCCGTCGAATCGATTTCCGCCTTGGAAGGACCTACCCACAAGTGAGGATCTCCATATTCACCGACAGAGCGTTCCACCAGGAAGAAAGTCGCATTGTCCGAAAGACGCGTCGCGAAAATTCCATATTCGATTTCATCGCAACCCTTGGAGCCTTTGGCGTTAAATCCTCCCAAAGCGACGACAAAGCGGCCGTCCGCGCTCCATTCGGGATCCTGGAATTCACACTCGACGCCGGGGACGGAATCGGTCATCAGAAACCAGAGGACCTTTCCCGCCGTATCGGAAATCGTCAAGCGGTCGTGTTCCCCGACCTTGCTCGTCGAAAAGCCATCGGGAGCCTCGCTTACGTTCAGCGTTCCCGAAAAGTTCAGCCAAAGCATCGACGCTGGGAAATTCTCCTCGTCCATCGTCACGGAAGGATTGCAGATCTGGTGTCCGCCGTTCACTTCGAAAAGAGTCCCAAAATCCGAGCGGCTGCTCTCGCCTTTCGAATCGCCGTCCGCTTCGTAGCGTTCCGGACTGTAACAGGCGGCAAGGAGCGTCACGTAAAGGAACAAAAGAATCTTTTTCATCGGGAATTTCCTGTTGTATCGGGACTCGCTTCGACCGACTTTTCAAGCGTTCGTTCCTCGCGAACTTCCCTGGCCGCGGAATCCTGGCGAGCGATAGCATCCCGGATGGAAACGAGCCTTTCTGGCCGGACCGCTTCCCTTTCGAGAGAATTTGCCGAAGAACGCCACGGAACCGGTTCGCGGAAAGGACGGATCGAAGTTTCCAGAGTGTCGGCGAACAGGAGTTCCCATCGGGCATTGAATGTCGCGGCCCATTCGCGGAGCCAGTTTTTTCGGGATTCCCGTTCAAAGAGCCAGCTGTCCGCGTTGTAGCGCCAATTGTGCGTATTCGCCGTCACAAAGACGGGATGTCCTCCCGCAAGCCTGTTGAAGATAAAGGCCGCCCGCCGCGTCGCCGGAGCGCCCGTGATGAGCAGGACCGTATCGTTTGCGGAAGTGCGACGCTTTAGCCAGGGAATCGTCGAGACGGCTTCTTCGAGCGTACTCGGATCGTCGTGCCGAAAGACGAAAATGCGCCCGGCGTCCACACCGATGCGTTCCAGGTCCTCCGCATAGAAATCCGCATTGTTCCTGTCGCGAAAAACCCGACGCCCAAGCACAAGCAGGGAATCCGCGCGCCCATCGCGCACCAGGTCTCTTGCAAAGTCCGACCGTTCCAGATCCCCGCTCTGCCCGTCCAGGATGACGGCCCACGTGACATGTTCAAACGAATCGTCCCGAACAAGCCAGCGCCCACTGTAGGAAACAAGCAGATAAAAGACGATGACGACAAAAGCGAACAGGACTCCGACTTTCGCCCGCGTCAGAAAGCGCTTTCTGCTTTTTTCCTTTCGAACGTCAGCGACAGGTTTAAAAATTCGGCTCATAGGATCCAATATACATTATCGTTTTTCCGTCAGAGAGGGCGAGACATCAGAACGGCGTTTTCTCCGTCCGCATAATACTCGTTTCGCGTTCCGCACTTGTCAAATCCCAGCTTGCGATAGAAAGAAATCGCCCGGGCATTGTCTTCGCGAACTTCGAGGTAGAACGTTCGCGCTCCGGCATCTGCGAGAGCCTCTTCGCCTTCGGCAAAAAGTTCCGTCGCGATTCCCTTGCGATAAAATTCCCGAGATGTCGAAATGGCGAGCAGCTCCGCTTCGTCCGCGGCAAGGGAAAACATGGCGTATCCGGCGATTTTCCAGTTGTTCGCTTCATCCGGAGCCTCGGCGACATAGGCAAACGTAAAGGGCTTCCGCAAGAGATTGCGTAGCGTCTTCTCTGTCCAGTTTTCAAAATGCGTCATTTCCTGGATTTTCAAGACGTTCGTCACGTCGTTTTCGTCCATTTCCCGGATGGTCATCGCCAATTCGGACATCAGCGTACAACTCCCATCGCCCCGCGGCGTTCGTAATAAGACGGTTGAATGTAATTCGCCCTCTGGACAAGGCTAGGTTCCAGCTCGTCAAGCAGGCGGACGAACGAGGCGATTTCGTCGCCATCCGAAACGCGAACAGCAAAGTCCCCCGCAGAGGCAAAATCCTTCCATTCGGCGGTTTCGAGAACGCGCCTGTCGATGACAAACGAACCGATTTTCTCTTCCCGGAATTTTCGGAAAGCCCCTTCCATCGGGACAAAAAGTTCCTCGGTTTCGGTTCCTACGTAAAAATAGCCGGAGCGCGCATAGAGGACGACCGCGCAACCTTTGTCCGGAGAAAGCGTACGCAGCGCGCGAAGCGTCGAGATGCCATACAGGGAACGCTTCCCGGAAAAGCACAGACCTTCGCAAAAGGCGATTCCCGTGCGAAGTCCCGTGAAGGACCCCGGCCCCAACGTCACCAGAACGCGTCGAATCTCCGCGAGCGAAACGCAAGCCCGTTCCAAGGCGTGGTCCAAGGTTTCCCCGAGATTTTCTCCGCGGGTTTCCGGTTCAAAAAATTCGTTCAGGGGAACGCCCGAGCGGTATATGCCGAGAGCGATTCCCTTCCGGGACGTATCCAAGACCAAGTCCAGAGATGCTTCCATATTAGCGCTTGATTTGAAGGCTCGTTTCGATGATCTTGTCTATCAGGTGGGAATAATCGATGCCAATGGCCATGGCCTCTGCCGGAAGAATCGACGAGGGAGTCATTCCCGGCAGCGTATTCGTTTCAAGCGCCCATAGCTTTCCTTCCGAATCGATCCGAACGTCCGTTCGACTGTATCCCGCGCCGCCGATGGCAAGATGCGCCTTTTTCGCCAGATCCTGAATCTGTCGGGTCAACGCTTCTGGGAATTCCGCCGGCGTGACTTCGCGGCATTCGCCATTGTACTTGGCGTCGTAATCGAAATATTCCCGCGTCGTCATGCGCATTTCCGTCGGAGGAAGCGGCTTTTCGATACCTTCCATGTAACCGCAGCTCGCTTCTTCGCCCCGGATAAACTTTTCGAGAAGAAGCCTTGAGGAATTTCGAAACAAATCGTTTACGATTCTACCCGCTTCGTCCAGGTCCTTCGCGATTCCCATGCCGATGCTCGATCCGCCGACAGGATCCTTGATGACCAACGGAAAGCCAAGCGCGTCCGCCGCTTCGAGTAGCTTGTCGCCCGAAAAGTCGCCACGAAAAAGCACCCGATACGGCGGAGTGGATATTCCCGCGGCGGAATAGGCCGCCTTGCAAAGCACCTTGTCCATCGCGAGCGCGCTCGCGAGAAGCCCGCAACCGGTATAGGGAATGTTCCAGTTTTCGAGAAGAGCCTGGATGTGGCCGTCTTCCCCCCACTTGCCGTGCAATGCGAGAAACGCCATGTCGGCACTGGGCAATTCCGCAAGGGAAGGGTTCTTTTCCTTCCGCGCCGAAGGTCCTTCGAGAGAATAGAAGTAGTTTTCCGAAAAGTTGTTCTTCTGGTAGGGAGAAAGTTCGCGAGACGACCAAATCCATGTTCCGTCCTTTTGAATCAGGACCGGATGAACGTTATACCTGGATTCGTCCATCGCCCGGATGACGCCCGTCCCGCTCGAAACCGAGACATCGTGTTCCGTAGAATAGCCGCCCATGAGGACCAAAACGCGTAAGCGCGACATAGTACCTTCTTGTCAAAGATTTTTCGCAAAGTTAGAAAATTTCGACACGGGAGATCCGTTGATAAAATCAGGAGTCAGAACTTAGGCGAGTGTGGAGAGTGGAGAGTTCGCGAAGCGATCTGTAAAGGTTTGTATGGTAAATCTATCCTGGAGCGCGGTCAGAGCCTAGAGCTTGGAGCTTAGATCTGAGTTTCGCAG
>CAVGIM010000005.1:0-71908 GCA_963629575.1 Candidatus Methanomethylophilaceae archaeon
CGTTTAGGTTCAAATGTAAAGCGGATCGCTCTGCGTCTCTAAGCTCTAAGTTCTATGGACTAAGCTCTGATATCTCCCTAATCCCCCACACAACGGACAAATCCAAAATAAGCTTTATGGCTAGAAAGAGCAGAAACACCCACTTTGTTACACTCTGGGCAAATCACGTCATCTACAGGGAACGAACGGGAAATAAACTTACTATTCCATGCAAACATCGCAAACCAGCCGTCGTCCGTCAGATAGATGGCGAGATTTCCTGGAAAGTTATAAGCTATACCCGCCCCCTCCCCAAACCACCACAACGGCAGCGCCGAAAAACCAAACAAGTCCACTCCATTGGCACCACGATTTTCCCCATCCTCCGTAGTGCAGATTCCATAACCTTGCGTGCAGCGTGTTCCACCATTGTGGCTCCAGCCATAACTAGCCCAAAGAGCAAGCAACGGCTCGACACCCTGGCTGTGTTCCGTCACAAAGTCTAGAAGCACATTCCATTCGCTGCTGTCCGGAAGATGGAACCCGGCCGGACAAAGCCCAGCCTTGTCCGCGACAGAAAGGCTTTCGGCTTCGTACAGGCGCCCCTGGCTAAAAATCAATTCGCCGGAAGCATCCGCAAATCCGCGGTCATATAAGTAACCATACTTCATATTGGTATCGGGCACGTTGGCCATTCCATCCATCTTTAGGCTTCCCCGAACATCCAATCGCAAATCTTCCGCCATCCAGGTCTGGTTTCCTATCCGGACAGTACGATAGACTACGGAATCCCGTTCGTCGGTAATCGTCCCGAAAACGGGCTTTTCGAAGATCTTGCCTTCGAAGCAAAAGCTTATCTTCGGGTCAAAAGTCTCGCCACCGCAAACCGCCTGGTAAAGGAATGTCGTATCCGAACCGCAGACCTGGAGAAAAATCCAGTTTTCCTGTTCGACAATCGAGCAAGCAGCAAAAGTTCCCTCCTTGCCCGCCGCTCCAGCGGCACCTTTCGCACCGTCCGTCCCGTGATAGATCACGCCAACGGAATCTCCATCGCAAATCATCCGATAGCCCGAAGAATCTTCCAGGGATTCGAAATCGCAGGAGAGCTTTTCTTTTCGGGAAGAAAGCAAAAACCAGCCGGTATCGCCACAAACATAGGCGCCTTTCCTTTCGACATAGGTCATCTTTCCTAGCGTCTCGGCAGAACAATCCCCAAGCGCCACCGTTTCCATCCCGGACGGAGTGACGACATGCGTCACGTCGTCGCCACAGGCGACAAAAAGGGAAGTGAACAAAAAGCTGGTAAAAAACAGTTTACGCATTTTCACGAAAGACTCCTTTTCCAAGATTTCCGATTCTGACAGTCCTATTCGTCTCGAACGCAACGAACGGAAAGCCGCTCTCTTTCTTTATCATGCCAGTATCTAAAGTTGCTCATCATTAGAGACGATAGTGGTATCTGGTACATTCCGTTCCAACCGTTTAGCTGGATCCATGGGGTACGCACATCTTGATCATCTCCTCTTGACGCAAAGTCTGTAAATGCGGGAAGCACGTCCGTCGTCCAAAACGCAGCAACTCCTTCGTTAAGTATCAATTTGTCGCTAGTTCTTCTTTGAGCGCCGGCTGGCTTTGCATCGAAGCCAAACAGGTCGCTCCCGTTTTCGGCATGTTTTGCTCCATAAACTCCTCCCATCGCGGCAAAATCCGCTCTGTCCCATCCCGTTCTCGACTTTAGAACCCAGCCAATCCCTTCGTACGCCAGCCGATCGACCGTGTTAAAGAGAATAAACCATTCCTCTCTCGTCGGAATATGCCAGCCTTCCGGGCAAATACCGCGTCTCGGCGTTTTCAACAAAACGCCTCCATTAGCCAAGTCCCAGTCATCCATCCACGTGAGAGGCTCGCTGTATCTACCCGCAATATCAATCATGTCTTCCCAGTAATAGAACCGTCCGAATTTTAGGCATCGCACCGTATCGCCCAGGCAATTGCTGCTATCCGTTGCCAAGCGAAGGTTGTCCGCCATCCAGGTCTGGTTTCCGATTTGTACCGTCCGATACCGGTTGCCGTCGCGCGCATCGACAATCGTGTCATAGACAACCTGCTTGTAGAGCCTGTCTCCATAGCAAAAATGTGTCGTCGGCTCGTAGGGTTCCCCGCCGCACAGCGCCTTCGAAAGCAATGTCGAATCCTCGCCGCAAACCTGCAAGACAGTCCCATCCGCATTGTCGCTAATGGAACAGTCCCGACCGTCAATGCCGTTTTTCCCCTGTTCGCCCTTTTCCCCGTCCTGTCCGTCGATTCCATTCAAGACGGTTCCCACCGTGTCATCGCCGCAGACGATTCGGTAACCGGAAGAATCCGAAAGGGCGAGAAGAGCGCACGATTCCGTTCCGGAATTCGACACCAGGCTTTCCCATTTCGAATTTTCGCAGACATACGCCAAGCCGTTTTCCGAAACGACCGCCATTTGCCCCTGGTTTTCCAAGGAGCATTCCGGCAGGGAATCTGTCGTTCCGCGAACCACTGCCTCCACGGGACGAACGACCACCGTCACGGAATCGCTACAGGCGGCAAGGAACGACGCGATACAGATTGCAAGGAAGAGATTTCCTGTTTTCATCGATAAATCCTCTGGGTTGAATCCTGATTGCTAGCCATCGTCCCGAACGCACCGAACCGAGACGCCTTTGGCAAATCCCTCGATTGCTTCGTATCTTGGCTCGGCGGAAGGATCGAGGCCATCAAAAAAGAAGCTACCGCCTTCCGCACTCAGAAAGTAAGCTTCGTAGGAAGCCTTGTCAAAATTCCTGTACAGGGTGTAGTCTGTTCCAATTTCCACCATGAAGCCTCCCGGAAGCGCCCCAAAACCGAACAAGTCCAAACCGGGCCGGGAACCCGGGAAAACTTGCCACCCCTCGGTAGCCCGTAGGCTAAGCACCACGTTTTCCCCGCCGGTTTTCTCTACAAAGGCAAACAGGGTATTCCACTCCGTCGAGTCCGGCATGTGCCAGCCATCCGGGCAGAGCCTTTCGATATGCTGGATCGTGTAGAGCCGGCCAAGTTTTTCGCAATTCTCGGATTTCTCTTCGTAACATGTTCCGATTCGTGTTTTCATATCGCTATCATACTCAGAAGCGGCGCAATGGAATCCGGACGGGCAAAAGAATTCGAAATGGTTCAGGTTTTCCGCCATCCATACCTGCTCGCCGATTTGTACCGTCCGATACAGCAACATGTCCCGAGAATCGCAAAAGGCGCTGTCCGGGTCATAGGGCGTGTCCCGGCAAAAAGCCTTGTAGAGCATCACAGAATCCTCTCCGCAAATCTGCCAAAAGGAACCGTCTCCGTTATCCACCGAGCGGCACGTTTCGTCGTCCGCGCCGTCTTCTCCCGCGTCCCCGGTTTCGCCGGAGAGTCCGTTCCTTCCGTTGAAGACGACGCCTAGCGAATCCCCATCGCAAACTATCTTGCTTGCCGAACTGTCCGGAAGCATCACCGTCATGCAGGAATGTCCTTTCGCTTCCGGCGTAAGGCTCTTCCACCCCGAATCCAGGCACACATAGATTTCTTCCGACTTCGGAATCAGGAACAAGCCTCCGATATTTTTCGCGTTGCATGCGGGAAGCGAATCCACGTCCGCCGCGACTTCCAGCCCCTGGGGTTCTCCCGCGACAAACCTTGTCACGTCGTCACCGCAAGCGACAAGAAGCGCGACAGTCAAAACACCAAGCGTGCACAGTTTTACCATAAAAATCCCTTCGCGTGAGTATTTCGGTGGTTCGAAACTTCCAGACAATCCCTTCCAAACCTTTCCGACTAGGAAATATAGCTTATTATTTTTAAAACAGGTACAAAAAAAATCAATTTCGGGTGATTTTCGTCAATTTCGAGTGCATATAGAACATAAGCGACAGGAAAAGGATTAGATACGCAGGCAAGAGGGAAATGTCCAAATTTCTTGCGACAAGTCCAAACAGCGGAGGCATCAGGGTCGTCCCGACATAGGCGCTCGCCATCTGGATTCCGACAAAGGCCAGGGAATTTTCCGCCCCGAAGCGTTCCGGCGTCGAGTGGATAATGCAGGGGTAGATAGGCGCGCAGCCAAGCCCAATCGCGACAAGCCCCGCAAGAGAAAGCGCGTTTACGGGCAAGAGCAAGAGAACGACTCCGCAGGCGACGATGCCGATTCCAAGCCGAATCATCCGGTCATCGGAAAGCCGCATCGTCATAAAGCCCGAAAGAAAGCGCCCGACCGTTATCCCCACAAAGAAAAGCCCGGCAAACGTCGCCGAGATTTCCGCCGAAAAGCCGCAGGCGCCGTTCAGGTAGCTTGCCGCCCAAAGCCCCGTCGTCTGCTCCACGGCGCTGTAGCAAAAGAAGCAGAGCATCATCTCTTTCGCCCCGGCGATTCCAAGCGCCTCGCGAAGCGACAGCGGGCGCGAGCCCTGGGAGTTTTCCGCATTCGGTCGCCGTTTCCACAGGGGAAGGCTCGCAAACAGGATAGCGACCAGCCCGAACTGGACAAGCGAAATCGTCCGGTAGCCGCCGGTCCAGCCCATGCCGTGCGAAAGCGCATACCCCATCGCGTAGGGTCCAAGCGTCGCTCCTATCCCCCACATGCAATGCAGCCAGCTCATGTGGCGGCTCTTGTAATGCAGCGCGACGTAGTTGTTGAGAGCCGCATCGACCGCTCCCGCACCAAGGCCATAGGGTATTGCCCACAGGCAAAGCGCCCCAAACGAGCCGCTTGTCGAAAACCCGAAAAGCGCGACCGCGGTCAGGAGCACGCTAAAGGCGTTCACCTTGCCCGCCCCCCAGAGACGCGTCACCCGATCGCTCGAAAGCGAAGAAACGACAGTCCCCACCGCGATGATCATCGAAAGGATACCCGCGCTCGAAATGGATGTTCCCAGTTCCGGATAGATGGAAGGCCATGCCGCCCCGAGCAGAGAATCGGGCAGTCCGAGGCTCACGAACGAAACGTAGATAACCGCAAGCAGCAAGTTTGCCATATCGGCCTCAAATATAGAAAGGCCCGAATCGCTTCGGACCTTTCTCGCTTACAGGAGAACCGCGAAAGTCAATTCAGAAAGACGTCGATGTCGCCCAGGCATTTTTCCCAGGACTTGTCCTTCGCGACTAGCATCTGCATGATCTTGTCGTACGTAGCGGTCGTTCCGAAGCCTTTCCACAGGCGGCGTTCGACATTTTCGCCGGAATCCTTATCGACCGTGGTAATCGTATCGTAGTAATCCTTGTTGTCCTTGAACTCGTTCACGAGAATCGCCTTCAGGTAGTCGCCGTAGATGTGCGACGCATACTTGAGCAGCGAATTGTTGAAGTCGATTTCGTTTACGACCAGATATTCAAAGTCCTGGATGGGATTTCCGTAGATGAGCCAGTGGCGAAGGGCAATCGCCACGACGACATCGCGGACCGCACTGCGGAAGAGGAACTTGTCTTCGAGGCGACCGTTCCACGTGATGCGCGTGAGCGGGTTTGCGTCGTTCGCTTCGATAGAGACGCCCTTTCCCGGAACGACGTTTCGGTTCTTGATCGGAAGCCGGGTTAAAAGCTGCCACGCCTTCGTGTAGGCAATCGTCTTGCGCACAAAGTCCCGTTCCTTTTCGGGAGAAACCCGGAAGAACGCTCCGAAGCAATGCTGGTAAAGGCTTTCCTTGTCAAAGATGCAATCCGAGGAACGGCTTTCGGAAATCTTGCCGTCCATCATGAAGAGCGTTTTTGCGAGTTCGGGTCTCATGCGGACTTCGAGCTTGCGCGTGCGCGCCTTCAGGCGTACACCGTCCTTATAGACGTAGGTAAAGCCTTCTTCCTGGTAACGCTGCCAGATAAAGAACTGCAAGTCGTCCGCGGCGCGAAGATGGTAGCTGAACACCGGATTCTGGCGGTTGTTCGCCATCGTCACCTGGCGAAGGAAGGAGTCCGCACCGGGGTACGGCACCACGACCTTGATAAGCACAAACGGATTCACCGGATTCTTGCTCTTCTTGAAATAGCTTTCGTACGTGAAGAGGGACTGCGCTCCGTTGATTATCTTTGGACGCTCGATCTGGAGAATCTTCTTGCCGTCGCGCTCCTTCAACAGCAGGTTGTCTCCCGTGAGAGTCATGCCGTTGTGGAGGAACGGGAAGTCGCTCGCGTCGTTCGCCTTTTCCATTTCCTGGAACGCGTCGATCAGAGCCGCGTTGGTATGCGTCAGGTTTCCGAGGTATGTGCGGATGTTGCTCGAAACTATCGCCATGTTGTGCTTTGTCTTGAGACGCTTGCCGAGAGACTGGTGGTAGTCGAAGATGGTGCGAATCGGGCAGAATCCGACAAAAAGGTCTCCGCTCTTGCTCTTCATGTGAAGGGACGCGTCCTGCATCACGATGTCGAGCTTGTCGTCGTTATTGCGGAAATCCTTCGCCAGGTCGTCGTGTTCGACACGGATTTCCAGCTTGGCGCGGACCTCGGACTTCCAGAGGTTCAGCTTGCGACGCATATCCTTGAGCGTACGTTCCATTTCCGCATCGGTCACGTAGCGACTCGAAAGCGTGCGAAGCACCGTAATTTCAAGGGTTTTCATGTAGGGGCGGCTAGGCACCGCCGACTGGTCACCTTCGCCGTCCGATTCCGGAGCGTCCATTTTGATGACATCCCACGGCTCGGCTTCCTCGCGAAGCGACATGAAGAACGAATTGTCCGGATCGCTCGTGCGGAAAACGGCTATCTGGAGCTGCTTCAGGTCGTGCGCCAGGTTGTGGACGACTTTTTCGAGCGGGGTCGTTTCGTCGATAAAAATGAAAATTTCGAGGAATTCCTGGGTATGCTGAAATCCGTGGAAACATCCCTCTTCATCCAGGTTCAAGTGCCTTAAAGCCTTGATGCGATCCGTCGGATCGTTCGGGTTCAAGCTCAGCAAGCTGGCCACAAAAGAAAGTCTACGCTCTTGCGCTTTCGTCAGTTCCATTTTAATCCTCTAGTAACTCCGGACCCGGAGTTTTGACTATGCCTATACATAGATAATTAAAATATCACTTATTTTCGAGATGTTCCACGAAAAAAGATGTTTCAAAATTTTTACAAATCGTTTGAGGAATGTTTTTATACGCAAAACGGCAATTTTATGTATTTCTTTTTAATTCCCAATCCCTCTCACCCAAGCTCTGACCACCCCGCTTCCCTCTTTGACTTTTCCTGCCCGGAACGAAAAAGTTTGCCGCCAATCCGCTCTTTTGTCAAAAAAAGTCCGCAAAATGCGCAAAAATGCTATCATTTGAAAAAATGGAGTCGATATGATGAATCTTCTCGAAGTCATTGCCAAGGCAAAAGCCGAAAAAGCGAAGAAACTGGATCTTGCGGGAATGCACCTGCGCCTTCTCCCGTCGCAACTCTTCGAACTCGAAGATTTAGAGGAACTGGTCCTCGACCAGAACCTGCTCGTGGAACTGCCCGACGAAGTCGGCCGACTCAAGAACCTGAAGAGCCTTTCCGTCAGCGAGAACGACCTGATGGAACTCCCCGAAACGATTGGAGAACTTTCGGGTCTCGAAAACCTGTATCTGGGCTACAACAGCCTGTCCGAGCTTCCCGGACAAATCGGCGCGCTCAAGAACCTGAAAACGGTAAACATCGCGAAGAACCAGCTGCTCGGGCTCCCCGACGAAATCGGCAACTGGGAAAACGTGGAAAAGCTTTCCCTGCACGACAACATGCTTTCGAAAATTCCCGAATCCCTGGGAAAGATGAAGCATCTCGAAAAGCTCTATCTCGACAACAACGACCTTTCGACAATCCCCGCGAGCATCGGGGAACTCGAAAACCTGGAATTCCTGATGCTTTCGGGCAACAACCTGGTCGCCCTGCCGGCCTCCATCGGCAAGCTGCAAAAGCTTCGCGAACTGATTCTCGACGAAAACGAGCTGGATTCCGTTCCGGAAGAGCTGTCCGAATGCTCCTCGCTCAAGTCGCTTTCCCTGGTGAACAATCCCCTTTCGGAACCGCTTCCCAAGATTCTCGCAAGCAAGCAAGGCCTGAAAATCGATTCGTAGCGATATGACCGGGAGCAGGCTTTTTCTCGCCGCAACGCTTTTCGCCATCGCGGCGTACCTGTCCGGATGCTCGACCGATACCGTCGCGCCGGATGTCCAGGTTTCTTCGAAGGCGAGCAAGGAATTCCAGTTCAACTATTCCTTCCTCTATTACTATTACTACAAGGCCGCGGAAGAACTCGAAGATTCCGACACCTATCTGGAAAGTCCAGCGACAGCGCTCATCAACGAAAAGTATGCGGACGTTGCGGATGTCATCGTCATGTACGCTTCGATGTCGGATCCTCTCACGAAATACTACCCCCGCGCCTTTTATTCCGCAATATCTTCGGCCATCGAAGAATCGGATACCGAGGACAAGTCTTTTGGCATGGAACTCGATTCGACGCTTCGGGTCAAGACCGTCTTTCGGGTCGGGCCGGCAGCCTCGGCGGGAATCTCGAAGGGAGACGTCATTCTTGCGCTCGACAGCGTTTCGCTCGACGGGAGCGATTCCCTGTACAAGTCGATTCTCGAGGCGAAAAAAGATTCCTTTTCCTTTACCGTCCAGCGCGACGACGATACGCTTTCCTTTGAAATGACAAGGACGACAGTTGCCTCGCCGACGGTATTTCTCGATTCCGCGGAGAACATCCCGATAATCCGCGTGACGGAATTCGTCGGACGGACAAACGGGTTCGACTCCGACGGAACGGCCCTGGAATTCGAAGAGGCGCTCGAAGAGACCAAGGGCGCCGAATCGACGGTCCTCGACTTGCGTGGAAACGGCGGCGGAACGGTGAACCTTTGCGAACGCATGGCCAAGGCGGTTCTCCGACGCGGCGATACGGTCATCGTCGAAAGAAAGTGGGGCTACGAGAAAGGGCGCAGGGATTCGTCCGAGCAGGCCGTCATCGCCGAAAAGGATGGAATCGGCGCCGGAAGATATTACGTGATGATGCTCGACAGCGGCAGCGCAAGCTGCACGGAACTCTTTGCCGCAGCACTCGCTTCGAACCTAAAGGCTCCCGTCGTCGGGACCAATTCCTTCGGAAAGGGAATCGGGCAGACATACGTGACAACGCCAGACAGCGCGTTCGGCATCGCGACATCCATCCTCTTTCTCGACAAGGACTTCCTGAGCTATCACCGCTACGGGTTCGAACCGGACTTTTACGCCGCCGACGCGGATTCCGCGCTAGCGAAGGCGGTTGAACTGGCAAGCGAAAGGACGTTCCGGCGGACCGCGGGGTACAGTTCCCAGGTCCAGCCCTACTGGAGTTCCGCAAAGAGCAAGCGGCAAGAGACTTTCTCCCCGGCAGAGGCTCTCCGCGAACTCAAGCGCGGAATGGCCGTTCGAAAAATTTCAGGGCCTTGAAACGACCCGTTGCCGAACCTTCACCGTGGAGCCTTCGATTGCCTGCGGTTCGGCGGATTCGGTCTTCTGGATTTCTTCCCGGATCTTCGCAACCTGCCCTTGCAGGCGAGAGAGGCGTTCTCCCGTAAGCTTTGGCGTCGCAATCATCGTCTTGGATTTCGGGTTGATCCATTTTCCATGGGCATCCTTGAACCCGAGGTGAAGATGCGGCCCCGTACTGCGGCCCGTGCTTCCTACGCGTCCAATGATCTGTCCGCCCATGACGCTTTGCCCGACCCCTACACCGCGCGAATTCAAGTGCATGTAGTAGCTGACCGAATTGTCCGCATGGCGAATCGCTATCTTGTTGCCGCTCGCGTCGTCATAGCCGGAAACGACAACCTTTCCCTTTGCCACCGCATAGACCGGCGAACCTTTGGGACTGCCGTAATCGATGCCGCTGTGCATCTTGCGCTTTCCCGTAATCGGATGGATTCTCGAACCGAAAGGGCTCGTGACGTGCAGCCTATCGAGCGGATAGCGAAGCCCGTTGAAAATCAGAGCTTCGCCGCTTGCCGTATAGTGGGCGTTGTAAGAGCTCTTTGGGTCATCCTCCTCGTACAGAAAAGCTTCGTGATGCCCGACCGTTCTGCCTTCGAATTCGGCGTAGAGCACCTTGCCCGAAATCCATACGCTGTCCCGGTAAAACGATTCTTCGAGCATGATGCGGAAACGGTCCCCGGCCTGGACGCTCGAAAAGGGAATCTTGCACTGGAGAACCCCGGCGACAACACCCGACATTCGGGCCGGAATTCCCACCGAAAGAAGCGTGCCGTGCAGCGTCCCTCCCGAAAGGATCGTTCCTTCGAACACCGACTGCTTGACAACCAGCGGCTTGGACACAAGCCGATATTCCCAAGTTTCCCCGGGAAGATTTCGAAGCAGCAGATGCACCGTAGCCGGATTCGGGGAATAGCGAAAGACCCGAACGTTTCCCGCCGAATCGCGCGCCACGTGAAACGCCTGGCCTACCCGCAAGTTCGAAAGCTCCACGCTGTCCTGAATGGCCAACACGATAGACCGCCGATCGTCAAAACGGACCTGGAGCCTATCCAAGACCTGGTAAAGCCCCTCGCCCGGCTGGACCGTATCGCTCAGGACAGAAAGGGACGGCAGACGGTTGCGCTCGAACGAAGCGCGGTCCGATTCGATTCGGGAAAGTTCCGCCCTTAGCGAATCGGCCTGCAAGGAAAGCGTCTCGAATCGCCCTTCTCCGCAAGCTGCGCAAAGGAATATGGCGAGAGACAGGAATAGACAGCAAGGAAAACGTTCCATCTTATAACGCAAAAAGCCCGCCGAAAGCGGGCCGTTCTAAAAAAGGTTCATTATTTTTTGGCAGAATCCGGAGCCTTGACCGAGAGCAGCTCCACTTCGAACTCGAGAACGCTGTTTCCCGGAATCATCGGGGGACGTCCGTATACGCCATAAGCGAGTTCGCTCGGAATCCAGGCGACAACCTTTCCGCCGACCTTCATCAGCTTGAGAAGTTCCGTCCAGCCGGGAATGACGGCGCGAACCGGGAATTCCGCCGGCTGGCCACGCTTGACGGAACTGTCAAATTCGGAACCGTCCAGGAGCTTGCCTGTGTAGTGGACGGAAACCGTCGAAGAATCGTTCGGGGTTTCTCCCGCGCCTTCGGCTATCACCTTGTACTGGAGACCGCTTGCCGTGACGACGACGCCTTCGGCGGTCTTGTTCTTCGAAAGAAACGCGACGCCTTCTTCCAGGGTTTTCGCGTTTGCGATGCTGTCCTTCTTTTTCCGTTCCGCCTGGATGTTGGCGGAGAAGTCGTTCAGAACGACCTTCACCAAGGAATCCGAAAGCAGATACTTTGCGCTGTCCTGGTTGTAGTGTTCGACAAAAGCCTGCTTGAAAACCTCCAGGTCCAAGTCAATGGAGTCGCGGGCGACCAGCTGGGCGTGCGCCTGCATTCCAAAGATAGAGCCCAGCGCGTAGCTGACCTTTTCCTTTTCCGTCACAAGCGAAGTTTTTCGAGCGGAGCCGATTTCGTTGCAACCGACAAAAAACGCGGCGCAGAGACCAAGAGCAATCAGTTTTTTCATAACCATCCTTATGGGTAAAAAGTCTATTTGTCGTTAAGATAAAAATTTTCATGCCCGAAAAAAACAGGGAAATGTCCTTTTTCGGTAAAAACCGGGCATTCCATTTTGCAATCGTTCGGTTGCAGGAAACTTCCGGGACTTTTCATAGCGTTTATTTTTATGCATCATACACGAAAAGTCCAGTACGCCCTGAGCAAGACGCTTATCAAGTGGCGCATCGAAAAGCGTTTGAGCCAAGAACAGCTAGCGACGCGAAGCGGACTTTCGAGGCAATACCTATCCCGGCTTGAAGCCTGCAAGCAGCTTCCCCGACTGGATTCCCTGCTGCAGATTCTCGTTCCCCTGGGAAAGAGTTTCGCCGATCTGGGCATTTCGCTGGATTCCTACCTTTTGGAATCGGATGGAAACGACTCCTTGCGGATAGTTGCCGAAAAAGGGCCGTTCTGGGAAGAAAAATAGCCCAAAAACGGGGGCATGCGTTCTTTTTTTTCTTTATTTTGTGTAATTTGTGAGAGCAAACAGGAGATTTTGCCGATGATGTTCGATCCTCTCTATATGGGCATTTTGCTCGTCACGCTTCTCGTTTCCGGCGCCGTCTCGGCTCTGGTCAACGCCCGGTTCAAGGCCGGGCAAAAAGTACAGATTCGAAGCGGTCTCACCGGTGCGGAAGTCGCCTCCGCAATTCTCGCCGATGCGGGAATCTATGACGTGCGAATCCGCGAAACGAGCGGTTTTCTCTCGGATTACTACAACCCGATGGACAAGACGCTGAATCTTTCGCGCGACGTCTATCACGGGCGCAGCGCAAGCTCCGCGGGAGTCGCCGCGCACGAAGTCGGGCACGCCATCCAGCACGCCCAGAACTATTTTCCGATGTGGCTCCGCTCGCTTATCGTTCCGGCGGCGAACATCGGTTCGAATTTCGGCCCGTGGATAGTTATCCTGGGAATCATCCTGATGTCCGCCGGGAAAATGGCCATGGGACAGAATATCGCGATTGTCGGCGTGGTTCTTTTCGGAATCGCGACGCTTTTCACCCTTGTCACCGTTCCCGTCGAATTTGACGCCTCGTCGCGCGCAAAGAAATGCCTGGCGCGGCTGAACATTCTCGCTCCGGGCAAAGAACGCGATGTCGTAGCGGGAGTGCTTTTCGCGGCCGGGCTCACCTACGTCGCGGCGGCGATTTCCTCCATCATGCAGCTTCTCTACTGGGCGCTTCGCGCAGGGCTTCTCGGCGGAAGGAGAAACGACTGATGGCGCAGACGCTCGAAGTCGAATGTCCGCTTTGCCACGGCACCCTGGTTATCGACAGGGATTCGGGAAAAGTCATCGAACATCGGGAGTTTAAAAAGGAAAAGCCTTCCTTGGAGAACTTTCTAAAAAGCGAAAAGACACGCACCGCGGATCTCGACAGGAAATTCGCCGAAGCGAGAGAAAAGGAAAAAAACAGGCTCTCAGAAATCGAAAAGAAATTCGAAGCGGCAAAGAACAACCCGAACCTGAAAGAGCCGCCAAGGCTCGAATGGGATTAATCTTCCGGATAACCGCTCCCCGGATTTTCTGGATTTTCCTCTTCCGCTGCGGAATCCGCGGCGGAATTTTCTGTCGGTTCGATATTTTCGGCGAGGCTCGCTTCGATTTCCGCGCTTTCCACGGTTTCCGCCGCCTCTTCAAGCGCTTGCGCTTCCTGTTCGACAGGCGGTTCGGCGGGCTGCGAAAGTTCCGCTTCGAGAGTCTTGAAATCCAGATTTCCGGAAAGCAGCGCGTTCAGGTCTTCCGCGCCAACGCTCTTTCCCTGCGAAACAAGGGCGGAAACGGTCCGCAGAGCCACATCCAGAGGAACCTCCCGTTCGCTTGAATTTTCGGCTTGCAGGATCTCGCGTTCGCGGAGCTTTTCGACGATGCCCGCCTTGAACTCGCGTTCCGGCTCATAGATACGCGTTTCGTTCGCCATTTCCTCGGCAAATTCCTGGTTGTCCTTTTTGCGATAGATCCAGATGGCTCCGAAAAGTTCGCTCTGGCGAAAGACGACTTCGTCCGTCTTTATCATTTCCATCAGCGCCATGAACGTTACCACGGTGACGATGGGAAGCGGATCGCGTCCGAGAAGGTCTTCAAACAGGACGCGCCCATCCCTGCGGAGAGTGTTCGAAATAAACTGCTGTCTATCCTCGATCGTCACGTCGTCCAGTTCGATATGGTGGACATTTTCGCTCCCGCGGGTTTTCAGCATCTTCTGGTAGGCGCGAAACAGTTGCCATACGTTCGCATCGGCGAGAGTATCCTCTTCGCTTTCCGTCTTTTCGAGACGTCCCCGGTAGCAAGCGCCGAAATTGAGGCCTTCCATTTCCTGCATTTCTTTCGCCACTTGCTTGTATCGCTGGTATTCGAGCATCTGCCGAATGAACTCTTCCCGCGAGATGTCAATCTGTTCCTCGTCTTCGACCGTGCGCTCGTCCTTCGGCAACAGTTCGCGCGTTTTCATGGCCATGAGACGGCTCGCCATGACGAGGAAGTCGCCTGCCTGCGAAAGATCCATCTGCGAGAGATTCTTGATCCAGGCGAGATACTGGTCCGCGATTTCGGCAATCGAAATGTCCGTGATCTTGACTTCGCTCTGCTGCACCAGGTACAGCAAGAGATCCATCGGGCCTTCGAACGCTCCGATGTGAACTTCGTAGGATTCGGAAATATCCGTCATGGGAAACTATTCCACCGTCACGCTTTTGGCGAGATTTCGCGGCTGATCGACATCGTTTCCGCGAAGGACCGCGATGTGATAGGCGAGCAGCTGGAGCGGAATGCACGAGACAAGCGGCATAAGCATCGGGTTTATCTTGGGGACAAAGATGATGTCGTCCGCAAACTCGGAAAGCTCGGTGCAGTCGGGAGTCGTCACGGCAACGATTCGCCCCCCGCGCGCCTTGATTTCCCGAACGTTCGAAAGGACCTTGTCAAAGAGACTGTCCTTTGGAGCGATCACGACGACGGGCATGTTTTCGTCAATGAGCGCGATCGGACCGTGCTTCATCTCGGCGGCGGGATAGCCTTCCGCGTGGATGTAGCTTATCTCCTTCAACTTGAGAGCGCCTTCCATGGCGACGGGATAGTTGTAATGACGTCCGAGATAGAGGAAATTGTTCGCATGGACATATTTCCCGGCGATGGTTCGAATCTTTTCGGAAAGCTTTAGGGTTTCCTCGACAAATTCCGGGATGTTCGAAATGGCGCGGGCGAATTCGATTCCCTGTTCCGCCGAGACGCGACGTTCCCGTCCGAGGAGAAGCGCTATCATCGCAAGGACCGTCACCTGCGACGTAAACGCCTTTGTGCTCGCCACGCCGATTTCCGGCCCGGCATGCAGATAGACTCCGCCATCGCTTTCGCGGGCAATCGTCGAACCGACCGCATTGCAGATTCCGAGTACCGTGGCGCCTTTCGTTTTCGCTTCGCGAAGAGCGGCAAGCGTATCGGCCGTCTCTCCGGACTGCGAAATGACAAGTACAAGAGTCCCAGGCTTGATGATCGGGTTGCGGTAGCGGAACTCGGAAGCGTATTCGACTTCGACCGGTACGCCTGCCAAGTCTTCAATCAGATATTCCCCGACCATGCCCGCATAGTAGCTCGTTCCGCAGGCGGTTATGATGATGCGGTTCAGGTTGCGAAGTTCCAGCCGATTCGCGTCAAGACCGGCGAGCTTTGCCGACCCGTCGGCCAAAAGCAGACGCCCTCGCATCGTATTGCGAAGCGCTTCGGGCTGCTCGAAGATTTCCTTGAGCATAAAATGTTCAAAGCCGCCCTTGCTCGCCGCGTCCGCGTCAAAATCCACCTGTTCCACGCATCGGTTTACCAGATGGCTCGAAACCGTTACGATCTCATAGCCGTCGCGTTTCGCGATGACCACATCGTCATCGTCTAGATAGACGACCTTTTGCGTATAATCGACAATGGCCGTCACGTCGCTTGCGAGAAAATATTCCCCGTTGCCGCCAAGCCCTAGAACCAGCGGACTTCCGCGGCGCGCTCCGACAAGGACATTCGGCTCGTCAGCGCAGAGGATCGCGAGTCCAAAGGTTCCTTCCAGCTTGTTCAGAGTCTCCAGGACTGCGGCCTTGATGTCTCCATGGTAGAGTTTCGCAATCAGATGCGCAACGACTTCCGTATCTGTTTCGGAAACAAACTTTACCCCGTCCGCTTCCAGCTTTTTCTTGATTTGCGTGTAATTTTCGATGATGCCGTTGTGCACCACCATAATCTTTCCGTCGAAGCTCACCTGGGGATGCGCGTTCTTCTCCGTCGGAGCGCCATGAGTCGCCCAGCGCGTGTGCGCAATCCCGACTTGAGCCGAAAGGGGGTGCGACTTCAGCTTTTTTTCCAGCGAAGCGATCTTTCCCGTGGCCTTTTCCATTTCGAGCGTTCCGTCCGGATGGGATACAGCGACTCCCGACGAATCGTATCCGCGATATTCCAGGCGTTTTAATCCGCAGAGAAGAACGTTTACCGCATCGCGATTTCCGATATAACCGACTATTCCGCACATACCGACCTCTTAATGAATCTTCGCTTCGACTTTTGCACAGAGTTCTTCCGCTTCCGCTTCGGTCGGCGCCTCGGAAATGACGCGGATGACGGGTTCCGTATTCGACGCGCGGACATGGACAAAGCTTTTTCCCTTGCCAAGCCACAAACCGTCGCGCGTGTCCGCCATGTAGTCCGAAAACTCCCGCTTGACCTCGTCGAATACAGCCTGCACGGGCTTTTCCCCGAGCGGGAACTTTTTCTTCGGCATCGCGTATTGAGGGTGTTCCGCCTTGAACTTTTCCGGACCGCCTTCGTTTTCCGCCATCCACGAAAGGACAAGCGCCGCCGAGACAAGCGAATCGCGGCCATAATGAACCGCAGGCAAAATCACGCCGCCGTTGCCTTCGCCGCCGACAACGCATCCTTCCTGCATCATTTGCAGACTTACGTTCACTTCGCCAACTTTCGCACGGGAAAATCCGACTCCGAACCTTTCCGCGACATCGGCGCTCATCCGCGACGTGGAAAGGTTTACGCACACGGGGCCTTTCTTTTTCGCAAGAACCGCTTCCGTCGCAATCGCCAGCGTATATTCTTCGCCGACAGCCGAGCCATTTCCATCGACCAGCGCACAGCGATCCGCATCCGGATCGAGAGCGAATCCTACGGCACAACCGTTTTCCCGAACAGCCTTTTCCAGGTCCTTCAGGTTCGAAGGAATCGGTTCCGGTCCGCGAGGGAAAGTGCCGTCCGGTTCACAGTGAACGCGCACCACGTCGCATCCGAGAGATTCAAGCAGTCGCGGAACGATGTGGGAACCCGCACCGTTTACGGCATCGATGGCGACCTTGAAGCGCCTTTCCCGAATTTTCGAAACATCCATGAACGGAATCGAAAGCGTCTCGTCAATATGGAAAGAGTCCGCATCTTCGAGCGCGTCGCAGGTTCCCATCTGTCGATAATCCGGATAGACGAACTTTCCCGAATCCGCAATGGCGAAAAGTTCCCTGACATCGTCCGGTCCAAGGAAAATTCCCTTCTGGTCGAGGAACTTGAGAGCGTTCCACTCCAGCGGATTGTGGCTCGCCGTCACGATGATTCCCGCATCGGCATGAAGCTTCAAAACAAAGAGTTCGACGCTCGGAGTTGTCGCAAGCCCCACATCGACGACATCGGCTCCTGCCAAGCGGCAAAGCCCGGAAACGAATGACGCTATCGCTTCTCCCGTCGGACGGCTGTCGCGCCCGATGACGACTTTTCGCGCACCGGTCACCTCCAAAAAAGCTTTTACATGATTCGTCAAGACTTGCGGAGTGAGCGTATCGCCGACAATTCCGCGGATTCCAGAAACAGAGCGCATTAAAACGGACATAAATTTTACCTTTACTTTTGAGTAAAATTACAAAAATTAAGGATGTTATCGGCTCCAGCCGTAACCTGGAACGGCCATATCGACAAAAATTTCTATCATTGCCCAGGCGATTCCTTCGGCTTCGCTTTTGTCGTATATCGAACGGTTAACCTTAACGGTGCACGGCAAAAGCTGGGCACGAAGAGAACAAATGGACAAACAATACTTTGTCGAATTCGGACACGGTCCCTATGCAAACCTGCTGATGGACCCGACTTTCAAGAAAGCGTTCGATCCCACTCACGCGGAATCTCGAACAAATCTCATTAATCTTCTAAACGATATTTTAGGGCCCCAACTTCGAAGCCCCATCGAAAACCTCTACGTCGCCAGGGAATCCCTGAATCGTTCCGGCAGCAAGGAAAGCCGTAGCGCCATTCTGGATTTGCACTGTACCGACATGGAGAATCGGCACTTTGAAGTCGAAGTCCAAAAATACGGGATGAAGAACTTTCTCAAGCGAATCGGCTATTACGCAAGCCAGCTGGTCGTAGAACAAGGAGAACCCGGAAAAGACTGGAATTACAAGGTGAACCCCGTCTATATCCTTTCCATCCTGAATTTCGAACTATTCCATGACAGGCGTGCCATTCGCCGGGCTACAACGCTCGATACCGAAACCCATGAACAAATTCTCGACAGCTACAATTATACGTTCATCGAGTTACCAAAGATTTCGCCAGAAATTTCCGAAAATTCGGACGAAGTCCAAAAATGGCTGTTCGTTCTCGGCAATTTGGGAAAACTCCAAAAACTGCCGCCAGCCGTATCGACGCACAAATTTGACCGATTGCTACTCCCTGCCAAAATTGCTAACTTTAACCGAGAAGAACTCAAGCAATACGAGGACGCCATGAGACTGGAATGGGACGAATGTGCCATCAGAGAGCAAAAACTCGAAGATCAGGCGAAATACGAAGCGGAACAAGCGCGAAGAGAAGCCGTGCTAACAAAAATGGACAAGGAACAAGCACAAAGAAAAGCTGCGTTAGCAAAAATGGACAAGGAACAAGCACAAAGAAAAGCTGAGCTAACAAAAATGGACGAGGAACAAGCACAAAGAAAAGCTGAGCTAACAAAAATGGACGCAGAAGAGACTCGGTTAAAAGAAGAGCTTGTAAAAATGGAAGCAGAGTACAAACGGATAAAAGCAGAGCGAGAAAAAATGGAATTCCAGCAGACACAGATAAATGCGGAAAAGGAAAAGCTAGACGAGGAAAACAAGACGCTCGCCAAGGAAAAAGCGCTATTGCAAAAAGAAAAGGAAAAGCTATTGTCTTTAAAAGCGGAACTGGAACAAAATTTAAAAGAGAACAAAAGAAGCGAATAGCAAACGCTCCGATTCAAAGAGGCGGCTTAAAAGAGCCGCCTTTTTCTACCTTTAGCGCATGGCATTGGTATCCGTCAAAGACTTAACGCTTCGCTTTAGCGATCCGCCCCTTTTAGACAATGTTTCCTTCGACATCCAGGAAAACGAGCGCGTATGCCTCATGGGTAGAAACGGCGAAGGAAAAAGTACGCTTCTCAAGATTCTTTCCGGCGAAATGGAAGCGAACTCGGGCGAAATCATCCGAAAGAACGGTCTCCGCACAGCGCGACTCATCCAGGAAATTCCCGCAAGCATCGACGGAACGGTTCGCGACATCGTCATCGGCAAGACGTCCGAAAGGCATTCCTCGGGAGAAGACGTCCTCGGAAAAACGGGAATCGACCCCGAAGCCTTTTACAATTCTCTTTCAGGCGGGCAAAAGCGTCGCGTCCTTTTTGCAAAGGCGCTCGCCGAAGAACCCGACCTGCTGTTACTCGACGAGCCGACAAACCATTTAGACATTCCGAGCATCCAATGGCTAGAAGGCATCCTTGCGCGAATTTCATGCACGGTTCTATTCATCAGCCACGACAGGGCTTTTGTGCGAAGGATAGCCACGCGAATTCTGGAACTTGACCGGGGCCGTATCCGTTCCTGGAACTTTCCCTACGATGAATTTGTACGCCACAGGAATGAAGCGCTCGCCGAAGAAGCCAAGGCGAACAGGCTTTTCGACAAGAGGCTTGCCGAAGAGGAAGTCTGGATTCGCAAGGGCATACAGGCTAGGCGAACCCGCAACGAGGGACGCGTCAGAGCCTTGATCAAGATGCGAAAGGAACGCGCCGAACGCAGGAACCGGGCGGGAAGCGTCAAAATGCAGATAACCGAAGCGGAGCGGTCCGGAAGGCTCGTCGTCCGCGCAGAAAATGTTTCCTATTCCTATGCGGGGACACCGCTCATCCAGAGTTTTTCGACGGAAATTTCCCGCGGGGATCGGGTGGGAATCGTCGGACCGAACGGCTGCGGCAAAACGACGCTTCTCAAGATTCTACTGGGAGAACTCGCCCCGCAAACCGGAACCGTCCGACTCGGAACGAACCTCCAGATTGCCTACTTTGACCAGATGCGGACTCGCCTGCGCGAAGACAAGACGCTCGTCGAAAACATCGGGGACGGCCAGGAATACGTTGTCCTGAACGGGCAGAAGCGGCATGTTCTCAGCTACCTGCAGGATTTTCTCTTTACGGCAGAGCGTGCACGCGGACCGATTCGCGCGCTTTCCGGAGGCGAACGAAATCGATTGCTCCTGGCATGTCTCTTTTCGCACCCGTCCAACGTACTGGTTCTCGACGAACCTACGAACGATCTCGACATGGAAACGCTCGACCTCCTCGCCGATCTGCTCGCCGAATACAACGGAACGGTCATCACGGTCAGTCACGACAGGGACTTTCTAGACAACGTCGCCACGGAAATCCTGGGATTCGAAGGAATCGGAGACATTCATGAAAATGTCGGTGGATTTAGCGATTACGCGGAAGCGAAAAAATTACGCACAAAGGAAGCCGAATCGCAAGCAAGTTCCGCAAAAAAATCTGCCGAGAATCGTCCAAAGGAAAAGAAAAAACGCAGCTACAAGGAAGAGCGCGAATACCAGGCGCTTCCCGAAACCATCGAAAAACTTGAGCAGGAAATCGCCAGCCTGCAAGAGCTTCTAGGGATGGAAGATGTCTATACGAATCCGACAAAGCTCATCGAAACGCAAAAAATCCTCGCCGAAAAGGAAAAGCTTCTGGAATCGGCGTACGAACGTTTCGAAATTTTGGACGGAATCGGGTGAGGCTTAATTTCCGACGCGAATCGCCTTGCCTTTTGCCTCGTAGCAATCCCAGGAAAACAAAAGGAAATCGGCGGACGAATGCGAAATCGAGGCGTTTACCAAAACGCCAGAAGACTACAATTTTTAAATTGCAGACAGCAGAATCTTTATCTCGGAGAATTTCATGAAAATTGCAGTGATCGGCGGCGCAGGCTATATCGGCTCCCACACGGTCCGGGAACTTCTCGACGCTGGGCATGAAGTCCACGTCTTCGACAACCTTTCGACAGGACTTCGCCAGAACCTTTTTCCGGAAGCGGAATTTACCCAAGGCGACATTTTAAATCCATCCGACCTGGAAGCGTTCCTTGGCACGTTCAGACCCGAAGGCCTCGTGCATCTCGCGGCATTCAAGGCGGCGGGCGAATCCATGACAAATCCCGAAAAGTATAGCGTAAACAACATCAACGGTTCCGTCAACATTTTAAATGCGGCGGCAACGCACAAGGTAAAGTACATCGTCTTTTCGAGTTCCGCAGCCGTCTATGGTTCCCCCAAATACATGCCCGTCGACGAGAACCATCCGACAGACCCCGAAAACTATTACGGTTTCACCAAGCTCGCCATCGAAAAATTCCTGGACTGGTACGACAAGCTTCGCGGAATCCGCTTTGCCGCGCTCCGCTACTTCAACGCAGCCGGTTACGATGTCAAGGGACGCCTCACGGGGCTCGAAAGAAATCCGGCGAACCTGATCCCCGTCGTGATGGAAGCTCTTACCGGCAAGCGCAAGGAAGTTCTCGTCTTCGGAAACGATTACGCAACCGCCGACGGAACAGGCGTCCGCGACTACATCCATGTGAACGACCTCGCCCGCGGACACAGGATGGCATTCGACTACTTGCAAAGTCACGACAATAGCCTGACGGTCAATCTGGGAACGCAAACCGGCGCAAGCGTTCTCGACATTATCCACGGTGCAGAAAAGGTTTCCGGAAAAAAAGTTCCCTACCGCATCGTGGAACGCCGCCCCGGAGACCCTGCATCGCTCATCGCCAACCCGTCCAAGGCAAAGGAACTTCTCGGCTGGGAAGCCAAATATTCCGACCTGGAAACGATTCTTTCCACGACATGGAAAGCGTACCAGGCGACGACAGGCGCATAGGAAATGCCCGGTTTGCACCGGGCTTTTCGCATAGACCGATTTCCCGATTACAGTCCCTTCTTGAACTTCTTTATCATCGAGGAGAGCTTGTTCGGCTGGGAGTTTCCCTTGCGAGCGGCATTCGGATTCGGCCCACCGAGTCGCGCCTTTAGGTCCGCAATCGTCGCATGGGGCTTGATGCCGCCTTCGTGACGACCGCGCCCGTGCTGATTTCTAGGACCGCGCCCGGCACCGGCAACGCCATCGACCTGTTCCTGCTTCATCGAAAGGCTGATGCGCTTTTGTCCCGCATCCACGCCGAGAACTCGGACCTTCACGACATCGCCAACCGTCAGGACGGTCTTCGCGTCTTCCACGAACTTGTCGCTGATTTCCGAAACGTGAACAAGGCCATCCTGGTGCACGCCGATATCGACAAACGCGCCAAAGTTCGCCACGTTCGTCACCACGCCTTCCATCCAGCTGCCGGTGACGAGATCGTTGATGCTCTTGATCTTGTCGTCGAACTTTGCGTAGCGGAATTCCTTGCGCGGATCGCGACTCGGCTTTTCGAGTTCGGAGAAGATGTCTTCGAGAGTATGCTTTCCAACCGTATCCGAGAGGAACTCTTCGGGCGAAAGCGACTTGATCGCGCTGGCGTTTCCGACGAGATCCTTGACGGCGACACCGGCCTTTTCCGCCATCCGTTCGACAAGTCCGTAGTTTTCGGGATGCACGGCGCTGCAATCGAGCGGATTTTCCGCACCTGGAATCCGGAGGAATCCCGCCGACTGTTCAAAGGCCTTCGGACCGAATCCCTTGACTTTCAAGACATCCTGGCGGCTCTTGAACGCTCCGTTTTCTTCGCGATACTTTACAACGCTTTCGGCAAGCGTCGAAGAAACTCCCGCCACATGCGTGAGAAGCGGAGCGCTTGCGCTATTCAGATCGACCCCTACCATGTTCACGCAGCTTTCCACGACTTCGTCCAGGCGCTTTTTCAATTCGCGCTGGTTTACGTCATGCTGGTATTGCCCAACGCCAATCGACTGCGGATCGACCTTCACCAGTTCCGCAAGCGGATCCTGCAAACGGCGTCCGATGGAAATCGCTCCGCGGGTCGTTACGTCCTCGTTCGGAAATTCCTGGATGGCAATCGGGCTTGCGGAATATACCGATGCGCCCGCTTCCGAAACCACGACGCGCGCAGGCTTCTTGCCTTTAAACTTGTGCGCGATTCCCGCGACAAAGGCATCCGTTTCGCGACTCGCCGTACCGTTTCCGATAGCGATCAGGTCTATGTCGTATTTTTCCACCAGCGAAGCGATGTAGTCGCCCGCTTCGGCAACTTTCTTCTGCGGTTCGTGCGGAAAGATGACGCCATGATCGATAAACTTCCCGTTCTTGTCGAGCACCGCGACCTTGCATCCCGTACGGAATCCCGGGTCAAGCGCGAGAACGGCCTTGTGACCGGCGGGAGGCGCAAGCAGCACATCCTGCAGGTTCTTGCTGAAGACCTTGAACGCTTCTTCTTCCGCCTTGTCCTTTAAAAGCAGGCGAACTTCGCTTTCGAGGCTCGTCTTGAGAAGTCTCTCCCATGCATCCTTGCACATTTCTTCGAGATAGGGCTTCCAGATGCTATCGCCCTTGATAACCCGACGCTGCAAGTAAGAGACGAGTTCCGCATCGGGCATTTCGATGGCAAGCCGCAGAACCTTTTCCTTTTCGCCGCGACGAAGCGCGAGCATTCGATGGCTCGGGATCTTTGAAACCGGTTCCGAAAAGGCGTAGTAATTCTTGAACTTGGTGTCCTGCTTTTCGAATTCCTTGCGGACTTTCGACGTCATGACGCCCTGCTTTTCGATTTGCAGGCGCAAGTATTGGCGGAACTCGGCGTTGTCGGCGACCTCTTCCGCGAGAATGTCGCAAGCGCCAGCGATCGCCGCCTTCGGATCGGCCAGTCCCTTTTCTTCCGAAAGATAGATGCGACCGATTTCTTCCGGCGTATTCGTCGTCTCTTCCTGGGCCATGATCGTGCGCGCGAGCGGTTCGAGACCGCATTCCTTCGCGATTGTCGCGCGAGTGCGTTTTTTCGGCTTGTAGGGAGCGTAAAGGTCTTCGAGATTCGTCTTGTCCTTGCAGGATTCGATTTGCGCCTTGAGTTCGGGCGAAAGCTTTCCCTGTTCCTCGATGGATTTCAGAATCGTCGCCTTGCGTTCTTCGAGTTCCTGAAGATATTCGCGTCGATGCTGGATATCGCGGAGTTCGATTTCGTTCAGCGTTCCGGTCTGGTCCTTGCGGTAGCGCGCGATAAACGGAATGGTCCCGCCCTGGTCCATCAGTTCGAGAGCCTTGGCCACACGCCACTCTTCCAGTTTCAGTTCTTCGGAAATAACTTGCGAAAAATTCATGTGCGATTCCTCAAATGTGAAAATCGTTTGAGCCGATGATTTTGCCTGCGCCCTGCGAAAAAGCCTTTGGGCACCTGTCGCCAAAGCCTCTCCGGACACTCAGAAAATACCTGTGGATATGTAAAAAACGACAAAATCATTTCGCGTCAAATCTAGCAAAAGAGCCCACGCAAAATTTGCCTAAAGCCAGACAAAATGTTAGTTTTTGCGAAAAAGCGATTCATCCATCTCTTTTCAACAGGTTAATCATGTCCGACTGCATTTTCTGCAAGATCATCCGCGGCGAAATTCCATCGAACAAAGTTTACGAAGACGACGAATTTTACGCGTTTCGCGACCTGAATCCGCAGGCCCCCACGCACGTTCTCGTCGTCCCCAAGAAGCACGTCGAAAGCCTCCTCGACATGCAGGCGGAAGACTCCCCGCTGATGGGGAGACTTCTCTTCTGCGCCCAGAACATCGCGAAGAAGGAAGGGCTCGAAGAAAGCGGCGCGCGATTCGTCTTCAATGCGAAAGGAGACGCCGGGCAGACCGTTCCGCATATCCACTGCCACGTTCTCGGCGGAAAGAGACTCGACGACGGATTCGGGGCAAAAGCCTAAGTGCTCAGACAGACCAGGGTCATCATTCTTCACCGAATGCCCTACAGCGATTCCTCGCTTATCGTAAAGGGCTTTTCCCGTGACTTTGGCGTTCAATCGTTCCTGATCAAGAGCGCAAGGAAAAAAAACTGTCCGTTTCAAGGTTCGCTCGATCCTCTGGCCGAAAGCGAAATCGTTTTCAACGATTCCGGGAAAAGCGACCTGCACTTTATCCGCGAAGCCTCCCTCGTCGAATGGTTTCCGCATTTGCGAAAGGACCTGGAACTTTCCGCGATGGCAAGCGTCATGGCGGAAATCATTCTCCGCTGCCTGTCCGCAGGTCCCTCCCAGGAATTCGAGTTTCGCTATACGGAAAAGGCCCTGAAAGTTCTTGACCGCGGCCCGAATTCGAAAGACGCTCTCGTCAGGTGGCTCTGGCACATCATGGATCTCTCCGGGTATGCGCTTTCCCTTGCCGAATGCGTCCGTTGCGGGAAAAGCCTTTTCGAGACGCCCGCGGACTTTCACTTCGAATCCGGCGGATCGATCTGCAAGGAATGCCTCGGGTGTTTCGAGCCGGAACACGCTCCCGTCTTTCTCGACGACATCGCCCGGCTGCGCACAAAAGAAGCGCTAATCGCACCGCAAGCGATCGAACGGGAATTTTTCGAATATTTCAAAACGCATCTCGGCGAAAACCGGGAAATCAAATCCTACCGCTGGCTACAGGAGGTCAGAAGCTATGCTTTCCGCAACACAAATCCGTGAAACAAAAGGGAAAAGGAAAATTTCGCAAATCACCGCCTACGACTACGGCTTTGCCAAGATAGCGGAAGCCGCAGGAATCGACCAGATTCTCGTCGGCGACAGCCTCGCCAACACAATGCTCGGCTATAAAAGTACGAAATGCATCGGCATGGACGAAATGCTGATTTTCGTCGCGGCGGTCTGCCGCGGCGCACCGAACACGCACGTCATCGCGGACATGCCCTACATGAGCTACCCGGATTCGACGACGGCACTCGAAAACGCAAGGAAGCTCATCGATCTGGGAGCGAGTTCCGTGAAACTCGAAGGCTTTCATCCCGACATCATCGAGACCCTCCGCAAAAACGACATCGAGGTATGCGCGCACCTGGGACTTCTCCCGCAAACGGCGACAAGCTTTAGGCAAGTCGGAAAAAGCGAAGAGGACGCCGAGAGAATTTTAAGGGAAGCGAAGGCTATCGACGAGATGGGGGCGTTCGAATGTGTTCTCGAGCACATTCCCGAAGCCCTCGGAAAAAAGGTGACGGCATCCGTAAAGCTAATCACCATCGGCATCGGAGCGGGAAGCGATACCGATGGCCAAGTGACCGTCCTGCACGACGCAATCGGAATCACCAACGGGAAGATTCCGCCGTTCGCGACAAAGTTCTGCGACATTTTCTGTCTTGCGGAGAGCGGAATCAAGGCGTTCATCGCCTCCGTCAATCAAACGCCATAACACTTTTTTTGTTTCTTGACTAGTCGGTTAAAAAATATTTTTAAAAATAAGTGTTGATATTTTGTGAAAATCAAGTTATTTTATATTCATAGTTATTAACAACTAAAAAAAGGAACAAAAATATGGCACTCACGAAGAAAACCACCAAGCAGACAGCCCCGAAAGCTTCCGCCAAGAAAGCCGCCGCTCCGAAAAAGGCCGCGGTGAAGAAGACGGCAGCCCCGAAGGCCAAGAAGGAAGCAAAACCGGCGGCGAAGAAGACGGCCGCTCCGAAGGCTTCCGCGAAGAAAGCTGCAGCCCCGAAAAAGGTCGCGGCGAAGAAGACGGCCGCTCCGAAGGCTTCCGCGAAGAAAGCCGTAGCCCCGAAAAAGGTCGCGGCGAAGAAGACGGCCGCTCCGAAGGCTTCCGCGAAGAAAGCCGTAGCCCCGAAAAAGGTCGCGGCGAAGAAGACGGCCGCTCCGAAGGCTTCCGCGAAGAAAGCCGTAGCTCCGAAAAAGGTCGCGGCGAAGAAGGCGAAGTAGCTTTTAGCGTTTCTCTCTTTGCTAAAAAGAACAACAAAAAGGTTCGGAAAGGTCCGGGCCTTTTTGCGTTTTCTAATTTTAGCGCATGATTTCCGAAAAAGACTTGAAAGCGATCGAAGACCTGGGACTAGACGAAAAAATCGCCCGCGTCGAAAGACTCCTCGATGGAAAAGAGCAACCTCGCGCCATTGAACTTGGGCTTTATCTCGCGCTACAGATGGCGCTCGAAATTCGAAACGGCGAATCTCTCGGAAGCCATTCGGGAAAAATCGTCCTGGACTGGACAAAAAAATACCCGGCGGAACTTGTCGAACAGGCGATTCCGCTCGCAAAGCAATTCTTTACCGATCCGCAAAAAATCGCGAACCGCATCCGCGAAGGACTTCTAGACGAAAATGCCTGAGCCGCTCAAGACATATCCCGCCTCGGTCGATATCGGCAGCCACTCGACAATTCTCCTCATCGCCGACTTCGAAGCGGACGCCAGCGGAAAAACGGCGCTCCGGCCCAAGATCCAGAAAGTCGAGGTCTGCCGTCTCGGCGAAGACGTTTACAATTCGGGTGAAATTTCCGAAGAACGGATTGACGAACTTTCCAGGATTCTCGCCCGATTCCGCTCGACAGCCAATGCGCTCGGCGCAGAAATCAAGGTCTGCGCCATGACCGAAGCCGCCCGCAAGGCCAAGAATTCCGAGCGGGTGCTCGCCGCGGTCGAAAAGGCGCTCTGGGTAAAACCGCAAATCGTTTCGGGCGAAGAAGAAGCCGCCTACACGTTCCGCGCGGTCGAAGAATGGCACGGAGAAGGCATCGTCACGGTCGATATCGGCGGAGGCTCCACCGAAATTTCGGACGGGGAAAGCGGCATCTCGATTCCCGTCGGAGCACTCTATCTCTACAAGAAGATGGGAGCGATTCCAGGACCGGAGTACAAGAAATGGGAAAAGGAAGAGCTCAAGGGAAATCCCTTGCGACCATACGCCAAGAAGCCTGTCTATCTCGTCGGCGGAACGGGAACGGCTCTCGCGATGGTATTTCTGAACTCTTCCGAATTTGACTTCCACGCGATCGAAGGTCTCGAAATGAACCTCGACCAGCTCGAAAAGACCATCACCAGAATTTCGAACGTGTCAAAGGAACTTCGCGCAAGTCTCCCGGGCCTCGAAAAGGGGCGAAGCGACATCATCATCTGCGGGCTCTATTGGCTGCGCAGCCTGCTTTCCCGACTGCATGCGGAATCGTTCCGCATCTGCACCGCGGGACTCCGATTCGGAATTCTCTACCCGCCAAGGCCAGAAAAGCCAAGGGAAGAACGCAAGGCGAAAAAACTCCCGCCATGGCTCCAGAAGAAAAAGGAATCCGAAGATGAAAGTGCGAATTAACAAGTTCCTTTCCCTGTGCGGAGTGGCAAGCCGCCGTGCCGCAGACGAAATCGTCCGGGAAGGGCGCGTTCAGGTAAACGGCGAAGTTCTCGACGAACCCGGCAGAGAAGTCGACGAAGGAGACGACGTCCGCGTCGATAGCAAGCGGGTCTCCCCCCCGAAAAGACATCGGATTATACTCTTCCACAAGCCCGCCGGATGCGTCTGTTCCGCAAGCGATCCGCAAGACCGCGCAACCGTTTACGACTACCTGCCCGCGGAATATCGCTCGATGAAATATATCGGGCGACTGGACCTCCAGAGCCGCGGGCTCTTGCTTTTTACCGATGACGGCGACCTGATCTACAGGCTGACCCATCCAAAGTTCGAAGTTCCCCGAAGCTATTACGTCTGGACAACCCGACCGCTCAGCCGCTCGGCGGCGGATCGCCTCATCGCCGGCGTGGAAATCGGCGAAAACGATCGCGGCGAAATCGAGAAGGGCCATGCCGAAGAAATTTTCTTCGACCAGGGATTTTTCGAGATGGTTCTGTGCGAAGGCAAGAACCGCGAAATCCGCCGGATGCTCGAAGCGGTCGGCTACACCATCCGCGATCTAAAGCGCGTTTCCTATGCGGGAATCACCCTTGGAAACATGCGCCCGGGCGAATTTCGGGAGCTCTCGCCGTCCGAAGAAAAAACGCTCCGCCAGGCGTGCGAAGCTTCCGGAACGCGATGAAACGCACAATCTTTGTCGGAGATGTCCACGGATGCCATGACGAGATGATGAAGATGCTCGAACGGCTTCGCTACACGCCGGGAGACGATACGATCTACTTCACCGGAGACCTGATCAACAAGGGGCCTAATTCCGCCAAGGTCATCCG
This sequence comes from Candidatus Methanomethylophilaceae archaeon, assembly GCA_963629575.1. Classification (GTDB taxonomy): domain Bacteria; phylum Fibrobacterota; class Fibrobacteria; order Fibrobacterales; family Fibrobacteraceae; genus Hallerella. The sequence continues at coordinate 28,944 of CAVGIM010000005.1, forward strand.
GGAAATTCTCGCGAACGATTTCAAGTGTGTTCTCGGCAACCACGAAGCGCGACTCCTCCAGCTGGCAAACACCCCGGAAAGCCTTTGGACCGAAAAGGAAAAGCGCATGGCGGACATTCTGAAGGAGCCATTCTGGATTGCAAGCGTCGTCAAGAATTGGCCACTGTGGTTCGACACGCCGAACGCGCTGCTAGTCCATGCGGGGATTGAACCCGGCAAGCGGAAACTCGAAGAAATGGATCCGAACGTCATTCTCTCCGTGCGGACCTGGGACGGCAAGGGGAAGGACCTCAATTCGCCAACCGACCCGCCCTGGTTTGAATGCGTCAAATGGACAAAGCTTGTCGTCTTCGGACACTGGGCCGCCAAAGGCCTGGTCGATGTTCCCGGATTTCGCGGACTCGACTCCGGCTGTGTCTATGGGAAAAGCCTTTCCGCATACTCGCTGGAAGAAAACAGGCTCTACACCGTCCCGGCGAAAAAAGTCTATACGAAGATCAGAGCTTAGTTTAGAGAACTTAGAGCTTAGGTTGCGAAACGGGCCGTTTTACGCTAGAGCCTAGATGTTTGCGGTTCTAAGATCCAAGCTCTAAGATCTAAGTTCTGACTATGGATTCTACCTGCCTGCCGACAGGCAGGTCGCTCCGCGAACACTCCACTCTCAACTCTCCACACTTCACTCTCTTGTTTCCAGACTCCTAATTTCCCGCAGGTCGCTGGGTTACATACTCCATCCGCAACCATTCCGCCGACCGAGCCGTATTCGTCACCCGGATTTCGTCAAGCGAACCGTTCCAGGATTCTTCCGAAACATCGTTGCCGCCGACGCGAAGCGGAACGCCGATATCCGTCTTGTAGAGCGGAAAGGCGACAGGATCGCCAACGCGCGTTCCGTTTACGAACATCGAAATCGTATCGTTCCGGGAAACCAGACTGAGCAAGTTCCAGCCTATCGTGTCCACCGCCGTCGCCGCGCCCGAAATCGAATCCCAGCGCGCGACATTGTAAACGGCAAACGCCGAATTGATGCCATCGTAATACCACTGGAAAATCGTCGAATCCGCCGAAGCGCGCTTGGCAAACAGGACTTGGTGCGAGCCATCCGCCCCGTTCCACAAAGCCCACGTCGAAAGCGTAAAGTCACCCGCAAAAGGATTCAGCGAATCCAGGGAAACGTACTGTCCGGCAGAGAACGTCGCACCGTAATCGATAAACCCGCAAGCCTTGTCCGAATCCGAAGCGGCATGGACTTCTGCGTCGCCGTTCAGGTGGAGTGCGGCGAGTACCGAGTCCGAACGCAAGAACGCGCGGGAAGACTGCCTTTTGTTCCGATGGATCAGATACAGATTCACGGTTTTCGTTCCCGATTCGAGAGAATCCAGACGCACCCACAGAACTCCCTGCGAAGCGCGAGGCGTCCAGTAACCCACTTCGAAATTCTGGGCGACGCCGTTATCCAGGACAACTTCGAACGAATCCGGTCTTGCGAAAGCCGAAAAATCGATTCGGTCGTTAAACTTCACGGGCATCACGAAATTTCGAAGCGTCTCCGTTGGCGAACTTTCGAGCGCGACAGATACCGCCGTCACGAGCGACGACCCGAACGAGGCGCCCAAGGAGGAATCCGAATACAGCGAAGCGTCCGCGACAACCAAAATGGAATCCGTCTCCGCAAAAGTTTTCAAAAGCGGAAGCGAAATTTCCGTTCGCGCATCTGTCGTGTTAAAGTCAAAGGACGAACGCGATTCCGAATTCTGGACATAGACAAGCGAAATGTTTCCGGGCGGAATCGAATCGAAAAAGAATTCCCCGTCCGAATCGAGGTCCGCCGTCAGGTTCGTTCCGACGATTCGCACCAAACCGGAAGCCTCCATGGAAATCTTTCCGGAGAGCGACCTGGATGTTCCGAGTACAATTCTCATCGAATCCGCGATTTGATTGACAAGAACATTTTCTTCAGCCTTTCCCGCATACAGAATGCGCATGTCGCTTTCGACGTTTTCAAGGAAAAAGTTTCCCGAGCTATCCGAGAACGCGACAACGGAATCCGCAATCCGGACATTCTTCCAGGAATCGTCATACGCAACGACACGGGCGTTCACAGCGGGCGTGACGCCATCCGAAAGAAAGACCCTGCCCGCGATGGAATTGCCGATATCCGTCACTCCGCCGGCAGTTCTACTCTCCGAGCACCCGAAAAGAAGCGAACCGATTATTACGCACAAGGGAATCAGCGCAAAGGAAAACTTCATTTTTCACTCTCCTTGCCCAGTCTTTCGCTCATCGGATAGGCGACAATCATCATCTCGTAAATTTTTTCCACCGAAGGATCGTCGGAGGCTTTCGCCATGATTTTTTGGCGCGCCTCTTCCAGGACCTTGACCGCATAGTCGTAAGACTTTTCGCTCATCGCGAGCGTCGTGAAAGCCGCAAAGCGTTCGTTCGGCTTTTTCGATTCCACGGAGCCAATCGCCTGCTGCACGTACTCGCGCCGAATCTGTCGCAAGTCCATCGGGGAAACATTCTTCGCGTCGAGCATCAGCGACGTACAGTGAAACTTGCCGTCCAGATCCTTTTCTATCAGCTTCCAGCGTTCCAGGTTGCGCACCGCCGACCGGGCTTCTTCCGTCGAAACATTCGGCACAATCGTCCGCGAAAGGCGCCTCATGTCGCCGTCAAAATCCGGATGGCAGACAAGTTCCCGCAAGACCGGATAATACCACTTGGAAAAGAAATCCTTCTGGTCGCGCGAAACATGTACAAATTCGTTTTTGGAGCGAATCTGGACGATTTCTTCCCAGGCATTTTCGCGCTCCTCGATACGCTTTGCCTGGTTGTATTCCACGAGAGCCGCAAAATACCTGGACTGGCTGTTGTTCAGCCCCATCGCTTTCGTCATCTTGGCGATGGATTTTTCCGTCAGGTTAAAGCGTCCGCGAATCACGTTGAGACAATAGGAAGAAGAACTGAACCCCGCCTTGGCGGCAAAAAAGCGATGCGAAAAGACCGCGCGCAGTTTTTTCTGCTCGTCAAAATAGTCTTGCAAGAAACGACGGTAATCGTCGTAATCAAAAAGCTTGTCTATCGCCGACATATCGATTTTAAACATAAATTTTTACACGGAAAAGGCAAACGATTCCAACGAAAACAGGTCCTAGGCAAGACCGGTTGTTCATGGAGTTCGATAAAATTTACACAGCAAATTCCCCATTGCGCCAAAATCTCCGCAAATTCCGTGTAAAAAGCGTTTTAAATCCAGGTCACCGGATTTCCTTTCCGTTCCAGGGGCTTTCGGAGCGGAAGTCCGTCGGAAGTCTCGGGATAGCCGACGGCGAGCGATCCATAGACGCGTTCGTTTTCGGCGAGCCCGATCGATTGCAGGTAGCGGAGAATTTCCGGATCTTCGTTCAGCCAGCGAAGCTGGTTTATCCAGCAGCTGCCAAGGTCGAGTTCGTTCGCTTCGAGCATCATGTTTTCGATGGCGATTGCCGCGTCCGCCATGTTGTTGCCGTAATCCTTCTGGTTCGCGACGACGATGAGAACGGGAGCGTTGTAACAAAAGACGTAGCCGCCCTTTTGCGCACTCAAGATGGAATTCTTGACACTCCGATACATCCCTTCCGTCACCGGCATTCCGGCGAAAGCCTTTTCCACCAGCGAGACCAGCGTCTTTAATACTTCCGCATCCTGGATGACGAGAAAGTGGTTCGTCTGGTTGTTGCCACCGCTCGGCGCAAAGCGACCCGCTTCGAGAATTTTCAAGAGATTTTCCCTTTCCACGGGAAGAGGCTTGTAATTGCGCGTGCTACGCCGGGAAAAAATGCAGTCCAGAGTATTCATCGTTTTGGGAATATAGCAATTCCAGCATCAAACCGAACGGAGGAAATCTTGCCCATCGCTATAATCATTTTTTTTCACACAGATTCGGAATTCGTTCCCCCGAAATTGACCAGAAGTCCTATTTCCATGTTTGCGGATTGAATTCTTTTCCCAATTCATTGTGAACTTCCATACGGGCATGTATCGTTTTCCCTGTCAATTCTTCATCTTGCCTGGCATTTTTCCTTGTGCGCCTTTGTGTTGGCAAAAAAATCCCGCGTCGTTTTACTTTTCCTGCGTCAATTTCTCGTATATTTCAAACAGCCTTGCCACAATCTCGCTTTCGCTCAGGTCGGGCGGAAAGCCGTACGCCTGCAGGACGGCACGGTCGTTTTCCCTGTGGGCTTTTTCAAGCTCGGGGAACATGAACATATTTTCACCGTAGAGCTCGGCAAGGGAGAGCTCAGGATATTTGGCGCGGGCGTCGAGGATGGCTTGGGCGGTCTTTTCGATTTTTTCTGCCTGTTCTCGCGTGCAGTGCGGGAAATTTGGAGATTGCCGGGTCAAGCCCGACAGTGACATTCTATTTGACGGCGTTTCCTGTCGGAGATTATCCGGTCGAGCCGGATAATGACACTCTTCATTCGACAATGATATTCTTTCTGACGTTTTTTGCTCCGGCGTCACGAACGGGAAATTATTATACACAATCCGTGCGGAATATCGGAAATCGCTTTTTAGTCTTCCGCAGACGGCGCGCGTCCATGCCATGTGCACGGAGGAAGTTAAAACGCCGAAGTGGAAGAGGGTTGCATTTGGGATGAGTTTCACAAGGTTGCTGCAAAGAATGTCTGGCGCGATGAATCCCATCGGAATGTATTTCCGCTTTTCGGACGAGACTTCCGGAATCAGAATGGAATTTCCTTTCGGCATGTTTTCCACGTGGAAACACGTCGGCTTTTCCGCGAGCTTCTGCGTGGGCGCGCTCTTGCTTTTTAGGCGGAACTCGCGCACGGCCTTTACGCGCTCCATCACAAGCGGGATTTTTACAAGCTCCGCCGGGTTCGCGTCTCCGAGCCACAGGCTCCATCTGTTGTAGCGGTTAATAAACTCGTCCGAGCCGAGCCACTTTTTAAAGTATTTTTCCGCACGCGGCTCTTTCTTGACAAACGCGTCTTTCTCCTCTTCTGTGAAAAGATAGTTTCCGCCGTCAATCGGCTTGTTCCCGATTCCGATTTCAGGAACTTTGCAAAGAGGCTTCTGCCGGCTTTCCACGAAAATATCCGGCGCGTCAAGCAGATATCCGTTGATGTTTTTTGCCTCGTGTCTTTCTCCTTTCTCGTCGATGATGAATTTAGTTCCTGATTCCTGACGCCTTCCATCCGAAAACCCCACAATCACACAGTGGACATGCGCTTTCTCCGTGCTCTCGCTGTCCCATCTGAAAGTCCTGTAGGCGAAGTCGATTCTTATTCCCTGCGTAAAGAGCGGCTTCCACATAATCGCGACCTGCTCGCCCTGCGTGATTGAGTTTGTGGAGACGAGCGCGCATTTTGTGCTTGTGCCGCGTATCAGATCGGCGGCTTTCTTGTACCAACACGAGACATAGTCCGCGTTCCCGATGTGCTTTGTGTTTCCCCATACAGAGGTCACGTCGCTTTTCTGGCTTTCGGACATCATTCTTGCCCCCACGAACGGCGGATTTCCCATGATGTAGTCGTAAATATTTTTTTCGTTTGTCTTTTTCTCGTCCATTCCAAGATGGACATTTTCTGTCACGACCGTGAGCGTGCCATAATGCTTTTCCGGTTCGGCTACGGTCATTTTCATATCCGGGCGAATATCTTTTGGATGGACTATATTTAACCTATCCGCAAACAGGGGAAGTTCCAGCTCTTCCGCATGCAGATACTCCCAGTCCATCCGCAGCGCGTTGCCTTCGACGATATTCGCGTTCGTCTTGAGCGGAAGAAATTCCAGATTGCGCTGGAGAATTTCCGACGTTTTTTCCATCATCTGGCTTTCGGCTATCCAGAGAGCGGTCTTTGCGACCGTCACGGCAAAATCGTTGATTTCGATGCCGTAGAACTGCCCGATTTTTACGAAGATGGAATCGTCATAGACATCGAGGACCGCTTCGCCACCGTGGCGCAAGGAGAGCGCTTCGTTTTCGAGAGTTCGCAGGCCGATGTAGGTTTCGGTCAGGAAGTTTCCGCTGCCGCATGCCGGGTCGAGAAACTTGAGCGCGCCGAGCTTTTTCTGAAAGTTCAAGAGTTCCGCGTTGCGCGTTTTCGCAACAACCGTTCGCTTGATTCGTTCGAGTTCCGCGCGAAGATCGTCCATGAACAGCGGGTCGATAACCTTGTGGATGTTCTCGATGCTCGTGTAATGCATTCCGCCCTTGCGCCGCGTTTCCGGGTTGAGCGTGCTCTCAAAAACAGCGCCGAAGATCGTCGGGGAAATTTCCGACCAGTCAAAGTCCCGGCTCGCCCGGTCCAGCAAGACTTTCGCCGTCTCTTCGGTAATCGGCGGAATCGTTTCGCCCGCCTGTTCTTTGAAAAGCGAACCGTTCACGTAAGGGAAATCCCGCAACTTCGGTTCCAAAAACTTTTCGCGCAAAGCTTCGGGCATGTCGAGTGTCTTGAAAAGATCCTTGAGCGCCATCCGCATGTTTTCCGGGCGGAAACTTTTCATGTACAGGTAAAACTGTTCCTTCGCAAAGATTCCCGCGTCTTCGGCATAAAGGCAAAATACCAGCCGCACGCAGAGTACGTTCAGGCTGTGCAAATCTTCCGCGGTCGGGGAACTTCCAAATTCCTTGATGAGTGCGTCGTAGATTTTCCCGACAAGTTCCCCCGCCTTGATAGAAACTTCCAGTTCCCTCTTGAGCGCTTCGCTACGGGCGTCCACCAGAAAGTTCAGCCGGGAAAATTCCCTTTCCAGGTTTTCGAGCAGGACTTCTTCCGGTTCGCCCTGCGGATTTTCCATGTCGTAGATGAGGAAGCTCTTGAAGTTGCACGTTACGACGTAGCGAGGATGTCTTGAAAGCGGAAGCTCGCTTGCATAGCGCTTCGCCTGCCCGAACGGCGTAAGGAACGTTCCGTCCGCTTGCCGAATGGGCGCCCGCAGATCCTTGTCGATGGACTTCTGTTCGACGAGAACCTTTGTCGGCGCGATGTAGGCGTCGATGAAGCTCGTATTCGAAAGTTTCACCTGGCTTTCGAAGCTCACGATTTCTTCGGGATGTTCCACGCCGAGAACGTCGCGCAAAAGGGAAATCCAGAACGTTTGGCTTTCGCCTTTTTCGTAGCCTTTTCCCGTCCAATGCTCTACGAACTTTTTCGCTGCCAGTTTCCGCTTGGTCGAATTCATCCGGGTCGTCCCTCCATTAAATTTTTGTGCGCTACCTTTCTAGCAGCGCCATCGTTTCCAGGTGTGGCGTTCCCGGGAACAGGTCAAGCGGCTGGATGTTCACCGCCTTGTAGCCCGAAAGCTTCCACTGGTTCAGGGATCGCGGGATTTCGTCCGTGCCGCAGAAGATGTGCAGAACGCGCTTCGGATTCCGTCTCGCAAGAGCCGCGATAACGCCCGCTTCCACACCGGAACGCGGCGGATCGAGAAGCATCAGTTCCGAGCCGGAGCCTTTGGGAATGGAGCGTTCCACAAAGTTCCGGTCGATCTTCCCGGCGAGAAACTTCGCAGGTCGCTTCAAAAAGCGCGCGCTGTTCCTTGCGCATTCGATCGAAGGGCCTTCCCATTCCGCGCCCCACGTCGAAGCGGCAGCGCCCCCGATTCCAAACGAAAAAAGCCCGTAACCGCAATACAAATCCAGCAGATGGTCCTTTTCCGAAGGCCTTAACATCTTTTTTGCAAAGGCGAGCAGGTTCGGAATTTGCGATTCGTTGATCTGGCTGAATCCCGTGACGGGATACTTCAGGCGGAACGCGCCAAGGTCTAGCGCAAGTTCCTTCGGGCCAAAAAGCGTCTTGAATCCGAGCGCGTCTGCCGGGCGGGAAGCTTCCAGATAATAGTCGGAACGGCTTGGGTCGAAATAGACATGCGCGGAAACGATTCCCAGCTCCGACGACTTCAAGTGATCACCCACGAGCTTGAGCTTTCGGACAACCGAGGCGTTCATTTCGCTCACGTTGAAGATTACCGCGCGGCGCCTATACGAACCGCGAACGACAACCCAGTTAAGCGCATCCGCAAGCGTTGCGAAGGCGGGTTTCTTCAAGGTTTCTTCGACAAAGCGGTATGTCGCCAGATGCTCTGCCGGTTCAAGAGGTTCCGCATATTCCAGGCGTTCGCCGTCTCCGAAAGAAAGTCGGAATGCGCCATTTTCAATGGCCGCGCGGCGTTTCGTCGTCGTTCGGTAGTTTCGCGGAAGCGGGCTTTCGACGACTTTTTCGGGACAAGGCAATCCGTTTCTTTCGCAAAAAAGCGAAAAGGCCCGATCTTTAAGTTCCAGCTCGTCCGAATACTCCACCAGGGCAAGGGAAAGCAGAGGCATTCCGGCAAGAGCCTTCGGCATGAATTCCTGCAATGCGGAAGAAAACGAAATCATATCGAGGATTTCCTCAAGATGCGAATCAGGTGATAGGGTTCATCCGAGTTTTCGTAAGGTTTCCCTTCGATGTTCAGGTATTCAAGAGACGTCCCGCCGCGCTTCAGGAAATTCATGAACCGCTTGCCGTCATCGAAACGGACGAGAATGTAGTCCGCGCTGTCCCGGTAAGTCGCCGTGCTTTTCAGCGTATCCGTTTTCGCCGAGAAAAAGACTTCCTCGATTTGCGCGGTTCCGCTGGAATCCAGGTTCATCCGAATCCGGTGCGATTCGCATTCGTCACACGGGAGGTTTCCGATGTAAAGCCCGACAACGCCTTTCGGAATCTCTATCGGTGCGAGCTTCGGCAAATTTTTCAGGTCCGCTTCGATCCGGTCCGACTTTTTCTCTTCCTCGCTTTGCGTACAGGCGAACAGACAAAGTGCGAAAAAGAGGCAAGGCCATTTCCATGGCGAAAATTTTACATTCATCTTATTCTCCCGAAAGGATAACGCGGATTCCGCTCGCATTCGACGCAAAATCCGGCTGTTTCTTCTGTGATTTTCCCACGGACAGTTCCTTGGCGACAGAAGTCCAGTCACCGCCGCGAATTGTCGTATCCGAAGTCCATTCCGCGACATTTCCCGCCATATCGTAAAGCTTCCATCCGTTCGGAAGCTTTGTAGCGACTTTCTGGTAGCTATCAAATAAATTGTTATAGACCGCGTAGTCGGCGGCGACAGCGGTACCCCAATAATAGGAGCCGGAAGCCCCTGCCCGATACGCATACGCCCATTCGGAACCGCTTGGCAAGCGAACCGACTTGGTCGTTGCGTTTTCCTTCAAATTCGAAAGTCTATTGCCTGCACCGCGAGAATCATAGGAATAGGCGGTATCGAAGCCCAAGGCCTTGGAAAGTTCATTGGCAAAAAGAATCGCATCGTAAAAGCATACGTTCGCGACCGGAAAGGAATCCCCGATTGCCGTCGTCATTTGCCGTGGAAGCGTTCCCATCAGCTTTTCATAGTCGGACTGCATGATTTCCGTCTGGGAAATCGAAAAGTCGCCAACATCGATCCACGTCAGGGAAAGCGCAAGCGAAGAATCCGCGGACGAAGAAATTCCCCCGCCGCTCGACGAAGAAGCCCTTTCCGCCGAAGAGGAGCTTCTCTTTACGGATCCGTTCGAATAGTCGAAGCCTCCCGTTTCCGAAGACGTCGGAGTCGAACAGGCAACAAGAATTCCGGAAAGAACGGCGCCCCATCCGAAGCGAAAGGCTTTATCCGCAATTCTTTTCATCGAATCACCCCGACGCGATAGAATTTCTGCTTTTTCTTTCCGGAATCGAACTTTACGCGGAGACGCACCGTATAGACATCGCTTCCGAGCCTTGAAATGTCGAGCTGGTCTATCTGGTTTCTGCCCTTGTTCGCCCCGTCGAACTTTCTGGAAAAGACGCACAGCCCCGCGATGTCGAAGAACTCGACCGTCACCGACTTGGCGTTCATTCCCAGCGTATAGCGGACATTCGCCTTGCCTCCGCGAACCGGATTCGGATAGACAAAGAACTCGTCAATGCTTTCGATGGAGTCCGAAGCGACAGGTTCCGCCAGGCGAGAGGCGTCAAAGAATCCCGTCCGACCGTTGTCCGCCCCCGGAACGTTCCAGGACCGCGCACTGGCCTCCGTCGAAGATTTCGGAAGACGAAATCCCGAGACCGACGATCGCTGGAACGCATAGACCTGCAACCCCGAAAGCGAATCGATTGTCCTTCCGACAAAGAAAGACATCGGCGCGACCGTTTCCCCATATTCGAACGTTCCGGCAGAGAGCGGAAAATCCCTTGTCAGCTGTTTTCCGTTCGACTGGAACGCCATCAAAAGCCCACCGTTCGTTCCCACGAGAATTTCGGGCAGGCTGTCCCCCGTCACATCGACGAGCAACGGTTCCGAAAGAAATGCGTATTCCGGCAAGTTCTTCGTCACGGTCGAAGGAAAACCGGAAATGACAACTCCCGAACGATCCACCGCATACACGAGATTGTATCCGAGGAATACCGCATCCGGGTAGCCGTCGCCATTTACGTCCCCCACCGCGATCGGCGAAGTCTCGTCGTAAAAATCGCTTTTCCCGTCACCGCCCCGCTTAAAGGAGCGCGGAGAAAAGACGACTGTCGCGGAATCGTTCGCCCGGACCATCGCCGCATAGCCTCGACTGCCGAGAAGGAACATTTCCGAATTTCCGTCGCGATCGAAGTCCGAACACGCAACCCGGAAAATCTGCTTTCCGACAGGCGCGAGATTCTTTTCCTGGATTTTGGGAGAGGGCAGTTTCTGCACGCGTCCGTCCGTTTCCCGGAAGAGAGCGATTTCCGCATTCTTCCCGACAAGCGCGATATTGTTCGACTCGCCCGCCGGGCAGAGCGCCATGTCGTGGGGAACAAAGTTTTCGGGCAAGGAAAAGGCGTCCCTCTTGGAAAAATCCGAAGTCGGATAGCGATAAAGCGAGCCGCTGTCCAGGACAAAGACTTGTCCGTTTACGACCATCGGCCCCAAAGCCGCGGACTCGAGCGGAGCGAGCTTTCGTTCAAAGCGAATCTGGTCGATATCCGAAAGCAAGACGGTCCGGGCCAGGCCTTTTCCCCGGTGCAGGCTAAAGACGGTATCGTTCGACGCGGCAAGGCCGAGAAGCTTGCCGTAGGAATTTCCCAAACGGAAAAGCGGCACTTTTTCCGAGGCGCTGTCCCTGGAGAGCGTTTTCCGTTCAAGCGTCGTATCGCGTTCCGAAAGGGAATCGCCCCGAGCGTCCATCACCTGGAGCGTTCCGTCTTCTGCGCCAAAGACTATCAGCTTTTCGCCTTTCCCGACAGACATTCCCGTGGGATAGTCCACAGCGACCGCGCCGCGCAAGGCGGCGGAAAGCCCGACATCTTTCGGAAATTTCGATTCGGAAAGCGAAAGGCTCGTCCAGGAAATCGAGACGGGAATCGACGAAGCGGCAAAGTTCAGTACGCTGTCGCCCATGAAGGAGTTCGACGTCTTTTCCACGTGCGCGTTTTTCGCCCGCTTGGCCGTAACGGAAATGCCCGTGTAGCCTCCCGCCGTGGTCGCCGTGTTGCCGTATCCCGAAGCCTCGATGGAAAAGACCGTATCCTTTGGCGAATTTTTTCCCTTGCGCAAGTGCGGAATCAGGTCCGCGCCGGAACCGTAATCGTAAGCGTCCTCGCCCAGGGAATTCTGGAAAGTCTTGCCAATCGAAAGGATTCCGTCCGCTTCCGAGAGCATGATGCCGAACTGGTGATCGCGCACCGTGTCCCCGCCCCAGAAATTCGTGACGCCGTAGGGAAGCGCTTCGCGCAGATACCAGTCGTTGACCTTCCAGACCGCGACTCCGCTCGAAGGAAGTCCGGCATCGAACGAAGAAACACCGACAATGACGCCTCCCAGCTTGTTCCTGTTCTTTTTGCACTTTCCGGCGGAATCGCAAAGACTGTCTTCAAAGGCGACAAAAAGACTATCGACCGGATAGACCTTGGTGAGAACTTCGTAATCCCTGTCGGCGGCGACCTCCGAAGAGGGAACATACGACACCGCGATCTTTGCCGAATCGCCCGCAGACCGCTCGCGGTTTTCCACCAGAAGATATTCGTTTGCGGAGAGGGGAACCTTCAGGATTTCCGTTCCCTTGCCCGAACCCGCGGCAAAAAGTTCCCGCGTCAGAGCGCCCGATTTTGGCGGATAGACCGTTTCCACCTTCGCCCACCCCATATAGGCCCGAACCCATGCCGAAGGCAGCACGGGAAAGAATCCGTTTCCCGCATTGTATCCGGCAAAGTCCATGACGTCGAAATATCCCAGACGGGAAATTCCCTTGACGACGTCGTAAGTGTTCGGCATTCCCAGTTCGCGTCCAATCTGGTTCACCAGAATTCCGTTGATTCCCCAGTTGAGACCGTCCTGCGAAGCGGTTTCGCTCATCACCATGATCGTTTTCAGCGTATCGAGTGTCGCTCCCGAAAGGACCATTCCGTGTAAATCGCCGGAGACTTTCCTTGTCGTATCCGCGGAATCCAGATAGGCCCAATAATCGCGCACGACATAGACGTCCATGAAGTCTCCGGGCGTGTTCGCGTTTTTCGTTCCCATGCTTCCACCGTCGAGAAGTCGGCTCGCTCCGGCGTGGATTATCATGTAGGCGCGTTTCTTGTTCGGGGATTTCGGCTGCGGCACCTTGAACGGATTGTCCAGCGTGTCGCTCGGCTGGTTTGCCGCTGTCACCGCATCCCAGACGAAGTTCATGTAATCGCGGCTTCGCGCTTCGTCAAATTCCGCCGTCTTTTCGCCTTTGCGCTTCGCGGTACGGTTGTAATCGATGATGTAATGGTCTAGCGTGTAGGGTTCCCCGCTCGGAAAAATCCGGGAAACGATCACCAGGTTTCCGCCGCTCACCGACCTGTAATAGGCATCCGCAAAGTCAAAATGCTTTTGCCAGTAGGCGGCACTCGCCCGATGTCCGCTCGGATCGAGACTGTAATTCGCACTCGCCGTATCGCTGTCGGAATCAAACCGGCCCGTTCCCGTCGTGAGGGAATTATCCGGAGACTCCTGCCTGAACTGGACGCGCAACGCAAAGATTTCGAGCGTATCGACCGCCGAAGCCATACCGCAAAAAACGAGCAGGGCAAAAATGAAAAGTCGTCTCATGGTCAAAAATTACAAAATCAGAGGCGACCGAAATTTTCCGGAATGGAGAGACGCCACGTCCCGTCGCTCCAAGAAGCGTTTTTCCGGACGCTTTTTACCCGAATGTTCAAGACGTTTTTTCCGCCCCGATAGACCCGGACTTCCGACGGCAAGATCCCGCTCTCGAATTCCGCATAGTCCAAAAATTCCAGCCGTTCCGAACCCTGCCGAAGTTCCGCGACGCGACCGTCCGCGTTTCGCAAGACATCAAACGGAATGCCCAGCGCGTCCTTTCCCGACATGCCGCCTTTCGGGAGCAGATCGCCCCAGAAGAGCGAAGCTATCCGGTGAATGTCAAACAGGGGAATCCCCGCATAGCCTCCGACCAGATAGCCCTTTCCCTCGGCAAATGTCTTCTGCTGCGAAAGAAGAAGCGTCCACTCCCCCTCTTTCCACAGGAGCGACGCGATGCCGATTCCCATCGGTCCGGAAAATTCAAGGCGGTAACGCTTGGACGGTACGGCGAACAGAACGCCCGAAAGCCGGTGAGAATCCTCCAGCGAATCGATTATTTCGAGCGTGAACTTCGCCTTGACGTTTTCCGGGGCAAGGACTTCCGACGGTTCCGCCGGGCCTTTCACCAGCCGCGGACCGCAACCGGAAAGAGCAATGGTCAAAAGCGCAAAAGCGCACCAAAAGGCAACGCGTTTTCCCGGGAATCTTCGATTTTGACGAACAGACATACCGGTTCGCAGGGCTATTCTTCTCTTCTCAAGATTTCGATCTGGCGCCTTGCGTTTTCGTTCTGCGGATCGATAGACAGGACCTTCTCGTAATATCCGATGGCGCGGTCTTTCAGCGAAAGCGCCTGGCATATCGCCGCGAGATGCGCAAAGATCGACGTGTCGCGCAAGAACATGTCCGGAAAGGAATCCTGCTTCGTTTCGACATCTTCCATTAAGGCCAGAGCCTCGCGGAACTTTCCTTCGCGGTATAGCGCCCAACCCTTGGAATCCTTGTAGGCGACTTCATCCGGATCAAGCGCAAGCGCCTCGTCTATCAGGGAAATTCCCCACTTGAGCTCGTCAGCGCTGCGGTTCAAATCGACAAGCGTATAGCCCAGATGGTTCTTCGCCATCGCGTCGGTCGGAAAATTCGCAAAGATCTTTCGAAAGACGACTATCGCGGAATCGATTTTTCCAAGAGAAAGCAGGTTGGAGCCGTAGGAAAAGAGGATGTTCTGCGTTTCCCCGCCGATACGGGCCGCTTCCCGGTAATGCGCGTTGGCGTTTTCCCGCAGAGCCTTCGCCGAGTCTCTTTTCGGAGGCGTCGTCGGAACCGCTTCGAGCATTTCCGCGTTCATCTGCTGCAAGGTTCCATATTCAAAGTGCGTATTCGCCAGAGCAAGCGTCGCCATTTCGTCAAACTTTCGAATCTTTTCGAGATTTCCCGTTTCCTGGATTTTCTTGCGCGCCAGATCCACCAGGGAATCCGGCTTCAGCAACTCGTCCAGAAGCCGGTAGGCTTTCGAATACTTCTGCATGCCGGCATAGCGGACTATCAGATTGGCTCGATACGCTATCGGGTCGCGGGCGTATGCGCGTTCCAAATATTCCAGGGACTTCGCCGAATCTCCTTCATCAAGCGCCATAATATTTAACATGTTAAAGGCGGCCGTCGCATACCGATCCGTCTCGGAGAGACGCTCCAAGTGGATTTTCGCCTGGTCCATCTTGCCGAGCTTTATCTCCACCAGCGCAAGCTTCATCAGCACGTTGCCGAAATTCGGATTTCGCCTGTAAATATCCCGGAGCGTATCCAGCGCGACAGAATCCTGCCCTAGGCCGACATAGGCGGCAGTCAGGAAGGCGACGGAAAGGGAATCGTCGGTATAGGCGGAATCGGCCCGAAACTCTTCCGTCGAGCGAAGCGCCTCTTCAAAGCGCTTCATGCCCAAAAGGAGCCGGATTCGGCTTTCCAGAAACGCGCGATCCCCGCGGGCTTCATAGACCGCGCCCAAAAGATCCGCCATCGCCGAATCGTTCTTCGTTTCCGCCAAGAGGGAGATTTGCCGTTCGAGCATCGCCTGCTGGTAACCGATTTGCGGCAAGAGAATTCCATAGATGCGAATAAGCTCCTTCGTGTCGCGGGATATTTCGAGCAGAAGGGAATATTCGTATGCGGCGTGCAGATTCTGCTCGCTCGCTTCCACAGCCTTCTTGTAATAGAGGAGCGCGCTGTCGAGATTCGACGCTTCGCTATACACCCGTCCCAAAAGCGCATACTGACCGCTAGTCTTCTTGCCTTTCAGGGATTTCGCGCGTTCCGCAAGCCTTAGCGCCTCGTCGGATGCGCCGGCTCCCCGGCGGATCATCAGTTCCAGGACAGAAAAGGCCAGGTAGCGGTTTTCCGAGTCCGCTTCGTAGGCGTGTCGCATGAATTCTTCCGCAATGGCAAATTCCCCTTGCCGTTCCAGCGCAAGCGCCCGCAAGAAGGATCCGTGGGCGATTTCCAGCCGCAAAAGCCTTGCGCTGTCGATTTTCGCCGGTTCCGATTTTTCGACAGCGACGGTTTTGCCATTTCTAGACATGTCATCCGACGGGGAAAGCTGTTTCGGACCGGAGCAGGCGACAACCGCAAGCGACAGAGAAAGCAGAACGGGCAACAAGCGATACATCGAAAGCCTCTTATTCCGCAATGACCAGGTTGATTTTCGAACCGGCAAAAAGAGCCGTCCCCGCCGACGGTTCCTGCGAAACGACTTTTCCCGCAGGTACACCCGAATGCTTGCCGCGGGACGTTTTTCCCACGATAAATCCAGCCGACCGCAAGTTCGAAGCCGCAGCCGAAAGCGACAAGCCGACGACACCGGGAAGTTCTATCTGCTTTCCGCTCGGACCGGAAGAGAGAAAGACATCGACCGTATCGCCCTTGTGCACCAGGGAACCTTCCGACGGATTCGTCCGCACGACCTTTCCCTTTGAAAAAGCAGGATGCGGCGTATGGAACGTCAAGCCGACAGAAAGCCCGGCGTTCCGGATGGCGGCTACAGCCTCTTCGGCGTTCTTGTCAAAGAGATCGGGAACGGTAAACTGGTGCAGCCCGTCGGAAATCGTCAAGCGGATCGTGCGCCCGGGCTTTGTACGCGCGCCGGCAGACGGATTCTGGCGCATCACCAGGTCCATGTCGAAAGCCTTGCTGTATTCCCGTTCTTCGGAAAAGACGACGCCGAATCCGGAATCCCTCGCGAGAGCCACCGCCGAAACGCTGTCTAGACCTTCTAACATCGGAACCGTCATTTCCGAAACATGCTCCCGCGCAACGACCGGCATGACCAGCCTGTCAAAGACAATCGCGCACAGAACGAGAAACGGCAAAAGCAGGAAAAGCGCATAGAGCCACGGCTTCGTCGAAAAAATCCTGTGGATAAAATTTTCCTTGCCCATTCGTCCCTCTTATACTTTCGAATTCATTTCGTGCAACTTGCTTTCTTCCGAAATCACGAGATCCTTCCCCATCAGGGAAATCGTACCGTTCCGGGAAAGCGTGGAAAAAACCCGGCTAACCGTTTCGCGGGTCGTCCCCGACATTTCCGCGAACTGTTGCTGGGTCGGGCGATTGCGGATGACCGTCACCATTTCGCCCCCGCGACCGTGAATGCGCACTCCGCGGTCTTCCACCAGACTGAGGATAGTCCCGGCGACACGTCCATACACGGACATGGTGGCAAGCGACCCGATTTGGCGGTTCGCGTTTCGCAAGCGACGGCTCATCTGCACGAGAAGCCCCGTAGCAAGTTCCGGAGTCGTCTTCAAGAGTTCCAGAAAATGTTCCCGGCGAATGGTGAGAACCTTTGTCGGCAAGACGGCCTTTACCGAAGCGGAACGGGGTTCTCCGTCGATAAGCGACATTTCCCCGAACGAATCCCCGCGGGACAGAAGCGAGAGAATGGTCTCCTTTCCGTCCGACCCGGTCACATAGACCTTGACCTCTCCGTCCGCGATAAGGAACAGCGCGCTGGACGATTCGTCCCTTTCCAGAATAATCGTCTCGTCGCGGCCGAATTCGTTTACGATGACAAGAGAGGCCAGCTGGGAAAGCTGCTCTTCCGTCAGTTCCGAAAAGAGATCGACTCCCTTGAGAAGCTGGGCAATGTTTTCATCCGCCATAGAACCCTTCCTGGTTTATTTCAAATCGATGATGATGCTTTCGTCCCGATGCGCGCCGATCGAAATCATGCCGATTTTCACACCGACCAGTTCCGACATCGCCTCGAGATACTTTTTCGCATTCGCCGGTAGTTCGCCCCAGCTCTTGCAGCGGGTCGTGTTTTCCTTCCAGCCGGGGAACGTTTCGTAAACGGGCTTGCAGCGGCCCACTTTCGAAAGCTGGTTCGGGAAGATCTCGATTTTTTCGCCATCGCATTCGTAATGCGTGCAAACCTTGATTTCATCGAACGTGTCGAGAACGTCGAGCTTTGTAATCGCGAGGTGGGTGAGACCGTTCACGAGAGCCGCCTTGCGGACGACCGGAGCGTCGAACCAGCCGCAGCGGCGATTTCTGCCCGTCGTCGCCCCGTATTCGTTTCCGAGCTTCCGAAGCATTTCGCCCATGTCATCGAGCAGCTCCGTCGGGAAGGGACCGTTCCCTACGCGGGTCGTGTAGGCCTTGACGACGCCGACAACCTGGTCGATAGCCGTGGGACCGACTCCCGCTCCGCAGCTCGCATAGCCCGCCACCGTATTGCTCGAAGTCACATACGGATAGGTTCCCTGATCGACATCGAGAATCGTTCCCTGAGCGCCTTCGAAAATCAGGCGCTTGCCTTCCTTCTTGGCCTTGTAGAGGATTTCGCTCACATCGCGGACGAACGGCTTGATTTTCTGCCCGAGCTCCAGGTAATCCCGAATCACCTGTTCCGGATCGATTTCGGGAACGTCGTACATCACGCGAAATTCTTCGTTGTGAATTTTCGCCATCGCTTCGACGCGAGGCCGCAGTTCGCGTTCATCCATCAGGTCGCCGACGCGAACACCGATACGGTTCACCTTGTCGCTGTAGCACGGACCGATTCCCCGACCGGTCGTTCCGATTGCCGCCTTTCCCGCCTTCTTTTCCTTCGCCTTGTCGAGAGCCGAATGATACGGCAAGACAACATGCGCGTTGTCCGCAATGACAAGCCGCTTTTCCGGATCCGAAATTCCCTTCGAATGCAAATCCGCGATTTCGGCAAGGGTCTGCACGGGATCGAGAACGACCCCGTTTCCGATGACGCAAAGCTTGTTCTCGTGCATGATGCCCGACGGAATCAGGTGGAAGACAAACTTCTTGTCGCCCACTTCGACGGTATGGCCCGCATTGGCTCCGCCCTGAAAACGGACGATGACATCCGCATCCAGCGTGAGAAAATCAACGATCTTGGCTTTTCCTTCATCGCCCCACTGGGAGCCGATTACAACACGATTTGGCATAGGTCCTTCTCGAAAAAAAACGCGAAAGGAAAGGACCGGGCTTTTCCCGACCCCTTTTTCGCCTTAATAATAGAAAAGAAATTTTAAAAGATTGCGATACAAGCAACGGAATCGCGACCGGAGCCGTCAAGGGTTGCCGCGTTCGCCGAAAAGCGCCGTTCCCACGCGGATCATCGTCGCGCCTTCCTCGATAGCGACTTCCAGGTCTCCGGTCATTCCCATCGAAAGCTGGTCAAAGTCCCGAAAGACTCCGCCGCGCGCCTGGAACCTTTGCCGGAGATTTCGCAAGAAGGCAAAGCATTCGCGAGAATCTTCCGCGACACCCGTGTTTTTTCCGATGGTCATCAGCCCGCGAAAGCGAAGATGCGCGCACGGGGAATGCCTTTCGAGCGCAAGCAGGAACGCTTCCGCCGCATGGACGTCCAGACCGCTCTTGGTTTCTTCCTCGCCGGCGTTTACCTGGAAGAGAATGTCGAGCGTTTTGTCTGCTTCCGCACAGACCTTTTCCAGTTTTTCGACCGCTTCGACGCTTGCGATGGAATGGATGCAGTCCGCGACGAGAGCCGCCTTTTTCAGCTTGTTCGACTGCACCGGGCCGATGATGTGGCAGCGCACGCCCGGACGCCTGACGCTGAATTTTTCGAGCGCTTCCTGCACCCGGTTTTCGCCAAAATCCTTTGCTCCCAGGAGAATCGCCCTTTCGACGGATTCCATGGGGTGAAACTTGGAGACCCACACCAGACGGACGCTTTCCCTAGGCCGATTACTTTGTATGCAAGCGAAAGAGATTCGCTTTTCGAGCCTTTCGTGCGCGGCGCGCATTTCTCCCAGGGAAAATTCAGCCATCTTTCTTCGCCCGGGACTTTTTCTTCGGCTGCCGGAACAGGGCCGCGATCAGGTCATCGATGTGTTTCATCGTGTAAATCTTGAGTCCCTTCTTCGCCGGAACCGGCAATTCGGAAATGTCCTTTTCGTTCTGCTTCGGCAGGTAGAGCGTCTTTACGCCGGCGTCTAGCGCGGCAAGCGCCTTTTCGTTCAAGCCGCCAATCGGAAGCAGGTCGCCGGAAAGGCTCACTTCGCCCGTAAACGCGACATCAGGCGGAACCGGGATGCGCGTAAAGGCGGAAAGGAGCGAAAGCGTGAGAGCGATGCCGGCCGACGGACCGTCCTTGGGGACCGCGCCTTCGGGAACGTGAATGTGAATGTCCGTCTTCCGCACAATCGCCGGGTCGATATCGAAGCGCTGGAGCCTTTCGCGTACAAGGCTCAGGGCAATCTGCGCAGATTCCTTCATCACGTCGCCGAGTTTTCCGGTGAGGAGCAGGTGCCCGCGACCCGAAAGCAGTTTCGATTCGATCAGAAGGATCTCCCCACCGACAGAAGTCCAGGCGAGTCCCGTGATGACGCCAAAACGCCCGGGCTGCGGCAAGCGATTGTCCAAAAAGCGCGGCACGCCCAGATACTTTTCGACAAGTTTCGGGGTAAGCGCAAGCTTTCCCGCTTTTCCCATCAGGGATTCCTTGACCCGCTTGCGCACGACGGATTCTACCATGCGTTCCAGTTCGCGAACGCCGGCTTCCCGCGTATAGCCGCGCAAGATCTTCTGGATGGAGTCATCGTCGAAGACAATCGAAGAGGCGTCCGAAACACCACAGTTCCTTAGCGCCTTTGGAATCAGGTAATCCTTCGCAATCGCGAGCTTTTCGTGCGGGTAGTATCCGGGCAGGCGAACAACTTCCATGCGGTCTTCGAGCGGAGCCGGAATCGACGCTTCCGAATTTGCCGTCGCGATAAAGAGAACCTTTGAAAAATCCAGTCCGACTTCCATAAAATGGTCGGTAAAATCCGGATTGAGTTCCGGGTCGAGAACTTCGAGCATCGCGCTCGCCGGATCGCCCCGATAGTCGTTTCCCATCTTGTCGATCTCGTCGAGCAAGATAACGGGATTCATGCATTTCGCATGTCGCAGCGCCTGGACAAAGCGCCCAGGCATCGAACCGATATACGTGCGACGGTGTCCGCGGATTTCCGCCTCGTCCTGTACGCCGCCAAGAGTCACCCGGGCAAAGTTTCTGCCCAGAGATTCCGCGATGGAACGCACGAGCGTCGTCTTTCCCACGCCCGGAGGACCTACCAGGCAGATGATCGGAGCCTTGTTCTCCGCGCCGGTCTGCTTCAATACGGCGACGTATTCGAGAATCCGTTCCTTGACCTTTTCCAGGCCAAAATGTTTCGCATCCAGATTTTTCTTGACCTTTTTCAAGTCCAGCGCGGTATCCGTATAGACACCATATGGAATCGAAAGGAACCAGTCGATATAGTTGCGCGAAACGGCATATTCCGGACTTGCGGGCTGCATCAGGCGCATCCGTCCGAATTCCTCGTCAAGCTTTTCCTGGATGGCCGCGGAAAAGCGCTTTTCCTTGACTTTCTGTTCGAGCTTGTCGATTTCGTCGCCGTCGCCGTCCGAGATTTCGCTTTGCAGCATCCGGATTTGCTCGCTGATGAGCCAATCCTTTTGGTTCTGCTGCATCTTCTGCTGGACATCGTCACGGACGTGTTCCACGACGCATTCCACGTCAAGAGCCGCCTGGAGATACGCGTTAATAGCCCTTCCGAGAGAATCCAGGTTTTCCTGTTCGAGCGCCTTTTGCTTCTGGGCCGGAGTCACGCGCAAGAAAGGAAGCATCGCCATGTATGTGGAGAACGGATCGTCCTTGGCCATGACGTCGTGCACGATATCCGGGGAAAGATTCTGCAACCCCGCATAGCGTTCAAAAAGCCGAACACCTTCCTTGGCAATAACCTTGGAAAGCGAATCATCTACCGGAGCATAATGGCGAAGGGAAATGTGCGCCGAAAAATAGTTCCTGTCCGCAAGGATTTCCGGATTCACCAGATCGACAATGACAATGCCTTCGAGCAGGACGCGCCAGCAGCCGTTCGGGAGGGAACTCACGGACTGGACATGGGCGAGAACTCCCACCTTGGGCAGATCTTCGAGCGAGACAGCGTCCTTGTCCGGATCGGGTTGGAGCGCAAGCAGGATCAGGTCATGATAGGCCCTGGATGCCTGCAGAGCGTTCTGCGAAATTTCGCGCCCCACAAGAACCCGCGTAGAGGCCCCCGGCGTTACCAGGGCATCGCGCAGCGGAAGCAGCGGAAAATCGTGAGACAGGTCCAAGGCGACAGTTTCTAGCAAATTCTCGGAATCAGGAATCGTCTTTTTCAAACCAAATCCTCAAGCGACATTTTTTTCGTTATCTGGCGTCAAGGCCTTTTTGACCAATTCCCTATCGACGACAAACTTCTTCGTGCCGGACCCGGGCAATTCATACATCGCCTTCTGGAGCGTGCGTTCCACGATCGAGCGAAGCCCCCTGGCTCCCGTTTTCCGTTCCAGCGTAAAGGCGACGATTTCCGAAATGCCGTCGTCCGTAAAGGTCAGGTCGATTCCGTCCATCTTGAACAACTTGACAAACTGCTTGACAATCGCATTCTTCGGTTCGGTCAGAATCCGCTTCAACGCCGTTTCGTCGAGTTCCTGC
Organism: Candidatus Methanomethylophilaceae archaeon; assembly: GCA_963629575.1. Classification (GTDB taxonomy): domain Bacteria; phylum Fibrobacterota; class Fibrobacteria; order Fibrobacterales; family Fibrobacteraceae; genus Hallerella. The sequence goes on from CAVGIM010000005.1 coordinate 51,010, forward strand.
AAGGCGACGACTATCGGCAAGCGTCCGACAAGCTCGGGCATCAGCCCAAAGTGAATCAGGTCGTCCGGTTCGAGCTGCTTGAAAAGCTTGGAAAGGGAATTGTCCTTCTCGGTGCGGATGTCCGCGCCAAAGCCCATGCCGCCCTGGTTTACGCGGTGAGCGATAATCTTGTCGAGCGTTTCGAAAGCGCCGCCGCAAACAAAGAGAATGTTCTTCGTGTTGATTTGCACGAGACTCTGCTCCGGATGCTTCCGACCACCCTTGGGGGGGACCGCGGCGACGGTTCCTTCCAGAATCTTCAAAAGTCCCTGCTGGACGCCTTCGCCCGAAACGTCACGCGTAATCGAAGGGTTCGCCGTCTTGCGCGCGATCTTGTCGATTTCGTCGATAAAGATAATACCGCGTTCCGCACGCGCCACGTCATAGTCCGCGGCCTGCAAAAGCCGCACCAGGATGTTTTCCACGTCCTCGCCGACATAGCCCGCTTCGGTGAGAACGGTCGCATCGGCTATAGAAAAGGGAACGTTCAGAAAACGGGCGAGCGTCTGGGCGAGAAGCGTCTTGCCGCTTCCCGTCGGACCGACTAAAAGCAGATTCGACTTTTCGATTTCCACATCGTCTGCCGGTTTCTTTCCGCCGATCGCGTCGCCATCGCGAAGACGCTTGTAATGATTGTACACCGCGACAGAAAGCGCCGTCTTCGCCTCGTCCTGTCCAATGACAAATTCATCGAGATGCGCCTTCAGCTCTTTCGGAGTCGGGAGCGGAGCCTTTGCCGCCGCGGCTTTCACCTTGGCGGCATCTTTCGCGAGGTCGTCCAAAAGAAGATTGTAGCACGCCGACACACATTCATTGCAAATGTGGACATTCGCGCCAGATATCATCTTCATGACCTGTTCCGCGGGCTTTCCGCAAAAGCTGCACGAAATCTGGGAATGATTCTTTCCGCTCTTGTACATCGAAGCGACCTTTATATTCTAAGCGCGAAGCCTAGACCTTGTGCGGTTTGAAAATTTCATCGATCACGCCAAATTCCAGAGCCTCTTCCGGCGTCAGGAAAAAGTCGCGTTCCGTCTTTTCGCGGACTTCTTCAATCGAGCGTCCGGAATGCTCCGCGATAATCTGCGAAAGCATTTCGCGGGTACGCACCAGCTCCTTCGCATGGACCTGGATATCCGTCGATTGGCCAGTCACCGCGCCCGACGGCTGGTGCAACATGATTCGGGAATGAGGCAGCGCGTAACGCTTGCCCTTTGTCCCCGAAGCGAGCAGAATCGCCGCCATCGAAATGCTGTCTCCGACGCAAATCGTCGCCACGTTCGGACGAATGTGCTGCATCGTGTCGTAGATGGCGAGACCGGCAGACACGTAGCCACCCGGGCTGTTGATGTACAGGGTAATGTCTTTCTCGGGATTCTCGTATTCCAGGAAAATCATCTGGGCCATCACGTTGTTCGCGACTTCGTCATTTATCGGCGTTCCGAGAAAGATGATGCGTTCCTTGAGAAGCCTGGAATAGATGTCATAGGCGCGTTCACCGTGACCGGTGTTTTCAATGATGGTTGGAATGACCATGAATTTCCCCTAAAAGTTACTTGGCAGCCTCTTCGTGCTTGATGCCGACAAGCAGGTCGGAAGCCATTTCCACGCGAAGCTCGTTGCGGAGAGCGACCGTGCGACCGGACTGGCGGAAGTGGTCCTTCAGGGTCGGAGCCTCGACGCCGTAAGCCTTGGCGATTTCCTCGATCCGCGCATCGACCATCGCCTGGCTGGGCTTGAGCTTTTCCTTGTTCGCGATAAATTCCAGAATGCGGTGCTTCTTGATTTCGCGGACGGCTTCCGGCTCGAGCGTCTTGAGATCCTCTTCGGTCGGTTCGATGTCTTCGTTCGTGCCGGCATGGCGTTTGAGCGTGTACTTGACGAGATCGATGACGCGGGCGTGCGGAACGTCAAACGGATTCGCTTCGATCAGCTTGTCAATCGCTTCGTTCAGCGCCTTGCTCTTGGCTAGATTTTGCTTGTTGTTGACGAGACTCGTCTGGACATTGTCCTTGAGTTCGGCTTCGTCCTTGACACCGACCTTCCTAAAAAATTCCTCGTCCATCTTCGGGGCGCGGATTTCGCGGACATCGGTTACTTCGACCTTGAAATCGGCGGTCTTGCCGCGGTACTGCTCGTCCTTGTGGTCCGCGGGATAGACAAAGTGAATTTCCTTGTTGTCGCCCTTCTTCACTCCGGTAAGGCCTTCGTCAAATCCCGGAGAAGACGATTCGCCGAGAAGCGTACGGAATTCGCGGTCTTCGGGAATTTCCTTCGTTTCGCCATCGATATTCACTTCGATGTAGTTTCCGACGACGACATCGCCCTTCTTCGATTCGCGATCGACGGATTCCGCCGACGAATACATCTGCAACACGCGATCCAGTTCCGCCTTGACTTCTTCTTCGGAGACCGCCACTTCGGGAACGGTAATCCCGAGGCTTTCGTAACCCTTGATGTCGATTTCCGGATCGACTTCGACAATTGCCGTAAACGAAATGTCGGACTTTTCGTCATCCTTGAAATTTTCGACCTTGACGCGGGAAACCGGAACGAGGTTCGCCTTCTTCAGCTCGTCGGAAAGCGTGCTGTTCATCAGTTCCTCGACGCATTCCTGGCGAATCATCTTGCCAAAGCGCGAAACGACGATATGGCGCGGAGTGGCTCCGGCGCGAAAACCTTTCAGTTGCACTTCCTTGCGGTACTGTGTCACCTTCTTCTCGAAAGGCGCCTTCAGGGCGTCCTGGGGAATGGCGATTTCGATATTGCGGACTGTAGAGCTGGTTTCTTTAATCGAAACGGTCATGTTGTCTCCATAAGTGAAAAACTCGGTAAGAATGCGAGGGGAGGGAGTCGAACCCTCACGATTTCTCGCCAGATCCTAAGTCTGGTGCGTCTGCCAATTCCGCCACTCTCGCGTTTCGAAGCCAAAAATAGAAAAAAGCGTCTCGTTTAGAAAAGGAATCAAGTATTTTTGTGTTCGTGTCGGGCACTTTTCGGACCATTCGAATCGGAATCTTTATTTCTGCGGTGAACCTTCTCATCCAGATTGTGGTTTTCCTTGCCGGAAACATCATCGCGAAAAACCTGGGAAACATCGATTTCGCCCATTTCGGGGTGTTGCAAAGCGATTACGCTATCTTTACCGCGGTCGCCGACTTCGGAACGACCACTCTCCTGCTCGCCTTCTTCGGGAAGAACGCCGTCAAGGGAAAGCTGTTGGACTTTGCGTTCCAGTTGCGATATGCGCTCGCATTCGCCTCGATGTTCCTGATGGCGATTTTCGCCTGCTCCGTCCGAAAGCACCACCCCGTATTCCGCGCGGAATTCATCCTCGCGTTTGGGCTTCTCTTCCAGCATGCGTTTTTCGACTGGTACTTCATCTGCGGAAAATTCTGGAAAAGACTTCTTCTTTCCAAGGTACTGCACGCGACTTCATACGCCGCGGTCATGGGATTTTCCCTGTTCTACCTCCGCACGCAAAGCATCGAAGGCATCGCCCTATCGATGGTCATCGCCGCGCTTCCCGCCTGGAGCTTTGGCGCGACCGCGGCTCTCCGCCCAAGGATCTTGAAGTTCGGCCATCGCAGCGTCCTGTTCATCCGTCTCATGCTCGAAAAGGCGTTTCCCATCGCCCTTTCGAGCCTCGCGAGCTTCCTCTATCTGCCGCTCGGGCTTTACGCCATGGATTTCTATGCACCGCGCGAACCGTTCAGCGGATACAACTATGCGCACAAGTTAATCCTCCTCGCCTCGGGACTGATGGTGAACTTCATCTCGTCTTCGCTTGTGTCCAGGCACGAATCCGGCGATTCGAATTTTCACGTAAAGGACATCGCGACATTCACCGCGTTTATCGCGCTTTGCGCCTCTCCCGCATGGATATGCCCCGAATTTTGCCTAAAGGCGCTTTTCTTCGCCTCGCCCATCGGCACGGACCCGAACATTCTCGCCTTCGGTGCGAGCTCTCTTTCCATCCTCGCGTTTTCCGTCATCCTGCAAGCTCTTCGCATGACCCTCGTCGCGGCCATGCTCAAGGAAAAAAGGCTCTGGACCTACGTGGCGTTTATCTTCCTCGGCGGTGCGCTAAACGCCCTTGCCGTGTTCATTGCGCCAAGACTCGGTCCGGGATTTCAAGCGATTCCGTTTCTTGCGCTAACCGGAGATGTCGCTCTGAGCGCGCTTCTCTTCGGGTATTTCCGGAAGAGGTTTTGCCGGTAGCTTGCAAATGGCGGAGACGACCCAGACGATGATTCCCCATGCCCAAAAGATTCCCTGCTTGTAGCCCGCGATAAAGAACCAGAAGCCAACGAAATAGATAAAGAAAACATAGATCATCACCTTCTGCGGATCTTTTCGTCGCTTGAGACTCGCAAACAGAACGCACATCCCGAGACCGACAAGAAACGGCACGACAAAGCATCCCGGAAGCCCAAAATCCTTGTACACTTCCCACAGATACCCTGTCGTATTGTAGCCCGGAATTTTCTGGACGCTCTCGTTGTAAATGCCGTCCCAGCCGAAACTGTTTTTCAGAGGAATGGCAATGCGAAAATAATCAAGCATCCCCGAAAAGAAGTCGATTCCATACGTAAAAGGGTGAATTTCCCTGTCTGGCGGAGGATTTACCGCGTAATCCAGATTCCAGTAATTGTTCGCCACATACTTGTACGGCATCGTCATCGCAGCGTCCATCGTCATCGACTTGATCGATGAATCGCCCCCATACTGCGACCGGGCGGACGCGACAAAGACAAAGGCGACGATTCCAAAAACCATCAACGAGGCTATCAGGAGAACGGAAATCCGGCGGCACAAAAAATTGAACAGGATGACGACAAATCCGACGCACATAAAAAAAGTCGTACGGCTCGGATAGGCGCAAACGCTCAGCACGCACACGGCGGGAACGACGATTCTCGAAATCCAGCGAATCCAGCGGACCGGATTGAGCGACCGGAACATCGAAACCCCAAACAGCAGGATGACAAGCGGAGCGCTCGAAAAAAACTGCGCATAGAGTCCGTAGTCCACCTTTCGCGAGGCCCAGTAGCTCGCATTTCCTGAAAACAGGATGAGATTTCCCACAATTTTGAGAATTCCGAAAATGCCGACCAGATAGGCAAGCAGTACAAGACAGGAAAAGACAAAGTGCAGTTTCCAGTTGTAGAGTGAATTTTCCACAACCTCACGGCCTTTCGCTTGAAGTCCGCTCCACTCGAAAAGCAGACACGCCGACGAAAAGGAAAGCAAGGCGCCGAGCCAGACGAACCACGTCTTCGCATGAAAAGGCGTCATCGCATGGTCAAGGCGCAAATAGGCAAAAGCCAAGGTCAGACACTGAAAAAAGATGTAAATGGTCGCCGGCGAGAAAAAATCCAGCTTCCTTTTCCACACATAGAACAGCAGCCCGACCACAACAAGGAAGAGAACCGTCGTTTCGGGGTATTCGGAAACCAGCGCAAACATCAGGCCTAGCGCTTCATCCTAAAGAAAGCGACAAAGGAACTCCACTCGTTGTCCAGCCTGGAACCGGTCCCCTTTTGCGAAGCGAGCAGTTCCAGAAAATTGCAGAGCATCGTTGCGAAAAGAAACGAGACAAACACCGTAAACATCAGCATCACCCCTCGCAGAGGGAACACCTTCTTGTCGTTCGGCCAAGGCGCTTCGAGCACGTGCAAATTGGTAAGCTTCTTTGCCTCTTCGAGCTGCATCTGCTCGCTCTGCTGCCGAAGGAGCTTGTACATCGCAGCCTGGACCTTGATTTCCTCTTCCTTCCGCATGAATTCCGCGCCGAGTTCCGGGCTCTTCTTGAGCGCGACAATTCCCGACGCCTGCTGCTTTCCTTCGAGCGTCTGGTTTATCGATGCATTCAAGGCGGCGTAACGCTTTGAAAGTTCGTCATAGCGCTTGGAATTTTCACCGTGCAGTTTTCGCTCGTAATTCATTTCGACAGCAACCGCTTCCCGCTCGGACTGGAGCGCGCTCAGATACTTAATGGTCGCTTCCATCTGGATCGTCGGCTCGTAGAAATTGTTGTCCGTCTGGAACTTCACAAAGTCGCGCTGCAGGGAATCCAGGTCCTTCAGGCAAAGCTCGATTCGGCTTTCAAAGTATTCCCGGCTCTGCTTCGCCTGGAGCGTCTTGAACGCGTTGAACATGGAGTCCGCCTTTTCGAGCATAAAGGTCGCCATTTCCGACGCAAGCACAAAGTCCTCGTCCTCGATCGATATTTCGAGCATGCTCTCGTCGGTGAGCTTGAGCGAAAAGTTCTTGCGGAACATTTTCAGCAGGTCGGCGCGAAACTTGCCGTCAAATTCATAATGCGTCGCCAGGTCGAACCGGTCTATCACCATGTCCTGCAGTTCCTTGGAATTGAAAATCGTCCAGATGGCGTCCGCATCGACAGAGCCCATCGAAAGCCCGAGCATCGACGCATACGAAGAAAGCTCCTCGCCGAGCATCCCGTTCAGTGCGTTCATCCCCGAAGAACTCGGAGGCGGCGTCACGACGGCCTTCGCCGCATAGACCGGACGCACGACCCACATCACAAGCACAAAGACCGCAATCGTCGGAATCAGCACAATCAAAGCGCAAAGCTTGAAATGCTTCAAGTCGTTGTTGAGAATCCGCAAAAGCGTTTCCGTCAAGCCGGGAGTTTCGTTCGATTGCATAGGCCTACTTGTAGTTGACGTAAATGATGAAAGCCGAAGAAACGACCGTCAGGAGAGAGGCGACAAACAGCGTAAAGTCCTTGAAGCGCTCATACGTGCTCTTTGGAAGTTCGATATAGTCCCCCGGCAAGATAGGATCGCGGGTCGCATTGACATAGATAGTCTCCCGGTCGCCGCGAATCACTTTCACCTGGTCAAAGGATCCCGAAGTCGTCAGGACGCCCGCCGCCGAAATATAGTCCAGCGCATGCCACGAAGGATCGTAGGCCTGTCGCCCGACTCCGCCGACCGCCCCGCCCACATAGACAAGCAGCGGCTTTAGCGTAAACTCGATTTCCACTCCCGCCGGAACGACCGTCTTGTCAATATCCTTCACCGGAATCGAACGGGACGAGTTGTCCTTGTCGCGAATCACCACCGACTGGTATCCCATGTTGGGCAAGCGATCCCCGCCGGCAATTTTAAAGTAGTCCTGGATCGTGCGACCTTCGACATAGGGCACAGCCGACCGGTAATTCGGAAGAATCAGCGTCACGGAATTCTTCATGTCGGCAAACGGAATAAAAATCTGGTCGCCAGGTTCAATCATCACGTCGCCTTCGAAATGTCCCTCGTTGCTCACCTTCTGCCAATCGATATGGAGCGTATCCTTGCCTCGAATCACGAGAATGTCGTCGTCGCGCCCCGAAGGCAAGATGTTTCCCACCATTTTGAGAAGCCGGCTGAGTCGTGTCTGAGGTTCCACCAGGACCTGCCCCACCTGCGGAACGGCCCCCATCACGCTCACGATGTTTTTTTTCAGTTGGGCGAGCTGGACAAAGCAATACTTCGGATTGTAACGCGTCGAGACCAGTTTCAGGATTTCCGTGCGCGCTTCGGCGATAGTCTTTCCCGCGACATTCACCGAACCGCATTCCTCGATAACGACGTTTCCATCCGGATAGACCTTCGCCGAAAGGTAATTGCTTTCGAGCATGATGTCCAGGTAGTCGCCCGGTCCCAGCTTGTAGTTCGAATCGACAAGTCCTTCGCTATAAGTCGGTTGCATCGTCACCGAGCTGCGCTGGAACGAAGACGGCGTGCTTGCGGAAATCGAGGAAAAGGCGCCGATATCCGCGGCAAACAGGCTAGCGCACAGCAAAAGGGAATACGCCAATATTTTAAACATATGCTTTCACAAAAAAGACAGGGTTCTCGCTTAAAATAGAAAAACCCGGCTTGTGCAAGTCGGGTTTTTCTCGATAATCGCAAAGATTACTTTTCGGCTTCCTTGGCGGCACCCTTGACCATGTCAATCGGCTTGGCTTCGGCTACGGGCGCTTCCGTGCTCGGAGCGACCTTGGCCTTGATTTCGTCTTCGACGAGAGAAACCAGAGCCATTTCGGCAGAGTCGCCCGGACGATGCGGACCGAGCTTCAGCACGCGCGTATAGCCGCCATTGCGGTTCTTGTAGCGCGGACCAATCACGCTGAAAAGTCCCTGAAGGACCTTCGGATCGCGCACAAAGCGGGCTGCTTCGCGACGAGCGGAAAGGTCGCCCTTCTTTGCATAGGTCACCAGGCGATCCACCACTCCGCGGACAAGGCGAGCCTTGAGGAGCGTCGTGCGCACGGAGCGCTTGAGCTGGTCCTCTTCCAGGCCTTTTTCGAGGATGGAAGTCGCGAGGCTACGGAGAATGGCACGTTTATGCTGTGCATTTGCACCGAGTTTCTTGTTCTTTACACCGTGTCTCATTTTTTAATCCTTCAAGTATTCATCGACGTTCATGCCAAAGCTGAGACCCATCGACGTCAATACCTCGTTAAGTTCAACCAAGGACTTCCGACCGAAGTTCTTGTATTTCAGCATGTCCTGCTCCTTGTTGCGGACGAGTTCTGCAATCGTATGGATATTCGCCATACGGAGGCAGTTGCTGGAACGAACGGAAAGTTCCAGTTCATCGACCCGCATGCGGAGGCGACCGGCAATGCGCTGGCGTTCTTCGTCCTGGACCATTTCTTCCGGAGATTCGAGATCTCCTTCGAAATTGATGAAGGCTTCCAGGTGATCCACGAGCAACTTCGCCGCATAGGCGAGCGCATCTTCGGGATCAATCGAACCGTCCGTCGTGATTTCCAGTTCGAGACGGTTATAGTCCGTCTTCTGTCCGACGCGAGTGTCGCTCACATGGGTAGCGACGCTCAAGACCGGGTTGAAGTTCGCATCCATCGCAATTTCACCGATCGGCGCATCAGGATCCTTCAATTCATCCGCAACCACATAGCCGCGGCCCGAAGAGACCTTGAGTTCCATGCTCAGCGAAGCGTTGCCGGAAAGAGTCGCAATATGGACATCTGGGGTAAGGATCACCACGTTGGGATTCTCCTCGATGTTCGCAGCGGTGATTTCACCGTTTCCAGACATGTCCAGGCGAAGCGTTTCGTCATGATCGGAGAGCAGCTTCACGCGAATGCTCTTCAAGTTCAGGATAATGTCTGTCACATCTTCCTTCACTCCCGGAATAGACGAAAATTCCTTGTCGACTCCGGCGATTTTCACGGAGACGATGGCGGCACCTTGCAACGAGGAAAGCAGCGTACGGCGCAGAGCATTACCGATAGTAATGCCCCAGCCGCGTTCCAGGGCTTCCACGACGAATCTCGCGTAGCGCCCATCTTCGCGTGTTTCCACTTTCTGGAAACTGCGCGGCATTTGGAGAGATTTCCACATCATTGGCGTTTTCCCTATTGAGATTAAACTCTTCTCTTCTTCTTAGGACGGCATCCGTTGTGCGGAACGCCTGTCACGTCACGAATCGTCAGCACTTCGATGCCCACGTTCTTGATGGCACGAACAGCGGATTCACGTCCACCGCCGGCACCCTTGACGCGAACATCGACCTTGCGAATGCCCAAGTCGTAAGCCTTGCGGGCAGCGGCTTCCGCCGCAAGCTGGGCCGCAAACGGAGTGCTCTTGCGCGATCCCTTGAAGCCGGAATTTCCCGGAGAACCCCAAGCGACGACGTTTCCGCGAGCGTCCGTAATCGATACGATTGTGTTGTTGAAGGATGCGTTAACGCAGGCGATGCCCTGCACGTCAACGCGCTTCTTGCCTTTTTTAACCTTTTCCTCGGCGGGAGCGGCTTCTGCTGCAACCGGAGCGGCGGTTTCTTTAACTTCTTCGTCAGCCACGGATCGTCTCCTTACTTCTTCTTGTTAGCAACGGTCTTCTTCGGACCCTTGCGAGTGCGAGCGTTCGTACGGGTGCGCTGGCCGCGGACCGGCAACTTTTTCAAGTGGCGAGAGCCGCGATAGCATCCGATATCTTGAAGACGCTTGATATTCAAGGTTGTTTCTGCGCGAAGCTGACCTTCTACAGAGTATTCGTCTTCAAGAACGTGACGAATCTTACCTTGTTCTTCTTCAGTCAGGTCGTCGCACTTCTTCTTCAGATCGATACCCAGTTGGGCGCAAATCTTGCGAGACGTGAACAGACCGACTCCGTAGATCGCCGTCAGACCATACTCGACGGTCTTGTTTTTCGGCAAATCGACACCAGCAATACGTGCCATAAAATCTCCTAACCCTGTCTCTGCTTGTGACGGGGGTTCTTAGAACAGATGACGCGAAGAATGCCCTTGCGACGGACAATCTTGCAGTTTTCACATCTAGGTTTGATGGAGGCTTTGATTTTCATAGGTTCTAACCTTCTTTGTCCCTATTACTTGTAACGGTAGGTGATTCTTCCCCGCGACAAGTCGTAGGGGGAAATTTCGACCAACACTTTGTCGTCCGGCAAGATGCGGATAAAATGCCGGCGCATTTTTCCAGAAACATGAGCGAGAATCTCATGGCCATTTTCGAGGCCGACCCGAAAGAACGCGTTGGGAAGAGCTTCCAGCACAACGCCTTCTACTTGAATGCCTTCTTCTTTAGCCACTAGGACGCCATCCTGCCGCGAATGCGGCCGTGTTTGAGGAAACCTGCATATTCATTGGTCTTGAGCTGGGCCTCGAGTTGCCGAAGCGTGTCCAGCGCAACACCGACCACGATCAAGACCGAAGTACCGCCAATATAGAAAGACATGTTCAACGCGTCTTTCAAATGCAGCGGACCGACACTGATTACCGCAAGGAAAATGGCTCCCGGCAGCGAAATGCGGGTCAAGATGTGATCAATATACTCGGCGGTCTTCTTTCCCGGACGAATCCCCGGAATAAAGCCACCCGACTTCTTCAGATTATCCGCAATATCGGACGGATTGTACTGGATAGCCGTATAGAAGTAAGTAAAAAAGATAATCAGCGCGGCGAAAATCACGCTATAGGTGACATGCCCGGGGACAAAGGCGCCGGCAAAAGCCTGCGCCCAGCTGACACTGGGCATCCACGACGCGATAATCGCGGGCACGAACATGATGGAAGAGGCAAAAATGACGGGAATCACGCCCGCGGTATTCACCTTGAATGGCAAATAGCTGGCCTGACCGCCCATGACCTTACGCCCAACCACCCTGCGCGGGCTCTGCAGCGGAATACGCCGAACGGCCTGCTCGACGAACACGATGAACGCAACGATCGCAACGACAATCGCCAAGATGAAAATCTCGATAGCGAGCGGTTGGATCTCTTCGCGGAACATTTCGAATTCGCGGAAGAAAGCCCTCGGTAATTCGCCGACGATACCGGCAAAGATTATCAGGGAGATTCCGTTACCCACACCCTTCGCCGTGATTCTCTCGCCGAGATACATGACAAAGATCGTTCCCGTGGTGAAGGTAAGCGTAGCAAGTAACCGGAAACCGACATTCCCTAGCCCGGACTGGAAACCGTCCGTCAGCACAGAAATGCCTGTACCGGTCGCGGTGGAAACTTTTAGGCTGGAAAGCCAAACGGCGACACCCCAGCCCTGCAAGGCGCCGAGGAGAACCGTAAAGTAACGCGTGTACTGGTTTAGCTTGGCGCGTCCCTCCTGGCCTTCTTTCTGGAGCATCTGAATCGCCGGAATCACGGAACCCATCAACTGGATGATGATGCTCGCGCTGATATAGGGCATGATCCCCAGTGCAAACACCGTCGCCTTGGCAAAAGCGCCGCCCGTAAAGGAATCATACAGTCCGAACATGTTGTTGTTGTTGCGGAAGTATTCAGCGAGAACGGTCGCATCGACACCCGGAATGGTAATGTGCGATCCGATGCGATAAACGATAAGAATCCCCAAGGTAAAGAGAATCTTCTTCCTTAGGGCTTCCACCTTGAAGGCGTTGGCGAAACCGCCAAAAGCTTTCTTCAGAGCTTCCATTATTTAACGATCTCAACTTTGCCGCCAGCAGCTTCCACAGCCGCCTTGGCCTTTTCGCTGATCGCGTTGACTTTGAGAGTGATCGCCTTGGAAATCGATCCGTAGCCCAAGACCTTGATGGGCTTCTTGATGCTGCGGACGAGTCCCTGATCGGCAAGAACCTTTGCGTCAAATTCAACGATACCGGACTTTTCGAGAGCCTTCAAGTTCACGATCTGCGTGTCGTGGACGATATGGCTCTTGAAACCGCGCTTCGGAACGCGACGATGCAACGGCATCTGTCCGCCTTCGAAAGCGACACGCCCGGCCTTGGCGCTCTTGCGGGCGCCGGCACCCTTCTGACCACGACCACCGGTCGTGCCCCAGCCGGAACCAGCACCGCGACCGATGCGCTTGCGACCCTTGGTAAGAGCGCTTTTGCCAGGATTGATACTATTGAGTTGCATGATTAAATCTCCTCGACCTTGACCAAGTGGCGGACAACGTTGATGATGCCCTGGATTGCCGGAGTCAGCGTCAGTTCGTTAGAGGTTCCAATCCCGTGAAGTCCGAGCGACTGGATGTTCGCTCTGTGCTTCGGCAGGGTGTGGATGATTCCCTTGATCTGGGTAATTCTCACTTTTTTCATTTCTCTAGACCTCAGGCGTTCTGACCGCGCAATGCAGCGTAGTCATTTTTGTTCTTCTGAGTCGTGAGGCCCTCGATGCAGGCCTGGACCACGGTGCTCGGATTGGAAGAACCATAGATCTTGGTAAGAATGTTGTGGACGCCGGCGAGTTCCAGCACGGCACGCGCGGCAGCACCGGCGATAACGCCTGTACCGGGAGCGGCCGGAATCAAGCGGATGCGGGTAGCGCCATACTTGACTTCGACATCGTGCGGAATCGTTCCTTCCTGGACATTCACTTCGATGAGGTTGCGCTGGGCAGCTTCGGTTCCCTTGCGGATTGCTTCGGAAACTTCCTTCGCCTTGCCTAGACCCACACCGATCTTGCCCTTCTTGTTGCCGACGACAACGAGTGCACTGAAGGACATGCGACGACCGCCCTTGACGGTCTTGGCGCAACGATTGATGTGCACAACTCTGTCTTCAAATTCAGAAACTTGAGTTTCGCGTTCCAAAGTGTACCTCTTAGAATTGGAGTCCGCCTTCACGAGCTCCCTCAGCGAGAGCCTGAACGCGACCGTGATAGATGTAACCGCCGCGGTCGAAAACGACGGCAGAGATGCCCTTCGCCTTCGCTTCGTCAGCGATGAGATTTCCGAGTTTCTTGCTCTGCTCGGTCTTCGTGAGTTCACCGAACTTCGCCTGGAAATCCTTGGAAGACGTTGCGAGTTGCACCAAGGATTTGTGAGAAACATCGTCAATGATCTGAGCGATCATGTTAGAAAGCGTGCGACGGACTGCAAGACGCGGACGTTCGGGGGTACCGTTGACGGTCTTGCGGACACGTGCATGACGCGCAATTCTGGACTCAAGTCTTTTCTTTGCAATAACAGCCATAGCGTTACCTTATTTACCTGTCTTCTTGCCCTGCTTGCGGCGGACATATTCACCAACGTACTTGATACCCTTGCCCTTATACGGTTCAGGACGGCGGTACTTGCGAATTTCGGCTGCAGCTTGGCCGACCTTCTGCTTGTCGATACCCTTGATGCTGATCTTCAGCGGATCGACAGCCTTCAGCGTGATTCCTTCCGGCGCCTTGTAGATGACCGGGTGAGAGAATCCGAGAACCAAGTTCAAGTCATTGCCCTTTTGTTCCACGCGGTAACCGACACCGACGATTTCCAGGTTCTTTTCAAAGCCCTTGGTAACGCCTTCGACCATGTTCGCGACGAGAGCGCGGGTCGTGCCGTGAATAGCGCGAGAAAACTTCTGATCGTCCGGACGGGCGAACGAGAGACTGTCGCCTTCCAGATTGATCTTGATAAGGTCATGAACCTTGGTGGAGAGCTTTCCCAGGGGACCTTCAACCAAGATGTTCTGTCCATCGAGCGTCACCTTGACGCCGGCGGGGATATGAATGATAGCTTTTCCGATACGAGACATCTTTACCTCACCAGACCTTTGCGATGATTTCGCCACCAACGTTTTCCTTGCGGGCTTCGTGGTCGGTCATCACACCTTTGGAAGTGGAGATAATCGCGTAGCCAAGACCGTTGCGGACGCGCGGAAGCTTCGCCACATCGCTGTAGGCGCGAAGACCCGAGCGGCTGACGCGCTGGATGCCTTGGATAGCCGGAACGCCGTTCGTGTAGCGAAGAAGAACCTTGATGATTCCCTGCTTGCCATCATCGACGACGACGAATTTCTTGATAAAACCTTTTTCCTGCAACACGCGAGCGATTTCGCGCTTCTGATTGCTGGCAGGAATGTCCACCACAGGCGCTTTCGCCGCGACGGCGTTGCGGATGCGGGTGAGCATATCGGCGATTGTATCTGTTGCCATTTGTAAAACGCTCCTTACCAGGAAGATTTGGTGATGCCCGGGATTTCGCCGGCGAGTGCCATTTCGCGGAAGCAAATACGGCACAGACCAAAGCGACGCATATAAGCGTGCGGCCTACCGCAACGCTTGCAGCGATGATACCCACGAACCGTGTATTTCGGTGTGCGCTTGCACTTTTCAATCATTCTTCTGCTTGCCATGGTATTACCTTACTTCCTGAAGGGGAGACCGAGACCTTCGAGCAGAGCGCGTCCTTCGTCGTCCGTCTTGGCGGAAGTGACAAAGGAAATGTCCATGCCTAAAGTCTGAGAAATTTTATCGATATCGATTTCTACAAAAATCGACTGTTCCTTGACACCGAGCGTGTAGTTGCCACTGCCATCGAAACCACGACGGGGAAGGCCACGGAAGTCACGCACACGCGGCAAGGTAATGTTGATGAATCGATAGAGAAAATCCCACATGTTGGAGCCGTGGAGAGTCACCTTGGCGCCAATTCCAAGACCTTCGCGGAGCTTGAAGTTGGAAATCGCCTTGCGAGCCTTCGTCACGACCGGCTTCTGTCCGGTAATCGCCGAAAGAACATCGACGGCTTCATCGAGAACCTTGCGGTTCGATGCGGCTTCACCAACGCCCATGTTGATGACGATCTTCTGCAAACTCGGAATCTGCATCACGTTCTTGTAACCGAATTTCTGCTGGAGAGCCGGAACTACGGTCTTTTCGTAAACATCTTTCTTCATTGTGCTCATTGTTTCGACCTCACAGAGCCTTGCCGGACTTGACGCTCACGCGAACGCTCTTCTTGCCCGGTTCACGGGTGCGACGAGTGCGAACGGGAGTGGAACCTTCGAGAAGCATCACGTTGGAGATGTCGATCGGAAGTTCCTTTTCAACGATGCCGCCGGTCTGGTTGGTCTGACTCGGCTTTTCGTGGCGCTTACGGACGTTCACGCCAGCAACAATAACGCGACCTTTCTTCGGGTCAACGCTCAGGACAGCACCGGTTTTACCCTTGTAAGAGCCGGAGATAACCTTGACGTTATCGTTCTTCTTGATGTTAGACATTAGAGCACCTCGGGTGCGAGAGAAATAATCTTTGTAAAGTTGTGGTCGCGAAGTTCACGGGCCACAGGTCCAAAGATACGGGTTCCACGGGGTTCGCCATCTTTCGTGATGAGCACGACGGCGTTGTCGGAGAAACGGATGAAAGATCCGTCCTTGCGACCGATTTCCTTGCGTGTACGGACCACGACGGCATCAGCGACAGAGCCTTTCTTCACCTTGCTCTGGGGGATAGCGTCCTTGACGGCTACCTTGATGACGTCACCGATGCTTGCATAGCGCCGGTTAGATCCACCCAAAACTCGGATGCAGGCGACTTCTTTCGCACCGCTGTTGTCGGCAACGACCAGTCTTGTTTCTTCTTGAATCATATTATTCGCCTTACTCCAGAAGGATTACTTCTTCTTTGCCACAATCCGGACCAAGCGCCAACGCTTCGTTGCGGAAAGGGGACGGGTTTCCATGATTTCCACGGTATCGCCGACTTCAGCTTCATTCTTTTCGTCATGAGCTTTGAACTTCGACGAGGATTTCATGATCTTGTTGTAAATCGGGTGACGCTTGCGGTCTTCGACCACAACCGTAATCGTCTTGTCCATCGCGCTGGACGAAACGACACCCTGTCTCACTTTGCGAGAGTTTCTATCCATTTTTTGCTCCTGCCGGCTCACGCCTTGGCCCTTTCGGTAAGAATGGTCTTGATGCGGGCGATATCCTTGCGGATGGAACGCATCGTGACGGGCTTCTCTACGCTGTTGCCAGTCTTTGCAGAGAACCGGTTGTTGAACAAGTCCAGATTCAGCTGGGAAAGCTTTTCCTGGAGCTGCTCGTTGCTCAATTCCTTAAGTTCGCGTGCTTTCATTAGATCTCCGAAGCCTCCACGATTTTGACTTTGATCGGCAACTTCTGAGCGGCATCGCGAAGAGCCT
This sequence comes from Candidatus Methanomethylophilaceae archaeon, assembly GCA_963629575.1. Classification (GTDB taxonomy): domain Bacteria; phylum Fibrobacterota; class Fibrobacteria; order Fibrobacterales; family Fibrobacteraceae; genus Hallerella. The sequence goes on from CAVGIM010000005.1 coordinate 67,449, forward strand.
TGAAGGCAAGGTCACGGTCCACACCGTCCATTTCGAACATAATGCGACCCGGAAGAACGACTGCTGCCCAGAATTCGACAGCGCCCTTGCCCTTACCCATACGAGCTTCCGCAGGGTGACGAGTTACCGGCTTGTTGGGGAAAATGCGGATCCAGATGTGCCCGCCACGCTTGATGGTGCGGGTCATCGTGATACGGGCCGCTTCAATCTGGCGCGCCGTAATCCAGCACTTTTCGAGAGCCTGCATTCCATATTCGCCAAAAGCAATCGTGTCACCGCTCGTTGCGCGGCCTTTCATGCGGCGTTTCTGTTCTTTGCGGAACTTAGTTCTTTTAGGACTCAGCATAATTACTTCTCTCTCTTAGGTTCAGACGAAAAGACGTCCTTGCCAATCTTTTCACCGTGCATGATCCAGACCTTGACACCGACAGCGCCATAGACGGTCTTGGCGGTAGCGGTAGCATAGTCGATATCGGCACGAAGAGTGTGCAGCGGCACGCGGCCTTCGGCATACTTTTCGACACGAGCGATTTCGGCACCGCCGAGACGACCGCCGCACTGGATCTTGACACCTTCAATTCCCATGCGCATCGCGCTCTGCATCGCACGCTTCATCGCACGACGGAAAGAAACACGCTTTTCAAGCTGGCGAGCGATGTTTTCGGCAACAAGCTTCGCATCGGCTTCGGGGCGCTTGATTTCGTGGACGCTAATATAGATTTCTTTGCCGGTCAGATATTGGAGTTCGCTCTTGAGACGTTCCAATTCCTCGCCTTTTTTGCCGATGACGACGCCCGGGCGAGCGGTAAAGAGATTCACGTTCACTTTCTTGACGGTACGTTCGATGCCGACCTTCGAAAGGGACGCATGTTCGAAACGCTTCATCAGGTAACGACGCAGCACGATATCTTCATAAAGGAAATCGGCGAACTTGTCGTTTTCGGCATACCACTTCGACTGCCAGTCGTCAATTACGCCGAGACGAAGACCATACGGATGAGTTTTCTGACCCATAGTTTACTCCTTATCAGCGTTGTCTGCGACAACGACGGTCAAATGGGAGAGCGGCTTCGCGAGACGGTCTGCGCTTCCATGGGAACGCGGACGCATGCGCTTCATGATCGTCGCGCCATCGGCGGAGATTGCCGCAATCTTGAGTTCTTCTGTCGTAACGGCGCCAGAAGCCTTCTGCTTGAAGTTCGCTACTGCGGACTTGATCGCGTTTTCGACGATCGGAGCGCCTTTCTTCTTGTTGCGAAGAACGGAAAGCATGGCGAACGCCTGATCGACGGACTTGCCGCGCATCAGATCCGCAACCAGACGGAGCTTGCGAACACCGTAACGGATGTTCTTGACTTTTGCGATAGCTTTCATTATTTAGCTCCTCCTGCAGCTTCAGCCTTGCGGTGGCCGCGGAAGATACGAGTGGGAGAAAATTCACCCAGTTTGTGTCCGACCATATTCTCGGTGACATAGACCGGAATGAACTGCTTGCCATTGTAAACGGCAAAAGTCAAGCCGACCATATCGGGAATGATAGTGGAACGACGGGACCAGGTCTTGATGGGCTGCTTCTTGTCGGAACTGGCCATTGCCTTGGTCTTGACCAAAACGTGGGAATCCACGAAAGCGCCTTTCTTAATGGATCTCGACATAGCTTATGCCCTCTTCTTCTGACGACGACGCACAATGTAGTGATCGGTACGCTTGTTGTTACGGGTTTTCTTGCCCTTGCAGTTCTTGCCCCACGGAGAGCAGGGGTGACGGCCACCGGAGGTTCGACCTTCACCACCGCCGAGCGGGTGGTCAACCGGGTTCATCACGACACCGCGAACAGACGGGCGAATGCCGAGCCAGCGGGAACGACCGGCGGAACCCGAAGATTCGTTCATGTGGTCGATGTTCGATACCTGGCCGATTGTCGCGAGGCAGTCCTCCGGAATCAGGCGGATTTCACCGCTCGGAAGACGGACCTGGCAAAGCTTGCCGTCCTTGGCGACAAGTTCCGCACCGGCACCGGCGGATCGAGCGATCTGGGCACCCTTGCCCGGAATCATTTCGATGTTGTGAATCATCGCGTTCAGAGGAATGTCCTTCAGAGGAAGAGCGTTACCGATGCGATATTCCGCACCGACACCGGACTTCAGGACATCGCCGACCTTGATGTTCGCCGGAGCGATGATGTATTGACGCTTGCCGTCCGCATACTTGACAAGCGCAATACGGGCAGAACGGTTCGGATCGTATTCGACGGTCTCGACCGTGCAGGGAATGCCTGCGCGATTCCGCTTGAAGTCGATAATACGGTAGCACTTCTTGTGTCCACCGCCACGACGACGGGAAGTGATTTCGCCCACGTTGCTGCGACCGGAACTGCGCTTTTTGCCGACGGTAAGAGGCTTGTACGGCTTGTCAGCTGTGATTTCCTTCTTATCGTTCAACTGCTTGTAGCGCAGTGTCGGGGTAAGAGGTCTATAGCTTTTCAGACCCATTGTTAGACTCCTTCAATCTCGGCAATCTTGTTGCCAGCCTGCAACGTGATGTAAGCCTTTTTCCAGTTGGACTTCTTGCCTACAGCATTGCGTACACGTTTCATCTTGCCACGGTTGATCAAGGTGTTCACGGAATCGACCTTCACGCCAAAGCGGGATTCGATTGCATTCTTGATTTCCGGCTTGGTAGCGGAAAGAGCGACCTTGAAAACATACTGACGGACACCCGTGCGCGGGTTAACCATCGCCTTGGAAGAACTTTCGGTAATGTGCGGTTCGACCAGGATTTCGTGGAGTTCTTTCATCTGGAACCTCCAGTGAGTTCTCCCAGAGCTTCCTGGGAAATCGCGATATTGTTTGCGCGAACGAGATCATAGGTGTTCACGTCTTGCACCCGAGCCGTACGCACCCAAGGCACGTTGGCCGAAGAAAGACGGAGATTCTTGTCGTTCGAACCGACGAGGAAAAGCGCGTTGCGCTGTTCGAGACCGGCCTTGTTCACGACGGCGAGAAAATCCTTCGTTTTCGGAGCTTCAAAGGAGAGGCTTTCGAACACGAGAACCTTCCCTTCCTTGGCCTTGTCGGAAAGGGCAGAGTGGAACGCAATGCGCTTCACTTTCTTGTTCACCTTTTCGAAATAGTCATGGGACTTCGGACCGTGGGCCTTGTTACCGCGAACCCAGACGGCGGAAGTGTTCTGACCGGCACGAGCGCGACCGGTGCCTTTCTGCTTCCAGGGCTTTGTCGTACCACCGCTGACCTGGGAACGGGTCTTGGTCTGGGCCGTGCCCTGACGACGGTTGTTGAGAATCGCCTTGATATGCAGATAAACGCAGACCTTGTTAATCGGAGAATCGAACATCGCCGGAAGGTCCATTTCATTCTTGAATTCGCCGCTAGCGGCGTAGAGCTTTGCCTTTGCCATTAGCCTTTCCTCACCACGATGACTCCGTTCTTCGGTCCCGGAACAGCACCGCGAACAAAAATCAAATTGCGTTCGCCGTCAACCTTGACCACCTGGAGGTGCTTGACGGTAACTTTCTTGTTTCCATACTGACCGGCCATGCGCTTGCCCGGGAAAACGCGTCCCGGATAGGAGTGGGCGGAAAGACCACCCGGTTCGCGGATATTGTGCGTACCGTGACCGCGCGGACCCGTGTGGAAGTTGTAGCGCTTGACGGTGCCGGAAAAGCCGTGTCCCTTGGAAATTCCAGAAACATCGACCAGCTTCACGTCGGCAAAGTCCGCAGCGCCAAATTCCTTGCCGATGGGCCAATCTTCCAGGTTTTCGACATCGAATTCCGCCAGGTAACCGCGAACATCGAGGTTTGCCTTCTTGAAATGTCCGATGGTCGCCTTGTCGGCACGACTTTCCTTGACGAGGCCAAAACCGACCTGAATCGCGGTATAGCCGTCTTTTTCTTCAGTCTTATGGCAAACGACCACGCACGGACCGGCTTCGAGAACCGTCACAGGGACGCATTCGCCGTTATCCGTGAACACTTGGGTCATTCCCAGCTTTTTTGCAAGAATACCGTTCATTGTTTTACACCTTAATTTCGACTTCGACACCAGCGGGCAGATCCAACTTCATCAGCGAATCCACGGTCTGCGGAGTAGCATCCAGAATGTCAATCAAGCGTTTGTGGGTACGGGACTCGAACTGTTCGCGCGAAGTCTTGTTTACGTGCGGAGAACGAAGAACCGTGTACTTTTGAATCTTGGTCGGGAGAGGAATGGGACCCGCGATGCGGGCTCCCGTATTTTTTGCCGTATTTACGATGTCCTGGGCGGAACGATCGATCATGCGATGATCGAACGACTTCAGGCAAATACGAATGCGTTCACCAGCCATTTTTATTCCTTACTTGATGATTTCGGTTACGGATCCGGCGCCGACGGTGCGGCCGCCCTCGCGGATGGCGAAGCGGAGCTGCTTCTCCATGGCGATCGGGGCGATGAGCTCCA
>CAVGIM010000006.1:0-44385 GCA_963629575.1 Candidatus Methanomethylophilaceae archaeon
CCTTCGCTTGGTCTCACTCAAATTTTCTTAACCAAAGCAATTTTTAGAGGTGACTTTCAAAAATATAAAATAATTTTTGGAGAAAGAAAATGCAAAATTCCGCGGCAAAAGTATTTGCTTGCCATTCCGGATCTTCAAAGGCTCTAAACCTTTCGCCGACAGATAGCCTACATAAAGCGACCTTGTTCGAATTGTGTAGAATCAAATGGCCTATTTCATGCATAATGTTAAAGCGCGCTCCTTCTTCGGGCATTTCCTTTTTGTCATTTTCACAATCTGGCGAATCTGTTTTCTGCCGAGCGGCTGGGAGTTAAAGCCATAGAATAGCATGTCTTATGAAAAAGTCCGGCTTGTCGCCGGACTTTCTGTTTGATGCCGAATGCCTTACGATTTTTTCGGATCGACCATGTTGATGGAAACGTGCAGGTCGTTCAGCTGGGCGACATCGACTTCGCTCGGGCTCTGGTCCATTGGGCTTGACGCGCTCGTGTTCTTCGGGAACGCGATGAAGTCGCGGATCGAGTCCTGGCCTTCCATCGTAGCGACGACGCGGTCGAGACCGAAGGCGAGACCGCCGTGGGGTGGCGCGCCGAACTTGAACGCATCGACAAAGAAGCCGAACTTTTCCTTGACCTGCTCCTCGGAAAGACCGAGCAGGCGGAAAACCTTTTCCTGAACTTCCGGGTTGTGGATTCGGATGGACCCGCCGCCGATTTCGACGCCGTTCAGCACCAGGTCATAGGCTTCGGCGTTGCAGTCCTTGAGATTTCCGTCGAACATCATCTGCAAGTGTTCCGGCAGAGGGTTCGTGAACGGATGGTGCATCGCCATGTAGCGGCCTTCGGTTTCGCTGTATTCGAACATCGGGAATTCGGTAATCCACACGAACTCGCGCTTTTTCGGATCGCGGAGACCCTTGATGCGGGCGACTTCGAGTCGGAGCTGTCCCATGGCTGTCGCGGCGACCTTTTCGGGACCCGCGATGAAGAACATCATGTCACCGTCCTTTGCGCCGACGGCATCGCGCAGGGCGTTCAGCTGTTCCGTGGTGAAGAATTTTCCGACCTGGGTTTCTACCGCGTCGTTTTCCTTGACGCGCATCCAGACGAGACCCTTGGCGCCATACTTTCCGACGTAGGCGGTGAGATCGTCTATCTGCTTGCGGGTAAAGTCCAGGCATCCCTTGGCGGCCAGTCCGCGGACCTTTCCGCCGGCGGCGACCGCGTTCTTGAAGACGCCGAAGTTCGATGTCGCGGCGATTTCCGAAACATCGTGAATTTCCAGGTCGAAGCGGAGGTCGGGCTTGTCGGAACCGTACTTGAGCATCGCTTCGTGCCAGTTCATGCGGCGAATGTGGCGCGGCGGTTCAAAGTTCCAGACCTTTCCGAGAACTTCGGTCACGAAACGGTCGAAGGTTTCCATGACTTCGTCCTGGTTGACGAAGGACATTTCGACGTCGATTTGCGTGAATTCCGGTTGGCGGTCGGCGCGGAGATCTTCGTCGCGGAAGCACTTCGCGACTTGGAAGTAGCGGTCGAATCCGGCAATCATCAGAAGCTGCTTGTATTGCTGCGGGCTCTGTGGCAGCGCATAGAACTTGCCCGGATTGACGCGGGACGGCACCAGGTAGTCGCGGGCGCCTTCCGGGGTCGATTTGCAGAGAACGGGGGTTTCGATGTTTTCGAAGCCGTTCGCGTAGAAAAATTCATAGACCGCCTTGAGGAAGCGGCTCTTGAGCATCAGGTTTTTCTGGATCCACGGACGGCGAAGGTCCAGGTAGCGGTAGGTGAGGCGGAAATCGTCGTTTTCCTTGCACTCTTCCTTCGGGTCGTTGATGGCGATGGGCGGCGTAAGCGATTCGTTCAGGATTTCGAGCCTGTCTATCTTGACGTCGATCATGCCCGTTCCGATCTTTTCGTTTTCCATTCCGGCCGGGCGGGCCTGGACTTCACCTGTCACGTAAATGACGTATTCGTTGCGGAGCTTGTCGGCGAGCCTGTGGACTTCCGGATTGCGTTCCGGGTTGAAGACCACCTGGGTTTTCCCATACTTGTCACGAAGATCTACGAAAATGACGCCGCCCAGATCTCGGCGACGATCGACCCATCCGGCGAGCGAGACAGTCTTTCCGATGTCTTCCGCGCGGAGTTCGCCACAGTTGTGTGTACGTTTCATAAAGTGAATCCTTGTTTGGAATTTCAACGAGCGAAATATAGAAAACTTGGAATTTGATTTTGCAAAAAGTTATTTTTTTTCGCGGCGGATCGGTTTTGGCAAATCGATTCTGTCGAAGGATTGCGGTCGCCTCTTGAAAGAGAAAAAATCCAGGTTCAGGTTCTGCCTGCTCGCGCTTCTCGGGTGCGGCGTGTTGCTTGTCGCCTGGGACTTGCGGACCTTTCCGAAATATATCCATGCGAAGTCCGAAATTCCCTTTCGCCATGAAATGCACGGGGAAAATCTGGGCATGGACTGCTCGAAGTGCCATCCGGGAGCGTATCTCGGAAATCGGGCGACGATGCCATCTCGGGCCGACTGCATGGACTGCCACAGTCTGCCGCTTTCGGAATCTCCGGAAATCGAAAGACTTGCGCAGTCGCTTACGAACGCATCGGAGCGTCCTTTTGAATTTGAAAGCCGGATCCCGTCGAACGTCTTCTTTTCGCACGGGCTTCACGCAAGGGCGAACGTCTCTTGCGAATCATGCCACGGTACGCCTTCCGAAATCGACGCGGGTCGCCGGGCGGATGTCCGGATGCGGGAATGCCTGGCCTGCCATCGGGGCGAGCGCGGATTTGCGAACGCTTCGACAGATTGCGCGAGGTGCCACCGGTGAAGATTTCGCGCGCATCGTTCCTGAAGCTTTTGGGCGGCGCAGTCGCTTCGATTTTCCTCTTTGGCTGTCGCCGGGAAAAATCCTCGACAAAAAATGTCAAGGATTCTCTTTGGAATCCCGATATTTCGCTTTGGGAAAAGGAACTGAAGATTTCGCGCGAGCGAAGTCGGAAAATGGAAAAGCTGGTCCGAATCCAGTTGCCGGGAAAGCATCCCAGGTTTCCGGATTCGACGGTGCGGCTTGGAATGGCTATCGACCTGGACCTTTGCGACGGCTGCGGAAAGTGCGCTCTTGCCTGTATGCTGGAAAACAACGTTCCGCGCGTGAGCGAGGACGAGGCTCGGAAGGGGCGCTTTATGCACTGGCTCGAAATGCGCGAAAACGTTCCTGTCATGTGCGCGCATTGCGGAAACGCGCCTTGCGAACGGGTCTGCCCGACGGGAGCCGCCGTTTCCAGCCCGGACGGCTTTTCGGCGATGGTCTATCCGCGATGCATCGGAACGCGCTTTTGCGGAGCGAACTGCCCGCTGCATGCCCGAAAGTTCAACTATGCGGATGCGATGCTCGAAGGGCTCGCGGCAAAGTTCAACCCGGAGGTTCCCTTGCGCCCGCGGGGTGTCATGGAAAAATGCTCGCTCTGCATCCACCGGCTTCAGAATGCGCGGGCGCGTTCGCTGACATTTGGCGAAAAGTGGAACGGGGAAAACGTGACGACCGCCTGTGCGGATGCGTGCCCAAGGCGCGCTATCCTCTTTGGAAACTGGCTTGATCCGAATTCGGCGCTTGTACGGGCCGCGCAAGTCCGGGCTGTCTATGCGCCGGAATCCGTAGCGAAGTTTTCTCCGTCGGTCGTCTATCTGCGGGGGAGCGCATGAACCGGAAAATCTTCATTCTGGGAGTCGTGCTTCTTCTCTGCGGAATTTTTTCCGTTGACCTGGCGCTTTCGGAAGGTCCAAAGTCCTGGGCCGTTTCGCAGGAGTCTGTCTGGGGAACGCCGATAGCGAATTTTGTCTTCTGGATCGGTCTTGCCCATGCGGGAACATTCTTTTCGGCGATCTTGCTTGTACTGGGCGTGAACTGGCAGCGTCGGGTTGCCTTGATCGCCGAGCTTTCGACCTTGGCGTCTCTTTTTGTTGCCGGAATCTTTCCGCTTCTCCATCTGGGCGTTCCCTTGCGTTTCCATGAAATGGTTCCCATCGGAAATCTTCGACGGCTTTTTGCCAATGTCGAGTCTCCGCTGGTTTGGGACTTTGTCGCAATCCTTGCCTATGCGACGCTTTCTACGCTCTACCTGTCGCTTCACCTGTTTGCCGAAAGGCATTCTTCCCTGGAAAGGTTTCGAAAGCCGTTTGCCTGGATGCTGTTTCCGCTTGTGCTCTGGGTACACACGATCGTTTCGCTGGACTTTGCCGTAACCTTTGTCCCGGAATGGATTGGCGGTTATTTTCCGCTTTACTTTGTTCTTGGCGCGCTGTATTCGGGAGTTGCGCTGGTACTTTTCCTGCTCTCTCTCTTTGGAAAGAGAATCCGACATGTCGAGGAAATTCTGCTCGCGTTTTCCTGGGCGATGCTCGGATTCTGGGTCTGGGAAACCATCGTCAAGGATGTCTGGAATCCCGAAGTCGTTGTCTTTGGATTTCTTTTGCCTCAGCTTCTCTGGATTTCGGCTGTGCGCGAACGCCTGATTGCCCGCGTCGGCGTTTCGGTTTCGATCCTTGGCGCCCTGTGGTGGGAAAGGCTTTCCCTTGTCCAGCCGCGAATGCTCGACTGGACCGCTGTGGATTGGGGATTCTTTCCGTTTGGAATCGGGGTCTTCTGCATTGTGTTTTCCCTGTCAAGTCTTGTCGCGCAAAGGTTGTTGCGGAAGTGGCGCGTTTCGGAAAATTCCGAAATGCCGCTCGAAGGGAAGTTTGCCGCAAAGCCTTTTGCGATTTCCCTTTTGCTTGGATCTTTCTCGGCCGTTTGTCTTGCTGTTTACTTTGTACGCAATGCTCCGGAGTTCCCTTTTGTGCGAATCGTTCCGTTATTGCTCCCCGTGACCGTTCTTGTCGCGGGAATCCTGCTTGCCGCCTTTGCCGCTTGCGAAACCTGGGGAAAGCGTCGGACGCTCCCTCTTGCCTTCGGCTTTCTTCTCGTCGCGCTTGGCGCATTCGGGTGGATTTATCGCGGGAGGGAAACGTCCTTTGTGGAACCGAAGACCGTTGTGCGGGACGAAAAGCCTTTTGACGCCTTGTCGCCTGGCGGCGCGGCTGGGCTTTGGAATGCCCGGTGTGCGGTTTGCCATGGAAAGGACGGTTCTTTCAACCGCAAGTTTGTACATGAATTCTATCCGTTGCCGCAAAGGCTCTCGTCTTCGCGCCTGGATTCCGTCGGTGAGGATTCCCTTGCGCGCGTTATCCTTTGGGGAAGAAGATATATGCCCCCGTTTTCCGGGCGCGTCTCGGAAGACGAAGCGAAATCCCTGGTGATTTACTTGAAAAGTCTTGCCGCGGAAAAGGAGTCGCGAAAAAGATGACGGACTTGTTTTCCTATACGCTTTCGGCCTTCTTCTCCATTGCCTTGTCTCCGCTTCTTTTTCGCGGAAAAATGTCCATTTCGCTTCGGGGCGCCTTTTTGGCGATGGTTCTTCTCCTCGATGAACTTTTTGTCCGGCTTGCCTTTTCGATGGAATATCCGTATCGTGAAATGATGCCGTTTCGGATGTTTGCGCTCAGCCTTTGCTTTTCGACGCTTTTCCTTGAAGACCGCCGTCGCTTCTGGGGCGCACTTTCTACCGTGCTCTGGCTGTGGGTCGATTTTTTCGGTATGCTTTCCCTTTCCTATCGCGGAGAGAATTTTCGCTTGTTCTCCTTTGCTGTCGTCGTTCTCTCGCTAGCCCCGTTTTTTCGGAAGTCTCGAACGCGTGCAATGCGATTTGTCCAGGCGGTTTTCTGGGCTTTTGCCTGGATGTTTTCCTTTGCCCGGTAATTTACGGCTCGGGAAGAAGATCGCCTCGGATGATATCTATCCGGTCATCGACTAGACTGACAATGTTTGTCGGACGAATTTCGATAGGTCCGGAGTCCACCATCAGATCGACCTTGTGCTTGAAAACGTTCCAGAGATCGTCTGGCTCCGTGTAAATGGCATCGTCCGAAATCTTTGCCGCCGTGCTCAGAATGGGCTTGTCGAAAATGCGGAAAAGTTCCCGGAAAAACGGATGCTCGGGCATTCGGAAGCCGACTTCCGGCCGCTTGACGTCGAGCTTTCTCGCAATGGACGGATCCGCCGGGAGGATAAACGTGTAGGGTCCCGGAACGCGGCGCTTCATGATTTGGAACGCGAAGTTGCTGACATGGGCGTATTCCGCCGCGGCGCGAATGTCCGGGATGATAATCGCCATGACGAATTTCTTCATCGGCTTTTTAAGCAGGTAGAGACGGTGTATCGCCTTGGAGGATTCCGCGGAGCAGCCGATCGCATAGCCTGATTCGGTGGGGTAGAGGAGCAGTCCGTCCCTTTCGAGGACTTCTGCCGCTTGGCGGACAAATCGGGTTTGCGGATTTTGAGGATGTACTTCAAGTCTCATTTGCGGACAAATTTAACATTCGGGAATGACGCGCGTAGCGACAAAGGCGTCGGGATAATGGCGAAGCTGCCATTTTCCATCGCGCAAGGCGATGCCGATCACGTCAAAGCGCGACTTTTGGTCTTCGCCTCCGTTATAGTGCAGAAAATGGGCGGCCGTTCGCCAGATGCGGAACTTCTTGCGTTCGTTGACGCGGCTTGCCGGCGCGCCCTTGCGTCCGTTCCAGACGGACTTGACTTCGACGAACAGGATGGTACCCGTGGAATCCTGGGCGACAATGTCCAGTTCGCCGTTTCGGTAGCGGTAGTTGCGCGCGAGAATCCGGCAGCCTTGGCGACAGAGATAGGCGGCCGCATGCAGTTCCGCAAAGCGCCCTTTTTGCTTGTTCTGGCTTGTCTGTCTTCTCGAAGTCATTGGGCGAGGAGTCCCAGAATGCGGATTTCGGAAATGGCGAGGTCTGCCGTTTCGTTTACCATGTAGGCGTCATCGAGGAAAACCTGGATTTCGGTCGTTTCCATCGTTTTCATTTCGGGATACTGGACACCTTTCATGTCTTCGAGCTGGAGCACCTGGCGATAGCCTTCCCGGGTGAGGAGCGAAAGGGTTTTCGGCTTGTTGAAAATGCGGAATCGGTCCCCGAATTCGTCGTCGTTCGATTTTTGAAATCCGTTCGCAAGTCCTATCGCCGTGACGATCGTGGGCGATGGAAAGTTCAAGATGAAGATGGGAGACCTGGCGTTGGAGGGCATCGGCAGGAGCCACGCCGTTTTCAAATCCTTGTCGGTGAGATTCGATTCCGAGTAGTCGCCCGAACCTTCCATGTTCCGTTTTTCGCTGGCGGCGCGAATTTCGACGTTCTGGATTTCCTGGAGCGTTCGGGGAGGCTTGTAGGAAAGGAGGAAGGCGAGAAGCAGGAGGATAAGGAGCGGGAATAGAGCGATGGCGAAGAGCTTTGCATGCTTGTTCGTAAAGCGCCGTACATTGTCGGAAACCTTGTTCGTTATCAGCGGGCGATTCTGGATGAGCTTTCGGATGCTCTTTGTGTCGTGACCGTGATGCTGGTCTCCGGGATGGAGCGGTGCGAATACGATGTCGAGCGCATTCAGGAAATCCTGCATGCTCTTGAATCTATCTCCGACATTCTTCTTGAGGCTTTTCAGGATGAGCTTCGCGAGTCCCTTGGGCATGTCGGGCCGAAAGTTCTCCGGATTGGGAGGCTCTTCCTGGACATGCTTCATGGCGATTTCGATGGGCTTTGAACCGGTGAACGGCAGGCGTCCGCAGGTCATTTCGAAAAGGATGACCCCTAGGCTGTAAATGTCGGACCCGATGGAAACGTCGTCTCCGTGACACTGCTCGGGCGACATGTATTCGGGGGTTCCCATTGTCATGCCGGTCATTGTCAGGCGTTCCGCGGACTGGATGTGCGAGATTCCGAAATCCATCAGATAGACGCGGTTGTCGTGCGTAATCATGATGTTCGAAGGCTTCACGTCGCGGTGGACGATACCCTTGCTGTGCGCGTAGAGAAGGCCTCGCGCGACTTGCTTCGTGATTGTTTCGATGGCGTAAAAGTCTAGACGTCGGCGGTGTTCGAGAACTTCCGAAAGCGTGCTTCCCTTGACGTAAGTCATCGCGATGTAGAGCTGGTTCCCCTGCTTTCCGAAGTCGAACACCTGGACCAGGTTCTGGTGGTCGAGTTCCTTCATCGCCTGGGCTTCCATATAGAATCTCTCGACGGATTCCTTGTCGGAGGAGGCGTCGAGAACCTTGAGGGCGACTTCGCGCTTCAGGTTCTTTTGCAGGGCCTTATAGACATATCCCATGCCGCCCTTGCCGAGAACGCCCAAGAGCTCGTAATCGTCGTTGAAGGGTCTGGGAAACTTTTCTGTTGTCATTTTGCTTTCTTCATTTGTTTTAGGGCGATGATGGATACAATATAAATCAAGATGGCGATGAAAGTCGGGAGCGTCCAGTCGAAAGGATGGACTTCTACGCCCATGAATACGTCCTGCATGGCGGACTGGTCGTAGAGCGTCCAGACGGCAAGTGAGAGCTTTTGGGCGATTTCCGTCATCTGGTCCTTGGGAACAAGCGCGCCGGAGAGGGCGATTTGCGGGAGGATGACCATCGGAAGAAACGCGTTTGCCTGACCGGGATTCTTTGCAAGAACGCTGAGCAGAATGCCTGCAGCGGATGCGGGGAGTATCGTTGCGCACAAGGTAATCCAGAGTGGCATCGAAGGAGTGACCGCGATACTTCCCGAAAGAAAGGCGAAGACGACGGCCGTTTCGAAAAGCGCGAAAAACGCAGTGAACAGAAGTTTTGCCGCGATAATCCTCGCGGGCGAAACCCCTTTGCGAAATTCGTCGAGGAGGAGCGCCTTTTCCTGCACGACTTCCCGGGCGGAAAGCGAGAGGGCGAACCAGTTTGCGCAAAGGATCAGGGCAAAAGCGGCGACCCAGAGCGACGAGGTCTCGGAAAAAATCTGGCAAAAGAGAAACCCGATGACTATTGGCTGCAGAATGAGCGAAACGGCCTTTCCGGGATCGCGGAACCATTGCCGGAAAAGAACCGTGAAGAAATAGGGAAACATGCTTTTTTTCGAGAATTTCGGAAAATAGGATTCGACGGGTTCGGGGGAGGATATATGGCTGCCGATGCCCGCTTCCTTCCAGTTTTCGGAGGTGCGGTCGGAAAGCGTTTCGAGGATTCCTTCGGGATCCTTTGCGTTGAAAAAGCGGAACGCGTCTGCCGGAGTTCCGTAAAATCCCATTTTCCCCTGGTGGATGAGAAGGACCTCGTCGGATACCTGCAAGGCTTCGTAGCTGTGAGTCGTGAGAATCACGGTGTGGCCCTTTTCGGAAAGGTCCTTGAGGTAGGAACAGAGGCGTTTCGCGTTCAGCGGGTCGAGGCCGGAAAGCGGTTCGTCGAGAAGAATCAGGCCGGGAGCGCCCATCAGCTGGGCCGCGATGGCGACGCGCCGACGTTCCCCGCCGGACAGGTGCGCAATTTTTTGATCTTCTAGCCCGGAAAGGCGCAGAAGCTCTAAAAGCCTTGTCGAACGGTTTTCCGTTTCGCTTGCGGTATAGTCTCGGGGAAGGGTGATGCGCGCGGCGAGACGGAGCGTTTCGCGGACGGTCAGCGTATCCCTGAGAAGAGGCTCTTGCGGCAGGTAGGCGATTTCGCGCTGGACGTCTCCCTGTTCGTAGTCGATTCCGTCGAGAAATATGTTCCCTTCCGAGCGGCGAACCTTTCCGGCGAGCAGTTCCAGAAAGGTACTCTTTCCCTGTCCGCTCTGGCCGATGATGGAGAGAATTTTTCCGGCAGGCAGAAAGAAGCGAATGTCTTCGAGAATTTTCCTTTGGGAAATCTCCACGGAAATATCCGAAACCGTCAGGGAAAATCCGACGTCTTTCTGGTGAAGAAAGAGGTTCCCGTCGCGAAATTCGAGAAGGCACCAGGGGAGTTTCAGCGTTTCGCGGTTTTCAAGATACCTTGTGCGCGAAAGAATTCTGCCCGAAAACTCCAGTCGCAGGCGTTTTCCTTCGAGTTTCGCCGTCGCGAGCCTTAGGGGACACGCCGGGTGGAGGATGGTTCCCGGTTCGTCTTCGTTCTGTCCGCGTCCCAGCGTAATGGATGCGCTTTCCGACAGGGGTATCGCCGGAACGTCTTCCAGGGTGCGGACGTGGGAGAGGGAAAGTTCGCCGTCCTTGAGCGTAAAGCGCAGCTGCTGCAATCCCAGAAGAAAGACGTCGCCATCCTCGATGACCTTTGTCGAAACACCTTTTCCCTGGGAGAGGGTTCCCGAGGTTTCGCTCAGATTCGTGAAGATCCAGCGATTCTCCCTGCATTCGATTCTTGCATGGCGCCTCGAAACGGAAGCGTCCTTCAGTTCGAAATCGACGTCCTTTCCGCGCCCGATGACGAAGGCCCTATCCTTCGAGATTTTTTGGACAAAGAAGGTGGATGCCATAGAAACCCTGGACGCTAGCGCAAAGCGGAGACGCCCCGGTTCAGACGTTCCATCGCCTTTTCGAGCGTTTCCATCGACGCCGCATACGAAAGCCTCACGTAGCCTTCGCGCCCAAAGGCGCTCCCGGGGACAATGGCGAGACCTGTCGATTCGAGCAGGTAGGTGCAAAACTCGACGGAATTCGAAAGGCGCTTTCCGTCCGGAGTTTCCTTTCCGAAAAGTTCGCCGATGTTTGCGAACAGATAGAACGCGCCGTTCGGCAGGTTCGCGCGGATGCCCGGAATGTTCGAAACTTTTCGAAAGACAAAGTCCCTTCGCCGTAGAAATTCGTCGCGCATCTTCAGAACGCTGTCGAGCGGCATTTCGAGCGCCTTCTTGGCCGCATACTGGGCGACGTTCGACGGGTGGTGCGTCGTCTGGCCCTGCGCCTTGGCGACGAGCTTCGCTATCTGCTCCGGCGCGGCGATGAATCCCGCCCGCCAACCGGTCATGCAGTGGGACTTGGAAACTCCGTTGACGAGAATCGTGCGGTCGAGCATTCCCCGGCAAGCGGCGAGGCTCTTGAACGCTCCGCTATAGGCGAAGTGCTCATAGACTTCGTCCGAAATCGCGTAGAGATCGTTCTTGACGACGATTTTCGCTATCGAATCAAGCGTTTCTTCGGCGTAGAGCGTCCCTGTCGGATTCGTCGGATTGTTCAGAATGACGGCCTTCGTCCTTGGGGTTATCGCGCGCTCCAGTTCCTCGCCGGACATCTGGAAACCTTTTTCCGCATCGGTGTGGACAAAGACGGGAACGCCTCCGAGAAGCCTCACGAGCTCGGGATATGTCACCCAGTAGGGTTCCGGGATGATCACCTCGTCGTCCGGGTTGATAATCGCGAGCAGCGAATTGAAGATTGCGTGCTTTGCCCCGCTTGTCATGACAATCTGTTCCGGGGCGTATCGGAGTCCGTTTTGTTCGAGGAGCTTCCTTGCGACCGCCTTGCGTACGTCGAGGATTCCCTGGGGCGCCGTATAACGCGTCTTGCCTTCGTCGATTGCGGATTTTCCCGCTTCGCGGATTTCTTTCGGGGTGTCGAAGTCGGGCTCGCCCGCGCCTAGCGACACGATGTCCTTGCCTTCTGCCTTGAGCTTCTTGGCGAGCGTATCGATTTCGACGGTGAGCGACGGGGCGATGTTCTGGACTCGCCTGGACAGTTCTTTCATTTGATTTTTCTCCTTTTGATTCGTCGGACGTCGAGCCATCCGGCGAGGAGCGGAAACACAAGCCGGTGCGAAAGCGTGATGCAGACGATTCCCAGCATGGAAACGAGGCCGATTTCTCGCAGACCGGGATGCGAAGAGAGGAACAGTCCAAAGAGGACTATCACGGTGAGGGTTTCCGAGAAAAGGCATGTTAGGCCGGTCGTTTTCAGAATGTAGTGGATGCTTCCGGTGGAACGCTCGTAGTAGGCGGACCAGAGCTGGACGGAACCTTCGATGCTCATGCCGATGAGGATGGGGAAGGCAAGCGAGCTGTATGACGAAAGCTCGATGCCGAGAAGTCGAAGGAGGGAGAGCAGCCAGAAGAAGGCGACGATAGGGGAAATCAGGGTAAAGAGCGAAAAGGATATTTTTCGGTAAAAGAGAAATGTCAAGAGAAAGACGCTTGCCATGCCGAAAAGGATGGCCTTGTGAAAGTGGGGAAGCGTCCTGTTCAGAAGCTCCGCGCGGACAAGAGCCGTCCCCGTCTTTGGGTATTTGACGCTTTCCAGTTCCTTGTCGAGCTTTCGGCAGGCGAGACCGTCGTCCGGATTGAAGTTCGGGAGCAGAAAGGCGAATTTCCCGAATCCGTCCCCGTTTTCTCCGAACAGGCGTCGCAGATTTTCGGGAAGGTCCTTGTAGAGGACGGGCATGTCGTTCCATTCGCGGACAATGCCGTCGATCCTGTCCGAGTCCGCGGGGCTCAGGCGTTTTAGAATTTCGGGGTCGAGCTTTCCGCGGATTTCCCGAATGAGCGAAATCTTTTCCTGCTGGTTTGACGGGAGCAGGCTCTGGTAAACGGCGACAGCGCGTATTTTCGTGTCGGGATTCGATTCGATTTCCCGGTTCATCCGGTTGTAGAACGTTCGCACCTTTTCCGCGCTTGGCAGGACGACGACGACCGGATCGTATTTTATGAAGTTCGTGTGGCTTAAAAGCTCGTCCGCTTCGAAGGTCTTCGGGTTGAATTCGGTATGGGAAAAGTCGTAGTCGAATTTGGGATAGATTCCCCGAATCGGAAGAACCAGGGTGATGAGAACAATCGGGACAATGTATTTCTTGAATCCGGAAAACGGTTGCTCCTTGAAATCCGCCATCCGCGCCTTGATCTTTTCAAAGACAAGGATGGTGCGGTAATGCCCGGTGACCTCGATAAGCGCCGGAAACACAAGCCCGGAGACCGCCCAGTTGAGAATCGATCCGATGCCTCCGAGAACTCCCAGTTCCTGCATCCCGGAAAGCGGTACGAACAGAAGACCGAGAAAGGCTCCGGCGATGGAAAATGCGGACACGGCGATGGTCGGGCCGATGCCGAGAAGCGCGCTTTCGAGGCTCAGCTCGTAACCCAGACCCTTGCGTTCTTCGTCGGCGTAACGCGTCATCAGGTGGACGATTTGCCGGGACGAAATTCCGGGGAGAATGATGGCGAGAACAAGCGAATAGAGGTTGATGCGCCCATAGAGAAGCCAGGCCGCGGCCATTGTCCATATGAGAACCAGGGCCGTGGGGATGACGGAGAGGAAGAAGAGCGCGGGTCGCCTTGCGAAGCGGAACAGAAGAAAGAGGGCGAGGATTATCGCAAGGCCGATTCCCGTGGAGCGGGCTTCGGAGAGGACGAGCTTTCCTTCGCTTGCCGTCTGGAAGACCTTTCCCGTCATGAACATTTTCGCCTGGTCGCTTTCCGGGAGACTTTCGAAAGCCCCGTTTACGACATGGATGAGCTTTCGCGAAGCGTCGAGGTCGGAGACTTTCTTCTTCGGAAAGATGTTGAGAACCCGGATAGTTCCGGTTTCGTTGGAATACATGGTTCTCAGCGGCGAAAGGTATTTCCGTTCCAGATCCGAGATGGAGAGGGAATCCGTGATTTCCCGCGCGATGGAATCGCGCACGGCTTTCAGCAGGGAATCGTTTTCGAGGAGGTTCACGTAGAGCGGATTTGCCTCGAACGCATAGCGCGAGCGCATGTCGGAAAGCCGGTTGCGGATGCGCCGCAGGTCGGATGTGTGAATGTAGAGCAGCCTGTTCTTTTCGAAAAATTCCGCATCGGACTTGTAATCGACAAAGTTTACAAAGCGACTCCCTTCGAGAGACTTGGCAAGCCCGCTTGCGAGGCGCTCGTTCCTTGCGCTGTCCTCCGAAGCGATCACGACGACTAGAGAGCCGAACCCGCCGAAGTTCCTTTCGACGATTGCGCTTGTCCGCTTGACCTCCGAAGAATCCGGGAGCATGTCTATCGTGTGGAGATCCCACTTGAGATGCGTCACCGGATAGACGGAAAGGACGGTCAGGAGCAGCGAAAGGAAAAGGACCGTTTTCGGGTGCCTGATAGCGCTGCGCAGAATTCTCTGGAGGAGGGAAAACATCGGAAGAAAATCTAAAAAATCCAGGATGGGATTTTGGGTAGAAACTTTTATTGGGGCGCGATTTGTTAAATTGTCGCCGAATGCCACGGGTTGTCGGAATCTTGCTCCTTTCGTTTTTTTCGCTCTACGCGAAGGAATCGTCTGCGCCTGCGGATTCCGTCCATTCCGAAAGCTCGAAAATGACGCTTTCGGAATATCTGGCGTGGCCCTTTTCCCATGTCATCCAGCCCGCCCTGAACGTCCTCGTGTTTCCGTTCTCCGCCCCGATCCACTATGCGGTCAAGAACAATGTCATCGAGACGGGAGTCGATGCGATTACGTTTGGCAAGGACAGGAACATCTTTGTCTATCCGACGTTCAACCTGCGGCCCGGCGCGACGACGATGATGGGCTTTGCCTATCGCCATCGGAACATGCTTCTCGCAAAGGACTATTTCGTGTTCACGGCGGGGCTCTTTGCCAATAGCGACCTGGATTTTACCGCGCGCTACACGAAGCGCAACGTGTTTGGCTCGGAATTTCTTTTCGGGGGGCGCTTCGACCTGGAAATGGACCGGGACGGGGGAATGTCCGTTCCGCGGTCGCTCACCCTGGCGGATTCCGACGAGGAGTTTTCTTTCACCGATTCCTCCTATTCGGCGGAATTTCGGGTGGGAAGGTCGCTTCCGCTTGTCCCCAACATGGATTTCCAGGCAACGTTCGGGGTCGATAGAAAGCGCTTTGACATCCCGGACGTCGGGGATACCGTCCTTTTGCGGCATCCGCTATTCAATCCGCATGATCGCGGTCTTTACCAGAGATATTGGCAGTTTCCGGTAAAGATAGCCCTGACATACGACAATCTCGACGCTCCCTATGTTCCGACCCGGGGATCCCGGCTTTCCGTCTCGTGGAACTATACGCACGTAGGGGATTACGCAGGCAGAAACGCGACGCTACGTTCCAACGAGTTTTCGCATGATTACCAGGCTCTGGATTTTGTCGCCCAGCATTACTTTTACCTGGGGAAGGATTCCTCGAAGTATGGGCTCTCGGTCAAGGAGGCCCGCATGTCGCGGAAATTCTACACGGATTTTTCCTGGGAGGAGACGCTTCGGCTCTGGCGACCCGAAAACATCCGGACGACGCTTCTCAACCGGAGGGTTCTCGCGGTGCAGTTTCGTCTGCGGCAAATGTGGGAAATGGAAGAGGGGGGCGCGCCCTTTACGGCGTTCTCGACGGCGAGTACGCGCTATCCGCTCCGTGGCTACAGCCGAACCTATACCGATTACGCGATGAAGGGAATTTCGCTCGAATACCGGTGGCCCATCGACAGGCTTGTCGATGGGGTTATCTTCGACGAATACGCGATGTATGGGAGGACATGGCACACTTTTGACAGCGAAAAGATTCTGAATTCCTGGGGATTCGGGGTGCGGGTCCGCAAGCCGGACATGTATTTTTTCCGCCTGCAGATAGGTTTTCACGGGCTTTCGGGCTTTGTCCTCATCTGCACGGTTGCGCCCGAATTCCGCTAGGCGGTCCCGGTTTTCCGGACCTATTTTCGAAAAGGACGGTTTTTTCGTCCGAAATTTGCTATCTTGCGTTCAACATTTTTGTCCTAAGAAGGAAGGTTAATTTATGGCTAGAAAGAAAATCGCGCTTGTCGGCGCAGGTCAAATCGGCGGAACGATGGCATTGGTCCTCGCCCAGAAACAGCTCGGCGATGTCGTCCTCATCGATATTCCGCAGACTCAAGGCATGCCGAAGGGAAAGGCTCTTGACATCATGGAAGGACGCTCCGTCATCAATTCTTCCGTAAACCTTTCCGGTTCCACGGATTACGCGGAACTCAAGGGCGCGGATGTCGTTATCGTCACCGCCGGTTTCCCGCGGATGCCGGGCATGAGCCGCGACGATCTTCTGGACAAGAACTGCGGCGTCATCAAGACCGTAGCCGAAGCTATCAAGACGAACGCGCCGAACGCGTTTGTCATCGTGATCACGAACCCGCTCGACGCGATGGTTTACAATATGCAGAAGCAGACCGGCTTCCCGGCGAACCGTGTCATCGGCATGGCAGGCGTTCTCGATTCTGCCCGTCTCGCCTGCTTTGTCGCGGACGAACTCGGCGTTTCCGTCGAAGACGTCAAGGCCCTTGTCATGGGCGGTCACGGCGATACGATGGTTTCCATCTACGAATGCGTTTCGGTCGGCGGAATCCCGCTGCCGCAGCTGATGAGCAAGGAAAAGTTTGCCGAGCTCGCGAAGCGTACTGCCGGTGCCGGTGGTGAAATCGTAAACCTGCTCGGACGCGGTTCCGCGTTCTACAGCCCGGCGACATCCGCCATCCACATGGCGGAAGCCTATCTCCTCGACAAGAAGAGCGTGTTCTCCTGCGCGGCGATGCTCGATGGCGAATACGGCGTGAAGGGTCTCTATTGCGGCGTGCCTGTCGTTGTCGGCGCAAACGGTGTCGAAAAGATTCTCGAAGTCAAGATGAACGACGAGGAAAAGGCCGCGTTCGCAAAGTCCGTCGAGGCTTGCAGAAAGAACGCCGAATGGGTCGATGCCCACACCTAACCGTTTTCTTCTGTAGAACATTCACCCCGGATACGTCTCATCTGGGGTGTTTTTTGTAAAGCGAGGTCTTATGCTTTCCAAGGAAATTCTGAAAAAGGCCGTGTCGGACGTTCGCTCCGCATCGCCTCTTGTTCACAACATCACGAACTTTGTCGTGATGAACAATACGGCGAACGCCCTTCTCGCTATCGGAGCCTCTCCCGTGATGGCGCATTCGATAGACGAAGTCTCCGACATGGCGAGTATCGCGTCGGCGCTGGTCCTGAATATCGGTACGCTCGAAAAGGCCTGGGTGGATTCGATGCTTATCGCCGGGAAAACCGCGATGGCGAGGGACATTCCGATTGTTTTCGACCCGGTCGGTGCTGGCGCTACGCCCTATCGTCTTCGGGTCTGCGCGGAACTCCTTTCGGAAGTGAAACCTTCGATTATCCGGGGAAACGCGTCCGAAATCATGGCTCTTGCCAAGGCCGGCACGAAAACCAAGGGCGTCGATAGCACGGCTTCTTCGGACGAGGCGCTTTCCTGTGTGACGGCGCTTTCGAAAGAAACCGGTGCGGTTGTCGTCGCGAGCGGCGCGGTCGATGTCGTGAGCGACGGGGAACGCGTGGAACGGATTCCGTATGGACATCCCCTGATGGGACGCGTCACGGGTATGGGTTGTACGGCGACGGCGATACTCGGGGCCTTTGCCGCGGTGGAAAAGGACTTTTTCCTTGCGGCGTCGTGCGGAATGGCGTCGATGGGAATCGCGGGCGAAATCGCCGGGCGGAGAGCTCGGGGGACGGGGAGCATGCAGGTCGAATTTCTGGATGCGCTTACGAACCTTTCCGATGCGGACATTGACGGGATTTTTTGTTAAATTCGTCAAAAAGGAGTTTTATGTCGGACAATCAGAATCTTGACGATTTCCTGGACCAGGAAATCCCCGAATTTACGAACGAGGACAATATCGAAAGCGCCATGAAGCCTCGCGACTACAGCTCCCGGCGAATTCTTCTCTGGGAAGGCGACGAAAATCGCAGGAATTGCGCAGTCGAAGTGGTTTCGGGACTTTTGACCGGCGCCTTTGTCGAAGGGGTCGCGACGGAAGCCGAAGCGCTCCAGAAGCTTGACGAGGAGCTCTGGGACACCTTTGTCGTGGATTTCTACAACGAAGGCTGCTCCGAGTCGGAGTTCGTCAAGAAGGTTAACAATTATCCGAATTCCATTCTTGTCGCCCTGAACCTTGCACCGTTCACGCTTCCCGAGGAGAGAAACCGCTACAAGATAGAGCCTCTCCGCAAGCTTTTCGAAATCGAGAAGCCGAAGTCCGAAAGCGAACTCGAGGACGGTCTCGACGAAGAACTCCTGAAGGAATAAGATGACGGAATCCCGGATAGCGATAGAGCTTTCGCATGTTTCCAAGGAATATCCTGGAGACGTCCTTGCGGTGAGCGACCTTTCGCTTTCCATTCGGGAGGGAGAATTCGTCGTTCTCGTCGGGCCTTCGGGATGCGGAAAATCCTCGGTTCTCCGAATGATCGCCGGGCTGGAACCGCCTTCGTCCGGAAGCGTTTTTCTGCACGGAAGGGACGCGAAAAACCTGGCTCCGAAAGACCGCGACATTGCGATGGTTTTCCAGAGCCATGCGCTCTATCCGCACTTGACCGTCCGCGGAAATCTGGAATTCGGGTTGCGGATCAAGGGAAACCATTCGGCGACGGAAATCCGGGAACGCATTCGCGAAGCGGTCGATATCCTGGACTTGGGACCGATTCTCGACCGAAAGCCCAAGCATCTTTCCGGCGGCCAGCGGCAGCGGGTTGCGCTGGGGAGAGCCCTTGTGCGAAAGCCGAAAATATTTCTCTTTGACGAGCCCCTTTCGGGACTTGACGCCAAGATGAAGAACCAGATGTTCGTCGAGCTCGGACGCTTGCATTCCCGCTTGCAGGCGACAATGGTCTTTGTGACGCACGACCAGACCGAGGCGATGACGATGGGCGACCGGATTGTCTGCCTTGCCGGAGGGAAGATCCAGCAGGCGGGGACGCCGATGGAACTTTACGAGCATCCCGAAAACGAGTTTGTCGCGGGATTTATCGGGGTTCCGCCGATGAATCTTTTCGCTGCGCAGTGGACGCCCGAAGGGCTCTTTTTTGAAAAGGCGGCGTTTCTCTTTCCCGTGTCGGAGGATTTCGAGCGGAAGTTTCGGAACATTCCCCGGTTGCTTGTCGGTGTCCGGCCCGAGTATCTCGCGCTTGCGCCGGCTTCGCCGGATGCGATTTGCGCGACCATCGAAGTCCTCGAACATCTAGGCTACGAAACCCTTATCTATGCGCAGGCAAACGATTTGAGCCTGGTCGTCCGCGTCCCTCCGGGAAAATCCTATTCGGTGGGGGAAAAAATCTACCTTTCTCTTTCCGAGAAGAATCTTCGGCTGTTTGACATTTCGACCGGGGCGTGCATTCGCTGATGCGCTCTTTCCCTTACATCGCGGCTGTTTTCCTTTTTGCCGCTTTCCTTTCCGGATGCGCGTCGGACGATTCGGATGGAAAGGAAGTTCTGCAGTTCTGGATAATGCCGAACAGCCCGGATCCGCTGGTGGACATGCGGCACCTGCTGCGCAATTTCGAGCTGGAAAATCCGGGAATCGAAGTGCAGGTGACCGTTCTCGACTGGAGCGTCGCCTGGACTAGAATCACGGCGGCGGCTTCGACCCAGAGCGGTCCCGATGTCATCCAGATGCCGACGACCTGGGCCGCGTCGATTACCGCGATGGGCGCCCTTTTGCCGCTCGATTCCCTGGTAGAGGCTGCCGGCGGGGATTCCATCTTCGCGCCCGTCTCCATGAAGTTCGCAAAGCCTGTCGGAGCGAACCACGTCACGTCCCTTCCCTGGTTTCTGGATGTGCGCCCGCTCTACTTTCGCCGAGACGTTCTCTCGAAAGTCGGTCTCGACCCGCAAGGGATTCGGAACAGGAACGATTTCAGGAACGCGCTTTCGCTGATTCGTGCGGCGAACCTGCATATCGAAGGTCTCCCGATTTCACCTGTCGGATATCCCGGAAAGCACGATTGGAACGTCATCCATAATTTCGCTCCGTGGATCTGGGGGGCTGGCGGAGACTTTCTCGATTCGACGGCGCGCGAAAGCCGTCTCGCCTCGAAGGAAAGCGAAAACGGCATCCTGTTTTACCTGGGGCTTGTTCGCGACGGTTTCAACAGCCGAAGGAACCTGGCGAAGAACACGAGCCAGGTCAGCATGGATTTTGACGAAGGAAGACTCGCTTTCTGGTTTGACGCGACAAACAAGACCATCTATCTGGACAGTCCCCGCTTTCTCGGCGGATCCTCGAAAAACGTCACGGCGAGAAACTACTCCTGCATGCTTCCGCCTTCTGCGCCTCCCGGAAAGGAACCGTACTATTTTGCCGGCGGTTCGAATCTCTCCGTCTTGCGCAGTTCCGCGCACCGTCGCGCCGCGATGGCTCTTGTCAAGTACCTGTCTGCCCGCTCCGACGTGCAGCTTTCACTCGCCCGCATGACGGGATTTCTCCCTGCGCTTCTTTCGGCATACGAATACCCCTTTTTCCGGGAAGATGCCCGCAGGGAAGTCTTTCAGCAGATGGTTTTCCACTTGCGCTCCTATCCGGCGGTTCCCTACTGGGGAGAACTCGAAACGGAAATTCTCCTGCGCCGTTTCGGAAACATTTTCGACCTGATAACCTCCAGTCCGGAAAACGTGTGGCCCGAAAAGGAAATCCTTGCCGAAATCCGCGCCGCGGACGAGGAAGTCAACCGCTTCATTCGACGGCAAAGGGGGGACGACTGATGGAAAGGCGCTATCTCTTTGTCTTGCCTTTTGCCCTTTTTCTGTCCGCGTTCTTTTTTGTGCCGGTCCTTTTTGGCGTCGCCCTGCCGTTCTTTTCCGCGGAATCGGGCTTTTCGGACATTTCCGGTGTGCAGTTTCGAATCGGAAATTTTGCCGCGGCGGTTTCTTCCGCTTCGGGCGAAGGCCTTTTCGATGCGGTCCGCAATACGCTTCTCTATACGGTTTGCGTTTCGGGCGGGTGCATCTTTCTTGGACTTTTCGGCGCGCTTCTCGTTTCGCAAAACTTTCCGTCGGCGGGAATCGTTCGCACCTTGCTGATGATTTCGTGGGTCGTTCCGACCTATATCGTCGGGTTGCTCTGGGGATTCATGTGGCAGCAGGACGAAGGCATCGTGAACAAGATCCTCTTCGACTTTCTGCATTGGGACAGGATTTCCGGAATTTTCGGGGCGGTCTGGAAATACGCGTCCGACGGTACGCTCATCAAGCCCAACTGGCTTACCGGTCCGAACACCATCTGGGCGATTATCGTTCCCGCCATCTGGCGCAATTGGCCGTTTTGCATGATGATGTTTCTTTCGGGACTGGCGGCGATTCCGCGCGACATCTACGAGGCGGCGGAATTGGACGGGGTTCCGGTTCGCGACCGATTCCTTCGAATAACGCTCCCCATGCTCAGACCGGTATTTGCGCTAGTCATCCTGGAATCCCTTGTCGTCAATATGTATAGTTTCAATCTCGTCGCGATGATGTTCGGAAACGGGGCGGGATTTCCGGGAAAGTTCGGCGACCTGATAATGACCTATCTCTACCGGACCTCCTTTTCGACATGGAATTTTGGCGCGGGGGCGGCACTCGGTACGCTGACGATGCTCTTTATGCTTCTCTGCGTGAGTTTCTGGTATCGGACGTTTGCGAGGGACTCCCTGAATGGTTAAGGTTCTCGCCTGGGCGTTCGCCATTCTGAACCTTCTGCCGCTCTTGTGGATGGCCTGGAGCTCCTTGCTCGGAGCGAGCGAAGTCATGCAGGGAAAGATTTTTCCCGAGCCCTATCCGAACGATCTGGTCTTTTTCGAAAAGATGCCGGACGGAGGACTTGTCGCGGGGACGCTTCACGGACAGGTTTACCGTTTCGAGAACGGGTCGCTCGACAAGGCGCCGAAAGAACTGGACCTGCGCGCCACGACCGTGGGATACGCTCGCGAGGGCTCCGCTTTCTATGCGTTTTCGACGGACAAGGGGCTTCAGTCTATCGATCCGCTGCGACTCCAGAAAAAGCGTTCCTGGACGTTCCGCGATTTCAGGAAGTCCTTTGAACGGAGCGATTTTACACTCTTCCGCTTTGTCGCGAACCAGACTCCGGAAAACGAATTCGCGCGACTCGGCGCGATGCTCGATTCGGTTCCCCTTGTCGAAAGTTCCAACCGGACGCTCGCCGATGTCCTGGGAAAGCCCTTTCCGCAGAACAGCGCGGTTGTCGATGCGCTCAACGGAATTCTCGAAAGCCCTAGGCTCCTTTCCCGCCTGCTTTCCGAATGGCAGGGAAAAACGGACTGGGTGAATCCGGAGATTGGGCGGCTTTTCAAGAAACGGAACCGGACGACTATCGAAAACCGCGAACTTTTTCGCTGGTGCCTTGCGGAGCGGATCCCTTCGATGCTCACTATCTACCGCAGAATTTCCTGGACGCCTATCTGGGTGAACCGCATTCCGGCAAGCGATCACGGTGTCTCTGTCGCTCTTGCCGGAAAGTATCTGTGCGTGGGGATGTGGTGGGAGTCTTTTCCGGGCGTCGCCATCGTCGAAAGGGAAAGTCCCGAGAAAGTCATCCACTGGGTGACCGTGCAAAGCGGGCTTCCGTCGAGTTCCGTCCAGCGGATCTTGCGGGTTTCCGACAGGGAGATTCTCGTTGCGCATGACCTGGGATTTTCGCTTGTCGATGTCCAGGAGCGAAAAGTTCTCTCGAACTACCTTTTCGGGGAATCGGGTCTTCCCTTTTACAACGGTCGCGACCTGAGATTTTCGGTCGTAAACCGCAGCTCGATGATTTTTTCCTGCGGTAGGGAAATCGTCTTTTTCGATTTTCGCGCCGGGCAGGCCGTGAAGCGGCTCTATGCGGATTCCCGGCTGTTTCCGTCCGACATCTCGACGTTGAAGAGCCTTGGAGGCAAGGTCTTCTTTGGGATTTCCGACGGCCTGGTCTCGATGAACTTCTGGGACCTGCTTTCCGAAGAAAAGGCGCAGAAAACGGTTTCGGTCGGCGGAACGGCGACGAGCCTTTTTATCGACGAAAGCGAGGTTCTTGTCGGGATGCTGGACGGGATGCTCGCGAAGGTCCAGATGAAAACGGAAAAAGTCGAGGAACGCTACACGCTTCCCGAGGGAAGGATGCGACTCCATTTCCGCAATTACGAGGATCTGTGGCGAACGATTCCCTTTGGGCGCTTTCTTTCCAACTCGTTCATCATTTGCCTATCGACTGTCCTTATCTGTCTTGTGCTCGGCTCCCTTGCCGGATACGGCCTTGCCCGCACGTCGTTTCGACACCGCCATCTTCTGAATGGCGGACTGGTTGCAAGCCAGGTCATTCCGAACATCCTCTTTCTTGTACCGGCGTTCCTCATCCTTTCCTATCTGCAGATCCATACGCAGATTCGCCTGGTAAATACGAAAATAGGGATAATCCTGCTGTATTCGGCTTTGTTCCTTCCGGTGGCGACGTGGATTATCCTGAACATGTTTCGGACGCTTTCGCGCGAAGTCGAGGAGGCCGCCCTGATAGACGGCTGCACGCCGCTTTCCGCCTTTTTCCGCGTGGCCCTTCCCTCGGCGCTTCCCGGAATCCTCACGACAGGCGTTTACATCTTCATCCTTTCGTGGGACGAGCTGATGCTCGCCTGGATTTTCTCGATAGATCTTTCGTCCGCGACGATTCCTGTCGGAATGCGGCTCTTCTTTGGGCAGTTCGGTTCTCGATTCGACCTGATGATGGCCGCGGCCACGCTTTCCACTCTTCCCGTCGTCGTTCTCTTCCTCCTGGTCCAGCGTCATCTGTTGCGCGGATTCTCCGGCGGAGGCAACGTCGTGAAGGGTGTTTTGAAAAACAACCGCTAGGAATTCCAAAAAAATTCTATCTTGCGTCTGTTCCCTTGGAGGTCTTACGATAATGAACAAAAGGCGAAACAAATCCAACGAATCCCGCTTCAAGCGTATTTCGCGCGTCTATTTCAACCGGATGTTTCCAAAGCGCATGGACGCGTTCCTGGTTTCCCTTTCCGTTTTCGCCGGCGTCTTCATCGGCATTTGGCCGACTATCGGCATCGCCATCATCCTGACCGTCGCGGTGTGCGCCCTTTTCCGCCTCCCGAAGGTTCCCGGCGTGGTCGCTTCGTTCGTCGCGAATCCGCTGACGCAGTTCGGCTTTTTCTATCCGGCGGGCTACTTTGTCGGCAAGAAGATTCTCCAGCCGGAGCAGATTTCGTTCGACTTTCTCAAGGAAATCGAAGGCATATCCTTTCGAAACGTCGTCGATGTCGTGACGAAGCTGTGGAACGAGGCGGCGGGGCACCTGCTCGCGTTCCTTCTCGGGATAACGATCGTCGCCTTCGTCTTCGCTCTCGCGTTTGGAATCGCCGCCTATTTTATCGTTTCCTACCGCAAGCGCAAGCACATTCAGGTCAAGAACAAGTATATTCACGAGCTGATTTCGGAAGACGAAGTCGTCATGAAGGAAGCCAAGCAAAAAGGAAAGCACATGCATATTTTTCCGTTCAAAGCGCTCCGACCGGTGGATCCTCTCCAGGCAAAGGACATTTCGGCCCTCCCTTACGACGTAATGAATCGCGAGGAAGCGAAGGAAATGGCGAAGGGGCTCCCGTATTCCTATCTGCGCATTACGCGCGCCGAGCTGGAGCTTCCCGATTCCCTCGATGCCTACGACCCGAAGGTCTATGCCCATGCCAAGGAGAATCTCGACAAGTTCATCGCGGACGGCGTCATCGCTTTCGACAAGAAGGATTGCCTTTACGTTTACCGCCAGACGATGAACGGGCGGGAACAGTACGGACTTGTCTGCACGGTTCCGGCCAAGGATTACTTCGACGGCATCATCAAGAAGCACGAGCTTACGCGCAAGGACAAGGAAGACGACCGTTTGCGCCACATCCTCGCGACGAATTCCAACACGGGGCCTGTTTTCCTCACTTACCGCGATAACGGACAGTTCGCCCTTCTCGGCGAAATCATCCGGAGAAAGCCTGTCTATGACTTCGTGACGGAAGGAGACGGCTTTGGGCATACGGTCTGGGTGATCGATGACGATGCCGAAATAGAAAGGATTTGTCGGGCCTTTGACGCGGTTCCCGTCAGCTACATCGCGGATGGCCATCACCGGAGCGCAGCAGGCGCCCGGGCCGCGGGATATCGGGCTTCCCAGAATCCGGACAATACGGGTTCCGAAGAATATAACCGCTACCTGGCCATTCTTTTCCCCAGTACCCAGCTCAAGATCTTGGACTACAACCGCGTCCTCAAGGACTTGAACGGTTGCACGCCGGAAGAGTTCATGGAAAAGCTCGGCGAGGTCTGCTCGGTCAGCGAACTGTCCGCGGCCGCGCATCCGGAAAGGCAGAACGTGGTGAACATGTATCTGCAGGGAAAATGGTATTCCTGCGCGTTCAGGCCGGAATACTTGCGGAACCTGGGACCTGTCGATAGTCTCGACGTTGCGCTTCTCCAGAAGCTCGTCCTGAAGCCTCTCTTCGGGGTCGATGATCCTCGGACCGCGAAGAACATCGATTTCGTCGGCGGAATCCGCGGACTTTCCGAGCTGGAAAAGCGCGTCGATTCCGGAGAATGGGCTGTCGCCTTCGCCATGTATCCGACGACTCTCGACCAGCTGATGGCCATTGCGGACGCGGGAGAAATCATGCCGCCGAAGAGTACCTGGTTCGAACCGAAACTTCGCGACGGTCTGCTTGTCCATACCCTGGACTAGAAAAAACGTGGCGTTCTCGAAGGGAAAGACGATTGGAGTGGCGTGTATCGCTCGATACATGCTGTTCCTCGTTTCCCTGTCTTTTGCGGGTAACGTTTCGACTGCGGGACTTTCGCACGGCGGAAGCGCTGTCCGCGATTTGCAGCTTCGGGAATTTGGAACCGTTTTTCGTCCGGGAGTCGATGGCTATGTCGGGTTCAACCTGTATTACTTTCCGTTGCCGAGCCAGGCGCGCCTTTCGACGGATTTCGGAAAGCACGAAGGCTATGTGCTGCGGCAGAACTTCGCCGGCTACTTTGCGGAGGAACTGGGAAAAAGCGGCTGGGACCTGGGGGCGCTCTGGTGGGTGGAACGCCATGGCTGGGACAGCGAAGACTTCTTGCTGTTTCCGCACTACAGCGAGTTTTCCCTGGTTCGCAGCGTGCAGACCGCGGGATTTTCGCTTGCAAGTCCTGGCCAAAACGTAGGCTTTGCCGGCGGTGTCCAATACACGAACCCCGAGCATGTGGGAAAAGTCTATGCGGCGGAATCCGACAGCCTCTTTGAATGGGCGATGGCCGTCGTGGGGCCCGTATCGGTGCAGACGAGCTTTCGCCATTCGGAGTTTCGGCACCTGCGCCTTTCGCTGAATCTGGAATCCAAGGAAATTCTAGGCGGAAAGTCTTCGGGACCCTTGACTTACCTGCCGAATCTCGATTTGGCCTTTTACGAGGGGAAGTCCCACGTTCGGGATTCTGTTCGGGTTTTCTGGGAACAGAATCTCTTTAGGCAACGGCTCTATGCGGAACTCGCCATTCTCTTTCCCGACAGGGCGCTCCGCTCTTTCGCCTTGAAGTACTATCCGGACCCATCCAAGGTCGTTTCGGTCGATCTGACGTGCTTTCGCAAGGACAACGGCGACCTGATCTGGGGCGGCGGCCTCTCGCTACCCTTTGTTCGCGTCGCCTACAACCACGCAAGCGAAATCGAGAATGTCTTCGGGCTTCGGGGAACCTTCGTCTTGCAGTTCCATTTTGGAATCGAGAGAATCTTCGACAAGTTTATCGGATGGAACGGAGCGAAGTCTTCGCCGATGATAACGCGGAATGTCGAAACGGATGACGCCGAGAAGAAACAGCGTCGCGAAGAGCGCGAAAAGGAGTTCGAATCGTCCCGTTCGAAAAGCGGAACGAAATCCCCGTCGCGCGAAATTACGGCAAAGGGAATCGTCCGGGAGAATGCGAAATGAAACGGCTGCTTCTAGGCTTTCTTCTCCTTCCGCTCGTCGCCTGCACGCATCTTGTCTGGGAATCGACGGAACGCTTGCAGATAAGGAATCTTTCGGACCGGACAATCCGGAACTTTTCCGTTGTCGGCGAAAGCGATACGCTCGTCTGGATTCCGGAAGAAGTCGCTCCCGGAGAGCTTTCCCTTGTCCATGAACGGGACTTTGTCGGGGCGTTCCGCATCGTTTTCGAAGAGAATGCGAACGGGCGCTGGTCTTTTGTCGAACTGGGGAAGATTCGCTTTGACGGCGGAAGCGAACTGGCGAAAATTTCCCGAAAAGACAGTCTCTGGATTTTACAGTTCGAATGAAGCCGTTCATTTAATTTATCTTTGAACCGTCGTGAAGATTACCAAGCTAAAGATATTCGGATTCAAGTCGTTTGCGCAGCGGACCGAGGTCACCTTTCCGGGGGGCGGTCTCACGGCTGTCGTCGGACCGAACGGAGCGGGCAAGTCGAACATCGTCGATGCCATTCGCTGGGTGCTGGGAGAACAGCGCGCTTCGGTGCTTCGCATGGACAAGATGCAGAGCGTCATCTTTTCGGGGACGGAAGAGCGGGCCGCGATGAGCATTGCCGAGGTTTCCCTGGTCATTGACAACAGCGACGGGAACCTTTCCTCCGAATATTCCGAAGTGATGATTACGCGCAGAGCGCACCGCGACGGTCTCACGGAATACCTGATAAACAACCAGGAATGCCGCCTCAAGGACATCCAGAACCTTTTCCTGGATTCGGGGCTAGGCTCGGGCAACTATTCCCAGATGAACGAGGCGATGATTCGCAACGTTCTCGCGGACAGTCCCGAATATCGCCGGACCCTTTTCGAGGAAGCGGCCGGCGTGAGCAAGTACAAGAAGGACAGAAAGGAATCGCTCGCCCAGCTAGAACGCATCCGGGCGAACATGGAACGCGTCGAGGACAATCTCCGGCACGAACGCGCGGCGGTTCGCCAATACGAGAAGCAGGCGG
Organism: Candidatus Methanomethylophilaceae archaeon; assembly: GCA_963629575.1. Classification (GTDB taxonomy): domain Bacteria; phylum Fibrobacterota; class Fibrobacteria; order Fibrobacterales; family Fibrobacteraceae; genus Hallerella. The sequence continues at coordinate 27,593 of CAVGIM010000006.1, forward strand.
AAAAGGCCGCCGAATGGAAGAAGCTCCGAAACAGGCTTCGCGAACTGGACCTTTCCGTAAGCCTCGACAAGTACGAAGATTGCCGAAAGAACCTGGGCGTATTGAACGATGCGAACATCCGGCTTTCGCACGAGCAGGAATCGGACAAGACGCGCCTTGTGGAACTCCAGGCGAAAATCGCGGAACGCGAACTGGCGATTGCCGACGACAAGGAAAGCCTCGACGGGCTCAATCGGGAGGTCAACCGGAAAGAGCTCGAGCTCAAGGACCTGGACAACGATTTTACGAGAAATCGCGAATTGCAGGGTTCGGCGGAGATGGGCATCCAAAAGTATCGCTCGGAAATTTCGAATGCGGAAAGCCGGATGTCGGACCTGAAGGCGGAGCGCGACCGGCTCGAAGAGGCTACCAGGATGCTCGGCTCTGCAGAGGCGATTTCCGAGCAGGAACAGGAGCTTTTCCGCGAAGAGGAAGCTCTCCAGGTCTTGCGCGACAGTGTCGATGAACTGCGCGAACAGTCCCAGTCCCTTTCGAATGCGCGGCTTTCGAGCCTAAAGAAGGCGAACGAGCTCCGATCCCGATGGCAGCGGCTCGACGGCGAAACCGAAATGCTCCGCTCGAGCATCGAAAAGTGGCAAGGGGAGCGAAGCGAGCTCTTGCGAAAAAAGGGCGAATCCGAAGAAAGCCTTTCCGCCATTGCGTCGGGTTTTGAAGAGGCGCAAAAGGAAGTCGAGCTTCTTTCGGAACAGAAGAACGTACGGGACGAGGAAATCGAGAGCCTTTCGAGCGCTATGTCGCTCCAGGACGAAAAAATATCGAAGACGAGAAGCCGGGTTGCCGGTCTCGAATCGCGCATCGAAGTGTTGCGGAACATGGATTCCGATGCGGGCGCCGGCGCAAATTTTCTGGTGAACGGCAAGTCGGCCGAGGTTTACGGACTTCTGGGGTCGCTGATTCATGTGGAGCCCGAATATGCGTCGGCGGTCGAGTTTGCCCTGGGGAACGCCCTGGATGCGGTTGTCGCGAAGGATCCCGCTCTCGTGAGCGGTCTCCTGGACGCTTTGGATTCTTCCATGGCGGGACGCTCGTATCTGGCTTTTGACCTTGACGCGACATCTTCGGAAAGCTTCCCGGAGCGTCCGGGTGTCATCGGATGCGCTTCTCGATTCGTCAAGGCCGAAGGAATGGTCGAACGCCTTGTCGAAAGGCTCCTTTCCCGGGCGATTATCGTGGAAAGCTTTTCCGTGGCGCGGGAACTCGCCGTGGAATTTAGCGGACAGAACTATTGGTTCCTTGCGCTCGACGGACGCTACGTTTCGACAGAAGGCCTGGTCTTTGGCGGACGCGGAAAAAGCGAATCGCCCGGAGTTCTCGCCCGAAAGGCCGAAGCGGAAAAGTGTTCGATGGAGCTGGAATCGCTCAAGGTCGAGCTGGAAAGGTCTGCCGACGAATGCGAGAGGCTCGGGGAACGCCTGGACGAGGCTCGCACCCTGCTTCTCGAAACGGAGGAATCCATTCGCGAATCGCAAGAAAGGATGCGCTCCGGGGCGGCCGCCGAAAAGATTCACCAAAGCGTTCTGTCCGACACGGAAAGGCGGCTCTCGAATGTCGAACAGGAACTGGGAAACGCGGAAGAACGGATTCGGAACGCGGAAGTTTCCCGTTCGGACGATGCGGAACTTGCGGCCGCCGAGGAAGAAACGCTTCGCCTGGAAAGCGAATATTCCAAGGTCATGGATTCCCTCTCCGAAAAGGAGCAGATTTTCAAGGACAAGGAAGATGACGTTCGCGAGCTTCGAAACAGGGTAGGCTCCGCGCAATCGACCTTGCAAGGCAACCTGTCGAAAATCCGCGCCATCGATGACCAGGTCAAGGTATTCCAGGATATTGTCGCAGGCCGCAACCGGGAAATTTCCTCTCTGGAAATCCAGAAGGAGGAGCTTCTCGTCAAGGAAAAGGGGCTTTCGGAAAGCATCCAGGAAAAGGATTCGGAACTGCGTCGGAAGGAAGCCGAACGCGACGCCGCCCAGGAACGCTATAACATTGTCGCAGGCGACATCAACGATTGGCGCTCGGAACAGAACGCCATCAATTCCAGGCTTCTGGAACGCTCGTCGGACATCAACGACGTGACGCTCCGGGTCAGCGCCTTGGGAACGAACATCGACCGGATGCGGGAGCGGATCTTTGCAGACTGGGAGATAAACATCGACCATGCGGAAGATGTCACGCGCATCGAATACGAGGAAAAGAGCGCGAAGAAGGAAATATCGGATCTGCGTAGCCAGATCAAGTCGCTCGGACCTGTCAATGTCGATATGATGGAGGATTTCGCCGCCCAGAAAGCGCGCCTTGCCGAAGTCGAAAAACAGTTCGACGATCTGGACAAGGCCAGGGCTTCCCTGGAACGGGCAATCGCGATTTGCGACGAAAGGGCGCGCAACCGGTTCCTTTCGACTTTCCGCAACATCCAGAAAAATTTCCAGGACGTTTTCGGCCGCGTCATGATAAACGGCGAAGCGAAGCTGATTCTCCAGGAAGGCGTCGATCCGCTCGAAGCGACCATCGAGGTCAACGCTCGCCCGACCGGCAAGAAAATGCGCGGCGTAACCGCCCTTTCGGGAGGCGAACGCGCACTGACTGCCGTTTCGCTTCTCTTTGCCATCTACATGGAAAAGCCTTCGCCCTATTGCGTCCTGGACGAAGTCGATGGACCGCTTGACGATGCGAACATCGGGCGATTCATGGAACTTTTGCGCCACTTCTCGAACCAGACGCAGTTTATCCTGGTGACGCACAACAAGCGTACGATGGCCGCCGCGGACATGCTCTACGGCGTCACCCAGGAAATCAAGGGAATTTCCCGCATCGCTTCCGTGAAGCTTGACGATGCGGTTGCCCTGGAACTTCATCGGGTTTAACGGTTTTAGGGGATTGTTCGGTCTCTGCGATTAGCGCACAAAAAAAGACCCGGAATATCCGAGTCTTTTTAGTAGCGGGGGCAGGACTTGGACCTGCGACCTTTGGGTTATGAGCCCAACGAGCTACCAACTGCTCCACCCCGCGTCGAGGTGTGTGCCGCTTGGCACGACCCATATATAGTAAATGTCGGCATCGCTGTCAAGGGTTTTTGTCCATTGTCTAGACATATTTTTGCAAAACGTGTCTGGAAGCGACAAAGTAATCGATTCCGCTCGCCAGGGTAATGAACGTGATGACGCCCATCGAAGCGGTGGGGAGCACTTCCCAAACGGCCTTGAATCCTTCGATTTGCTGGACGGGATCGAGTGCCCCGACGAGAATGACGACGATTCCGATACCCTGGATTGCCGTTTTCCACTTGCCGCTGCGACGCGCCGGCATGATGATGTTCTCGGCTGCCGCAAGGGTTCGGAGCGTTTCGACGCTCGCTTCGCGGAAGTAGATCAGCGCGACCATCCAGACGGGAGCGTATCCTGTCGCGATAAAGCAGAGGAAAATCGTCATGTTCGAAATCTTGTCGCTGAACGGGTCCAGGTATTTGCCGAGGGTGGAGACTTCGCCCCATTTTCGAGCCAGATGGCCGTCCAGAAAATCGGTGAGCATGAATCCCAGGACCATCACCAGGGCGAGAATCTTGAAGACGATGTGGTTGTTCGTGTAGTTCAAGTCGTTGTCGTAGAAGAAAACCCAGAGAAAGAAAGGCGTCAGCACGATTCGCGTCATCGTCAGCTGGCTTGCGATGGAAAGAGGCTTTCGGTGGGCGGGATCGCGGTAGTACCAGTAGAGGTAGGAGGCGGACGCTGCGCCCATCACGAGAAGGCTCGCGACCATGAAAATCTGCTGGAAGCGTTCAAGCCCGAGGATATAGACGAGCATTGTCGCGTTGATGGCCACCGTGGAAATCTTGGACCAGACGTGTCGCCCCGGAAGGGACTTTCCCTCCCGCAAAATGGAAAGGGAGAGAAGCGAATGGGCGATGACACGGGCGAGCAGAAATCCGCAGCCCACGGAGAGGAGAATTTCGAAGTCGTCGTCCTTGATGTAGTTTCGGACGAGGATGCTCGACATCACCGTTACCGAGAGGATTCCCTCGATGACATTCAGCCACAGCTGGTAGTAAGGCGCTTCCGTTTCCTGGACGCGGAGCTGCCAGGTGTTCAGCCAGGTTAGGATAAGAACGATGAGCGTGAGCATTGCCGCGGAATAGCTGTGTTCCGTCCAGATGCAGGCTATCAGCGGGACAAAGAGCGCGGCGCGAACGATTCGCCAGACGCGGCCTCTCAGCCGCAGGTTCAGAAGCTTTTCACTTAGAGGCATCGGTGCCCTCCAACAGTTCTTTCGCGTGGGCAATCGAGGTGGGGGACTTGGCGTCGCCGAGCATCCGCGAAATTTCCACGATTCTTTCCTGATATGATAACAATTTTACGGTCGAAACGGTTCGGCCTTCCGCGTTTTCGCGTTTTTCGACGGCTAGGTGCGCCTCGGCGCGGCACGCGACCTGCTGCAAGTGCGTGATCGAGAGGACCTGGTGAAACCTGCCTATCTCGCGAAGCGCTTCGCCGACACGGTTTCCGACTTCGCCGCTGATACCCGAATCGACTTCGTCAAAGACGAGGACCGGGGTGCTGTCGAGTTCCGCGAGGACAGATTCGAAGGCGAGAAGTACACGGGAAAGTTCTCCGCCGGAAACGGCGAGACGCAAGGGCTTTTCCCCTTCGCCGACATTGGGCGCTATGCAGAATTCGACGCGGTCCTTTCCCGTCGGCGTGTAGGCGTCCTCGAGAATCGAAGTGACGAACCGGGCCTTGGGCATCCCGAGGGAATGCAGGTGCTGTTCGACTTTCGCGTCGAGCGAGATTCTTCCCGCCTTGCGCTTTTCGGATAGTGCGCTTGCCGTTTCCCGAAGCCCGCTTTCGCATTTTCCGATTTTCCTTCGAATTTCGGAAAGGTCCGCGTCGAGGTTTTCGAGGCTTTCGAGTTCGCGCTTTCGCCGGGCGAAGAGTTCGACTAGACCCGCTTCGTCCGTGTGGTATTTGCGTTTCAGTCGCTGGATTTGGGCGAGCCTGGAATTGGCGCGGTCGAGTTCGGCGGGATCTAGGTCCGACGAGCGTTCGACGTCTCCGAGAGCCTCTTCGACAAAGGAGAGCGAATCGTATGCGTCGGCGAGTTTTCTCGACCATTCCTCGATTTCGGGAATCTTCGAGGCGAACTGTCGCGTCTTTGCGCTGAACGCGTCGAACCTTGAACGCAGGCCGTTTTCCCCGTCGAAAAGTTCCCGGAGTTCCTCGACAGCCCGGACTTTCGCTTCGGACTTGGCTGCCGCCGCGGTTTTTTCTTCGAGTTCCGCTTCTTCGCCTTTGCGGAGCGATGCCTTTTCCAGCTCGTTTTTCTGGAATTCGAGGAATTCCTTTTGCTCCGAGAGGCTTTTCGCGTTTTCTTCTACACGCTGCAGTTCGGCCTTGAGGCGCGTCCATTCGGTCCAGGCGCTTTCGTAGGCGGAGAGTTCCGCCTTGTCGTCGCAGTATTCGTCGAGCATTTTCCGCTGGACCTGCAGGTCGCGCAAAAGGAGCTGGTCGCTCTGACCGTGCATCTGGATGAGCGTATCGCCGAGACTTTCGAGCGTCGCGAGATTCACGACCGTGCCGTTTACGCGGGCACGGCTTTTTCCGCTGGCGAGAATTTCGCGGAGAATGACAAGTTCGTCGTCCGAGTCGATTTCCTGGGCTTCCAGGATGCGTTTCGCTTCGCTGTCTTTCGAAATGCGAAATGTCGCTTCGACGGACGCCTTTTCCGTTCCGTTTCGGACCGCGGATAGGGGAGGCTTTCCGCCGACGACAGTTCGGAGCGCCGCCATCAGCATGGATTTTCCCGCTCCGGTCTCTCCGGTTATCGCGGAAAAGCCTTTCCCGAATCGAATCGTGCATTCTTCGATCAGGGCGAAATTTCGGATGACAAGTTGTTCGAGCATACTCCGTCCGCCTTTCAGGGCTTTTCGAATTCGATGACGCTGCGGTATATCGGGCGACCCTCTTCCCGGTATTTTCTTTCGAAGTTCGTCATGATGCCTTCTGTGGGAGGGGCTTCGTTTCGCACGAGTACTTTCGCTGTCGGGAATCGGTCAAACGTTTCGAGCGCGATTTCGTTGTACTCCCGGTGGTCCGTTCCCCAGTAGAAGGGACGCTTGCCCGGTTTCAGCACCCGGGCGACCTCGACGAGGAATTCGTCGCGCAGAAGCCTGTTCTTGTGGTGGCGTTCCTTTGGCCACGGATCCGGAAAATACATGTGGAACGCATCGACCGTATCGTCGCGGACGCGGTCTCGCAGAAAGTAGAACACGTCGCCCCGGAGCATCGCCGTATTTTCGCCGACGCCGTTCCGCATCTCGCGGCTTGCCGCGTAGTGCGCCCATGTCAGATCCCATTCGCTTCCCAGGATGCGGTAGTCCGGGTGACGCTTTCCGTATTCCACGAGAAAGCCTCCCTTGCCCGAACCGATTTCGATCTCGACATGTCCGCTTTCGCTCGGAAAGAGTTCCTTCCAGTCGATAGGACGCTTGTCGGGAAGGTTTCCCTCCGTCTGGATGGGCTTGCGCGTTCCCGGGACGTGCCTGTGTACAAAGTGCCAGAGGCACGGGTATTCCCTGTCTTGCGAAAGGTCCCGGTAAAATTCGGGAATGGAGGATTCCTTCTTCTCGGCGACTTTCTGGCTTTTTACTTCTTCGGTCATGTTCTCCCTAGATAAATGCGACAACCCGGTTTCGAAAGTCTTCGGGAATCTTTTTCTGGAGCGTTTCCAGGATATGCTCCGCGGAATACTTCATCGAAAAATGGTTGAGGACGATATACTTGCAGCGCATGGAATCCCGGTGGGATTCGAGAGCCTTTGCGATTTGGGAAATATGGGTGTGTCCCTTTTTCTCCGCCATCGATTCCTCGCCGTCGTCAAGGAACGTGCATTCGGAAACGAGAATTTCGGAATCCCAGACGGACCGGAGTTCGGAAGCTTCCAGGTTCTCGCCGAGCGCGTCGCCGAGAAAGGAAATCATCGGGTCGAAAACTTCGCGCGTAATGCATACGCCCTGCTTGCGGAGTTCGATGATCCTCGAGGTTTCGAACCCGGCATATTCGGGTTTCAGCTTGTTCTTGTGGCTGTAGAGCGTCACTCCCATCGACGGCAGAAAGTGGGATTTTCCCAGCTGCGCGTGCTTTACGGGGAACGCTTCGATCGAGAGGTCCTTTCGGTAGCGGAGAGGCATTTTCTCCCCGGCGGGCATCGGCACGATTTCGGGGAGCTTGAAGCGGTTTTCCGGAACGCCTTCGAACATCGCCTCGGAGTGGATCCACGCCTTTGCGCCCGGGACGAGATCTTCCGGCATGTAGTAGATCGAGGAACGCTCGACGCCCATCATCCGGCGGAGGCTGTGATGGCGCATCAGGCAACGGCTGTGGTCGCCGTGGGCGTGCGTCAGGAACACGTGATTGATGCCGATTGCGGAAACGGGACATTCGCCCATATCGACGCAAAAATCGAGTTCGGGAAGCTGCAGGTAGGTGGCTAGCCCCGATACGGAAAATCCGCACATCTGGATCTTGCCGATGTGATGCCGGACCTGGCGTAATGCGTTGTGCAGAGTGCGGTTTTCTTGCATTTCGGGCGAAAAGATAGTAAGTTTTCGCTAGAGGTTGCGACATGAAGAAGCGTCTTTTGGACTATATCGCGCAGACGGAAGAATTTCTTGCGGACGATTTCGCGCTCGAAGCGGGCGAGGCGGCCCTTGCGGACCTTATTCTGCAAATCCGCTTTTTTTCGCACGAACGCCTGGCGCATCTCTTTGTAACGCTCTTTTTCGCTCTGCTGCTTGTTGTCGGGATTCTCTTTTTCCATGCGTTTCCGTCGATTCCCGTTTTGCTTTTGTCTGTCGCCTTTCTCGCGCTGCTCGTTCCCTACATTCGCCATTACTACATCCTGGAAAACGGCACGCAGAGACTTTACGCGCTTTACGATGAACTGAACCGGAAGGTGAACGAGCGAAAGTTTCGGGAAAAACCGATGGATTGACAGATTTTGTCAATTCCAGATCCTATGTTTTAGATGTCCCGTGAAAAGGAGGTTTCCATGGGCTTTCTTCTCTTTCTGTCCGGCTGTCTTCTCGGAGCGCTCGTTCTGGGCTATCTCTGGATGCGCGAAAGAACGTCGCTTCGCGAAGAAATCACGGCATTCCATGCAAAGGCGGAATCGTTGCAGCAAAGGCTCGGCGAAACTTCCGACGAAAAGGCGCGCGTCGAAGCGAAACTTTCCGAAGCGGAAAAACAGTCGGCAAGGGCGGAACGAGAGCTTGTCGAATCCCGCGCCGAAGCGAAATCATGGCATGATAAATGGCAAGAAGCCTGTGACGCCCGGGAAGAAGACAGAAAGATTCGGGAAGCGGAGAAGGAAAAGGAAAAGAGCGTTCGGGCCGAAGCCCAGAAGAATTCCCTTTTGGAATTCAAGGATCTCGCCAACAGAATTTTCGAGGAAAAGTCGAAGACGTTCACCAAAACGAGCCGGGAAAGCGTCGAATCGCTTCTGAAGCCGCTCAGCGAGAATCTGTCGGCGTTTAACAAGACGGTCCAGGACACCAAGGAGAATAGCATCCGGGAAAGGGCCTCCATCAAGGAGCAGATCGAGAACCTGGTCAAGCAGACGCAGACGGTTTCGAAAGAGGCGGCAAGTCTCGCGAAGGCTCTCAAGGGAGATTCCAAGGTCCAGGGCGACTGGGGCGAAATGGTTCTTTCGACGATTCTCGAACGCTCGGGCCTCCAGAAAAACGTGCATTACACCGTGCAGGAAAGCGTAAAGAAGCCCGATGGGAAAAACGGAAGGCTCGACGTGCTTTTGCGTCTTCCCGACAATCGGACGATTATCATCGATTCGAAGGTTTCCCTGACCGCATACGAAAAGTTCCTGAATTCGGACGATTCCGCGGTACAGGAGGCAGCCCGGAAGGATCACTGCCTGTCCGTAAAGAAGCACATCGACGAGCTCGCCGACAAAAAGTATGAACAGGCGCAAAGCGATACGCTCGACTTCGTGGTTCTCTTCATGCCCATCGAATCGGCCTATCTGCTCGCGATGCAGAGCGATCCGAATCTGTGGAACTACGCTTATGGCAAGCACATCCTGATGGTCAGCCCGACAAATCTCATCGCGTGTATCCGCCTTGTCGCGGACATCTGGCGGAGAGAAGCGCAAGGCAAAAACGCCGAGGAAATCGCGAAACAGGGAGAACGGCTTTACGAAAAGTTCGTGGGCTTCGCCGAGAGCTTCGGAAAAATCGGTTCCGGTCTCAAAGGCGCGCAAGACGCTTACGATAAAGCGCTCGGGCAGTTGAAAAACGGACAGGGAAACTTGACCGCCCAGGCGCAAAAGCTCCTGAAGCTCGGCGTCAAGACTTCCAAGAGTCTTCCCAAGAGCTTGGAAAGCGCCGATTTTCTGGATGAGTAATTTGGATTTGCGTGATACCAGGCGATGGCAAGAATGCCGAACCCGCCCGAAGCGCCGCAACCAAGTTTTTGAAAATTGAATTTTTAGAGATGACCTTTTGACTTTGCCGGTCAAAAAGTGTATTTTAACGAAAACGTTTTTCACCTCCACTTCATGACAGGAGTTTTCCCCTATGCGCGATCTGATTGACAAGTTGCTGAAGAAAGGCTATTCGGTTCTTTTTTCGATGGAGGGCGGGTTTCCCGTTATCCGAATCATCCAGGGCAAGGACGTGGAACATCCGGTCAAAAGCTGCAGTCTCGGTTCCGGGGCGTTCCGGTCCGCGGTCGAGGATTCGCTCCAGTCCCTGATTCTCGATTTGGAGCGTCACCCGGAATAGTCCGGCGTTACGGGATAAATTTCTATATTTGGCTTCGATAACGAACGAGGCCATTTTGACTACCAATCCAGAAATCGCGAAGCGACGCACCTTTGCCATTGTCAGCCACCCGGATGCGGGAAAGACGACGATTACCGAAAAATTTCTCTGGTATGGAAAGGTCATCCGCGAAGCGGGGCATGTCCGCGCCAAGGCGAACCGCAGCTACACGGTCAGCGACTGGATGAAGATCGAACAGGAACGCGGAATTTCGGTTTCGAGTTCCGTCCTGAATTTTCCGTTTGAAGGCTGCTGGTTCAACCTGGTCGATACGCCGGGGCACCAGGATTTTTGCGAAGATACCTATCGTGCGCTCACCGCTGTCGATTCCGCGCTTGTCCTTATCGATAGCGTAAACGGTGTCGAAAAGCAGACGATCAAGCTGATGGAAGTCTGCCGGATGCGGCACACGCCGATTATCACGTTCATCAACAAGATGGATCTCGACGGTCGCCCGGTCCTCGACTTGCTCGACCAGATCGAATCCGTCCTGAAAATCAAGGCGATTCCGTTTACGCTTCCGATTGGCGTCGGGAAGCTTTTCAAGGGCGTCTATTCGATTGCGGAGAACACGTTCAACGTCTATGACGAAAAGTCCGGACACCAGGAAATTCTCCCGATGGACGGTCCGGACGACCCGCGGCTTGTCGAGCTTTGCGGGGAGAACTGGGTCGCCCAGTTCCGCGAGGAATATGACATGGTGACGGGCGGAATGGATCCGTTCGATCACGAACTTTTTTTGAAAGGGGAAATGTGCCCGGTCTTCTTTGGAAGCGCGGTAAACAATTTTGGCGTCCGCCAGCTGCTCAACGCCTTTGCGAGTCTCGCTCCGGCGCCGATGCCCCGCGAAACGGACAAGCGAACGGTTTCTCCCGAGGAACCGGATTTCAGCGGCTTTGTGTTTAAAATCCAGGCGAACATGGACCCGAAGCATCGCGACAGGACCGCTTTCCTCAGAATCTGTTCCGGGGAATTTACCCGCGGGGACAAGGTCCATCACGTGCGCTCCGGCAGGGAAATCCGGCTGGCCGCTCCGACGGCGTTTCTCGCGAAGGACAAGGAAGTCATCGATACGGCGTGGGCGGGCGACATCGTGGGCATCAACGATCCGGGGCTTTTCCACATCGGCGATACGCTCACAAAGGGCGAAAAGATGAACTTTACGGGCATTCCCGATTTCGCTCCGGAATTTTTTGCCCGCGTGACGCTTTTGAACCCTCTCAAGTCCAAGCAGCTTTCGAAAGGTCTCAAGGAGCTGACGGAGGAAGGCGCGACCCAACTGTATCAGCCCTTCAAGTCGGCGATTCCCGTCATCGGGGTGGTGGGGGAGCTCCAGTTCGACGTTCTCAAGTATCGGCTGATGGCGGAATACGGTGCGGACGTTTCGCTCGACCGCATTCCTTCTTACGGCGTCCGCTGGATTGTCGGCCCTGCCCAGGATGTGGAAAAGTTTGTCGATGAAAACGGCATCGACTGCATGCGCGACAAGGAAGAACGTTTCGTTTGCCTGTTCCCGAACGAATACCGTCTGAGCCTCGCCGAGAAGAACTTTCCGTCGCTCAAGTTCCAGGAAACATCGCTCTCCTAAAGGACGCCCGGATGCCAAGATCTTCCTTGCCGATGAAAAGATTTTTTCTTCTCCCGCTGGCCTTTTTGGTAGCTTGTTGCGGGACGGCGAAAAATCCCGAAGAAAAGATCGTCGTGCAAGAGGCCTTGGCGGAAAGTTCTGCGTCGGACTTTTCCGCTTCGTCGAGTTCCGCGGAAGTGCCGGAAGTTCCCGATTCGACGGTTTCGGAGGTTTCCTTCTTCGCCATCGGGGATGTTCTCTTTCACACGCCGCTTTTTAAGGATTGCGCGGAAGATTCTGCCCGGTGCGATTTCGACGGAATCTTTGCGCACTGGAAAAAGGATATCCGGGCCGCGGACATCGCCGTGGTGAACCAGGAGACGGTCTTTGTTCCGCGCAGCGAAGGCTATTCGTCCTACCCGAGCTTCGGGTCGCCGGAAGAACTGGGCCTAGCGGAAATCGCCGCGGGCTTTGACATCGTGACCCATGCGACAAATCATACGATAGACCGTGGCGAACGCGCAGTCGATTACACGCTCGACTTCTGGAAGGACAAGCCGGCGAAGGCGCTGGGAATCCATGCGACGGCATCTGACCGGGACTCGGTCTTTACGCTCGAAAGGAACGGCATCCGCTTTGCCTTCGTGAACTTCACCTACGGGCTGAACGGCCAGAAGCTGCCGAAAAATCGTCCGTATCTCGTGGATCTTCTGGATTCGAGCGGCGAGTGGATTTCTCGGGTGCGAATGGCGGAAGCCCGCGCGGAGGTGACGGTCGCCTTTTTGCATTTCGGGACGGAATATACGGCGCTTCCGACGGAAGAGGCGATGAGGCAAGCCGAGCAGGCGATCGATGCCGGGGCGGATATTCTAGTCTGCGCGCACCCCCATGTTATCGAGCCGTATGGAATCTTTACGACGGCGGCGGGGAATCGCGCGCTTGTTTACTGGTCGCTCGGGAATTTTATATCGAACCAGCAGCAGCTCGAAACGAACCTGGGCGGGGTGGCAAAGTTTACCGTGCGAAAGACGCAAAAGGGCGACGGGAAAAAAATCGAAATCCTGTCGGCAACGCTCGAAGCCTCGGTGACGCAGCAGGAGGCGGGAAACTACCACGCCGTCCCGCTCGAATCCTACACGGAAGATCTCGCGAAGGCGCACTTGCTGCGCAGGAAAGTTCCCGAATTTACTCTGGAAAACCTGCAGAAGGCTTTCTGGAAGACGCTCGGCGAATCGTCGCTTTGTCGGACGGTTTCGCCTGCGGACGGATTGCCTCTGTCGATAACGAACCTTTCGGAATCCGACGCATCGAATTTTTAATACAAGGAGTTCCAAGATGAAATCTGTTCCCATTACGCTTCTCGCCGGTTACCTCGGCGCAGGCAAGACGACTCTTCTGAACCACGTTCTGAACAACCAGCAGGGATACCATGTCGCGGTCATCGTCAACGACATCGGCGAAGTGAACATTGACCAGACGCTGATAGAAAAGGGCGGAAACGTCCAGCAGAAGGATTCCGTCGTGCCGCTTTCGAACGGCTGCATCTGCTGCACGCTCAAGACGGACCTTCTCGAGCAAATCGCGCAGATTCTGGAGCAGGACAAGTTCGACTACATTCTCATCGAAGCGAGCGGCATCTGCGAACCGCTCCCGATTGCGCAGACGATTACGCTCATGGGTTCCAAGCTGAAAAGCCGTGACGGGAAGCCGCTCCCGTGTCACCTCGACGGCATCATCTCGGTTGTCGATTGCATGCGGCTCGCTACGGAATTCGGCGGCGGCGAAAAGCTCCTCGACGAAAGCAGGGACGAGGAAGATGTCGCGAGCCTTCTCGTGCAGCAGATCGAATTTTGCAACACGATAGTCCTGAACAAGGTGGATAGCGTTTCCGCAGACGAACTAAAGCATGTCAAGGCGGTTGTCCGCGCTCTCCAGCCCGAAGCGAAAATGATCGAAACGAATTTCGGCAAGGTCGATATCCAGGACATTCTCGATACGAAGCTGTTTGACTTTAACAAGGTTTCGAGTTCCGCCGCCTGGATCCGGCAGTTGGAAAATCCCGAAGAAGAGGAAGAAGGGGAGTCGGAAGAATACGGCATCGGGACGTTCGTGTATATGAGCCGTCGCCCGTTCAACCGCGAAAGGCTCGAAAAGTTTCTGGACAGCTACCCGAACAGCATTATCCGCTCCAAGGGAATCCTCTGGTTTGAAGACGACCGCGTGTATTCCTATATCTTTGAACAGGCCGGCAAGGATGCGAGCGCGCGTTGCCTTGGACGCTGGATCGCTTCGTTGAACAAGGGCGAACAGGAGCGCGCTCTCGCCGAGGAACCCGAAGTCCGAAAGATGTGGGACGAAAAATACGGCGACCGTGAAATCCGCCTGGTTTTCATCGGGCAGCACATGGATAAAAAGGATATCACGGCAAAGCTCGACGCGTGCCTCGGGGAATGATCGGAATGAAAAGTACCCGCCGGCTTTGCCGGCGGGTATCTTTTTGTAGAAATGTTACGGAGGACTGTTTGAGCGGGGTGGTGGTGGAATAGTTTTTTGAAAAAAACGAATTGTCTGCAGTTGTTTTTGGGTGTTTTTAAGAAAATTTTCTTTGTCCGCATCCCTTAGAGTCTGTTTTAGGGGAAAATCATATTTACTGCAGTTGAGTTGAAAAGTTTTTTAATAAAAACGAACAGTTCATAATTGTTGTGAAACGATTTTATGAAAAAGTCTTGTTGTTCGCAATTGATTTGAGACAATTCTAGGAAAAAATTGTGTTTCCATGGTCGTATTGGATGCGTTTTAGGGGAAAATCGAGTTCCCCGGGTCATTTTGGATGAGTTTTTGTAAAAATTTGAATTGCCCGCGGTTGACTTTTGCGATTTTACGGGTCTTGGAATATCGTTTTGACGCATTTTTGTAAAATAAACTTTGGATTCCGGGCATTTCCGGGACCGTTTTATATGTTTATGGGACAAAGGTTGTCTTTACGGTATGTGGAGGAGGCTTTTGGAGTTGGACGTTTTGGTTTCGCGGGGCAAAATGGGCAATCGGGATGGGTTCACGTTCCCGCGGGAGACAGAAAAATGAACAAGATCAAACAACAGTTGCGGGTTTCCGAACTCGACACCCTTTCCTCGACGATTGTCCGGCTTTACCGGGACGCCGTGTCGTCCGGGGAGGGGGCGCTTTCGGGGGACGGGAACCTTGCCTCGATGATGGCGGACGTGGAGCGGCTCGCCCTCGAAATTTCGGCGGCTATCCGCAGCGACCGGGCGGAAAGCACGCTCGACGAAGCGGATATCGCGCGTGACGGGATAATCCGCGACCTGGCGGACGCGCTGACGGGCTACGCGGCGATTCCCGTCGAGAAAAAGAAGGCGGCTGCGGGTCGCTTGCTTTCGACTTTCCGGAAGTACGGGCGGGGGATTACCGGGAAGAGCTACGCGGAGGAGTCCTCGCTTGTCGAGAGTATGCTCGGGGACTTCTCTTCGGAAGCGTCCAAGGCGGACATTTCCCTTCTCGAAGGGGTCGGCGAGCTTCTCGCGTCTCTCCGTTCCGCCCAGGACGCATTCCACCGGGCTAGCGACGCTTTTACCACGGCGAAGGCCGGGAAGGGCGAAAACGCTACGGGCATCCGAAAGAGACTTCTCTCGCTTCTCAACGGTCGGCTGGTCACCTATCTTTCTTGCCTGTCCTCGCTTTCGGGGTATGCGGATTTCGTTTCCCGCTGCGGGGCGGAGATCGACCGGGCGAACTTGGCGGCTGCGGTCCGCGGAAAGCCCGGGACGCCCGATGTGAAGGCGGAATACGCGGCTGCTTCGGTCTAGCGGTTTTCGTTGCGGGTTGAAATGCGGGCGGCTCTTTTGGGGCTGCTCGCGTTTAGTTTTAAACCTTTAAAAATGGGGTGTTAAAATGTTTCGTTTGTGCCTAAAGTGTACCATTCGAGCAATAGGATGCAATCTTTTACTGCCGGAGTTAAATTTATGGCGTATATTTGAACATTTTTTTTGTACGCTAGTTTTAGTGCATTAAATAGAATTGCGTGGAGGAAACTTTGTGTTGTAATTTTAAATCCAGAAAAGTCTAGGCAAAGTTCTCTTCCCTTTTCAATGTTTGGAATAAGATATTTGGTGCTGTATTTTTCTGCTTCGACGGTATTCTCGTTTGCGATGCTTAGTTTTATTTTAAGGGCTGTTTCTGGGCTTTTATCAAATTGGATAAAAGAAACCTTTTTTTTCGAAATGGATCTTTCGGTTGCTGTTTTTTGGATTCTTGAAAAAAGTTCTTCGAAATCGGCAACGCTTCTTTTGGGGATGTCCACAACAATTAGTGTTCCGTTGAATTTGCATTCAAGAAAACTAATCTTGTTTGAAACACCTTCTTCTAGGGAACCTTCTAGCAGTAAGGCATCGTTTCCAGAAACAATTAGCATTCTGCCGGCAAGTCTTTTTACTAGTTCAGATATAATAAAAAGACCCATTCCTGCATTTTGACTGCTACCGGACAAGCCTTTTGGAAATTTTCCTGAAAGAGACGGCCAGAGCGCGCGTTCAAGGGCTGTTTTGTTGTCGGTAATGTCGGAATGCATTTCTTTTAAGGAATTGAATATTCCGCAACCATTGTCCGCAACACAAATTTGAACGGCTCTTTCTTGCTGGTAGTCTTTTCCTTGGTCCATTCTTTGTGCTACAACAACACCACCGTAGGGATCGCCGGAGTGCTGGATTACGTTCCGGAGAAGTTCAATAAGAATGTATCTTAAGGTAAATGTTGTTTCTTGAGAATCGATGTATTCATCAGAATTGCAATCTTCTTTTATGGCTAGTTTTGCAATGTTTTCGGCAAGGAGCTCTATTTTCGCATAATCATTTATTCTATGTAATTTTACAGTTCTACCGCTTTCTTGATAGGCTGCATCGGCATCGCTATTTGCTATTCGGGATAACCCTAGTTCGTTTGCGAATTTTGCTGTCGGTCTCCCCAATTCACAGATGGGATATATTCTAGCGCCTAATTCTCTTCGAGAGAGTGTGGCGATTGCGGTGAGCATCCAAGGCTGCAATACGCGAAAATCGCCTATGTTGATTTTTTTGTCAAGGACGGATGGTAGCCAATTTAGAAATAGTGTGGGATTGGTGACAGATGTGTCGTTGCATATAGAATCAGGAATTTCGCAGAGTACTTTTTCTTGTAATAAGATGTTGTAGAAAGTGGATTGCATCTGGGACCTTTTTGTGTTAGAGGTGTATTTATCACAAAGCTTTGCATTAATATACTTTCGAAAAGTATGGATATTGTGCTTTAAATGGACTCTCTGTGCAGTAAATTTTGATTTATCGCTCTGCC
>CAVGIM010000006.1:44805-69938 GCA_963629575.1 Candidatus Methanomethylophilaceae archaeon
AACTCACTGCGTCTGGGCTGTTCTTAGGCTCTCCGAACATATCGATAAATTGAGATTTCACCAGCTCATCCGTCGCTGCAATCAATTTCTGATAGGATTTTTTCGTGGCGTCCATAGCCCACAGGAGCTCGTCAAGCTCACGCTGTTTGTCCATATCAGGCAGTTCAAACTCATAGTTTTTCAGATGCTCCCACTTTACACGGGGAGAGAGGGACCCGGCGGATTTACCAACAGCGAAGTCAAACAGTTCATCATTCTGAATGATAAACGGAAGAAGCTCTGGAAGAATGCGATCTGGGATGGCTTCTATTACCGTGATGTCGCCAGAACAAATGCCGTCGAACGGCGCAACGGCTGCCTTTTTGAGATAGGCTCTGCGTCGACCGAAAAGAACATTACCTTTGCGGAACATCTTTGTGAAGGTGTTATCGCTGCCCTCATCCCAAGCGGTGAGAGTTACTTCTTCAGGGACCAGATGCTCAAGTCCGACAATTGGGTATCCGTCCTTGCTGCCTTTACAGGTTTCCTTGTGTTCAATGGCGACATCGCCCAATTTCACTTTACTCATTATCTTCAGCCTCCTTTCCCAGCATGGCATTCAGTTTCTCATAGCTCAGTTTCATCATTTCAGAGGCTGCTCTCCAGCTGTCGTAGTGCTCCTGAACCGTGCGAGTATCGATTTCTTCCTCGTTCACTTCCGGCTTGACATACAGCGGAATGCTGAGTGAGAAGTTGTTATCAGCAATATCCTGAATGGTTGCGATTTTAGCAAAGTCGCCATCATCGCAGTAATTCTTATACGCAGTTGCGATTCGCTGAATATGACGGTCCTCCAAATAGCTTTGTGCGTTCTTACGCTCGACTTCGTTCACAGCATTGATAAAGAGAATTTGTCCTCGACGCTCCGGACGCTTAGTCATGCGGCAAATCATGATGCAGGCCTCCATCGGAGAGTTATAGAACAGGTTCGGACCCAGACCGATAACGCATTCTACTCTGTCGCTGCGGACCAACCGTTCACGCATTGCACTTTCCTCGTTACGGAAAAGAACTCCGTGCGGGAACAGGATAGCACATCGACCGGTATCCTCTTTGAGGCTTGCAATAATGTGCTGAAGAAAAGCATAGTCGGCACGGCCCTGCGGAGGAACCCCTAAGAAGTTGCGACCGTATTTGTCGCTCTCGAAAGCGGCTCGATCCCACTGGCTAATGGAGTATGGGGGGTTCGCAAGGCAGAGGTCAAATTGCTGCAGCTTGCCGTTTTCAATGAAAGCGGGAGAAGCAAGTGTGTCGCCGTTGACAATGCTAAAGTCCTTAACGCCATGCAAGAACAGATTCATCTTGCCGATAGCTGATGTCAGTGCATTGATCTCCTGGCCATAGACAGCTACATTTCGCCATTCCTTGCCTTGTGCCTTTAAGTACGCTATGGCTGAAATGAGCATACCGGCACTTCCACAGGTTGGGTCATATATGGATTCGCCGGATTCCGGTTTCAGCATTTCAGTCATCAGGTGGACAACGGTACGGTTGGTATAGAACTCCTGTGCTGTGTGGCCGCTGTCATCTGCAAACTTTTTAATCAGATATTCGTACCCTTGGCCGAGCTCATCCTCAGGGCAGTTGGCAATAGACAGTGTTTTCGTGCTGAAGTGCTCCAACAGATCTTTCAAAAGCCTGTCGGGGAGGCGATTCTTATTTGTCCAAGCGCCGTCGCCAAAAATACCTTGCAGCTTTGATGAGTTGGCATTTTCAACTTTTCGGAAGGCCTCAACGATAGCTACGCCAACATTTTCGGAAACGGCACGGACATCATTCCAGTGATAGCCCTTCGGAACAATAAAGGTATGGATCTCGTCCTCATCAAATTCGGATGCATCATCACCGTACTCTTCGACAGCATTAGATGTTTCTTCATCGTACACATCGCAGATGCGCTTGAAGAAAAGAAGTGGGAAAATATACTGCTTGTAGGCACCGGCATCAATGTTGGTTCTGAGCAGAACTGCAGAGTTCCAGAGGTAGGACTGCAGTTCTTCGATTGTTATTCTCTTACTCACTGATGTAGCCTCCTTTCAGCAGCAGTTCTCTCATCCGTGCTTCGGCCTCGATCATCTCGTCATAGGCCTCGAAGTACTGTCTGCGGATTTCTTCCGGAGGAACTGTTTCTTGTTCCTTCTTTTCGATATAGTTGTTGATTGCCAGAGAATAGTCCTTTTCTCGAATGTCAGCAATCGTGACGATCTTGACCTTTTCAATCACATCCTCATAAGCGGTGTAGTAATCGAAAACAGTCTGAATATCGGCTTCTGTCATGATGTTCTGCGCTCGTTGCGGAGTGTAGATACCGGAACCGTCGATCATACAAATGCGGCCTCTGTGAGAAACAGCCTTATTGTTGTTCAGGAAAAGAATACAAGCGGACACTCCGGTCGAGTAGAATACGCCACTCGCCATTGTGATGATAGCTTCCAGCTTATCCGACTCAACGAGCTGCTTACGGATTTCTCCCTCCTTGCCGCTTCTGAACAGGACTCCTTGTGGGAGTACAACAGCGCAGCGCCCGGTCTTCGGGTTCATTGACTTCACCATGTGCTGCAGCCATGCAAAGTCACCGTTGGAGTCAGTCGGGCAGCCCCAGATATTACGACCGTAGATGTCGCTGCTGAATTGTTCGGAGCCCCAGTTCTTCAGAGAGAATGGAGGATTCGCTACCACACAATCAAAGGTTTGCAGAGAACCTCTTTCCAGATAATTTGGTGAGCGAAGAGTATCTCCCTGCGTGACCTTGAAATCTTTAGCACCGTGCAAAAATAAGTTCATCCGGGCAATAGCAGAAGTCGCAAGATTCTTCTCCTGACCGTATATGCGGCCATAGGTGAGTTTGTCACCATGCATGAATCGGATGGCCTCGATTAGCATCCCGCCCGTTCCACATGCCGGATCGTACACGGTTTCGCCAGCTTTGGGAGCCAGCAACATAATGAGCAGCTTAACGATAGAACGAGGGGTGTAGAACTCACCAGCATTTTTCTTTGACAGGTCTGCGAATTTCTTGATCAGGAATTCATAGCTGTCGCCCATGACGTCGGCAGAGTAATTGTTGTTGCCGACTTTGAGCTTGGACATGTGCTCAATGAGGTCTTTTAATCTCTCGTCCGAGAGTTTTGTTTTGTCTGTCCAGTTCGCATCGTCAAAGCTGCTAAAGACGCCGCTCAGGGTATCCGGGTTAGCCCGCTCGATACCGTTCATTGCATTGACGATAGCAACTCCGACGTTTTCACTTGCCTCACGAACATCCTGCCAGTGACATCCGTCTGGAATGACAAAGCGATGGTTTTCAGCGAAGCTCGCATATTCCTCATCGCCACCGGATTCCTCAAGGGCTACCTGCGTTTCTTCGTCATAGACATCAGAAAGCCTTTTGAAGAACAGAATCGGTGTCACGTAGCTCTTATACTCATCCTGATTGATAGGACCACGCAAAATGTTGCAGGCCTCGAACAGATGGGAAAAGAGCTTCTGACTTGTCGTTTCTTCAGGATGGGCTGTGCTGGCATCAAGTTCAAGATCAGCAACATCCATAGCTGATTCCATCATTTCTGCACGACCTCCCGTTTTTACTTTCTTACCGGTTGATGGGGAAATGCCTACGCTACCGGTTTCGTTCTTTTTCTCGATTTTTGCTGGATACCGGTTTTCAAATTCCAGCAGGATTTTTAGGAGTCTCTCATCCAAGAAAGTGAGAGCATGTTTCCTAATGCTGGTCGGTACACCGTAGTAGGCTTCGGCAACAGAACCGGTAATCGCAGCAAGTGTATCGCTGTCGCCGCCGATGGATATGGCATTTCTTATGGCATCCTCGAAGTTGGTCGATTCAAAGAATGCCTCTAATGCCTGCGGGACGGTATCCTGACAGGTCTCGTTAAACTGATAGGTCTCACGGATGCTGTCAAGGGTAAAGCCCAACGGATAGTAGCACTTTATAATGTAATCCTGTATCTCAATCAGGCTCTTTCCGGTCCGGGCAAGGAACACAGCTACAGCGGTAGCTTCGGCTCCTTTTATACCCTCCGGATGGTTATGGGTCACTTCGGTAACAGCTCTTGAAAGCTGCTTGACTTCATCAATGGTTCTTCCAACGTAACCGCATCCGCTGACCCGCATTGCGGCCCCATTGCCGTAACTGTTATAGGGCTTTGGATCGTCGGAGTACATCCAACGTTGGAATGATCCGCCGTATCCACAGTGGGGATACGGACGTCCAACACTCTGCATGGAGCGTATAGCCTGCTCGCCCAAGTCGCTGTAGTCTCCTTGGCATTTCATGAGGGCATCGCAGACGGCCAGAGACATCACGGAGTCGTCGGTGAAGAAGCATTTGTGAGTGAGCAGTTCGAAATCCTTTGACCGGTGGTTATCCCACTCGAAGCGTGATCCGACGATGTCACCAATTATTGCACCAATCATCTAAAAACCTCGCTTTCCAAAGGATTAATAATACTGCTCGATATAGTTGTAGGCCTTATCGAAGACCTCTTTGTCTTTGATCTTATACTTGATCCAGACCACGCTACGCAGAGCCTTCTTGACTTCCTGTTTACCGGCGGTTGTACTCTGCCAACCATCAAAGCGGACGATTTTAACGATGCTGTCGATATCTGCCACGATGCGCTCGACGATAACCGGGGTGCTCTTATTCTTGATTCCATTAAAGAGTTCGGTAAGAGCAGCGATGCCTTTGTCGATCTCCTGCTCCGGCACGACTTCTTTTTCTGCCTGTGCCGCTTCCTTTGCGAGTTCGAGCAGGAGCTTCAGGAACTCAATGCTGGTGATGAGGCCTTGTTCATGCTTTTCACGCAGAGCTTCAAGTTTCTCGCCAAGATGCACAAACTTCGGTTCGTTGGCGTGCTTCAGGATTTTAGCAACAAGGTTGATTTCGACCTTCTTCGTGGTCTTCTTCAAGTCTTTCTGTTTCTCCAAAAAGTCATCAATAAGGTCGGCATCCATAGAGAGGATATCCATCTCCTCATCAGCCTCTCCGACGGTGACATTCTGGTGGACCAGCTCGATGGTCTTTGCACCCAGAGAGGCCCAAATCAAACCGCCACGACCATCAGTGGGCTTGACCGATTCATAAACACGGGAAAGCCACTGATAGTCCACCTTGTAAGGATTCAGGAAACTATCGGGAGAAAGAGCGTCCCACGCACGATTCAATACACGATAATTTGCAGCGAAAGCGTCCTTCTCTTTGTTTGTCGGAAGGCACTCCTGCGCTGCCATCAAGCCTTCCCAGCCTTCGATAGTTCTGTCGATGCCCATGAAATAGCTCAGGCACTTTTTGAGAAGGGCCGAAAGCTGCTTCTTGATTTCTTCGATGTTCGTAATAATGCGGCGCATGCTGTTTTCATCGAAATCGAGCGCCTTTGCTACGTCATCAAAGATACCAATGTAGTCAACGATCAGACCATGTGTTTTTCCCTGATCATAGGTTCTGTTAGTGCGGCAGATGGCCTGAAGGAGAGTGTGGTCTTTCATAGGCTTGTCAAGGTACATCGCCTGAAGAATAGGAGCATCAAAGCCGGTCAGCAGCTTTGCGGTAACAATGACGAGTTTGAGCGGGCTGTTTGGATCACGGAAATAATCCAAAACTTTACTTTCCTGATCACGGTCACGGCGATATTTCTTATAACGATCTTCTTTGTCGTTGTTCGTGTCCATGACGATGGTGGTCGCTTCCTCTCCGAGGAGCTCATCAAGGACGGCTTTGTACATCAAGCAGCATTCACGGTCATAGACGACCACCTGACCCTTATAACCGTTAGGCTCGATCTTTTCCTTGAAGTGTTTAGCAATATGCTCACACACTTTACGAATACGGGCCGGGTTATACATGATGGCTTTCATGTTGACACGGCGGGACAGCTCGTTCTTTTCGTCCCTTGTAAGACCTGCTTCATCGGTCATTGCATCGAATTCACGGTCCAGCTTGTCTTTGTCCACATGAAGCTCAACCGGAACAGGTTCAAAGTGAAGCGGCAGCGTTGCGCCGTCACGAATAGAATCGGAGAAGGAGTAGCGGCTCATGTATCCGGTACGGTCTTCTTCGGCGCCAAAGGTGGCAAAGGTGTTCTTGTCCACACGATTGATAGGAGTACCTGTCAAGCCGAAGAAGAATGCGTTCGGGAGGGCCATACGCATCTTTTCACCGAGGTCGCCTTCCTGAGTCCTGTGCGCTTCGTCGACCATGACGATAATGTTGTCACGAGCGTTCAGTTCTCCGCTGACCTCGCCAAACTTAAAGATGGTAGTAATGAGGATCTTACGCATATCGCCACGGAAGAATGAAAGCAGTTCTTCCTTTGTGGAAGCACTTGTAAGATTAGGAATATCAGAGGCGTTGAAGGTGGCAGTAATCTGCGTCTCAAGGTCAATGCGGTCGTCCACGATAACGACTGTCGGATTCTTGAGCTCTGGAATCATACGCAATTTTTGTGCAGCAAACACCATCAGCAGCGATTTGCCGGAGCCTTGGAAATGCCAGATAAGGCCCTTCTTGGGATACCCAGCCACAACACGGTCGACGATCATATTTGCGCCATCAAACTGCTGATAGCGGCAGATGATTTTATACTTGCGATACTTTTTGTCCGTTGCAAACATGGTGAAGAACTGGAAGATATCCATAACCTTCTCAGGGGTAATCATATCCTCAATGCTGATCTTCACATCAGCAAGGCCACCTTCGGCTTTGTGGGTTGCCGTATGCCACGGGCCCCACATATTAATAGGCATGTTAATGGAGCCGTATCGATAGCACTTGCCTTCGGTTGCAAAGTTGAATACATTCGTTACGAACATAGCAGGGATGCTTTTCTCGTAAGCGGAGATGTCACCAGCAGCGTCCAGCCATGTAATTGCGCTGCGGACGGGAGTCTTAAGTTCACCAACGGCAATCGGGAAACCATTGATAAGGAGAACGATATCGAGTCGCTTTCCACCTTCGGCCTGTGGATACACCCACTGATTCGTGACGACATATTCATTCAGAGCAAGGTCCTCTTTACGCATTGTTCCGAAGAAACGAATAGGTACCATGCGGCCATCCTTGTCGAATGGGTAGGAGTTTTCCTCAAAGATCATCTTCTTGAAAACTTCGTTCTGGGTGACGAGGTTGTGGGGCTGAACGGAGAGGATAACGGTTCTCAGTTTATATATGACCTCATCTGCACGAGACGGGTCCTCTGCGATTTCGGGGTTTAATCTGATCAGAGCTTCTTTCACCATAGGCTCGACCAGCACATCCGAATGCATACGAGGGAGCTCCTCGGCGGGGATATACTTCCAACCGTTGCTTTTCAGGGTGGAAATGATCATCTGCTCAATGGTGTTATCTTCGTTAAAAGTCGTTGCCATATACGAATATTATCCCTTGCTTTTTTTATCAAGATTTTTTACAAAAAACAGCGGATTTCAAAGAAATCCGCTGTTTGAATTTTGAATGAAAAGGAAAAAGAACGTTAGCGGCTATAGTATTCGACCACGAGCTGTTCCTGGAGCTGGACCGGAATCTGGGCGCGGAGCGGGGTCGCGACGAGCTTGCCTTCCATCTTGTCCTTATCGACCGAAACGTATTCCGGAAGAGTCGGGGCGCTTGCCAGGGCTTCCTTGATCTGGACGTGATTCTTGGAGCGTTCCCGGACGGAAATCACGTCGCCGGCCTTGATGAGGCGGCTCGGGGAGAAGCTGCGGACGCCGTTCACGGCAAAGTGTCCGTGGGCGACATACTGGCGAGCGGCGAAAATGGTGCGGGCAAAACCCATGCGATAGACCAGCGCATCCAGTCTGGTTTCGAGAAGGATCATCAGGTTGTCACCGGCAGAACCTTCGCGACGGTTGGCTTCGGCATAAGTCTTCGCCATCTGGGCTTCGGAAATGTTGTAGGTGAAGCGAAGACGCTGCTTCTCGACAAGCTGCTGCTTGTAAACGGAAGCGGACTTCTTGCGATCTTGACCATGCTGACCGGGGCCGAAGTTGCGGCGGTCGAGAACCTTTTGGGTCTTTTGGGTGATGGCGAGCCCGAGAGAACGGGCGACCTTGGCTTTGGGTCCACGATAGGACATTGTTACCTCGAAAGGAAGCTCTTTCGTTAAACCGGAAATGCTGGCAGAGCTTGGCACGACATTCCGGGGACTTCAAAGATAGAAAATTTTTTCCTATGGCGAGTCGGAATCGCTGATAAAAACGTTCAATGTGTCGCGCGCATGGGGATCGGCAAGGCTCTGGGCTATCAGGTGGATGATTTCGCCCGCGCTGTTCGGGTCGTTCGCGATGGCGATGTTCGTCGCCCCGATAAGCTGTTCGGTCCCATAGTTTAGACAGGCGCTTTCCGTGTAGGCGGAGCGGATAAGGCCCAGATCTTCGCAGGGAACATACCAAATCGCATTGCTGCTTGCGTCTTTCGGTTCTGCGCGGAGCGCGAGCGTTGAAAAGTATAGCGTGTCCCCGGTGAGGACGCTCTTGGTCTCGAGCGATTCTTCGCGTTCCTCGTCGTAGAAGAAAAACTTGGTGACGTATCCGAAGCGTTCGATGGATGTCTTGAGCGTCAAAATCTGGCTTTGGGAATTTGGCGGGGAATTCAGGCGGACGTAGTGCAGGTAGAAAGGTCCCTTTTTCTCGGCGACAAAGAGTCGCCGGGTTTCCGAAACGGATGCGACGGAATCGCCGGCGGAATCGAGAATCGTGTAGGTCGCCGGGTAGCTTGCGCCCGAGTAGTATCCTTCTATCTCGTGAGAAACCAGGAGGGAATCTCCCTTGTCTAAATTGGCGAGCCATACGTATTGCTCTTGTCGCAGGTAGTATTTGGCGGCATCGTTCTTTTCGCGGACGACGACCAGTGTGTCGCCGACGGTCTTGATGGAATCGGGATTTGCCAGATATTCGCCTTTCGCCAGGTCGCGGGAGCTGGTCTGGATTTCAAAGTAGGCGTAAGGGCCCGTCGTGTAGTCGGGAGCGCCTTTGGGGTAGATGGCGACGGTGTAGTCCGCCTTTTTTTCGGGCAGGATCTGCTCGTCGATAGGGTTTCCCGAAACGACATCCTTCCCGTCCTTTTGCAGGTCGATTCCCGAAATCGACTTGCCGGAGGCTTTTACGTTGATGCTTTTCCCGACCGATGCGGAAAAGCGGACGATCGCTTTTTTCGGCGCGCTTTCCAGAAGGAAGAATCCGCGCAACGTATCTCCCGGCGCGATGGTCGTGGAATCTTCTCCGTCCGCGTAGAGGTAGTAGCCGGAGAGGACATTTGTCGCCATCAGGAATTCGAACGCGGAATCCTTTCCGTCGCTGACCTGAGGAACATCGATATAGTAGTAGCCCGAGCCTTGGGTCGTGATGAACCGCGCAACGGCGAAACTCGTGTCGCCGAACTTTGCGAATGCGTCTTGCGTGTTGTATATCGTATCGCCTGCGTCAATCGCGTATGTTTCGGGAACAAGGTTTGCGCCCTGCTCTTCGCGTACGAAAAAGGAATCGGGACTTTCGCCGGAAGCCTTCATGGAAAAAATTTCGATGAGCGTTCCCGCGGGATATTCGCCGAGGAAGAGCTTGCACGCGTCGGCTCCGGCCTTGCAGGAGATGGAGAGCGTGTCGGAAGAGAGCGTGTCGGCGTAGGTGACGTCTAGCCGGTTGGATAGCGAACTGGACGATTCGCTCGACGAACTCATCGAGGAGGAGCTTTCGCTTGCCGACGATCCGCTGTCGCTTCCGCAGCCGATGAGCGCCGCGACAAAAAATACCGACAAGAGGGAAAAAATGTGGGCTTTCATGGGACACCTAGTTCAGGATATAGAATTTCTGTTCTTTCGAGAAGGATTCGCCGGAAACCTTGAGCGTGTATTTTCCGGTGGGGAAGTTCTTCGCCTTGAATTTGAACGTGTATTTCTTTTCGCTTTCGAGTTCTCGTCCGCATAGCTGCTGGATGAACTTGCCGGACTCGTTGAAAATCTCGATTTTTACGAACTGCGGTTCTCCGATCGTGAGGTCGAAGTTGCAGTCGAGCGAAACGATATTGATGTTCACCTTGGAGAGCGCAATGGCGCTTTCGGTCGCGGCGCCGCTGACCGTGCGGTTCGAGTCGAAGTAGCTGATGTAGAGAGCCGGGGCTAGAGCCTTTCCGGCTTCGCGCGAATAGACATAGTAGTTCGAGTCGGACGGGGCGACAGCCGAAAGGATGAACGTGAAAAGCTTCGACTTGTGCTTTCGCTTCATGAATTCCGTGAGACTTGCGCTCTTGAGGAACGAGCCGAACGGAGTGTTCGGGTTGGGGACTATCGTGCCGAGGTAGCTCGTGTATCGCGGGTCGATTCCGCCGCCGCGCGATTTCTTGGGAACGTAGGCACCGCCTGGCGCGTTCTGGTTTGCCGGAGCGTTATACCAGTTCAGTTCGGTTTCCTGCCAGTCCGCGGGGGCTATCCCGTCGCCGAAATCCTTTTCCGGTTCTTCGAGAAGCCCGAACACGTTCCACTGGACTGGCTTTTTCTTGTTCCTGTAGCGCGGATCGTCCGGGACGGAGAGCTGGAGCGCCGCATCGGAAATCGGCCCGGGTATCGCCGAAACGTCGAACTTCAGGTAGATCTTTGCGCTCGCGCCCTGCTTGCTGTAGCCTATCTGCAAGAGGGAATCGCTGCCGTGTTCCGTGTACGTGTCGAATTCCGAAACCCAGGTGTCCATGCCGCGTCCCGAGGCCACCCCGTTTCCACTGTGGTCCTTGGTTGTCGTGCGGAGGTCAAATACGTAGATGTGAGTCGTGTCGGACGACTTGAACTCGCCGTCGTCTGCCGTAAACGCAATGCCGTATCTGCCGCTGTAGGAGAACGTGACGTCGGTTTCGTATTCCTTTTCGTCGGAAAACACGACGCGTCCCGGTCCGCTCACCTTTTTCCATTCGACAGGATCGCTGCAGTAGCCCTTGTTCCCGCGACCGTCGTCAAAGACTACGCCGGAAAGCCTTACCTTGTCGGACTGGAGAAGGATCATGTTCTCGGCGCCCTCGACTTCGGGCGGTTCGTTTTCGCCGACTTTCGGGACATAGCCGACAAAGAGCGTCATCATGGTGCCGCCGCCGGGATTCTTGAGGAGCCCGCTCGACGCGAGCGTCTTGGATTCGCCGTTTCGGGTTTCGACCGCGATTTTCGGGAACGCGTTTCCCTGGAGGAGCGTTTCGCGGAGGCCTTCGACGGAAAGGCTTGCGGAATCGTTGATGAACATCGGCGCATTCTTCGCCTTGCGGCTCGATATGACGTGGACGCCGAGAAGTTCCGCCTCGCCGCGGTCCCGGTTGAGGAGAACCGTGTTGCCATTTTCGGCGGTAAGTCCCAGAATCCAGAGCGTTCCGCCGTTGTTCTCGATTTTCGTCTTGCGGTCGTTGTTCATGTAGAGGCTGCGGGCCCACACGTGCTGGAGGTTGATTTCCATGTGGCTAATGGCTACGTCTTCCATGTAAAGGTCGCCCGCGCCCGATTTCGCGCTTGCGTAGTCCTTGACTTTCATGTTCTTGAGGACAAGGGTCTGGGGCGACTTGTGGTAGATGCCCGCGCCGAATTCCCCGAATCGCTCGAACGTGATTTCCTTGAACGCGCTGCCTTCGACGATGAACTTTCCGGTGCCGTCGATGGTCGCTTCCGTCCCGATGATCTTCCTGACGCGGTTTCGGATAATGACGTCCCGGTTGATCGTGTAGCGGCCACCCGGGGTGAAGTAGATGGTTTCCGCGCCGTCGTCGATAGCCTGCTGGATGGCCTTGGAATCGTCGCTGCCCGTTCCTGTCGTTCCGCCGTAGTCTCCCGCGATGCCTATCCACTGGTCGGGCGACTGCTCCATGGGAAGTAGCGTCTCGGCGATGGAGAGCTTGAACGAATATTGCGGCGAGTGGCAGAGGTTTGTCGGGATGTCGGAGGAGTATTCGATGATTTCCGGGCCGGGAAGTCCTTCGCCGCTGGCGGGTCCCTTGTCCTCGATCGCTTTCGCGTAACGGCTCGTGGCGATGTCCCGCGCAAAGAGGAACCCTTCGTTGTAGATGGCGGGAACCTTGGCCTTCTTCTTTCCCGTGTATTCGAGCGCGCCGCCGATCATCGTGAGCAGGGCGTTTTCGCCGAAGTTCGCGATGGCGGGGACTTCGTTGTGGCTGCGAAGATTGCGGATGGTGAGAACCTGGTCGTGATTTTCGATCCCGTATTTTTTCTGTCCGTAGAGGGTGATGTGCTCGAACGTCATTCCGTACATGGGAAACCCGGTGAGAATGCCCACGTCGAATCCGCGGATTTCCACGTTTTTCACGAGCAGGGGGCCGATTCCCTCCGTATAGTTCATGTCGATGCCCGCGACGCCGGTCCCGTCCCCCGAGAAAATCTTGACGTTCGAAATGGTTCCCTGGTAGTTCGCGTTGAATCGGATGCCTATCGCGCCGGGGTTTCCCTTGCCGGTATGGAGAGAAACGTCGCGGACGGAGTTTCGGTTGTGCGGGTAGTTTCCTACGCCCGTGTAGAGCATCGCGCGAGGCGCGTCCGGGTTGTCGTAGCCGTAGGAATCGTTCTGGAGGACGATGTGCGTTCCGCCCATGCTTTCGCCCTGGAGGATTGTCCGCCGGTAGGAATTTTCTTCCTTTTCCGCCTGGGGCCAGCTGAGCTGCCTGGAAATCAGGTATGTACCGTTTGGCAGATAGATGACATAGTTTCCGTTCGGATGTTCGTCGAGAGCCTGCTGGATAATTTCCGTGACATCGGTCTTGCCGTCGGCCTTGGCGTTATACGGTGGCTTGGTTACGTCGACTATCCCGGAACCGTGCGGAAACTGGACTTGCGCAAACAGGGTAGCAAGTGGCAAGAAAAGAACTAGCGCAAACAGTCGGAACACGGAAAACCTCGCAAGGAAATATCTGCCTACAATATAGACTTTCTTTTGAAAAAGATAGCCTTTTTTATGCGGATGGCGTCCGGGAATACAAAAAAGCCCTGCGCGAGGCAGGGCGAAATCGCGTGGCGGGCTTCGGTTACTTTCCGGGCTTAGGGGTCGCTTTCATCAGCTGCCAGAGCACGGCCTTGTGGGCGTGCAGACGGTTTTCCGCTTCCTCGAAGGCGAGGTTCACTTTGGGATTGTCCATGACGGAGTCCGTGATTTCCTCGCCGCGGTGCGCCGGGAGGCAGTGGCTGACCTTGCAGGTTTCCGGGGCGAGCTTCAGAAGTTCGTCGTTTATCTGGAAAGGCCTAAAGTGGTTCTGCTTGGATTCCTTTTCGCCTTCCTGTCCCATGCTGACCCAGACGTCGCTATACAGGATGTCCGCGTCCTTGACGGCTTCCTTCGGATCGTGGAAGACACGGTAGGCGGTACCGCGCTTTTTGAAGAACGGTTCCATTTCGAGGATGACGGATTTCGGCTGTTCGTAGCCTTTGGGACACGCGAGCGTAAAGTTCATGCCGAGCTTTGCGCAGAGGACGAGGAAGGAATTCGCGACATTGTTGCCGTCCCCGATGAAGGCGATGGTCTTGCCGGCGAAGTCTCCGAGGTTTTCGCGAATCGTTTCGGCGAAGGCGAAGGCCTGGCAGGGGTGGGAGTCGTCGGTCAGGGCGTTCACGACAGGAATCGAACCATACTCGGCGAGCTTTTCGACCAGTTCCTGCTTGAAGCATCGGACGACAAGCGCGTTTACCCAGCGGGAAAGGCAGCAGGCTACGTCGTGGACGCTTTCGCGCTTTCCGAGCCCGATGGAATCCGGGGAGAGCAGGACGGCGGATCCCCCGAGCTGGTTCATGCCGACCTGGAATGTCGTGATGGTGCGGAGCGACGGCTTTTCAAAGAACATGCCGATGGACTGCCCCTGGAAACGGTCGGAATACTGTCCGGCGTGGACTTCCTGCTTGAGACGCATCGCGATATCGACGGTTTCGAGAATGCGTTCCTCGTCCCAGTCGGCGAGTCGCAGTAAATGCTTGTTTCTGTCAATCATTTTTGATCGGGTCCTTTTTCGGAAAAAACAAAAAAACCGGTCCAAAAGGCTTTGGGCGGGTTCCGTTTCCCCGAAGCAATGGGGAGGTCCTTGATTTTCGATGCAAATTTAGCATAGAGTCCCGGTTCTTGGCAAGGGGTTTCTTCAGATTGCCGCCAAATAGTAGTTCGGTCGAACGCCCAGGAACCTTTCGTCTTCGGCGAGATCCTCGGCGGGCTCGTTTCTGCCGACGAGAAGCGCCGCATCGATTCCGGCGTTTTGCGCTCCGCCGATGTCCGTAGCGAGCGTGTCGCCGACCATGATCGTGCGCATCGGGCGCGGAAGCGTGGCGAGCGCGCTGTCGAAAATTTGCCGAAAGGGCTTTCCGAAATAGAAGACCTGCGGACGGGTTTCGATGTAGAGCCTGTGGGCGTAGGCGCCCGAAACGGGAGCCCGGGGCTTTCCGATGCGCGGAGCCCAGGCGTCCGGATTCAGAACGACGAGCCTTGCCCCGGGGCGTTTCAAGATTTCGATGGCGCGTTCGAAGAGGGGCTCTTCCTTGCCCGTGGCGGAAACGATGACGGTCGCTTCCGAGGGGTTTTCGGAAACTTTGACGTCGGCCGCTTCGAGGAAGGAGGCGCCGCCAGGGCGCCCGATGTAGAAGGCTTCGCGGATGCCGTTTTCCTTGGCAAAGGCGGGGAAGAGGCTTCCCGACGAGATGATTTCGGACGGTTCAAACGGAATGCGCATCCGGGCGAGGCTTTCCGAAAGCTGCGGGATGGCCGCGGAGGCGGCGTTTGTCACGAGTCTCATGGGCTTTTGGGATTCTCGGATCTTTCGGTACATTTCGAGCGCGCCGGGATAGAGAACTTCATGTTGCGCATAGAACGTTCCGAATGCGTCGAAGAAGAACGCTTCGTATTTCCGGAGCAGGAAATCGAGCGGGACGCTTTGCGGTTCGCTTTGCGCGGGGCGAAGGTTTCCGTGTCTGAAATAATGGGCGTAGATTTCCCGTTCGAGCGCTTCCATCGGAGTCCTGAAACCCTCGCTTAATTGGTGATGATTCCGTAATCGCGGCCTTCCGCCGGAACGACCAGCCGCATTTCGGAAAGGATGCCGATTCTCTCCTTGAGAATGCTCCTAAAGTCTTCGCCGAGTTCCTCTTCGTTGTCCTGGTCGAGATTGTAGGCGTAAAAGCTCCCGTCGCCGAAGAGGGTGAAGCAGCAGTCCCAATCGATTTTTGATTTTTCGTCGTCCATGCTTTCGAGCATCAGGATGGGGCGCGGAGCGGGAATCGGGATGGCGTGTCCGTTTTCGTAGAGAAAATAGTTCCGCGTGACGAGAAGGTGCTCTAGCGCCATCGACGGTCTCGTGGCGGAAAACTCGTTCCGCAGACGCCGGATGTTTCCCAGATCGTCTTCGAAAGGATCCTGAAAGTCCGCAGGGAGGACGATTTGCCAGTAGTCGAACTTCTTGCCGGATGCGTCGAAGCGTTCCTGCCATTCCCTGGGGGGCTCTGGGCGCGTTATCAGAAAGTCCTCGAATCCGTCGAGAATTTCATCGAATCGGGAAGTGTAGGGCGTTTTGCGCTGGGATTCGATCAGCGCGAGAAGCGAACTTAACTTTTCGTCGGTGGAAAGTTCCCCGGGTTCGCGGATTTCTTCGTTCATTACCATTCCTCCGATGTCTTGACGGTGAGGCTCATCGCGAGACGCTTTTCGTAGTAGGCGCTTTCGTCGATAAAGATTGGCCAGACGCAGCATTCTCCCTCGTAAGGGACCGTCCTGTAGTCGAATGTCTGGAAAAGGGGATCGCCGGGCTTGACTTCGCCGTAGTCTCCGTTTCTCAGGTTCGGATGGACCATCGCCGTTATTTTCCCGGACCGGTCGCGCGGGTAGTCGATATCCCGGTATTGCGTGTAGATTTCGACGGTTCTTTTCTTTTTTTTCTGGAACGTTCCTGCGTTCCATTCCTCGGCGAGTTCGAGGTAGCGGAGGACGACCCGTTCGGTTTCCTGGAAAAGTTTCGCGTCGAGCGTGCCGTGGGGTTGTGGGCCGACTTCGAGGCATATGTCCGCCTTGGCGACCGTTCCGAAGTAGGGCGACTCTCCGCGTTCTTCCGGCTGGTAGTAGATGAACGCGTTGGAAAATTCGTGGACGATTTCCGCGCTCGCGCGCATCGTGAAAGGGTCTCTCGCCGAAAGGATCAGGCAGATTCCCATGTTCGATGTCGTGTTGTGTACGTCGATTAGCAGATCGGTCCGGGTGGCAGGACCTTTGGGACCGAACCTTTCGTTGAGTTCTTGCGCTCTGCGGATTTCGTAGGCTTCCGGTGATTTTAGGGAAAGGAGGCTACTTGCGAAGCTTCTGTTCAGGTCCTTGTCGATGTATCTGCGGCAGGCCGCGGTCGCTTCGATGTTTGCATGGACCAGGGCGATTTTGGCGGAAGGGCATCTGTCTGCGTAGCACTTGCTGTCGGCGTTCCATTTCTCGTAGAGCTTGGTTCCCGTGAGCTCGTTTCCGTGGGTGCCGCCGGCGATAACGATTGTCTTGATTGAATCCATGCGCCCTATTATACTAAATTTACCTGTCATATTGCGC
Organism: Candidatus Methanomethylophilaceae archaeon; assembly: GCA_963629575.1. Classification (GTDB taxonomy): domain Bacteria; phylum Fibrobacterota; class Fibrobacteria; order Fibrobacterales; family Fibrobacteraceae; genus Hallerella. Next base: position 61,387 of record CAVGIM010000006.1, read on the forward strand.
TTTTCTGACGATTTTTGCGGAAACCGCGCGGTTGTGCGGTTCTTGCGGTTTCAAGGTGTTAAATCGCAGTGGTGAAAACAGGTAAAAACAGGGTGGCTTTTTGCGTCCGGGTGTGTAAATCGTGTGCCATTGGAAAAGCCTTCAGAGGGAATCCGCGGCGGCTTCGAGGTCGCTCGGGAGGAGGTGCGAGTAGATGGAAAGGGTTAGCTCCACGTTCTCGTGCCGCATGAGAAGCTGGACGGCCTTGATGGACGACCCGCGGACAAGCAGGTTCGAGGCGAACGAGTGGCGGAAGCGGTGGAAGTGGGCGCCTTCCGGGGAAAGGCCTGCCCGCGCGACGGCGGCGGCGAGATGCCGGCTGCTCGCCCGGATCTTGGAGAGGCGGGGGAACAGGAAGCCTTCCCGGATTCCCGACCTTTCCGCGTATTCGTCGAGGTAGCCAGCGAGGCGTTTCCCGACGGGCAGCGCCGAATACTTCCCGCGCTTTCCGGTGACGCGGAGCTTTCCGTCCGCGACGTCCTCGGCGCGGACCTTCTGCGCCTCGGTGCGGCGCAGCCCGGCGAACGCCATGAGGGCGAAGAAGCACCGGTATTCGGGATCCGTCTCGGCGGACACTATCCGCTCGCATTCCTCGACGGTCCAGAACTCGCGCGGCTTTTGCGCTATCCGGGGCGGGTGGATGTTCCGGAAGGGGTTCTTCACGGGAATGTCGAAGTCGTCTATCGCCCAGCGGAAAAAGGACCGGAGCGTGCCTATTTCGCAGGATACGGTCTGCGGGGACTTTCTTGCGAGCGTCGCCATGAAGTCGTTCGCGGATCTCGCCGAGAAGTCCGCGATTCCGGCTATCCCCTGTTTCCGGCAGAAGCGGGAAAGCTCGTCGAGGTAGTGGGAGTAGATGGCGAGCGTTCCGGGGTCTCGCCGCCGGACGCTCCCGACGTTCTTGAGGAACGCCTCGGCGCACGTCCCGATCGCGGGGTTTTTCGGTTCGCTCTTTTTCGGGAGGAACCGCTCCGCGTTCGCCTTGGCGAGCCAGTCGAGCGCGTTCTGGCGGCTGGTCGTGCCGAGCGAGACGTAGGAAGTCTCCCCGGTTTCGGTGTCGAAGATGCGCCCGTACCATGTCCTGTTGCCGCGCGACCTGTTCCGCTGGCTTATCCCGAAGCGCTTCACTTGGCGACTCCTATCTTCGTGTTCTCGTTCACGAAGTCGGAGAGCCATTCCGGCAGGAACAGGTATTCGCAGCCGAGGCGGAGATGGGATAGCTTTCCCTGCCGGCACTTGAGCAGGACGGTCGGTTTCGAGAGGGCGAGGATTTCCGCCGCCTTTCCCGCCGTCATGTATTCCTTTCCGTCTATCCTTTTCGTGGTCCTCATGTTTCCTCCTTGGTTCCGAGTGTTTCCTTCAGGTCTGCGATCTCATCGCGGAGACGCTTCAGCTCGTCGGTCATGTCCTCCCATTCCGAGAGTGGGATCGTGACGAAGTATGGCTCGTGGCGGACGGGGTATCCTCCTCCGCCGGTGAATTCGGGTATCGGTCTCATTCGCGTCTCTCCTTCCGGCAGTGCCTCGGGTCGCAGCCGTGGACGTTCATTCCGGGGCAAGTCCAGCACCTGTCTATCCGCTCGCGTCTCGCCCTGTTGTATTCGGCGGCGTTCCGTCTATCCCTGGCGAGCCTCGCGAGCTCGACGGGCCGTCCGTTCGCCGACCCGTACACGGGATCCAGTATCTTCGGGTTCGTCTCACTCATCGCCGATTCCTCCGAAGACGAGCGCGACGGAAAATATCAGGAGAAGGGCCGGGACGATCGCCGAGTCCAGCGCCGGGAGTCCCATTCCCCGGTAGTGCAGGGCGAACAGCCAGAGGCTCATGGCGACGGCGGCGAGCGCCTTGGCGATCTTAGGCATCATGGCGTCCCTCCAGCGTCTTGCGGACGCGGAACGGGATGGACTTCGAGAGTTCCTGCAGGGCGCACCACGGGTTAGGCCAGCGGTTTATCAGCAGGGCGATCTTCACGTCCGCCGGGCACTCGAACTCGAGGGCGTCCCGGTAGGGGTAGAGCTTCCTGTAGAGCGTCTTGGCGCGTTCGACAAGGGCTTTGTTCTTCGGCATGTCAGTCCTCCTCTTTCAGGTTGCGTCCGCAATTCGGACTTTGTTCCTCTCGCGCGATCGCGAGTAGATTCTCGAGGCTCTTGGCGATTCGCTCGAGCAGGGCGAGGTGGCGTTCCTGCAGGTTCAGTTCCTGTTGTGTCAGCATTGTCAGTTCTCCTCTTTCAGGTTGCGTCCGCACATTGGACAGTAGCCGATGTATTCGGACTCCACGTCGAAGCGTTCGCCGCACTCGCCGCTCCATGCGTTGATGTAGTAGCCCTCCGAGTTCTTTTCCATCTGCATGAAACCGGGTTCGTCTTCGGCTTCGAGCCTCGCCCCGCGCCTGTCGAAGTGGCAGTATTCGCAGTTCTTCTGTTCTTCGGTCATGGCTATCCCTCCAGTCCCATGTAGTCGGCGGTGGGTTCGTGCCAGTCCTCGTCGTCCCACTTGCGGACGCGGACGCATTCGCTCACCGGAAGGTTGTCGCTCCGGGGGTCGTCCACGAACACACGTTCCCCGTTCCCCTGTGCGAGCCACTTGGCGAGCTCGCGGTTGGTAGCCCGGCGAGGCTTCGGCTCTTCGGGGATTTCGGCGCAGTACGAATAGGCGTCGTTCATTCCAACCGCGCTGTGCATCGAACGGCCAGGCAGATAAGCAACTATTGTACGTTCGCATGGCTCTCGGTCAACGACATCCCACACGAGCATCTTCCGTGGCGGGTCGAAGACGACAGGCCTGTCGCTCGTAAATTCCTTGAGTTCGATTCCGTTGTATTTCATGTTAGCCTCCGATGTAGGTTGTGTAGAAGAGTCTAGCGGCCTTCGGGCCGAAGTCGAAGAGCAGGACGAGCAGCGCTCCCGCGACGAAGACGCCCGCGGTGAACGCCATGCCGTAGAGGAACGAGAGCCACGCGGTGCGGATCTTGTCCCTGGCCGTCATGTTCCTTGCGTATTCCGTGATGTCGGGTTTCATTTTTTGTTCTCCTTGATGATTGTCCTTCTGAGTCTCGGGTTTCTTCCGGCGACGGCGAGCAGCGTCGCCATGTCATCGTCCGAGAGGGAGAGCGCCCAGCGGAAGAACGGCTCGCGTCCGGAGAGCTCGGCCTTCCGGCGCTCGAGCGTCTCCTTCCGTATCGCGTAGAGTTCCCTCTGTCGGGCGTTCACTTTCTCGCGGTTCCTCTCTCGGTACTTGCGCTCGCGTTCCAGGAACATCTCGCGGTGTTCGCGCCTCGCCACGCGACTCGCCTCGAGGATGGTCTCGCGGTTCTTCCGGTATCGCTCGCGCTGGTACGCGGCAATCTTCTCGCGGTTCCTCTCGACGTATTCGCGCCGGTACGCGTCCAGCCTGTCGCCGTTCCTCTCGCGGTATTCTCGCTCGTACGCCACGAACCTCTCGCGGTTTCTCGCGCGGTAGTCCTTCCGGTATTCCTTCCTGGAGCGTTTCTTCGCGGCGCTCCTTTCCTCCGCCGGCCCGTCGTCCGCCCTCGCCGGCTCCGGTTTCGGTTTCGTCTTTCCGGAAAGAATCGGTCGCGTCTTTCCGGAAAGCATCCGTAGCATCGCCGCCTCGGAGGCCGCGGCGGCCCGCTCCTTCGCGAGCCTGTAGAAGTCGTCGTCCATCCTCGCCATCAGTACACCCCCATTATCTCGCGGCGCTTCCGCTCGAGCGTCTCGAGCTTCCTTTCGAGGGATCCGAGCGCCTGGTCGAGGTGGCTCGGGTCGCGGAAGGTCCGGAAGTCGTCCGCGAGTCGGCGGACGCGGTTCTCGGTGTCGGCGTACTCGCACATGGCGGCGTTCATCGCGTCGAGGCGCCACGCCTGCTCGAGCGCGTACTCGGCGAATATCCGCTCGCACTCGGTGAGCCTGTGGCCGTGGAGGGCGCCGTCGGAGATGGCGCGCCTCAGTTCGTCCCTGCAGGTCATCCGGCTCGTCCCGGCGAAGTACATGGCGAGCCACTCGCGGTCGGTCTTCCTGTTCTTCGGCTTCGACTGCGCGGCGTTCGCGAACGCGTCCGCCATCGCGGTGCGGGATTCGACTTTCCCGTCCGTCTTTTCCATTTCGTTCATCGTTCGTTTTCCTTTTCGTTCCGGTTTCCGTTCGCGCCGTCCGCGTCCCTCGCGAGGGGGCACTCCCGCCAGTCGAGGCGGGGGAGCGTCCGTCCGGCCCTCCGGCATCCCTTGCGGGACCAGGGGCACTTCGCGCAGTCGTACATCGGCGTTCCCTTGTTGAAAGCTTGCACCGTATCGACCCGGTGCCACGGCCTCGCCCTTGTTTCGCGGGACCCCTTGAGGCAACAAAGGGTGGGCCCATGGGGGGATTGCGCGGTTCGCCCGTTCCCGGGTTCCGCGACCGCTACTTCGGGCATTTCGCCTTCCGGGCGGCTCGGGAGAAAAACAACGGGAGAGAACCCTTTCCCTTGCCGCCCTTGCGGGCTGTCCGGCCGGTCCGGCGAGGCCTTTCGGCTGCCTGGACCTGCCGGGTTTCTAGGGCGCGCCCCGGGAGTCGGACCCGGGCGGCGGGGCTCTTCGTCCCCGTCGGAGCCGCCTCGCGCGCCGTCCTCCCGTCACCCTCGCGGGGCGGGAGGGGCGTCCGGTCAGTATTCCCGGACCAGCGTGTCCGCCTTCTTCCTCACCTCCAGGAACTCGCCGAACTCGCTCTCGAAGCGCTCGCGGTCGATGCCCATGGCGGCCATCGCGTCCTTCGCGCTCACCGTCATGCGGTTCCGGATCGCGCCCTCGTTGTAGCCGAGGAGCACCGCTTCCGCGAGCAGCCCGGAAACGTCCTTCACCGTCACCGCGCTGCCGGTGTTCCTTATCTTGAACCCCTTCGTGACGGCGCCGTTCGCGTCGAAGTAGCGCGCCTCGGCGCTCTTCACCGCGTCGGATATCGCCTTGCCGAGGTCCGCGAGCCTGTCCGCGAACTCCTGCAGGTCGTGCACCGCCTCCGCGTCGGATTCCAGCGCTCCGCAGTCGCGCTCGCCGCGCGCCACCGCGCAGCAGGTCCGGAAGGCCGACTTCAGCGCCTCCCCGTCGATGTTGTCGATGATCGTCTTCTCGTCCATCGTCGCCAGTGTCTTCGCCATTTTCCTTTTCTCCTTTCCCTAGAGCGGGATCTCCATGTTTTCGGCCGGGATGTCCGGCAACTGCCGGAGCTCCCTCGTGACGGCTCGCAGCGCGGCGTCGTCCGCCGGCACCTGGTCGAGCGACTCGTACCCGAGCCGTCCGAGCGCGTCCATGACGGCCTGAGGGTCCTTGGTCCGGGTCGCGGACATCGCCCACGCGAGGAAGTTCGCGCGCATCTCCTCCGGGTCGCGATTCGGCGCGGGCTGCGCCTGTCGCGGCTGCGGGGCGGGGCCTTCCGCCGGGGCTTCCGGGACGACCTCCGCCTCGACCGCGCGCTCCGCCTTCCTCGCCGCCTTCGGCTTCGGGGCTTCCGCGGCTTTCGGCTTCGGCTTCGGCTGCGGTTCGGGCTGCGGTTCGGGCTGCGGTTCGTCCTTCGCCATGTCGCGCTCCTCCTCCGGCGTGTAGAAGCCGCCGAGGCACGCCGGGCAGAGCGCCCGGACGCCTTCCGAGATGCACCGCGCGGACATCATCTGCATCGGGTACGAACGCCACTGGTTCTTTCCGGCAAGGCCGGCAGCCTTCGCCCGTTCCATGTCCCACGTCACCTCGAGCTCTCCGGCTTGCGGGTGCGAGAGCCAGAGCGACACGCGCTGCGACGTCCGCTCCGTCCACCGGATCTTTCCGCCCGCCGCCTGGAAGCGCGCGAGCATCGCCTCGCTCTTCAGCGCGGGCTTGCCCTCGATGATGTGGTACTGCTGCACGGCCTTGATCGGGGGAATCCCGTCCGCCTGCGCGACGCACATCAGCGCGAAGGCCTGCGCCGCGTTCTTGAATCCGAACAGCCCGCTTTGCGCGACGGCGTTCGCCATCGTCTCCACCTGTTCCAGTGGGACGTTCACCAGTTCGCTAGACATTCTTGTTCTCCTTGGTTGCGCGTTGTCTCTTCGTCGAGAGCGGCGTGTACCCGAACGCGCGGGCGCCGTTCTCCACCTGGGCGCGGACGCCCTCCATGAACGTGCCGACTCCCCAGGGGACCCAGCCGCTCTCCGTCCTTAGGGTGATGAGGCCCACCCTTCTCGCCTTTGTCGATGTCGTTTCCATGTTTCGCTTCCTTTTTCGCGTTGTGTGTGTGTGAATTCTTCCCTATGTCTCCGCGTACCTGAACCCCATGCCCATGGCGCGCCTCTGCACTTCCCGGAGCAGCCCGGGGTTCGCCCACCTTCCGCCCTCGCCGCGGACCGTCGCGTCGAGGAACTCGCCCGCGAGGCCGTGCAGGTAGCAGAAGCGCTGGAGCTCGCCGAAGAGCCTCGCGCGGCGGAGGATGCGCTCCGCCTGTTCCGCCGGGAGCGCCTCGGTGAGGCATGCGCGGGAGCGGAGACGCCCGAGCGCGTCGAGCAGCTGCCGCTGCGTCGGGATGTCCGCCGTCGCCTTCGCCTCCGCGAACACCGCGCCGACCTCCTGGTCCCGGCACCTTACCGATTCCGAGAGGCTCGACGCCACCTGCACCAGCGTGTCGTCCGACATCGGGCGTCCCGCCTGGGCGTAGGCGTTGCGGAGCTCCCTCGCGAAGAGGGCCACCCGGCGGTTCTCGGCGAGGTGCCGCGCCTCGGTCGGGAGCGGGGCGTCATTGGTCATGATGGTGTCCATGGATTATCTCCTGTTCGCGCTCGGCGAAGTATCTGGCGAGCCGGTCGCCCTGTGTCATTCTCGTTCCGTCGGGATTCCGGCCTTCCTGGCGGCGCCGTCTGCACCAGTTGCGCAGCGCGGCGTAGTGGCTCCTGTACTTGTTCGGGTGGAGGAGCAGGTAGTCCGACATCTCCTCGACCAGGGAGCCCACGTCCCCGAACTCGGAGACGAGCCTTTCCATTTCCGTCGCCGTCAGGAGCACGTTTCCCGCGCTCCCGTAGCGGAGCTTCTGTTCCGCTTTTTCGCCCCGGGGGGAAGTGCGGACGGCAGCGGAGCCGTCCGCCCCCCGCTCCGAACCGCCGAGGAGCGAACACGAACGCTCCCTCGATGAGCCGGCGGATTTACCGGGGCGCCTTTGAATGTCTGACGGAGACGTTGCGAAGCCCGAAGCGGCAGCCTCCGCGCCCTCGCGGGTGGCGGCGTCTCCGTCAAGATTCTGCGCGCGGACGGTGGCGCTTGCGTCCGGGTCCTTGCGGATGCCGGCGTCCGCGCGCTCCAAGGTTTCCCCCGTGCCCGGCCTTTCCCAGGGCGTAAGTAGGCCGCCCACCGCGGCGTCGCCGCTCGCGGAGACCGGGACGGGGGTTGAAATTTCCCCGGGAGCGCCTGCCAGTCGCGCTCCCGGGAGGCTTTGGCGAGCCTCGAAGAACTGCCCTGCCGGGGCTGTGGCGCCTTCGTCGTTCGGCGCCTCCCCGTTGCCGGAAGAGGTCCCCGGCAGGGACGGGTTTACCAGAACCCCAGTTTCCTTCTTGCGCGGGCGGCCGCCCTTGCGGCCGTTGGCTTGAGCTGTTTTGGCGGCAGAACCTTGAAGACGCAGTTTCGCGAGTTTAACCATCGCTGCGCCGAACGAATAGCCGCTGTCGTTAAGCTTGGCCAATGCGACCAAACTTGCGCGAATATCTCTGACTATCTCTTCGTCCGACATCTCGATAAAATGCGCCGAGAACTCGCGAAATACGACTCTTGTCCACCAGATATCTTTCACAAGTTGTCCAGTCCCATCTTCTTCGCAAGGTCGTTGAGTGCGATTCCGAGAATAGCCGGCGATTGCATAGGCGTACCCTTTTTGCCGTAAAGAATTTTTAACCGTTCAAGTAATTCCACGGCTGGCTGTGTTATGCATACTTGCTTGTATTCAGTTGTTGTCATTCTGCCTCTCTTGAATGTAATTCAAATGATTTGAGTTACATTCACAATGTATTTAATGAAATTGGATTTGTCAAGACTTTTTTTGAGTTTTCTTAAAATTTTTCCCGAACTTTTTATTTTGACTGAAAACAAGGAGTGAAGATGACCCCAGAAATGTCAAATATTCTTAAAGAAGGGTTCGCTAAATTCAAGGCACGAACAGGTTTCAATAATAACGAAATTGCTGATAGGCTAAATTGCTCAGCGAGTTCTGTTTCGCTTTATTGTCAAGGTAAAACTTCCATTACCTATGAGACTGCGACCATCTTATTGCAAATGGGAATGAAGATTAGCGAACTGTTTGGAGATGAGATTGCGGCAAAAAATTTTCCAGAACCTCAAACAGATGATTCTGCAAAACTGGTTTATGAAGGACTTCAAAAATTACTAAAATTTGTAAACTTCAAAAACCCAAGTGAAACCAAACCAAAACCCAATGGGTTTTAAAGTGAAACCCAACCAAAACCAAAGCTTTTAAAAAAGTACAAGTACAAGTAGAAATTTAAAAGAAGTACTCTCCCTATAGAGGAGAGTATTTC
>CAVGIM010000007.1:0-65411 GCA_963629575.1 Candidatus Methanomethylophilaceae archaeon
TGGTCAACGTTTCCTGTGCGGCCGTACTGGTTCGAAGATTATGAAAACAGGCTCTAAGATTTGTTGGTTTGCTTGCCTTGTTGCTTGCGATTTTCTTTATCGCCTGTAGCGATGATTCCGGTTCCGGGACGAGCGCCGGTTTTACTTCCGAAGAGGACGATCCGTCTTCTTATATCGCTGAAAAAATCGTTCCCATCAAGAACAAGACCATCAGCGGCTATGCGCAGAAGGGGCCTTTCAAGGCGGGTTCGGTGGTGGATATTTACGAATTGGAACTCGATGGCAAGACCTTTGCGCAGACGGGCAAAAGCTTTACGGGAAAGGTGGCGAACGATAAAGGCGAGTTCAAGATTCCGAACGTGTCGCTGAAGAGCCAGTATGCCCTGCTCAAGGTGACCGGTTATTTTACGAGTGAAATCAACGGCGATGGCGTCCGAGCGACGCTGACCGCGGTAACGGATTTGAGCAAGCGCGAAAGTGTAAACGTGAACATCTTGACGCACCTGGAATACGACCGCGTGCTTGCCCTGCTCGGCAAGGGGATGAACTTTACCTCTGCCAAGAAACAGGCGGGGCGCGAGGTGTTGGCTGCTTTCGGGATAGGTCTTGAAGAAAACGTCGCTGCGGAAGACTTGGACGTGTCCGGAGAAAACGATGCCGATGCGGCCCTTGTAGCGATTAGTAAGTTGGTGCTCGCCGGGGAAAAAGAAGGGACGAATCGAGACGAAGAGGATTTAAGCGGGTTGCTGGCGAGGATCGCCGGGTCGATTGGGGAGAATGGGACATGGGACGGGAGCAGTAGTATAGCTACAAGAATTTCAATTATGGCAGGTGTTAACTGGGGCTTTTTCTGGGATGGTAATGAGTGTCGATTGACCCGTCACTATTTATATGAAAAGGATCATGTTACGATAAGTGAGTGGCGTGAGGTTTCTTTTTCCCCAGAAATGAACCTCTTCTATCAAATTTTTATTTCATGGCTTTATACAGGGCAGTTCTGCATGTCTTCGGTAGATGGCAAAATTGTTACAGCACCTGCTTTTTATAAAAATGAGTTTGATGAATTTAATTTGGTGCGGGATGCTTCCTACATGTATCTCTGTAAAGATGGTAATTGGCGCTTTATTGGGAAAACGATTTCTGATGGAGACAGCGTTACTCAGGAATGGTGCGATAATTTTATTGAAGATCTCAGCAGAGGCAAGGATGGTGAAATCAGAAAAGGTGATATAACCGGTCTTGATTATAAATATGATGAAAAAATGGGAAAATGGCGAAGAATAGATTCGAAGGATACTTTGTTTTCTACCGTGTGCACCTTAAACCATGTTGGTGAATTAATAGAAAATATTGTTGATTCAGTAATCTATATTGATGAAACCTATGTTGATACGGCAACCTATGTTTGCGATGAAAACGGTTGGCGTAAAATAGCTGCAGCGGAAGAAAATTTTGGAGCAACGTGTACCGATAAAAATAGAGGGTTGTGCAAGCAATTTGGCGATTCAGTCTTTTGTTGCGACTCGAGCGGATGGCGAAAAGCGAATTATAGGGATTATGCTTTTGAAAAGAATGTGATGGAAATTTGTACTTTGGACAAGCGTGGAAAAATAATGAAGGGTTTGAACGGAGTAAGTTATAAATGTGTCGGCGGAAGTGGTTTTGGCTGTGGTAGTGATATTTTTGGAGTTGATACTTGTGATTATTTTTCTTATTGGAAGCAGGTCTCAATCTTTGATACTTTGATTTCTCCCTGTGTGAATACAGGAGAAAGATACATCTCCTGTATGGGCAAGAATGTACTTGTTGAATGTGCAGGCGCTTCTTGGTTTGCTTATGGATGTGTTGGTATCAGTACCGCTGATTCACTTAAAGTCCTTGATTATCGCTCATCGGGAGATATTAACAATATCTTTTTTGGGAGAAAATACTGTGATAGGAAGGATGTTGAAGAATGTCCTATAGAAATTTGACTCTGTTAAGTTTCTAACCCCCCCCAGGGAAAGGGCCTTTATAAACCGCTCTTTCCCTTTTCCTTTTTAATCGCTTTCAGTTCCTGCAGGCGGTCGGCGAGCTTTTTTTCCCTGCCGTATTCGGTCGGGGTGTAGATTTCGGTGCCGGCGAGTTCTTTCGGGAGATGTTCCTGTGCGGAATAGGCGCCGGGGCTGTCGTGGTCGTAGCGGTAGCCGTTTCCGTAGCCGAGCTGTTCCCCGACTTTCGTCACGGAATTTCTAAAGGCCTTTGGCACGGGGAGAGTCCCCGTTTGCTTGATAATCGCGTCCGCTTTCATTCCGGCGAGTTCCACGCTGTTGCTTTTCGGGGCGAGCGAAAGGTAGATAGCCACTTCGTCTAATCCGATAAGGCCTTCGGGAACGCCCATAAAATCGAAAGCTTCTCTTGCCGCGGTCGCGAGCAGGAGCGCGTTCGGGTCGGCAAGTCCAATGTCTTCCATCGCCATCCGAATCAGTCGCCGGAGAATGAACCGCGGATCTTCGCCGCCCTGGAGCATCCGGTGCAGCCAATAGACCGCTGCGTCGGGGTCGCTTCCGCGGATGGACTTGTGCAGCGCGGAAATCAGGTTGTAATGTTCCTCGCTCGATTTGTCGTAGCGGAGCGGCTTCTTGAACTGGATTTCTTCGAGGAGCGCATTGTCGATCGTCTGCCGATCGCCCAGGTTCTTGGCTATCCATTCGATTTGGTTCAAGAGGAATCGGGCGTCGCCGTCGGCCTGTGAAACGAGCTTCTGGAGCGTTTCCTCGGAAATTTCGACGTCCCGGAGCTGAAGCCCGCGGGGATGTTCCTTGAGCGCGAGCCTTGCGAGGCGGGACAGGTCTTTGCCCGAAAGGGGCGCAAATAGGATGAGCTGGCAACGGGAAAGGAGCGCGGAATTGACTTCGAATCCCGGATTTTCCGTCGTCGCGCCGATGAGCGTGACCGTTCCGTCTTCGACCGCCTTGAGAAGCGCGTCCTGCTGGCTCTTGTTGAATCGGTGGATTTCGTCGATGAAGAGGATCGTGCCGCGTCCCAGATCTTCGTAGGTTTTCGCTTCGGAAAGGACCGACTTGATTTCCTTGACGCCGCATTCCACGGCGGAGAGCGCGACAAAGCGCTTTTTCGTGTGAAGTCGGATGACATTCGCGAGGCTTGTCTTGCCGCAGCCCGGAGGTCCCCAGAAAATCATGCTGGGGACGTTGTCGCTTTCGACGCTCTGGCGGAGCATGCTGCGGTCGCCGAGGATCTTGTTCTGCCCCAGAAATTCTTCGAGCGAGGTAGGACGGAGCCTTTCGGCGAGCGGTTTTGCGATGGATTCGGTCATGTCTGCATTATAATATAGCATTTCGAAATTCCTACTAAAACGCTTTGCCTTTTTGCGGAATTTTGCGGAGAATGCCCGCCCTTTTGGAAACTTTTGGAGCTTTTGAGCGCTCGCGGGGAGACTTATTTCTATCTTTTCCCGTGACATTTACGAGGTATCGTTCTATGGCAGTCGAAGCCCAAGAAGCCAGTTTTTTTACAACGAAACTTGACTTCATCGTCAACTGGGGACGAAAAAATTCCCTGTGGCCGTTTCCCTATGGCACGGCTTGTTGCGCGATTGAGTTCATGAGTACGGAAACAAGCCCCTACGACCTTTCGCGTATCGGTTCCGAATATGTCCGCTTTACGCCGCGCCAGTCCGACGTGCTGGCTGTCCAGGGGACAATCACTTACAAACAGGCCCCGATTCTCAAGCGCATCTACGAACAGATAGCCGAGCCGAAGTGGGTTATCGCGATGGGAGCGTGCGCGACTTCCGGCGGCGTCTATGACTGCTACTGCACGGTGCCGGGCATCGACAACATCATCCCGGTGGACGTCTATATCGGCGGTTGTCCGAGCCGTCCCGAAGCCTTCTTCGATGCGATGTTCGATATCCAGAAGAAGCTTTCCGACGAATCCTATATGAAGCAGCGGAAGGAACGCGTCCGGGAACAGGTGGAACTTTTGCGGGCAAAGACCGCCGAGGCGAAGCGCGAACTTGCCGAATATTCCCGCGAGAAGGCCGAAGAAATCAGGGAAAAGGCGAAAAGTTTCAAGGATGCCGCTATCCGCAAGGCTGAATTTTGGAAGGAGAATCCGTAATGGTCGCGTCCGATAATGTGAAGGAACCGATTGTCGCTACCCCGGAAGCGCGCAAGGCGTTCGAAGAATCCGCGCTGAAGATCCTCGAAAAGTGGGGCGTTTCCCGCTCCGAAAAGAATCCGTGGGGACTTACCGTCGTTGCCGGGCGTGACTGCTTGCACGATGTCGTCGCGTCTATTCGGGACGATCTGAAACTCGACATGCTTCTCGATATCGTCGGAATTGATTATCTCGGGATGAAAAATTACGCCGGACCTCGGTTTGCGGTCGAGTATGTTTTGAAGAGCGTCTATGAACCGTTCAAGCGCCTGGTCGTGAAGGTTTTTGCCGAAGAAGCCGACCTGAACGTTCCGACGATTTCGGATTTGTATCCGATCGCGAACTGGCAGGAGCGCGAAGTCTATGACCAGTTCGGGGTAAACTTTGTCGGCCATCCGGACCTCCGCCGCTTGCTGAACCACGTGGAATTTGTGGGACATCCGCTACGAAAGGATTACCCGGCGCACCGCCGCCAGTGGCTTTCGACAAACGATTATCTGTATCCGGCGCTAGAAAAGCGGCTAGAATCCAAGGGCTACCGCATTCTGGAACGCCCGAAGGAAATCTTGCCGAACGAAGTTGAATATTTGACAGGGAGCATCAGAAAATGAAGGTTCTCACTCCTGAAGGCGAAGAAAAGAACTTGATGGTGCTGAACATCGGTCCGTCGCACGGTGCGACGCACGGATGCTTGCGCTACATTACGGCTCTCGACGGCGAAAATATCGCGGCCTCTGTCGGGGAAATCGGCTATCTGCACCGCGGATTCGAGAAGATGGCGGAACGCGGAACGTGGCAGCAGGTTCTTCCGCTGACCGACCGTCTGGACTACTGCTCGGCGATGATGAACAATTTCGCCTATTGCCGTGCCGCGGAACAGATGCTCGGCATCGAAATCCCGGAACGCGCCAAGGTTCTCCGCGTCATCGTGAACGAGCTTTCCCGCATCGCGGACCATTTTATCTGTGTCGCAGCCGCTGCGCAGGATCTCGGTTCGACGACCGGCTTCTTCTACCTGTTCGATTCCCGCGAAATGACGATGCGCATCTGGGAAAAGCTGACCGGGGCGCGCCTCACGAACAGCTACGGGCGAATCGGCGGGCTTTACCGCGATACTTACGAAGGCTTTGAAGAGGACGTTCTCGCCGTCTGCAAGCAGGTCGGGAAGAACTTGAAGGACGTTCACGCGTGCTTTGACCGGAACCGCATTTTCCTCGACCGTACGGTCGATGTGGCGAAGATTTCCGGCGAACGGGCTATTGCCTGGGGCTGGACCGGTCCGTGCCTCCGCGCGACGGGCGTGGCGAGCGACCTGCGAAAGGATGAACCGTATTGGGATTATGAAACCTACGACTGGAACGTGGTGACGGGAACCCACGGCGACGTTTTCGACAGGCTCATGGTGCGCCTTGCCGAGGCGGAAGAATCCGTGAAGATTATCCGCCAGGCGTTGAAGCGTCTCGCTCCGGGACCGGTGAGCGTCGAGGATCCCCGTATCCGGATTCCGTCGCACGAACGCGTCTATCAGGACATGGAAGCCTTGGCGGGAAGATTCAAGAGCGTCTTCGAAGGCATTCGGATTCCTGCGGGCGAGTATTATTCCGGTTCCGAGACGGCGAACGGGGAGCTCGGCTTTACGCTGGTTTCCGACGGCTCCGGCCATCCGTGGCGAGTCAAGGTCCGTCCGCCTTGCTTTACGCAGTTTGCGGCGTTCCATGAACTGGTCGAAGGCGGCATGATCGCGGATTCCATCGCCTGTCTGTCGAGCATCAACATTATCGCGGGAGAATTGGACAGATGAGTCACGTTAAAGGCGCCATTCACGACGTTGCCAATAATACGCTTGCCTATACCCATGGTCCGATTCCTGTCGAGACCTTGCCGTCTCCGGCGGACCAGCTTGGGCATGCGAACCCAATCCAGGCGCAGCCTTCCTGGGGAGAAATCGCTCCGTTTCTGGAAACTCCCGCTATCAAGGAACGCGTCTCGGACCTGCTTTCCCGCTATCCGGTGGGGCAGGGCGCGCTTCTCGAAGTTCTCTGGCTTGCGCAGGATGCCATCGGATGGCTTCCGCACGAGGCGATTCGCTGGGCGGCGGATGTCTGCGGATGCTCCGCGGCCCACGCTTACGGTGTCTCGACATTCTACACAATGTACAAGCATGTTCCGACCGGAAGGTTCCTCCTCCAGTTCTGCCACAACATCAGCTGCCACTTGCGCGGCGCACCGAGCATTCTCGAATATGCGCAAAAGGCGCTGAACATCAAGAGCGGGGAAACGACTCCCGACGGTCTCTTTACGATTGTCGAAGTGGAATGCCTGGCCGCCTGCGGAAACGCCCCGGCGATGCTTGTCAATGACGACTACGCGACGGACGTGGAAAACGACGAACTGGTCATGAAGCCTGGTGTGGGACTTACGCCCGAACGATTTGACAAGATTCTCAAGTGGTGCTACGCCCGCGAGGAAAAGTTCCCCGGGAAGGAACCACCGCGGGAAGTTCTCGGCGGCATGGTGAAAGGCCACGGTGGACATGCAGGCGCTCCCGGCGCGACGGCAAAGCCCCAGATTTCCGATTACGCTCCGCCATCCCCGGTGTTGAACGTTGTCGCCCTGGTCGATGCGAACGGTGCGATTCTTACCTGGAAAGGCGCTCCGGAATTTACGGAACTGACCGTCGAAAAGAATGTCGGCGGCAAATGGTCCGAAGTCGGAAAGCCCGGAGTGAAGGACAAGCAGTTTGTCGATCCCGAAGGACATGTCGGTGACGAATACCGGATGATTGCGGTAAGCGGAACTCGTACGGCGAAGCCTTCCCGCGTTTCGGTCGCGAAGGCGGCGCCTCTTCCCCCCGAAGATTCGGCAACCCCAAAGAAGGTTGGTTGATCATGCAAGATTCGATGAAAGTTTGCACGGCGAATTTTGGAAAGCACGCCCAGGACATTGAAGCCTACAGGAAGCTCGGCGGCTATTCCACGATTTCGTCTTCCCTGTTCGAAATGTCCCAGTTCGAAGCGATCGACCGCGTCCAGCGTTCCGGTCTTCGCGGACGTGGCGGTGCGGGTTTTCCGACCGGGATGAAGTGGAGTTTCGTTCCGCGCAATACGGGAAAGCCTGTCTATATCGTCGTCAATGCGGACGAAGGAGAAGGCGGAACCTACAAGGATCACTATCTTCTGCTCGAAGATCCGCATCGGCTGATCGAAGGCTTGATCATTGCCGGCTGGGCGCTTGGGGCGCGTTGCGCCTACATCTATGCCCGTGGCGAGTTTCTCCCCTGCATCGAAAGCGTAAACAAGGCGCTGAACCAGGCCTATGCGGCCGGATACCTCGGCGAAAACATCGGCGGGACGAAGTTCTGTTTCGATATTTTTGTACATCGCGGAGCGGGCGCCTACATTTGCGGTGAAGAAACCGCTCTCATCAACTCGCTCGAAGGCCAGAAGGGACAGCCTCGCCTGAAGCCTCCCTTCCCGGCCGTTGCCGGAGCCTGGGCGTCTCCGACATGCGTGAACAACGTGGAAACGATTATGTCGCTTCCGTGGATTTTCTCGCATCCGGTGGAAGAATACACCAAGATGGGAACTCCCCGCGCGCATGGTACGAAAGTGTTCTGCGTCTCGGGCGATGTCAAGCGGCCCGGCGTCTATGAAGCGCCGCTGGGGACTCCGCTCATGGAAATGCTCACGAGCGAGGAATATTGCCAGGGAATCGTAGGCAATCTGAAAGGCGTAATTCCCGGAGGTTCCTCCTGCCCACCGCTCCTCCCCGAAGAGTGCGAAACGGCGACGCTCGACTACGAGTGCATGGCCTCCTTAAAGACGATGTTCGGGTCGGGCGCTATCATCGTGTTCAACGATACGCACAGCGCAGTCGATATCCTGGATGTTCTCGGACATTTCTATTCCCACGAATCGTGCGGACAGTGCACGCCTTGTCGCGAAGGCACGGGATTTGCGCGACGCGTTCTCGACGCGATGATGCGCGGAGAAGGGCACGACGGCGACATTGAACTCTTGCAGGACATTTCCGCGGGATTTGGCGGAACGACCATCTGCCCGCTCGCTCTTTCGCTTGGAGGCCCGCTGAATGTCTATACGCGAAAGTATCGCGCGGATTTTGAAGAGTACATTGCGAAAAACCCAAATCATGCGGAACCCCGTATGAGATCGAACGTGCGTCTGGGAGCTTATTGGTAATCTTATGAGCAATCATTACAACATGCCTCATCTTCCGACAGCCGACAGTCCTCGTGTAATTATCGAGGTCGATGGCCAGAATGTGGAAGTTCCGGGCGATACGAACCTGCTTGAGGCCCTGAAAGCCGTGGGTATCGAAACGCCTCATGTCTGCTACCATCCCTATCTTCCGGTATCCGGCAACTGCCGGCAGTGCCTGGTCGAAACGGAAGGTCCGCGCGGCAAGATGCTGATTATTTCGTGCTTCACGCCGGTGAAGGCCGGGATGAAGGTTTTCACGCCGCGTTCGAGCGAACGCGTCAAGACGGCGCGTCGGGCCGTTTCCGAGTTCATGCTCCTGAACCATCCTTTGGATTGTCCGATTTGCGACAAGGCCGGGGAATGCACGCTCCAGGAAAATTACGTGGAAGCGGGTCGCGATTCGAGTCGTCTGTATCCCGAAGTCGGCAAGAATTATCACGGAAACCCGGATCACCAGTTTTACGACACGAAGGGACAGCTCCGCGGCGGAAAACGCGTCGATATCGGCCCGCGGGTGATGCTAGACGAGGAACGCTGCGTACAGTGCGACCGTTGCGTTCGGCTGATGCGCGATGTCTGCCATGACGAACAGCTGCAACTGGCCTCTCGGGGCGACAGGACTTACATTACGACGTTCCCCGGGAAAAAGCTCGATCACGAATACGACCTTTGCGTGACGGACGTTTGCCCGACCGGTGCGATGACGGCGAAATATTTCCGTTTTGAACAGCGCGTCTGGATGCTTTCGAGAACGGCGAGCGTTTCGATGGACGATTCGCTCGGCGCGAACATCTGGATTGAACATGACCACGGATTCATTTTCCGGCTGATGCCTCGCTGCAACCCGGAAGTGAACCGCACCTGGCTCTCGAATACGAGCCGCCTCGCCTTCCAGGAATTTTCGAAGGACCGCTTGCCGGCGGGAAATGTCGATGCGCTGAAATCCGCTCTCCAGGGCGAGGGGAAGATCGCGTTTGTCTTGGGCGGTTCGGCGACGAACGAAGACGCCGCGGCTCTCAAGGTTCTTGTCGAAAAACTCGGTGACCGTGCCGAAGTCTTTGTCGGAACCTTCGCTCCGGTAAAGGAACCGGACGGCATTTCCAAAAGCGGCGATCCGGTGGCGAACCGTGCGGGCTTTGCCCTGTTCGGCTTCACCAAGACGGCTGAAGAACTTTTGAATCGGGCTTCGGAATTCAAAACGCTCGTGGCGCTTTCCGCGGACCTGTGGGGGAGCGATGCGGCAAAGGCGCAGAAACTCGAAGCGATTCCGAACCGCATCTCGATTTCTCCGAAGAACGATTTGACCGCGCAGAAATCCTCTACGGTCTTTGGCGTGAACCATTGGTCGGAAGTGAACGGGACAATGGTGAATTCCCGCTCGATTCTCCAGAAGCTCTCAGCCGCTCCGACGGCTCCCGAAGAGGCTCTCGTCCCGCTCTATACCGTTCTGTTCGCGCTGGCGGGCAAAGAGGTTCGGTGCGCGGCGGAGGCATACCGAAAGGCTTCCGAATTTGTACCTGTGCTTTCCCAGTTCTCTTTTGACGCCATCCATAGCACGGGCGAACTGCTCGATGGAGTTGCCGTATGATGGAAATTATCGATTCGAAAACGTGGATTGAATGGCTCCTGACCATCGGGAAGTTCGCGTTCGCGTTCATTCCGGTGCTGTTCATTCTGCTCCTCATTCCGTTGGAGCGGCGCGGCGCGGGATTTATCCAGGATAGGCAGGGACCTAACCGCTCCTATGTCAAGCTCCCGTTCTTTGGGAAGGTTCGACTCTTCGGATGGGTGCAGAACGCCTGCGATGGCCTGAAGCTCTTTTTCAAGGAAATGTATTTCCCGGCGGGCGTGAACAAAGTCCTGTTTGCGCTTGCTCCGGCGCTTCCGTTTGGGCTTACGCTCCTCACTCCGTGCGTTCTCCCGTATTTTGCGTCCCTGGACTTTTCGTTCGGCGATACGGTCGTGCACATTCCCGGTGCGAACGTGAATACGGATATCGGAATCCTTCTCATGTTCGGGCTTTCGTCGCTTTCGGTTTTCGGAACGGTGCTTTCCGGCTGGGCAGCCAAGTCCAAGTTCTCCTTTCTAGGGGCGCTTCGCGCAACGGCGACGAGCATCAGCTACGAAGTCTGTCTGGGGCTTTCGATGATGGGAATGGTCCTGCTCGCGGGAACGTTCAATGTCGAAGGAATCGTCTCCTGGCAGGAAACCCATGTCTGGGGATTTATCGCCCAGCCTGTCGCGTTCTTCTGCTTTCTGCTTGCGGCGATTGCGGAAACGGGGCGCCCGCCGTTTGACGTTTCGGAAGGCGATCCGGAACTCGTCGCCGGATACCATACGGAATACGGCGCCATGCAGTTCGGCATGTTCTACATGGGCGAATACGGTCACGTGGCCATCAACAGCATGCTGGTCTCGTTCCTCTTCTTTGGCGGCTACGCGATTCCGTTCATGACGACTGCCGAAACGCAGGCCAACCTGAATGTTGTCCTGGCGGCGCTTTTCGGCATCTGCGCCTTCCTCGCCCTCGCCTTTTTGCACATGGTTTATCGCTATCTGCGGGCCTACAATGCGGGCAAGGCTTCGAACAAGGACGTCATCAATCGGGAATATCTACTCTACAAGATTATCGCCTGGGTTGCCGTTCCCGTGTTCATCGCTCTGGCCGTCGTCTGCGGACTTTTTGTCCATCCCGAAGTGTCCATGGTGGCTGGCGTTCCTGTCTATGGACTGGGTATTGCCCTGGGAACCGCCGCGGTGCAGTTCCTTGTCCTGATGGTCAAGACGGTCTTCTTCTGCTGGGTCTGGATTTGGGTCCGATGGACGCTTCCGCGCTTCCGCTATGACCAGATCATGCATCTCGGCTGGAAGGTTCTGTTGAATATCGCGCTGCTGAACTTGGTCGTGACTGCGGTCATCGCCAAACTAGTCCTGGGAGGCAACTAATGGTTCGGGTCGTTAAGCACAAGCCGATGAACTGGCTGGAACGCCTTTATATCTTTGAAGCGTTCCGCGGCCTTTACACGACGATCAAGCACTTTCTGCGGGGATTTTTCCGCTACGAGACGCTGCCCACGACGGGATATCCGGAAGTGAAGCCCTATATTCCGCGGGATTATCGCGCATCGCATCGGATGATGCTTCGTCCGGACGGAACGCCGCGCTGCGTCGCATGCTTTATGTGCGCTTCGGCGTGTCCGGCGCATTGCATTTTCATCGAAGCAGGACAGTCTGCGGATGGACGCATCGAAAAGCGCGCGACAAGATTCGATATCGACCATTCTGTCTGCATTTTCTGCGGACTCTGCGTGGAGGCCTGTCCGGTCGATGCGCTTCGGATGGATACTTGCGAAACGAGCTTTGTACGCCGCCGCCGGGAAGACTTCATCGTTTCCCTGTATGACCTGACAAACTGGGACCCGAAGGATTATCCAGACGATGCGCAAAGCCAGGTCGCTCCGGGCGGCAGCAAAAACAAGCAGGCTCTTGAAGTCTGGGGAGAAGTGAAATGCTAGCTCTGATCCTTTTCGTCATCCTGTCGATCATCGCCGTGGGATGCTCCGTTTGCATTTTCGTGACGAAACACCCACTCTATGCGGCGATAGCCCTGGTGACGACGATGCTCTCGCTTGCGGGAATCTACGGGCTTCTCGGAAGTCCCTTTGTCGGGGCCGTCCAGGTGATGGTCTATGCCGGAGCCGTGATGACGCTCCTGATGTTCATCATCATGGTGCTGAACGGCGCGCGGGATAGCCGGACGAAACGCTTTGACAAGGTCTCCGCTTTCGTTCTGGTTTCCGCCTTGCTTCTAGCGGGAGTCGTTGCGACTGCGCTCGGCAAATCCGCGCTGGATTTCGATCCGCAGGCGGCAAGAGGTTCTGTCTCGCTTACGGCGGGGACGCTTTTTGACATGGCTTCTAGCGGAAACGGTTACTATCTGCTGGTTCTTGCCGTGGGACTTGTCCTGCTTTCGGCGATGGCTACGGCGGTCATTCTCGCCCGCAAACGGATCGCGTCGGATCCGGAATCCAAAACGTCCGAGGAGGTTCACTAATGCAAGCGATTTATGTCCAGATTCTGGCTCTCGTCCTCTTGACTCTTGGAATCGCGACCGCTCTTTGCCGGCGGAATGTCTTTTTCGTCTTGATGGGCGTGGAACTCGCCCTGAATGCGGTGAACTTGAGCATCGTCGGATTCTCGAAGACCCTTGCCGCATCGTCGAGCGTTGTGGGCCAGGTCGTTCCGCTGTTTACGATTGCGATTGCCGCTGCGGAAGCGTGCGTCGGGCTTGCCGTCATCATCATGATTTTCAGAAATCAGGATAGTGCGGACATCGATAACTATTCCAGTATGAGGGGGTGACCGAAAATGATTCCTCTTTGGCTTATTCCGTTGTTTCCGCTGGTGGGCGTCCTTGTCCTTTCGCTCGTTTCGCTAGTGTCTTCCGACAGCGAAAAGGGACCGGACGAAGGGCTTGTCGGCTTTGTCGGCGTACTTTTCCCGTTGTGCGCCTTTGTCGCTACGGGGCTGCTCGCCTGGAACATGCCCGAATCCGGCATCCATGAAACTCTCGGCAACTGGATGGATTCATCGCTCCTGTCGGTGGATTTCGGGTTTCTGTTCGACGGGCTTTCGCGCACGATGCTTCTCTTCATCACGGGTATCGCGACTCTCATCATTCTGTATTCGACAGGCTACATGCATGGCGACCGGGGATTTGCGCGATTCTTCGCCTACATGAATCTGTTCCTTTTCAGCATGATAGTCCTGGTCCTTTCGGATTCCCTGGTCCTTACGTTCCTCGGCTGGGAAGGTGTCGGGCTGTGCTCGTATCTGCTCATCGGCTTCTGGAACCGTGACCTGAACAACTGCAAGGCGGCGAACAAGGCGTTTCTCGTGAACCGTGTCGGCGATGTGGGATTCCTGCTCGGAATGATTGCGCTGGTTTCGGTCGGCGGTTCCTCGCTTCTGAATTATACGGACCTTGTCGCGTGGCTCCTGAATCCGGAGTTCGGCGATGCGCTCGTCGAAGGGCTTCCGCTTTTGACCCTTGCGGGAATTCTCTTCTTTTGGGCGTGCACGGCAAAGAGCGCGCAGATTCCGCTTTTGACGTGGCTACCCGATGCGATGGCGGGTCCGACACCCGTTTCCGCGCTTATTCATGCGGCGACGATGGTGACTGCAGGCGTCTATCTGGTCGCAAGACTCTCCCCGCTTTATGTCCTGTTGCCCGGTGTGCTCTCGATGATTGCCGTGGTCGGCTTGGCGACTGCTTTCTGGGCGGCGGTTGCCGGACTTTTCCAGAACGATATCAAGAAGGTGCTTGCCTATTCGACGATTTCCCAGCTGGGCTACATGTTCATGGCTGCGGGAGTTGCCGCGTTCGATGTTTCCATTTTCCACGTCTTTACCCACGCTTTCTTCAAGGCTTCGCTCTTCCTAGGGGCGGGCGCAATCATCCATGCGCTTGCGGGTGAACAGGATATGCGCAAGATGGGCGGTCTCCTGAAAAAGACTCCGGTTACGGCCATCGTGATGCTTTTTGCCTACCTGGCGATTATCGGATTCCCCGGATTTTCGGGATTCTTCTCGAAGGATCTGATCCTCGAACGCCTGTTCGGATTCTCTCCGGTGGCGGGGAAGGTCTTCTATGCGGTGGGGCTTTTGACGGCGATCATCACGGCGGTCTATATGACGCGTCTGATGGTTCTCGCCTTTCTCGGCAAGTATCGCGGAAATCTTTCGGAAGACAAGATTCACGAGGCTCCGTTCTGCATGACGTTCCCGATGGTCGTCTTGGCGGTCGGTTCTGCCTTTGCCGGGTATTTCTGGAACGCCTTTTCTCGCGAAGCGAACTGGTTTGAAACTTGGCTCTCGCCGGTTGTCGGTTTTGCGCAAAAGCTTGCCCACATCGGGCATGTGGAATCTGCCGAACCCTCTGTTCTCGTCTTTGCTGTTCTCGGTACGGCTGCCGCCCTGATCGGTGCATTCATCGGTTATCGGCTCTTTGCCCATAGGAGAATTCCCTCGGTGAAGAAAAACGAAACCGCGGCTCCTGTCGGTGGAAAGGCGGCCTGGACGTTTGCCTTGGACTATGTCCATGCGTGGTTCGTCGCTGCATTTGAAGGTCTTGCCTGGGTCTGTGACCGAGTCGTCGACAAGCTGGTTCTTGTCATCCAATGGACAATCGGTTCGCTGGTCGTGATTCTCGGTGACGGTGTTCGGGCGCTTCAGGTTCGCAAGATCCGCTTGCAAGTCGCTCTGGGCATTGCCGGCATGAGTGTTATTGCCATTGTCGCCTATCTTTGCGGAGGACTTTTCTAATGCTGTATTTAATGGTCTTTGCTCCGTTTCTCGCCGCTTTCCTGATGTTTGCCGCATCGGGAAAGGATTCCCGTTCGGCCTCGCGGCTCGCCGTGATTCTCTCTTCGGTGCTGTTTGTGGCGAGCCTTTCGCTTCTCGTTTCGGGAGACTATCCGACAACCCCGATAGGCTGGTTCCAGATTCCCGGAATCGACGTGACGGTGACGTTTGCCTTTGCGACGAACGGATTTGCCTCCTGGATGGTGTTTCTCGCAAACATCATTACGCTTGCGGCCTTGATCGCTTTTCGCAAGACGTCTGGAGACTATCGAAATTTTGCCATTGGGATGTTTGCACAGCTCGGGGCTTTGAACGGTACGTTTCTTTCGGTCGATGCGGTGCTCTTTTTCTTCTTCTTTGAATCGCTGGTTTTGCCGGCTGCACTGCTCATCGGGGCTTACGGGGGTCCGGGAAGGCGCTCTGCCGCTCTGCACTTTGCGCTTTACACCTTGATAGGTTCCGCGCCGATGGCCGTTGCGCTCTGGTATCTGATCTGTGCGGCCGGGACGTCTTATATCGGTCCGCTTGCCCAGGTGGCGCAGACCTTGCCCGAATCGACGCAAACCGTTCTTTTCTGGTGCTTTGTCGTCGCGTTCTGGGTAAAGACGCCGCTATTCCCGTTGCACGGCTGGCAGGCGGAAACATACGCCGAGGCTCCGGCAGGCTTGAGCGCGGTTCTGACCGGTTCCATGTCCAAGGCGGGTGTCTATGGGTTCTATTTCTGGGTGCTTGCCATTTTCCCGTCGGTCGCTTTCCAGAACGCAATGTTCCTGATTGGGCTTGGACTTTTCACGGCGGTTTACGGCGCCCTGATGGCGATGCGGTCCAAGGATATCAAGAAGCTCTTGGCGTTTAGCTCGATGGGACACCTGGGACTTGCCGTGGCGGGCGTCTTTACGCTTTCCTCGAACGTTTGGCCCGCTGTTCTGGTTCTGCTTGTCGGGCATGGACTTTCGGCGTCTGCGCTGTTTATTCTCTCCGGTTCGGCGGAACGCTTTGCCGGGAGCCGCTTGCTTGGCAAGATGGGCGGCTACGCTCGACGCTATCCTGTTTTCGCGTTCTTCTTTGGGACGGCAAGCGTCCTTGCCATCGCGATTCCGGGAACCGCCGGCTTTGTCGGGGAATTTCTGGTCCTTCTCGGCTTTTGGAGCGTGAGCAAGGTGGCGGTAATAGTGTCCGCCGTGGCGATTATTCTTTCGGCCGTCTATATGCTTCGCCTGATCCAGCAAGTCCTGTTTGGTGAAGGTTTGGAACCTGCCGAAGACGCCAAGCCGTTCCGTTTCCCGATTGCCGAGGCGGTCGCGGTCGCTCCGCTGCTTCTGTTGCTTCTGGTATTTGGTTTCCATCCCGCGCCGATCATGCGCACTCTCGACTATTCGACCGATGCGCAGCAGAGAGCGGAAGAAATCGAAGCGGCGATTGCCGCAGCTTCTCGAATGGAATTGGTCGAAGACCCCGAAGCCCTTTTGGATACGATGGTGGAACAGGAAACAATCATGCCGGATTCCGCTGTCCTGGATGTAAAGCAAGTGGAGGCTCAAGATGTCCGCTAGTTTTTTGAATCTTTTACCGATTTCGCTTCTTGCGCTGGGTGCCATGGTGTGCATCGCCGTGGAACCGTTTGTTGCGGACAGAAACAAGCAGAAAGTGTTGCCTTGGATGGCGAGCGCGTTTCTGCTGTTTGCCGCCTGTTCCTTTAGGCTGGTCGCTCCGGGAGAATCGCTGTTCGGGCTTTTGACGATGGATCCCATGCGGGTAATCCTTGGCCTTGCCGTGATTCTTTGCGCGTTTCTCGGCATTGGAAGCCTGCAAGTGACGCTTGCTCGGGAAAAATTTCCGGCAGGGGAACCGTATGGGTTGACGTTGCTTGCGTCTGCAGGCGTGATGATGATGATCCAGGCGACGGATTTTCTCTCGCTCTTTATCGGAATGGAACTTGCCGCGTACCCGGTGTATGGACTTGTCGGCTTGCGGCGCAAGGACAGAAAGGCCAACGAGGCGACGTTCAAATACTTTGTGACGGGAGCCGTTTTCAGCGTCATTTTCCTCTACGGCATGGCCTTGGTCTATGGTGCGACAGGAACGACGCATTTCGGTGGAACCGCGATTTCTGGCCGAGAAAGCCTCTATGCGGTGGGTGTATTCCTTGCGGTCTTTGCGCTCTTGTTCAAGGCGGGTGCCGCGCCTGTCCATTTTTGGGTAGCGGATGTCTATACCGGAGCCTCTGTCGCTGTCACGGGCTTTATGGCGGCGGTCATCAAGGTAGGCGCCTTGTCCGCTTTGGGTTCCCTGTGGATACGGTCTGGAACGGAAAATCTCGCACCGGTGATTATTGCCGTTGCAATCGTTTCGATGGTTGTCGGGGCTCTTTCCGGACTGGTTCAAAAGTCGATTCGGCGAATCTTTGCGTTCTCCGCCGTGATGAATGCGGGCTTTATCGTGTTGGGGCTGCTCTTCAAGGATTTGAGCGTCATGTTCTATTTCCTGGTGACTTATGCCTTGGGCTCTGCCGGAGCGCTCGCTGCTATCTCGGCGTTTAGCGGAAAGGGCGACAAGCATGAAACGCTTGAAGACATTCGCGGTCGCGGTCGCCGATTCCCCTTGGAAGGCCTGGCCGCCGTGATTTGCCTTGCAAGCCTTGCGGGACTTCCTCCGCTTTCCGGATTCCTGGCCAAGTTTGTACTCTTTACCGGTGTCGTCAAGACGGGGCTTGTCGCGCTTGCCGCCTTTGGCTTTGTGCTTTCGATTGTCGCGATGTATTACTATCTGCGGATTGCCCTCGCGATCTTTGCTCCGACAGGGAGCGAGACTTCCTGTCCGAAATGCACCTGCGATCTGACTACGTCCGACCGGATCTTGCTTCGAATCGGAGTGGTGCTCGCGGCGCTTTGCCTGGCGGGACTTTCGTTCTTGCCGATTCTCTTTCCGGTTCTCCGTTTCTAGAGATTGAAAAAAGGTGAAGACGGACTTTGGTATAGTCCGTCTTTTTTTTGGCTATATTTGCCAAAAACAGATTTAGACAGGTGTTTATGGAAAAGGTTTTTCGCACAGGGATTGGATTTGATGTCCACCGATTGGTAGAAGGTCGCAAGTGCATCATTGGCGGAGTCGATATTCCCCATGAAAAAGGGCTTTTAGGACACAGCGATGCCGACGTGTTGCTCCATGCGATATCGGATGCGTTGCTCGGTGCGGCGGGTCTTGGCGACATCGGCACGTACTTTCCCGATACCGACCCGGCGTTTCTCGGCGCGGACAGCCTGGTGCTGCTCGGTCGAGTCCGTGAAGAAGTGGAAAAGTCCGGCTGCAAGATTGAAAGTCTTGACAGCGTGGTCATCTGCGAACGTCCCAAAGTCAATCCGCATCGGGAACAGATGAAGGCGAACATCGCCCGCGTGCTGCAAATCCCGGTCGAAAGTGTCGGCGTCAAGGCGAGCACTAGCGAAAGGCTCGGATTCACGGGACGCGGGGAAGGAATTGCCGCTGAGGCCGTGGCGACAGTCAGCAAGGTTTTCCGATAAGGATTTTTTCGACTTGGCTTAGAAGTTGTCGTCTCGGTCAAACATGTGCGTAACGAACTGGACGACAAGCTCCCGGTAAGTCTCTTCTCCGAACAGAGGCTTCTGCATCAGGTCTATCGCTTCCTTCGAAAGGACTCCTGTCTTTGCCAGTTCGGCCCCTCCGGCAGCGTATCGCTTTCGGAGCATGTTCAGTCGGCGTTCGCCTCCGCGGTGATGCAAGGCGCGCATTTGCGGACAGACGATCAGGTCGTAGCCACCTTTTCCCAGGATGATGTCGAATTGTTTCACGATAGGCTCATAGACCACGTCGATATCGCACCAGGCGCAGCTCGACAGCAAAATGATTTTTTGTCCGGGTTTCTGGTTTTGAAGCCCGTGCATCGGCTTGTTCATGCTATCGGGATCGTCTAGCTTCTGCCCCATGTAGGGGTGGACCATTCCCACGATTCGATCCATCAGGACTTTCATCTGGCCGGGGACGCTGAACAGAAATAGAGGAAAGCTCCAGATGACAATGTCGGATGTTTCCAGTTTCTTTCGCACGGCAGGAACATCGTCGTCCTTGATGAAACAGCTCCCGTCCGGGCGCCCCCAGCAGGTAAGGCATCCGCGACAAGGCTTGACGTGAAGCCTGTCGATAAAAACGTATTCTGCTTCATAATCGCCCGATTCGAGCATTCCATCGACAAACGCCTTTGTAGGGACAAGCGTTCCGCTTCTCTCGTTTTTAGGGCTTGCGACCATGATAAGGATTTTTTTTGCCATCGGACGGTTCCTGCGTTTTGGGACAAATTAGAAAAAAGGGAACGATGTTTGCTTCTTGGCTCAGTTTGTTTTCTCTTTTACATTTCTTTTACCTTTTTCCCCTTTACAAAATTTTAGGATTTTCTATTCTCCGTCCGAACATTGAAGTATCTCCGCTTGCGGCCTTGGACGGCTGCCTTTTCTTTTTCCCGGAACCATGCGTTCCAAAAATCGGAGGTTCACGATGAACAGACATCAATACGCAGAAATGCTCAAACACATCAACCAGGTTCGAATCGAGCGGGGCGATACGCACGCCTGTATTGCCGAATACGTGAAACGATACAGGTTTGCCTATGTCTATAACGATTCCGTTTTCAAGAAAATTTTCGGAAATCCGGAAAACGAGAAAATGTCCTGTGCCTTTCTCAATGCAATTTTAAAACTGGATGGACCGGATTGCATTACCAGGTTGGGATTTATCGATCCTACGGTTCCGGGTGGTCCATTTGTCAAGACGATCACTTCGGATCTTGTCGCTTGCGACCAGCGGGCTGACCGCATTGTGATTGAAGTCCAGCATCGATACGATTCGACATACAAGGATCGTCTCGTTTTCTATACGGCGCGCCATACTTCGCAAAATCGCATGCCGGGCGATCTCTACTGCCTTCGAAACCTGAATTTTATAGCCTTGCAGATGTTCGATACCTTTCCGGATTCACCCAAGTATCGTCACACGGTGCAACTCAAGAACCAGGATAATGAAGTCTTTTTTGAAAAGGAAACCCTTACCATCGTGGAAATCTCGAAGTTCTGCAAGGGAACATATGACTTCGATGACAGCCGTCTTGCTAGCTGGCTTCGCTTGATAGAGAGCATCAACAACGAGGAGGAATGTGATTCTCGTGGAAATTCGCTCGTGGAATGCTTGCAGAAATCGGCAAAGTTGTGTAATTTTAGCGAGGATTATCTTTTAACGGAGGCTAAAAACATGACGGACATCGATTACGAAAAATATATCGAGCGGAAAGAAGCCCGTGCGGAAGGATTGGCCGAGGGTCGTCAGGAAGGTCTCGCGATAGGTCATGCGGAGGGTCATGCGGAAGGTCGCCTGGAGGCAAAGAAGGAAATGGCGAAAAGTCTGAAAAATATCGGACTGGAACTTTCCGTAATCGTTGAAACCACAGGTCTTTCCGAGCAGGAAATCGCAGGCTTGTAGCGTATTACTTTTCTACACCTAGGTACTTTTCGAGTTCCTGGATGTAGAATTCGCCTAGCGAAGAAAGTTGCACGTTCTTCTTGGTGATGTAGCCAATCTCCATGATGTTCTTGCTTGCCGCCGGATCGCGGAACGGAATGGCCAGGTAGTCGCCTCCGTTCAATTCTTCGCAAATGATGCCAGAGCACAGCGTATAGCCGTTTAACCCGATCATCAGGTTCAGCATCGTCGCCCGGTCGTTTGCCTTGATTGTACGGGAATATTCCTTGGTACTCAGAATTTCTTCCGCGTAGTATTCGGCGCTGGTTTCCCCTTGGTCAAAGGAAAGGCATGGATAGGGAGCGAGTTCGTTGAACGTGATGAATTTCTTTTTTGAAAGAGGATGTTCTTTCCACAGATAGACGTAAGCCTTGCAGTCGATAAGCTTGTGAAAGACGCAGTCCTTCGCGTCTAGCAGGTCTTCGATAATCTTGCGGTTGAAATCGCTAAGATAGAGAATCCCGATTTCGCTCTTGAAATTGCTCACGTCATAGACGACGTCTCGCGTTTTCGTCTCGCTGATTTCAAAGTCGTATTCGTCGGCGTGAAATTTCTTGACCATTTCGACGAAGCTTTTTACCGCAAACGAATAGTGTTGCGTGGAAACGGAAAACTTCTTGCGACGCTTGCCGTTCTTGCCGTAAAGTCCTAGCAGGGATTCGTAGTGCAGATAGAGGTCTTTTGCATAGGCGATAAACTCTTCCCCTTCGCGGGTAAGCGAAACGCCTCGGCTGGTGCGGTTGAAAATGGTAATGCCGAGTTCGTCTTCGAGTTCGTGGATGGCGGCGGTGAGGGATGGCTGTGAAATGTAGAGCTTTTCCGCCGCCTTGTTGACGGACGGGCTTTCCGCGATTCCGATGGCGTAGCGCAGTTGCTGTAGGGTCATACGTTCAATATAGCTAGACTGGTCCTGAAAATTCAACGGAACGCAATAAATATTCAAAATCCTTGGGGTGACTGACAAATTTTCCGGGTTCTTTCTTGAGCGCCATCTGCAATTCCTGTGGTGAAAAGAAGCGGAATCCATCGACTTCGTGCGGTTGCGGAACGAGTTCCCGTTTTTCGTCTTCGGAAATGTATCCGCGATAAACATCGTAGAATTCATTGTCCAAATAGGTTCCAGAATTGAGAACGCTAGAATGTCGGGATTCAAAGAGGTAGGTCAATTCGTCGGGATTTTTTTCTAGACCGAGCTCTTCGTGGATTTCGCGAACGGCGGACAAGATGCTGGAATCTCCGGCGGAAATATGCCCTGCGCAGCTGGTGTCGTAAAGATTCGGGTTGTTTTCCTTGTCATGGGCGCGCAGCTGGAAAAGAATCCTTCCATTTGCATCGAAAAGCCAAATGTGCACGGTACGGTGCCAAAGCCCAAGGCGGTGAACTTCGCTTCGCGCCCGAGACTCTCCGGTCTTTTGGCCCAGTTCATTTAAAACATCGATCTGTTCTTCCATGGATTTCTCCAAAAAAAATCGGCAGAAAATCTATCTTTTTATCATGAACGAAAACTTTGAAAAAGCGCTAAACGACCTGTTTGAAAAGGCGATTGCCGAAAAAGTCTTTTCCAAGGCCGTTGTCGGATTTGTTACTCCCGAAGGTTCTGAAGTTCGCGCGTTCAATACGCCGGAAAATTCGCTGTTCGATATTGCCTCGGTGACAAAGGTCTGCCCGACTTCGACGCTTGCCTTGAAACGCATCTTGAATGGCCATCTGGATTTGGATGATCGCGTGCTGGAATTCATTCCCGAATTGCGTACAAATTATCGAGAACACATCCTGATCCGGCACTTGCTCACGCATAGCCTGGATTATCGGGTGCCGATGAAAAGTCTCAAGGACTTGCCTCCGGAAAAGATCCTGGATTCTCTTTTCACGTATCATTTCAATCGGTTTCCCGGAACGGTCTTCAATTATGGAAATCCGGCGAGCATTCTCCTGGGAATCGTCCTGATGCGGCTTTCGGGAAAGCCTCTTTCGAAAATGGCGGAAGAGGAACTCTTTGAACCGTTGAAAATGACGCGCTCCGGATGGGATCCGCTACAAAGGTTTTCCAGGGAAGAAATCGTGGCGACGGAAGAGGACGCCTGGCGCGGTAGAATCATCCAGGGAGAAATCCATGACGAAAGCGCATTCAGGCTGCGGCAGTTTTTTCCGGTGGGGAGCGCGGGAATGTTCTCGACGGTTCCGGATCTCTTGAAGTTTGTACAGATGATTCTTGGCGATGGAATGTTTGATGGACGTCGCGTCATGCCTAGGGGAATCCTTCGGCTCGTTTCGACAAATGCGCTGGAAGGCCGGGTGGGCGGAGCCTGTACCGCCTTGGGCTTTGAACTCGACGAGGAAAAGTTCATGGGATGCGTTCACCATCCCCGGATGTTTGGAAAGACGGGATTTACCGGTTCGAGCCTTGTCGCTGACGCGGAGACAAGGCAGGCAGTCGTGCTGCTTTCGGATTTCACTTACCCGCACAGGGAAACTTCGGCGGAAAGGATCAACGCTTTTCGTTCGAGACTTTCGGAATTGACTTTCTCTTGTTGAATCTGCTAAAAAATCTTAAAATTTTCTAGTTTGTCCTTTGTGAATGCAATTCCGCATTTGCACGTAACAAAAGGATAACAAATGAAATTGTTTGGGTTGATGATGGGGGCTTTGCTGTGCGTGTCGCTTGCAAATGCCGAAGATTCTCGTACTGGAATTTTCTTGAGTGCGGGGGCCGGGATGGATGGGGGAAAGCTCTCGGCCTATGGGGATGACGGTTATCGGATCCAGGGACTTCAAGATGTCGTTCTGGATGGAAAGATTGGATATTCGCCGATTTCGAAATTGACCGTCTATGGAATCGGGTCGCTTGCCGCCTACGTGACGACGGAAGATGACGATGCCCATTCCAGGCTCTATCTGGGCGGCGGCGCTTCCTTTTGGCTGCCAAGGGATTTTTTTGTTTCCGGTTCGGCTGGAACGGTGAGCTTTCTTGCGGATGAAAAGTCGCTGAGCGACGATTTCGGATTTGGCTTCCGGATTTCCGCGGGAAAGGACTGGCGGATTTTCCCGTGGGGCGCTTTGGGCGTCGAAGCGTTCTACGAACATGCCGAAGTCGATAGCGGCGACGCGTGGAACGGAAATTTTGTCGGCGTCCTGTTTAACGTCAGCTACCGGTAAAGTTCTTTCGCTTAGACAAGAAAAATCCTCGGCGGAACACCGAGGATTTTTTGTCTCGAGGTTTGGTTTACATCAGGTTTCCGGGAAAGTGCGGAATCAGATCGATGCTCTTCTTGAGGTCCGCATCGGTCGGAATGTAGTCCGACATGGTTCCGTTGTTGTACGCTTCATAGGCTTTCAGATCGAAATAGCCTGTGCCCGTCAGACCGAAAACGATTGTCTTCGCTTCGCCGGTTTCCTTGCACTTTATCGCTTCGTCGATTGCCGCACAGATGGCATGGCTCGATTCCGGCGCAGGGAGAATGCCTTCGACCCGGGCAAAGTATTCCGCGGCCTTGAAGACGCTTGTCTGTTCCACGGAACGCGCTTCGATCAGCTTGTCGTGATAGGCTTGCGAAAGAATGGAACTCATTCCGTGGTAGCGGAGACCGCCGGCGTGGTTTGCGGACGGGATGAATTCCGACCCGAGCGTGTACATCTTGGCTAGCGGGCAGACGTGCCCCGTGTCGCAGAAGTCGTAGGCATAGACGCCTCGCGTAAAGCTTGGGCAGGAAGCCGGCTCCACCGCGATAATCCGGTAGTCCTTTTCTCCGCGAATCTTTTCTCCGAGGAACGGGGAAATCAGGCCGCCCAGGTTGGAGCCTCCGCCGGCGCATCCGATAATCATGTCCGGGACGACATGGTATTTGTCGAGAGCCGTTTTCGCTTCGAGACCGATGACCGTCTGGTGCAAGAGAACCTGGCTCAGCACGGAACCCAGTTCGTAGCGGTAGCCTTCGGTGTGCGTCGCGACTTCTACGGCTTCGGAAATGGCGCAACCGAGACTTCCCGTCGTGCCCGGGAATTCGGCGTTGATCTTTTTGCCGACTTCTGTCGTCATCGATGGCGACGGCGTCACGCTCGCACCGTACGTGCGCATGACTTCGCGGCGGAAAGGCTTCTGCTCGTAGGAGCATTTCACCATATAGACTTTGCAGTCCAGTCCAAAATAGGCGCAAGCCATCGAAAGGGCCGTTCCCCACTGCCCGGCTCCGGTTTCTGTCGTTACGCCTTTTAGACCTTGCTTCTTGGCGTAGTAGGCCTGGGCGATTGCCGAATTGAGCTTGTGGCTGCCGCTCGTGTTGTTGCCTTCGAACTTGTAGTAGATTTTTGCCGGCGTGCCCAGCTTTTTTTCGAGGCAGTAGGCGCGCACAAGCGGAGACGGCCGATACATCTTGTAGAAATTGCGAATTTCTTCGGGAATGGGAATCCACGGGTCGGTATCGTTGAGTTCCTGCTTGGCCAGTTCCGTGCAAAAAATCGGGGTGAGTTCTTCGAGCGCGAGAGGCTTGTGCGTTCCCGGATGAAGCAGCGGCGCGGGCTTGTTTTTCATGTCGGCGCGGACATTGTACCATGCGCTCGGAATCTCGTTTTCAGAGAGGTAGATCTTGTAGGGAATTTCTTTTTCGCTCATAGCGATCTCCTAAATGTTTCGTGAGCAAACATAAATAATTTTGCCTTGTCGCTAGGCGGGTTTACCGGCTTTAGGGAGCTTTCTTCGGATCAAGTCGGCGAGTTCGCGCTGCGCCCTCCGGGATGGACTGTAATTCTTCATGACGGATTCTACGTCGAGAAAGATTCCGGCGATTCGGTGATAGGGACGGTGGAAATTTTTGTCCGGATCGATGCTTTTCCAGTCTCCATAGGCGAATCCGAAGAACTTCATTTGGTAGGGCATCGGTGGCTCCGAATTTTTCGCGGAGTAGGGCAGGATAAAGGCGTTATAGACATGCAAGCCATCTACGCCGAACTTTTTTCCTTCATCTTTCGTTTCGATGTATTCGGCATAGGCGACTTGCTTGGTGATGGATCTCGAATCGGGGAGCGTTCCGTTATCGATTCCGTAGGAATAGAACTTGGCGTCCAATACGAAGACTTCGTCGAACCCGCCGGAATTTGTCTGCCGCATGATCGTGTCGGGACGCATGTTATACTTATCTGCGTCTTTTATGGAGCCGTTTTCAAATTTCCAAAAAGTGTGCGGGTTGAAGTCCGCCTTGGATTCATTCTTGTTGATATTTCCGAAAATCCTGTCGATCATCGCTTCCCAGATGGGATAGAACTTGTTGACGCCAAAATAAAAATCGTCGGCGTTGGAACTGTCGCTCGTTCGTTTGTTTGCAATGTATTCGACGATTCGCTGCAAGTCGCCAAATAAATGCAGGAGCCTGTCGTTGAAAGTCCTGGAAATTCTTGCCTGCAAAACGGAGTGAAAAAGTTCGTAGTCAAAATCCAGGTTCGGTTCTTCCTGTACGCCGATGCCAAAGAGAAATCCGATCCGCCTGGAGACGTCGTGAACGCAGAACTTGTGAATCTGCGTAATCAGCTCGCTTTCGTTATGATTTGTGCACCGTGCAATCGGGTTTAGGTAGAAAATGCCTTGACCGTCTTCGGAGAGCATTGGACGTGTCGTCTTGATGGTGCGTCCCCAGTGGATTTTTCCCTGTGCGCCGCGCCGAAAATCCGTTTCCCTTTCCGTGTAGTAGCCAAACTCCAGATAGTTTCGCAAGACGTTCAGATAGGCGTTCATCGGAAACCGGACTTCGGATAGTTTGTCCGAAATCCGGGAAACGGAAGACTTGTCGTTTTCGCCGGAAAGCGAGTCGTCGCCTAGAACGGAAAACAGGTTCAGGATTTTTTCTCGCAACGCGTCTTCGGAAAGCTTCCCGATGTCGTCATCGTGCGGAAAGTAGCCGGCGGGAAAATAGATTCTGACGGAATCGTTTTCGCAACGGATACCGACGAATTCGTCTGTGGCATCCATCTTGGCCATGCACGTGCAATCGATTAGACGGTTCATTTGTTTCTTTTTCGCGTCAAGTTTCTTTTTGAGTGCTTTGCTTGGATTTCTTTTTCGATTTCCTCTTCGCTCATTCCGGCGGTCCCGTTTTTGTGCGCATTGTCGTTTGCCTTGCACAGCGCGGCGAGAAGTCTCGTGAGTTCGCTTTCGGTTGAGATGTTCGGCGTTGTCTTGACTTCAAACGGCAAGCCGTTTTCGACAAGGGCGCGCTTGAAGAACATGCACACGGCAGTGGGTATGTCGATTCCCAGTTGATCGAAGAGGGAGGAAACTTCGTTTTTGAGGCTCTCTTCGAGACGGATTTGCAGAACGGACATTGGCTTCATAGACCTTTTGGGTTAATCTACTCTGCATCGTTTTGCGGGTAATCCTTGAAAATTCGGGATAGAACGTTTGTGTCCGTTGAATCTTCGAAGGCGGAAATCAGTTCTTCCAGGGAATGGATGCTTTCCGAAAAGATTTCCCTTCGCTTGAATTTAAACACGTCGTCCCAAAGATATTTCAGGACCTTTTCCGCGAAGATTTTTTTTGAAATGTTTCCGCCGACATTCTTGACGAACCACAGGCCGAGCCGTTTGTCTTCCGTGCTGGAAATTCCCTGGAGCTTGTCCATGATTCGGT
Organism: Candidatus Methanomethylophilaceae archaeon; assembly: GCA_963629575.1. Taxonomy (GTDB): domain Bacteria; phylum Fibrobacterota; class Fibrobacteria; order Fibrobacterales; family Fibrobacteraceae; genus Hallerella. The sequence continues at coordinate 26,887 of CAVGIM010000007.1, forward strand.
AATTGATCCAGTCCCAGAAAGGCCCCCAGGGGGTATTCGCGCCTTCGATTGTTGCTTGGAACTGCGCCTCGATGTCGTCGTTGTCAAAATTGTAATCGTCTTTGTTTAACCTAGGAACGTTCCCTGTTGTTTTTCTTGTGACGCCGCTTCGAACAAGGACCATGTCGAATCTGCGCTGGAAGGCGTTGTCGAGCGTGAAAACATTTTGGTCGGACGTGTTCATCGTCGCGATGATGGAAAGATTTGCCGGGAGACGGATTTCGCTTTTTTGCAGGTAGTCGCAAACTTCCTTTTTTCGAACGGGATATCGGCTTTTTCCGTTGTCCGTTCTGTCGAGAAGCTGAAAGACTTCGCCGAAGATGGCTGCCGCATTGCCCCGGTTGATTTCCTCGATGATTAGGTAGAAATGCTCTTCCGGTTTTTGGATGGCGCGCTGGAGAATTTCCGTAAAAGGTCCCGGAGTGAACTCGTATGCGATGGTTGTTTTTCCGTCCGGAAGCGTCTTCTGTTGTGGCAGAATCTGCCCGACGAAATCGGCGTTGGTATATTCGGGGTGAAAGACCGTACGGATTTTGTTGGTTTCGGGAACGTCTTTGAGCGTCTCGTCAATCTGGTTGCTCTTGCCGCAACCCGGAACGCCGTAGTAGATGATTTGAATGGGAGGAAAAGATTGTGAATTATTCTGGCTTGCTGATAAATTTTCTTTACTAGAATGAGTGGAATCTTCCTTTTTTATATTCGGGATTAGATCAAGGATGTTTTTTGGTTCCCCGTCCTTTTTTATTAGGCATGTTCCGTTTTCGTTAAATATTCTAAATCGCTGATAAGAAAGATATTGAGAACTAGGCTGATAAATAAAGGTGGATGCTCTCTTCTCGTTAAATTTACTTCCTAGATAGGATAGTAAATTTCCTTCATGTGCTTCTTTAATAACATCAATAGTCTTGGAGAAGTATGGTAAAATAATATGAGCAGCGTTAGGCCATCCTGAATTTTTCCCGTTAACATTTGAATTTATATGTTCTGAATTTCTCCCTTGCTTTTCAATAAAAGTATTGCATGAATAAAAATCTTGAGAAATGTATGGCTCGTAACCTTTACTTGTAAAGACTTCACTTACGCTCATTATGCGCTCCACTTTTTTAGATTGATTTTCTTTTGCGCTTTGGGAGAACTGGCACCGAGAGGAAATCCCATCAGATATTCGGCATTCTTTGGTGAAGGTTTTCCGAAAACAGTGCCGAAATTTCGGCAGCCCTGGTGCTTCATCATCGATGGTGCTGCATAGTTTGCCATTGTTGTCGGTGTATGAACAAGTCCCAGGTTTTCACCAAACGTTTTCCTAATCCAAGTCTTTTCAATTTCAAAAACATTCCGAATTTCCTTATCGGAAACGGTTTCGTCGTAAATCCCGTTTTCAATATGTCTATTGACTAAAATGCGAAAGGCGGAAGCCGCGACAAATGGAGATTGGGCATTTCCAACTCCTTTGAGTTGCTCTCTTCTATCAGTTATTTCCACTTCGTCACCAAGAGTGTCCGGATTTTTGCTCCAAAAGCGGCCTTTCATTTTGGGCATGGTCTGAATATGCGAAACAATTCGTTCAAATTTCTTGAAGTCTTTGACGGCAAGAAGCCAAAAGCGATTTCTTTGGTGATCGGCACCTAAATTTGAACAACTCAACCTGCAAAACTGAACTTTATATCCGATAGATTCCAAATCTTTTCTTGCTTTTTCAATTGCTCGTAGAACGACATTCTCTCCAAATACTACAGGAGCTTCAGATGCTTGTACAAATCTGAACATTTCGTCCCATAAATTTTTTTCGGCGATGTTCTTCCCGTGCGCTGCAGTGCTAAACGCTTGGCATGGAAAACCTCCGCACAAAATGTCAAATTTGTCTTTGAAATCCTTACCGTTTAACGAACGTAAATCTCCATAGATAGGAAATGAATCCATCCAGCCGTCTTTTTGGCGCTGTTTTAGAACTTTTTGGCAAAATTCACTAATTTCAACGCCTCCACAACATTGGTGTCCAAGCAATTCCCCGCCATAAATGCCGCCACCGATACCGGCAAAGAGATGAAACTCTTTGATTGATTGCGAATTCTCCGTTTCCTTCTTCATCCATCACTCCTTTTGGAAAGTGTCCCCAAGTCCACTCTCGTTTCGGAGCGATGCGCTTCGCAAGATCTTGACGATTCGTTTAGGAGAAACCGCCAACGAAAAAGCGAGAGGCATTGCCGCATCTCGCCAAAGAACTTGACATTTTTACAGGGAACAAACGCTTGCCGAATTTCGACGCGTTCTTTCTATGCGCAAAACATTTGCCCATAGCGTAAAACGCCGAAAGTTTCGGCTAGGTAGCATTTGCTCTATTCCTGTGTTCTGGAAAGTGTCTAGGTTTCAGGCCGAGAATAGGAGCAAAACTCAGGTAAGGGCTTGCCCTGATTCCACGATTCCCCTCGCGCGGATTTGTTCAAAAAGGCGTGAGGTTGCCGTGCTTATCTACCTGAGGCCTAGACAACCTTGAACACAATAAGCACAAACAACCCACGCCCCATAAAGGTCGCCTACGGACATTGGCGATCTGGATATACACACAGAACCAAATGTCGTGAAACGATGCCGCAAAATGCCTTGCGACAGACGTGAGCGTCTCGCTTATCCTCCTGTTCTTGAAAGTGTCTAGGTTCCAGGTGGAGAATAAGAGAAAACTCTTGATTTGCGATATAATATAGTTTTTTCCTTGGGGGCGAGGTGGAGAACTTTGGGCGGTGCTGGGCTATCCGCAGGGTCTGGATTTGATTGATAATGAAAATTTATGACTTTGTTGTAATCTTTTGCAATGTTTTTTGACAATTCGCCCTTGAAGAAATCCCTGGATATATCTAGTATTGAACCGATGGCGGGTTCGGGAATCTCCGTTTCCGACCGTCGAAGGGTATTTTGGAGGTATTTCCATGAAAATTCTTGCAGGACTTGGCGTCTTGGCATTCCTGCTTGCCGGCTGCGGTGTCTCGACCGCCCCGGACGATGGCGGGAGCGTTCTCTCGACGGTTTCCGCGGAAGAAGTGTCCGGCGTAAACGTCTTGAAGAGTCCCATCGTGAGCGACCCGTCGCGCGACCCGTACTCCGTCGAGAACATGACCCGGGCGATGAGAAGGCGGGTCCTCGCGAAAGCGGTCGTCGATTCGGCGGAAGCGGAGCGGATGTCGCTCGAGCCGAACTATCTTTACGTTCGGTTCCTGGCGGAGGGTCGCGAAGGCGCGGCGAAGCTAAAGGCCTACGACACGTCGCTCGTCCTGTTCCGGCATCCCCTGGACTACAACCGCATCCGGAAACCCGCAGTCTATATCGACCCGTCTCTTCCGGATTCCGTCCATCCCTTTTTTGCGACGGTACCGGTCGATTACAGGTTCGGGCCGACGAAGTACGAGGTTGTCAAGGAACTGTTCCTCGTGGAGCCCCTCGACGGGGACTGCGAAGGGGAGGAATGCGAGAACGACGCGGATTCTTCCGCCGCGGCGAACGCTCTGTTCAAGCGCGCCCTGTCGAAATCGGCGTCTCCCACACTGTCGAGGCTGCAAGACTACGGGATATCCCTGAACGAGATCGAGCGGGAATCCCTGCGAATGACGGGAAACCTGCAACCGCGGGTCCTGTCGAAGACGGCGTCCATTCATTCCGGGCAAACCATGGCGTGGTCCCTGTTTGGCGGCGGGAAGAAGCTGGGCGGGCAGCTGAAATTCGAGGACGACCAGCTCGGCGTACAGCCCCTGGTCGGCGTCCGGGTAACCGGCGGGTACTCCTACTACTGGCGCGAGACCCGTACCGACAGGAATGGAAAGTTCAAGATACCCGAGAAGTGGACATACAGGATAGATTTCGAGGCGAACTTCGATGCGGACGATTTCCTGCTGGAAGACGGGCATTCCTGGTACGGCGAGGACCTGGAAATAGAGCACAACGGCTACAAGTCCGACTGGAACGAGACCTTCACCGGGGACAAGGCGAAGTGGTGCGTCGTGTGGACCGCCGCCTACCAGTACTGGTACGGGGACAACTTCGGCCTGAAGCGGCCCCGACAGAATACGTGGTACAACTGGAGCCTGGACATCGAGGTATATTACAAGAACGAAAAGGACTACCGAAAGGCCTACGAATCCGAATCCATCGGGGAATACTCCGTGTTCCTTTCGACGGAAAACATCGGGATCCTGGCCTACAAAAAGCAGTCCAATCTGATTTATTCCACGACGATCCACGAAATCGCGCACGCGTCGCATTACTGGAACATGAAAACGACGAGCGCCGTGACGCCGCAATCGGGCGAATACACGCTCTTGCCGACAACATATAAGGAAACATACGCCCGGGGAATCGAGAATTACTTCACGAAGAAAAGATATGGAAATGCTCGGCGACATGATTATACAAGCCAATATACCGGACTTGTTGAAGACTTGATTGATGATGATGACAAGTCCTATTGTTCTGTTATAAGTGGAATGAATATAAGAGACAAGGTGTCCGGCTTTTCGATAGGGGATATCGAAACGGCGTTCTTCCAGAACAAAAAGTTCTCGTCGATGAAGTCGTATCTGGCAGGCAAGAATCCGTCCGGGAAAGACGGGGTGAAGTACACGCCAACAGCCATGGACGATCTTTTTAAATGTTGGGGGCTGCAATGAAAGGAAAGATTTATTTAAATATTTTATGCGTAATCATGATGAGCTGTTATCACTCTGAACAAGGCGATACAAGTTATGAACCGCTATACTTGAATGAAACGGAAAACGATGTTGTCTTGCTTTGGTCTCATCCGGAAGAAAGTTTCTCTGTAAGCGAAATAGTGATTCATCCAAAAGATACTGCGTATTGCCTTTCGGGAATGCTATTTCCCGTTCTTTTAAAAAGCGGCTTACACGGAAGTGAAAATTTCCCACTTTACAAAGTTAGGCTTGTCTTTTATGGGAAATCGAAAAAGTGCATTTCTTTTGAAGGCGATTCCACATTCAACAATGACATAAGACTTTTTTCATCGTATGAATCGATTGGATTATGTAATTTCTGTGTAGAACGAGCAATGTCCGTTCCCGACGGGATGCTTTATCGCATCACGGACGAATTGCTCGAACAGGCAAAGCCTTGCGAATAGACTCGGAAACGAATAACTCCTTTTGATGACATTGCCTATGAGAATTTGCGAAACAATATTCTTTGCGAAAACTACGATTGCCGCAAATGTGGTGGGTGGCGCAATCGCGATAGGGGACATCGAAACGGCGTTCTTCCAGAACAAAAAGTTCTCGTCGATGAAGTCGTATCTGAGAGGCAAGAATCCGTCCGGGAAAGACGGGGTGAAATACACGCCAACAGCCATGGACGATCTTTTCAAATGTTGGGGGCTGTAGAATGAACAAATGTTATATACTCCTTTGTTTCTTGTTCTTGTCTGGATGCTTTCATACAGAGGTCTATCAAAAGTTTTATGAACCCGCGAATTCTCATCGTCAAGTAAATCGAATCTAGGCGGAAAAGCGAAAAAAATCCTCGGAAGATGAATTCCAGGGACGGCCAAGTTTTTAGCTTGTCGCTTTTCCACCACGAAAAGGACAGGCTATGAGACTCAACCGTGAACTAAGATACCAAATCAAGGCTCTCCTGGATGCCCGGCTCTTCCAGAAGGATGTCGCGAGACAGCTCGGGATCACTCCCGGCGCCCTGTCGAGGGAGCTGAACAACAACGGAGGCAGGGACTGGTACGATCCGGAAAAGGCCGCCATCAGGGGCAACCTTTTCACGGCGAACGACAGGATGTCCTAGTTCTGCATCCTGGAGCCGCTGAGGACAAAGAACGCGTCCGAGCTGGCCGACACGGCGTTCATGCCGTACAGGGACCTGCTGCACACGCTGACTTCCGACAACGGGAAGGAATTCGCCGAACACGCGAGAATCGCCGCAGAGCTGGAAGTCGGCTACTACTTCGCGCATCCGTACCACTCGTGGGAGTGGGGAGCGAACGAGAACATGAACGGGCTTATCCGCCAGTACCTGCCGAAGGGAACATCGTTCGAGGACTTGACCAGGGAGGAGGCGAAGCGGAGAAATCTTGAAAAGAGATGAGTAATGTCTTGCTTTTTTCCCGCATTTTGTATATTTTCATAGAGAAACGAAAGGTCTTTGCTTAAAGAACAATAAGTGTAGGGAGACTGAAATGTGTAAATCATATGAGAAATGGCTGTTGCCGTCTCGTTTTTTGACAGACAATGATGGAAATATCTACGAATATTTGCGTTTGCCAAAAATTCAAGAAGCCATAGAGAACGAGAAAAAAATATGCTTGGCTTCCCAATTTCAGGACGAAACTGATGAAAATTGGGACGATGATGAAATTGCGTTAGAATTTATTCGAAAAGACTCTCGTGAAAAATTTGCAAACAGCGCTTCTGAACGAAAAAATGCGGTTTTAAATGATCGGAGGCTTGTATATTTCCCGATTATGAAAAATCCACAGGCATCAGATGAAATGCCTTTGAATGAATTTCACGTTTTAAACCAAGTAAAGAAATATGAAAGCTTTATTGTGGGAGCTTCAGAAAAGTATAATGTGGATCCTGATTTAATAAGAGCTATTGTGTATATGGAGACGACTCATGGGTACTATGACATTCCTATATCCAATTTACTTCAAATGTTAAACCTAGACACCGGGAATGTTGCGAATGCTTTTCACAAGTCTATTTTGCCGATGAATATCAATACTGCATTTTGGGGAGATTATTTTGGAACGAGAGAACAATTGTTGAATCCGCAATATAATATTGATGCTGGAACGCGACACTTGGCTCAGTTGTCACGTTTTTTAAAGAGTAATGATGTTGAGAAGATTGCGAGCCTTATGTTTTCCAAAGCGATGAAGATTGGAAACATTTTTGCAGGGGCTTGTTGATGACTATTATTGAAAAATATCCCTTCCTCTTGCCCTAAAATGTCTCGTTGCCTTGACAGAAAATCGCTGTCGCTTTCCTTTGCGCTTTTTTCGTCTTTTTTCGCTATCAAATTCTTTGATGCGCTTGACCGTTCGGAAAGCGGTGGCGTGTTGCTCCTGATGCTTGTGCCGTATGCGACGCTGTGCATCGGCTTTTTGCTGTTTCGCTTGCTATGGGGAATTTTTTGCAAGAGACTTTGTGCTGACACTTGTATGGGGAAAGTTTTTCCGTGGTCACGATTGGTGTTGGATGTTGTTCCTTATTCGGTCGTGATTTTCTCGTTGATGCGTTACGATTTATCTTATGGAAAGTTCTTGATCCTTCCGCTGGTTGTTTTTTTATGGGACTTTTGTCTGGAGGAATGTCGTGACAGAAAGAATGGCTTTTTCTTTTTGCTGTTTGCCGTCGTTTCCTATTTTCTTTGTGGCTTTTTGCTGTTTCGCGGGATGGATTTCTCGGGAAATGTTGTTTATCTTGTGGCTCATTTTCTGGAATACCTTTTCCCGACACTTTTCTTGCTGTTTTTCCGTATCCGGTCTTTGTGCAAAAGATTGCCTCCGATGTTGTTTGCCACCTTGACGGTCTTCTTTCTAAAAGCCCTGTTTGGCAGAATCTCGGAACTGGATTTGGTGTTTTTTGCGGTACTTTTGCCGTGTCTTTTGCAACGAGAAATCATCATTGGTGCGGTATTTGGCAATACGTTCTTAAGAAAATTCAAGTGAGACCGAGCGAAGGCAGGAATGACGAACCGGTACGAAGTGTCGCAACCAAATTTTTGAAAATTGAATTTTTGGAGGTGAACACGAATTGTTAAATTTTAGAAGAGGTCACACCATGTTCCGTGAAGTAAAGAAAGACGAATCGTTTCCGCAAATTGAAGAGCGCGTGCTCTCGCTGTGGGACAAAGACAACGCTTTCCAGAAGTCGCTGGACTCGCGCCCGGCGGCTGAACCGTACACATTCTACGACGGTCCTCCGTTCGCGACGGGGCTGCCCCACTACGGGCACCTGCTCGCCGGGACCATCAAGGACATCGTTCCGCGCTACTGGACCATGAAGGGCAAACGCGTTCCCCGCGGTTTCGGTTGGGACTGCCACGGCCTTCCGATTGAATCTCTCGTCCAGAACGAGCTCGGCCTCGCCGGCGTTGCCGAAATCCAGAAGCTGGGCGTTGACAAGTTCAACGAAACCTGCCGCGGCAAGGTGCTCAAGTACACGAGCGAATGGAAGAAGACCGTTCGCCGCATGGGCCGCTGGGTCGATTTCGACAAGGGCTACAAGACGATGGACCGGACGTTCATGGAGAGCGTCTGGTGGGTGTTCAAGCAGTGCTTCGACAAGGGGCTCATCTACCAGGGCTACCGCATCCAGCCGTACAGCCCGGCTCTCGCCACTCCGCTTTCGAACTTCGAGACGAACCAGGGCTACAAGGACCGCCAGGACCCGTCCCTCACGTTGATTTTCCCGATTGACTCGAACGAACCGAAGTTCAAGGACACGAGCATTCTCGTGTGGACGACGACCCCGTGGACGCTTTATTCGAACTTCTGCATCGTGGTCGGTGCGGACATCAAATACAACCTGGTGGAGTTTGAAGGGAAGCGTTACTGGATTGCGGAAAGCCGCACCGCGGCCTACTTCAAGAATCCGAACATCGTCGATACCTGCATGGGGTCGGAGCTTGTCGGCAAGAGCTACGAGGCGCTTTCGCATATTTCCGATGCGTATGTGACGCCGGATCAGCTTTCTCGTCATTACAAGATTTATGCGGCGGATTACGTGAGCACCGAGGACGGTACGGGTGCCGTTCACACCGCGCCTTCCTTCGGTGAAGAAGACTTCCAGAAGGGTGCAGAGCTCGACCTCGGGCTTTTCGACCCGCTCGACACCGAAGGCAAGTTTACGGACAAGGTCCCGATGTGGAAGGGCCTTGGTGCAAAGGAAGCTGACAAGGAAATCATCCGCTATTTCAAGGAACAGGGGCGCGTGTTCAAGCAGGACGTGATTGTGCACAGCTACCCGCACTGCTGGCGCACGGGCGTGCCTCTGATTTACCGCGCCCTCAAGACTTGGTTCCTCAAGATTGACGCGCCCGTTACAAACAAGGACGGCGTGACCAAGACTCTGAAGGAATGGATGGTCGAAAACAACCAGACCGTGAACTGGGTGCCCGACCACATCAAGAACGGACGCTTCGGCAAGTGGATTGCCAACGCCCGAGACTGGAATCTTTCCCGGAACCGATTCTGGGGAACGCCTATCCCGGTATGGCTCTCCGATGACGGCGACATGATTGCCGTGGGGTCCATCGAAGAATTGCGCGAACTTACGGGCGTGAAACTCGATGATTTGCACAAGCATTTTGTCGATAGACTCACGATCGAAAAGAATGGCAAGATTTACCGTCGCACGCCCGAGGTCTTCGACTGCTGGTTTGAGTCCGGTTCGATGCCCTATGCCAGCCACCACTATCCGTTTGAGAACAAGGATGTTGTGGAAAATAGTTTCCCGGCGGACTTTATCGCTGAAGGCCTCGACCAGACCCGCGGTTGGTTCTACACGCTGACCGTGCTTTCTAACGCGCTGTTCCAGAAACCCGCATTCAAGAATGTAATCGTGAACGGCATCATCCTGGCGGAAGACGGCTCCAAGATGAGCAAGAGCAAGAAGAACTATCCGGACCCGAACGAGCTGATCGATCGCGTGGGCGCGGACGCCATCCGGCTTTTCCTTGTCAATTCGGCGGCTCTCAAGGCGGAAGACCTGCGCTTTTCGGAAGAGGGCGTGAAGGGAATCGTGAAGCAGGTGATGCTCCCGCTGTGGAACGCCGTGAGTTTCTTCGTCTCCAACCACAATGCGGACGCGGCCAAGGGACAGCTTTCGTGGAAGCCTGGCGATGTCGTGAAGAGCGAGAACGAACTGGACCGCTGGATGCTTGCGACCTTGCAGGATCTTGCCGCGAAAGTGGAAGTCGAGATGAAGGCCTACCGGCTTTACAACGTGGTGCCCGCGATCGTGGCGGCAGTCGATGACTTGACGAACTGGTATGTGCGCCGTAGCCGTCGTCGTTTCTGGAAATCGGAAAACGATGGCGACAAGAATGCCGCGTATGCTACGATGTACAAGGTGCTTGTCGATTTCAGCAAAATCCTCGCCCCGTTCCTTCCGATGCTCGCCGAGGAAATCTACCAGATACTCGTACGCGAAGTCGATGAAAAGGCTCCGGTGAGCGTGCATCTCTGCAGCTTCCCCAGTGCGGACAAATCCTTGGTGGACGAATCCCTCGTGCAGCGTATCGCCATGGTCCGCGGACTCGTGGAAATGGGACGCACGATTCGAGCGACAAACAATGTCAAGAACCGAATGCCGATTGCGAGCATGACCGTCGTCCCTCACGGTGACGCGGAAAGGTCCGTCGTCGAGGCGATGAAGGATTTGATTCTCGAAGAGCTGAACGTTCGCGAGATGAAGTTCCTCGAAGACGAAACGGCTCTTGTCAAGCTGTCGGCGAAGCCCAACTTTTTGGGAATCAAGGCAAAGGGTCCGGAATACGCGAAGAACATGAAGGTGATTTCGGCAAGACTCAATGGCTTGACGATTGACGAAATCAAGGCGTTGCAGAATGGCGAAACCATTTCGTTCGATTTTGGCGAAGTCGGGGTGGATTGCCTGATGATCCAGCGCATTGTGCCGGAAGGGCTTGCCGTCAGCGCGGACAGCCACTTTACCGTTGCGCTCGATCTGAAGATTACCGACGATCTGCGCCGTGCATGTGTCGCCCGCGAACTCGTGAACCGCATCCAGAACCGCCGCAAGGATCAGGGCTTTGCCATTACGGACCGGATCGACATTGAACTTTATTCCGAAAGCGAAATGCTGAAACAGGCCGTGAAGGAAAACGAAGCTTACATCAAGGGCGAGACGCAGGCCAACGCCATCGTGTGGAAGGATTCTGCTGCCGGTTTGCAGGAATCGGAAGCAGATGGCGAAAAGGTTGCCGTCGAAGCGGTAAGAGTCTAGACGCTCTATCGGTATAGTTTTTTTGCGTTCTTCGTCGCGGTTAGGTCTTTCCGTGGCGGAGCGTCTTCGCTTTTTTGCCTCAGAGGCTAAAAGGTCTTTGTCACGTTGCAGAAGAAGCGCGTTCGGTCGTCGCCCCCATTCGGAACCTGGACCAGCTCCTTTCCGATGGCGTGCAAAATCGTCGCGGAAAGCGAAAGCCCGACATGGGGAAATCTTTGTACAAACGAAGCGTTCCAGTACCACGAACCTTTGACGAGAAAAGGATCCTCGGTTCTCAGGTTCCAGCGGGCATCCGAACGATACGTCCAGGCGTGTTGGATTTCAAAGCGTTCCCACAAGTTCCAGGACGCGGAAATCGAAAGCCAGTTTTCGACAGGATTGACTTCGAAGCGTTTTTCTTCGCCGTCGATGCGTTCAAATCCGGCCCGAGCAAGAAGCGAGAACATTTCTTCGTAGTAGAATGCCGCATGGGCTTCTCCCGTAATTCCTCGAATCCACGAATCGATGCGTTCGACGTTTCCCGTGCGATAGACCGCTCTCCTGTCTCCAATCTTTTGAATGGTGTATTCCTCTACGTCAAAAGTTTCGGCTCCTTTTTCGAACCAGCCGGCAAAATTCATTCCCAGCCCAAAGAACTTGGAACGATTCTGGACATCCAGAAAAACGCGGTGAAGCTGCATCCAGCCGTCCGCCTTCAGGGAAATCGTGTCCGAACCAAAATATTCAAAGTCATCGCCTAGCGGGTTCAAGGCCGAAGCGAAGTGATTCTTGAATCCTAGCCGGGTCGTGATGCCGGTAACTTTGGGGAGCGTCAAATCGACACTGTCCTTGCTCGCAAAATCCCGTCCGCTCGTACCGACGAATCCCGCAAGCTGCAAGCGCTCCGCAGGGCGTATGGCATATTCCAGGAATGGAAAGACGACATGGTCGTCCTGGATTCCGAAGGGGACAGACGCGCTGTCATCGACAACCCGGAACGCAACGCCGAGCGCGACATTCCAGGAATTCTTGTGCGCGGAAAGCGAATCGCCGCCAAGCCTTGCCGAACCGTTCCATTCTTTCCGATTGCCCACGGACTTCTTTGCGGATAGCGTATATTCCGCGTTTTCATAGGCAAGCGAAGCGTGTATGTATCTTGAATCCAGGCGAAATTCCGCACGGGGCTTGTATTCGACGGGAATCCAGCGGTTACTTTGTCCGTAAATCCAGACATATTCGTGCCCGGCGAGAAGGGAAACATCAAAAGCGCTTGCATCAAATCCTAGTCCCGCGTAAGCCGTACTCGCAAAGGGGAGATTTTCTCCGAAAATGGAAAACTCGTCCGTCTTCACCATGTCCCGTCGGATTTTTCGGAGATTGTTCGAATAGTGGTCGATTTGAAAATAACGTGCGGTCGCCCAGATTCCGCTGTAGGATTTGGAACGGAAGCCGCCTTCGAGCATTGGCGTGCGATTTTCCGAATGGGAAAGTACGCCGCCGCGCAGAGGATCCTGGTACATCAGGTCACCGATTTCGTTTCCGACCGAAATCCATGCAGACGGCGAAAGGGGTGTCCAGGAAGGCGTTCCGGAAAGCCTATTCACAAGAATCCGGTTTCGAAGCTTTAGGGGTGTCCATTCCTCGCTTTCGGAATGGATGCCTCCCATCTGGGAATTTCTGTCAAAGACATACGTCGGAGAGGCTGTCAGAAACGTTCCGTCGTTTCGGGTGTCTTGCATGCCTTCCGTTTCCGGAGCGATTTCCGCAAAGGCCCCCTGGGCAAAAAGCAGAAAGACCGCAATGAAGGGTTTCGTTCGCATTTTCAGGCCCCCTACCAGAGTTTTCGTTGCAGATAGAATCCGAACCATGCCGTCTGCGACTTTTTCGGCTCTGTCCACAGGGTTTCGTAGTAAAATTTAGCTCCCAGACGCCAACTTTCGAGAATCAGAATCGGCAGATCGAGTCTTCCGTAAAATCCAAATTCCGATTCGTTGTCGGCAAGCGTAGAATGCGAAACGTCTCCATCGTCATCGGCCCGCATCCAGATGCAACTGAAGCCTGCACCGATAGCAATTGGTTTTGCAATCGGCAAGGGATAATCGAGTCCTATCCTTCCGTTTGCCTGGTGGATTCCCGGATAGGCGACGTTTCCCTTTGTCGGCAGATAGGAATATCCAAACTGGACAACGCCTAGGAACTTCTCGAAATAGCGGTAGTTAAATTCCAAAAGTCCATAGTATGTGTTGTCCAGGGCGTCCTGCACGTCATCCAGAAAGTAGAGCGCTCCGCCTTCGATGCCTATCGACGCTTGGGAAAATTCCGTTCTTGAGGAATCTGTCCTTGCAAACAGGGAAATTGCACACAAACTAATCAAGCAGACGAATTTCTTCATTTGACTCTCCGGAGAGCGATGGCAAAGAAACGGTCCATTCCGAGCGGATTTTTCCCGATGCGCACCGGGGTGCCGGCCTTTTCGTAATCCGCGCGAGCGTCTAGAAACTTTTCGATGACGTTGTCCGTCTCGGCCCGATCCGGGCTGCATGTCGCATACACGAGAATTCCTCCCGTCTTCAATGCGTGGGATGCCTGTTCGAGAATCCGAATCTGGAGATTTGGCAAAGTCTTGAAATCGTCGGGAGTCAAGCGGTATTTTGCTTCGGGACGACGGGAAAGGACTCCCAGGTTCGAACAGGGAACATCCAGGAGGATGCGGTCAAACTTCTTGTCGAAATTCGAAGCGAGTACATCCAGCGTTTGCGACTGGACATTTTGCAATCCCAGGCGCCGATACAAGTCTTTCATTGCGCGCAAGCGTTCCGCGGATACGTCCGAGGCGAGAATCCTTGCCGATGGGAACATTTCCGCAACAAGAGCCGTCTTTCCGCCGGGAGCCGCGCAGGCATCCCACACAAAGGAATCTTTTTGCACGTCGAGCAACTTGACGACCTCGTATGCGGCCGGATTCTGAATCGAAAAAAATCCCTTGGCGAAAAGTTCGCCCTTCAGAAGTTCGCCAAGATGCGCTTCGTCTGGGCGATCGGGAATTTCCAGGTAGCGGTTTTCGAAGATCCGCCCCGAAAGTTTCAAGTCCGCTTTCAGATTTTCCGCAGAGGTCTTGCCCGTGTTGACGCGAATCCATTGGCTTGGCCTTTGGACGCTTTCCTCGGCGATTTCCGCTGCGACATCCTTTCCGTAAAAGTCCAGGAGACGCCGCACGAGCCATTCCGGAAGGGAATTCTTCAGGCTGATTCTTCTAACATTCTGGGCGGGAAGTTCAGGCAAGCCTTCGCGTGCGAGCTTTCGCAAAATGCCGTTTACCAGCTTGACGGCTCCTTCTCCCTGTCCGATTCGGCGGACCAGTTCCGCGCAGGTGTTGACCGCGGCGCTTTGCGGAATCCTCTCCAGGAAGAATAGCTGGTAGATGCCTAGTTCCAGGGCGCATTGCACTTCGATCCTTGGCATTCGCCGTGAACATTTTTTGATTGCGTACAAAAGAAGCAAATGTCTGCGGCATACGCCGAGGGCAAGTTCCTTCGCAAAGGGAGAGAGCGAATGTTCGCGAATGAGCGTTCCCTTTTTTTGCCAATCGAGAATGGCGTAAAATGCGGAAAGGCGTTCCTTTAGACAATCATCTTGAAACACAGCGTATCCTTCTTCTGAATGCCGCGCAGAAAATCCTCCGCGGACATGGAACGTTTTCCTTCCAGCTGGATTTCAAGGACTTCCAGTTCGCCCTTTCCTGTTCCGACAAAAAGCCTTCCTTCCTGGATTTTCCCTTCTCCCGGAGAAATTCCCAGGTTTCGCTCGACAGGATTTGTCTTCCGAAAATAGGCGACTTTGCCGTTGAAGGCGCAAAAGCCTCCGGGCCACGGGCAAAAGGCTCGGATTCGGTTGTGGATTTCGAGCGCGGACCTTGAAAAGTCGATTTTTCCGTCTTCTTTTTTGAGCTTCGGGGCGGGCGACGCCTTTTCGTGTTCCTGTGCCGGAAGTTCCTGCCGTTCGCCGTTCTCGATCCGGTCGAGCGCAATGTCTAGCGCTTCGCTTCCCGGTCCGACCATCTTTTCCAGAACGGAACTTGCCGTGTCCTGCATGTCGATTGGAATGGTTCGCTGTTCGAGAAGCGGTCCATGGTCCATTTTTTCATCCAGAAGAAAGACGCTCACTCCGGTCGAGGTCTCTCCATTTGCAATCGCCCACTGGACAGGAGCCGCTCCGCGATATTTGGGAAGCAGGCTGCCATGTACATTCACCGCGCCGAGTCGGGACGCGGCGAGGACGGCTTTTGGCAAAATGGAAAATGCAACGATGACAAACAGATCCGCATTCCATTTTTGCAGTTCTTCGGCAAAGGAAATATCCTTGACCGAAGCGGGCTGGAGAACGGGAAGCCCAAATTCGAGAGCCTTTGACTTGACAGGGGGAGGGGTCAAGACGCGTCCGCGTCCTACGGGGCGATCGGGCTGCGTGACAACGGCAAGAACCTGATGCTTTCCAGAATGGAGATGTTCCAAAAAATGTGCCGCAAATTCCGGCGTTCCCATAAAGATGATTTTCATAAAGGAAAAAATAAAAAAAAGACCGCCTTGCCTATTTGGCAAGACGGTCCTTGACGCGAAGCTTTCTAGAAGGAGAATCCAGCGTAGGCTCCGGCACCGAAATAGACATCGTCCGAATCGCCATAGTCATCTCCGAGAGGCACGCAGGCACGGACATAGCCTTCGAACGAAAGGTTTTCCGTCGGAGAGAAGTAGGCCTTCGGACCGACAAACACTTGCGCTAGATCGGCATCGTCGTCTAGCGTCATCGTGTGATATTCGCCCTGGATTCCGAGCGAAAGATTTTCTGACAGGCTAAATGCCGGCTCGACATAGGCGAACATGTATTCCGGGGCATCGACGCTTGTCGGATTCTCGTCGTCAAGAATGGCGTAGTAGGCCGTTCCCTTTACCGAGATCTTTCCAAAGCTTAGTTCCGGTTCCACGGCAAAGGCGTGGCTCATCTTGGGCGAATCTTCCGAAAGAGCGTCGGAATACAGCCCATAGACAACCTGGACGTTTGCCGCCTTGCCAAACACAAGGCTCGCGGTGATACCGGCTCGGAGGCTGTTGCCGTTTTCGACCTGATAGCTCTTGTAGTTCACATAGGGACGAACGAGATTTTCTCCAAGCGAAATATCGTAGGCGGCGTGTATCGCGTACGTTGTGCATCCTGCGTCTGACGCTTCGCAATCGTCGTCGTCCGTGCCGAAGCCGAGTCCAAGGGTGAGGCCGTAAGCGTCCAGTTCGAGTCCGCGAATGTTCCGTTCCATCATGCCTGCCGCAGCATCGCCAGGATCGTCATAGTCGTAATAGCGAAAGGCCCCTTCCGAGTAGGTGAAGTCTCCTGCCTTGATGGCTATCTTGTCGTTCAGCTGGTATTGGATAAAGGCTCCGTCGTAGGCAAATCCCGGTGCGGTCTCGTCTCCGTCGGCCGAAATGGCGGCTTCCGCCGACCATTTATCGTTGAACTTTACCTGGAAAAGCAGGTCGAATGTCGAAGAGTAGTCGTGGAACCATTTGCTGTCCTGGGCGTTGTTGTCGGTTTCGCTTCGCGGATCGACCTGTTTAAAATGCGTGTTCGCTTCGAACTCGACGGATCCCGAAACGTTAAAAGTCGGTCCTTCGCTTTTTGATTCCGTCCCCTGCGCAAACAGGAAGGAAGAAACGACAAGCGGCGTGGAAAGAAGAAGGATTTTTTTCGTCATGTTGCGTCCTTTGTTGAGGTTTCCTTCGCGAAAAGCTTCGCAAAAGTCGTGCCACTTCCGATTTTCCTTCAAAAAATCGATTTTTCAAACAAAAGAAAAATTCGCTTTCCCGTTCCGAGACAAAAAAGTTTCCGGAAAATACAAAAAAGTCTCATTCAAAGAATGCGCGCATCGCGTTTTGCATGCGTTCGTGGTCTTTTACCGAAGCCATTTCGCGGATGCTGTGCATCGAAAGGATCGCTTCTCCCAAATCGACTGTCGGAATGCCGAGAGAAGCCGAAAGCCTAGGACCGACGGTACTCCCGCACGGCATGTCGTTTCGGCTGGCAAAAGTTTGAAGCGGAATTTCTTGATTTTCACAAATTTTTCTTAGATATGCGCCAGAAATCGCTTCGCTCGCATAGCGCTTTTTTGCGTTTGTCTTCAAGACGATTCCGCGACCTAGAAGAGGCGAATGATTCGGCTCCATTTTTTCCGTATCGGCAGGGTGTGTCGCATGGGCGACATCGAGCGAGAACAGAATGGAACCGGAAAGACGTCCGAACAGTTCTCCGCGATTCATTTGTACGGATTCCGCAATTCGGGAAAGCATCGCCTCGGAAAAATTTCCCGCGGCGCCGTCACGCGTTTCCGAACCGATTTCCTCGCTGTTGAAGAAAAATGCTCCGCGGAAATCTTTCGCATCGGACGAAGATTCCGTGATACCAAAAAGAATCGCTTCGCAAGAAAGCAGGTTGTCCAAACGTCCGGAATAGATCCATTCTTGCGAAAAGCCGCCGAGCGTTGCCTTTTGCGCATCGAAGAACTGCATTTCGAAATCGACAACCTTTGCGCCGACTTCGTCTTCTAGGACCGAAACGAACCTTCGCGATTCGTCCGAAGAAAAACAGGCGTCGAGCTGGGTCTGGGGATTCACCCGAAATCCGTCTTCGTTGACGTTTCGGTTTAGGTGTATCGCAAGTTCCGGGATGCGGCACAAGGTCTTCATTCGGATAGGCTTTTCCTCTAGGCGGTTTCCGTCTTGCGTTACCGCGATTCCCGCGATTCCCAAGTCCCGATCGAACCAGGAGTTGAGCAAGGAACCGCCATAGACTTCGGGATGGATCAGGTGAATGCCCGCAACCTGTCTATCCGGGTTTGGAGTGATTTTCAGCGCCGGAAAATCCGTATGTGCGGATGCGAGCAGAAACCGTGTTTGCGCCGTCCACCGAGACGGCATTCGAAACGCAAAGAGGGCCGCTCCGCGCTTTACAAAGTAGGACGTTCCTTCTTTCAGGTTCCATGGCTCCGTTTCCTTCAATTCGGTAAATTTCGCGTCCGATAGTCTTTGCGAAATGCTTTTCGCCGCATGCCATGGCGTCACCGATTCATCCAAAAATTGCAACAGTTTCATGCCGATTCCTTCTTGACCTTGAATCCGGAACTTTTGGGGACGGTAAAACCTTGCCCGGTTCGAATTCTCCCTGAAATTAAAATTATTATTGTCGCATGGATGATTTTTTTTCTGCGGAACGCCCTTTTGAATCGTGGGAAATCTACGGCTTTAACGGGAAAACGGCTCGTCTCTTTACCCATCTGGAAAGTACGCACGGCTATAGCAAGGAAAATCTGCAAGACCTGGAAGCGGGCGATATCGTTGTCGCCGATTCGCAATCGAGCGGTCGTGGCAGGCACAATCGAAAATGGCTTTCTCCCGAGGGAAAAAACCTCTACTTCAACATTCTCTATCCGCTGAAAGGATTTGCGCCCAGGGAATATCCCCAGCTGATGCAAATCAGCGCCATTGCCATTGCGCAGGTCCTTCGAACAATCGGCGTCGATGCGAGCGTCAAGTGGCCAAACGACATCCTTTGCGAAAAGAAAAAACTCTGCGGGATGATTTCGGAAATCCTCGATAGAAACGGAGAAAAACTGCTCACTCTGGGTGTTGGCATCGATGTCAACGCCGACGAGGAAGACTTGAAAGAGATTGACCGTCCCGTCACTAGCCTAAAGATTGTTCTGTCTCGTTCCGTCAATCGCGAAGTTCTCTTGCAGACGATTATCGACAAGCTTCGACAGTCTGTCGAACTCGCTCGGATAAAAGGCCTCTTGCCCTGGATTGATGAATGGCGAAAAATGGACCGGTTTATCGGAAACCCGGGAAGAATCGTCGAAGGATGCGAAACCATCGAAGGGACGATTCTCGATATCAACGATGACGGCAGCCTGCTATTCTGTACAGAATCCGGGCAAATCGTCACGCGCCACACAGGCGATCTGGAAATTTGAAAAGTATTTCCGCCAGAAGCCTGGGCTGGTCATGTCTTGATTTGAAAGCTAAAGCTCGCAAAAACAAAAATTTATTTCACCCTCCGCGATTCTTGAAGTAGAATCCGGCGCCGATCGAAACCGCGAGAAGGACAATCAAGACGTTCAAGGCGAATTCCGCTTCGGCTTTCGGCAAGAATCCGAATTCGATACCCAAAACGTCGAATAGGGAGAACGCGGCAAAAAGGACTCCGGCGCGATGACAGAATTTTCGCTTACCCGAACGCATCGGCATTTCCTCCCAAAAGAATCCAGACAACAAGCCCTATCATCACCAAGACGCTCACGCCGACATTCGCAAGGAAAAAGTCGCGGTTCATCGCGTCGAGATCGTCCGACTTTCGGAACAAGTGGATGTAGAGAATGGCGGCGGTCATCAGGGAAAAGACGCTCCACCAGGCAATACCCATTTTCCAATACACGCCAAAAACGACGCAGAGGGCGAGCATCGCGACATGGCTTGCCAGCGCAATTTTCAAGGCGCGCTTTTTCCCGAATCGAGCGGGTACGGAATGAAGCCCGCACTTTCGATCGATTTCCTCGTCTTGCGTCGCGTAGATAATGTCGAAGCCTCCCATCCAGAGCATCAGAATGAAGAGGAGAAAGACAGGGAAGGCGGCAAATTCCCCGCGCACGGCAATCCACGCGCCGAGAGGACTCATCCCGATGGCAAATCCCAGATACCAGTGGCAAAGCCATGAAAAGCGCTTCCAGTAAGAATAGAAAAGGAGCGCAAGCCAGACAGGCGCAGAGCAGATGCCGGCAAGAGGGTTCAGCATCCAGGCGAAGGCGCAAAACAGAATCCCGTTGGCGACGATAAATCCGATGACGGATTTTTTCTGCATCTTTCCGGCGGGCAAGTGCCTTTTTGCCGTCCGCGGATTTTCCGCGTCGTACTTGGCATCGACCAGGCGGTTAAAGGACATCGACGAATTTCTTGCCGTCACCATGCAGCCGACGATCAGGAAAACCAGCTTGAAAATGGAAATGCCGGACATTCCGCGAAATCCGTTCGCCGCGACCCACATCGACCCGAGCGCAAAGGGCATCGCGAACAGCGAATGGCTAAACCGGACAAGATGTCCTAGCTCTGCGATTTTCGAAAAGGCGCTCATCGATAGGTTCCCCATTTTGGGACAATTTCGTTGGGGATTTCCAGATGGGTCAAAATCTTGGATACAACCGTATCGACCAGGTTTTCGACGGTCTGGGGATTGGTGTAAAAGTGCGGACTTGCCGAAACGATAGTCGCTCCGGCCCGAAGCAGGCGTGTCATGTTTTCCAGATGAATCAGGTTGTAAGGCATTTCCCGCGGAACAACGACCAATGGACGGCGCTCCTTTAGGCAGACATCGGCAGCGCGCGAAAGCAGGGTGTCCGCAATTCCGCAAGCGACCTTTCCAAGAGTTCCCATCGAACAGGGGACAATCGCCATCCCCGAAAAGCTCGAATTTCCGCTTGCCGCTTCCGCGAAAAAATCATCGCTATTCAGAATGAAATCCGCTTTCGAGAGCGCATCGGAAACCCCTTCGAACTTGGCAACGGACTTTCCGGCGGATGTTTCGACAAGCGATACCTTGTGGCCCAGGCGCTTTAGATGAAAAAGAGTCCGCGCGGCATAAATCGCACCCGACGCTCCGGTGACACCCAGGAGAAAATGGCTCATGCGGCATCTCGCTTTCGGAGCAATACCCGGTAGGCGATGCCGAAATCGCAGGGCTTCACGTGGACGACGTCAAATCCCGTTTTTTTTGCAAGCTGCGCGAATTCTTCCACGGTCAAAAAACGGACTACCGATTCGACCAGATATTCGTAGGCGGAACGCTTGCCGCTAAAAAACGCGCCGACAACGGGGATGAAAAGCGGGGCGAGTTTCCTGTAGAAAAACGTATTGAAGAAATTCTTCGGCGAAAAGAATTCAAGGATCATCAGGTATCCGCCCGGAGCAAGGACTCGAAGCGATTCCTGGAGTCCGTTTTCCGCATTTGGCAGGTTCCGCATTCCGAATCCGTTCAATATGACGTCGAATGTTTCGTCGCGAAACGGCATCTGCATCGCGTCGAGCTGTACGGGACGCGCCGATGTTTTCTTGTTTTTCGAACGGGAGAGCATCCCGAACGAAAAGTCGCCGAGAATCGCCGTCTGCGGTTTTCCGACGGCCTTTTCGAATGTCGCCGCAAAGTCCCCTGTCCCTCCGCACAGATCGAGAATCTTCTTTCCCGGAGACAGTCGCCTTAATTCCCGGCAACAGGCTTTGCGCCATCCAATATCCCGAAAGCAGCTGAGCGTATGATTGAGCAGGTCATAGCTCTTCGAAATATCGTCAAACATTTTGCGGACGGGGGAAAGCATGTCGCAAATCTAAAAATTAAATTCCCGTAATGCTCCAGTCGAAAACCAGTCCGCTCGCGTTTTTGGAACGACCGCGCCAAAAGAAGATTTCTCCGCCGAGCATGATCTTTGCCGCTTTCTTCGCGAACCAGCCGTCAAAATTTTCGAGCATGGAAAATTTTTGCCGGGGCTTCGACATGTCGATAGAAAGCGTGTCCGGAGAATTTTCCCAGACGATTTGGAACGCCGACTTGGGAAATTTCTTTCCGCTATAGGGCTTTCCGTTTTCAAGGATCGTTTTGGGGAAAAGGATTTTTGACTCCTCGGATGTTCGATGGAGCAGATAGCCGAAGGGTTCTCCGTCGGGAGAAATTCCTAGACGTCCGGCGTAGGCTCCG
The DNA here is from genome assembly GCA_963629575.1 of Candidatus Methanomethylophilaceae archaeon. GTDB lineage: Bacteria > Fibrobacterota > Fibrobacteria > Fibrobacterales > Fibrobacteraceae > Hallerella. The sequence continues at coordinate 48,663 of CAVGIM010000007.1, forward strand.
CGGGTCGCTTCGCTGACGTTGAAGGCTCTCCTCGCGATGTCCGTCGCGTTGCCCGTCTGCCATGTATGCTCTAGATAGCCGTAGCCTTTCACTTCTATCGTGTCGCTGTCGTATGCGATCTTTCCCGATACCCTGCCATAGGGAATCAGCACGACTTCGCCGTAGCGATTTCCGGAAATTTCCCAGTCGCCGTCTCCAGGGATCTTGGTCGCGAGCGCGCTCGCAAATGTCATGTCGAGCAGAAACTTTCCGTTCTTGTCGGCGGTAAAAAGTACGCGGTGTCCCTTGCCGGGCATTCCTTCCATCAGATACTCTTCCTTGATGGATATGCGGGCTTTCGCCTTGTCTTCCGTGTAGCGTTCTGGTGGATACTGCCGACCGACGCTGTGGTTTTTCCCTTTGAAGTTCGAGAAAGCGATGTCGCAGCCGATCTTTTTCCCGGATGCCGGAATGTCGAGAAAGGCATAATTGACGTAGGCTCTTGTTCCGTTGTCGAAAACAAACGAGTATGTCCACGTTTCGGTCGATTTCTCGGACTTCGTCGTCTTGGCGAAAAAGTCGGACGCCTTGGCGTTTCGAACGGCTCCTTGAGGAATCTTGACGCTTTTCGATTCGGCAAGAACCATGCTCGCGAGAACGAGTACGGGAAAAACAAGCTTGACACTTCGCATAGGGCCTAAAATAGAAATTTGAACCGGTGAACGGCTTAAAAAAAGCCAATTTTCAAAATTTAGACATAGGTTGTTTGCAGACTCTTTGAATTTTGCTTATTATATTTACACAAGGCAAGTTCAATTTTAACAGACTGGAGGTTTCATGAACTTGAAATTATGGGCTAGCGCAAGCGCTGTTGCCGCCGCGACCATCTTTGCGCAGGATTATTACGGGGAAACGCCGGTTGCGGAACCCGCTCCCGTTTCGGTAGAACAGGTACCCGCTCCGGCCGTTTCGGACGCTCCTTCGACAAGCGCTCCGGCCGCGCCTGCCGTCGAGACGGTCCCGGAAACCGCCGCTCCGCGGTCTTCGGGCGACTTGATGTCCAAGCTGGACGTGCTTCGCGGAAATTCCTACAACTTCGTCGGGAACGAACTAGCCGCGACAACCGTAGGCGATCAGCTGGGCTATCCCTACATGATGGCGATAGGGCAGTTCCTGTATGTGGAACCGACAAACAGCCTCGGCTATGTCGCATTCAACAAGGGCCTCACGTTTTACGGTGGACTTGACAATTCCGCGGGAACGGTCGGACTTTTGACCGTCGGTGTCGCAACGCCTTCGTTCGGTATCGGCGTGGATCTCGGAATTTCCAAGACTTTTCTAACGGAAAAGCCGAAAAACGGGGACGAGGAGAAAACGACCCTTGTCAATCTCGGTGACGATATCGGCGTGACGTTCGCCATGCCTGTTGGCGCGTATGCGTTCTCCGTCAGGGCGGACTGGCTCACGATGGCCGACGAAAGGACGACCGACGATGTGGAAAACGATCTGTGGCAGCTTTCTCTTTCCGGAGCGTTCACCAACTCGCCGAGCGCAAGCACTTTTGGATGGACGTTTGGCGCCCAGTTCCTCCGCAACGAAGAGACCATGGAGGTGACCACGGGGGGAAAATCGACCAAGGTGACGTCTCCGAACAGCCGCATCGAAATCGACCCGTATTTCAACTTTGCCGCGCAGGTCCTTGCAAACGACATGGCGCGCGTCATGATCGGTTCGAACAACATGCTCGCCGTCCAACTCTTTGACAAGGGCGACGCCGCAAGCGACGAAGCGTTCAAGGAACACATGGAATTCGGTCTCCAGGTGACGCCGAACATCTGGGCCGATGTCGCCATCACGGAAAATTGGCTCGCCTTTGGCGGCCTTTCCCACAACATTTTGCTCTTCGGCTACGAGAACGTGAAATTCAACGACGATTCCGAAAGCACCCTGATGCAGCTGCACTCTTCCCAGACGAAAGCCCAGCTGGGTCTGCGCTTCCAGTGGAAGATGCTCGCGATGGAAGCGAGTCTCGAAGACGTTATCTACGAGAAGACCTTCGCTGCCGCTTTCAACGGAGAAAATCTGCTCGCCAACCTGGGATTTTTCCTCAACTTCTAAGGAGATTTCGAAATGAAAAAGACAACGATTGCAATTTTGGGCCTGCTCTTCGTCTCCTTCCTTGTCGCTTGCAGCGCCGATACGGTAAGCGGTCAATACAACGGTTCGGGAATCGTGGACAACAGCGGTTACGTCAGTAGCAGCTCGTCGGACGATTCCGAAGAATAGCCTAGGACGGTTTTCCGAAAACGGAGATCCCCGGATTTTGCTTCCGGGGATTTTTTGTAAATTAGAGGCGTTTCAAAAAAAAGGACATCTATGATTAGAATCGGAATTCTGGGCTATGGAAATCTCGGTCGCGGCGTGGAATGCGCAGTCGGAAATTCGGAGGACATGGAGCTTTCGGCCGTGTTCACGCGGAGAGCTCCCTCTTCGGTGACTCTCTTGACAAAAGGCGTTCCGGTCGTCGAAATCGAAAAAGTACTGGACTGGAAAGACAAGATTGACGTGATGATTCTTTGTGGCGGAAGCGCGACGGACCTGCCGAGGCAGACTCCGGAATTTGCGAAGCATTTCAATGTCATCGACAGCTTCGACACCCATGCGAACATTCCGGAACATTTTGCCGCGGTCGATTGTTCCGCGAAGTCTGCGCAAAAGGTCGCCATGATTTCCGTGGGCTGGGATCCGGGCCTCTTTTCGCTCAACCGCGTCTATGCCGACGCTATCCTTCCGAATGGCGAAACCTATACATTCTGGGGAAAGGGTGTTTCGCAAGGACATTCGGATGCGGTCCGTCGAATTCGCGGCGTGAAAAATGCCAAGCAATACACGATTCCCGTCGAAAGCGCTCTGGATGCGGTCCGCAGCGGAAAGGCTCCAAAGCTCTCGACTCGCGAAAAGCATCTCCGCGAAGTCTTTGTCGTTCTCGAAGCGGGTGCCGATGCCGGCAACGTCGAAAGGGAAATCAAGACGATGCCGAATTACTTTGCGGATTACGATACGACGGTCCACTTTATCGGCGAAGAGGAATTTCGGAAAAACCATTCCGGCATGTCGCACGGAGGTTTTGTCATCCGGTCGGGAAAGACGGGACTTTCCAATGAATTCACGAATGTCATCGAATACAGTCTCAAGCTGGATTCGAACCCGGCGTTTACGGCGAGCGTTCTTGTCGCATATGCCCGCGCCCTCATGCGCTTTTACCGCGATGGCGCATTTGGCTGCAAGACGGTTCTCGATGTTCCCCCTTCCTATCTTTCCCCGAAAAGCGCCGAATCGCTGCGCAAGGAACTTCTCTAATGGCCGAAGAGACAATTCAAATCCAATATCTGGACGAAACGATTCCACGCCTTGAATATATCGGCGGAAAATCCGACTGGATCGATTTGCGTTCTGCGGAAACAGTCAGCCTCAGGAAAGGCGAGTTCCGTCTGATTCATCTAGGCGTCGCCATGAAGCTGCCCCAAGGGTTCGAGGCGCACATCGCTCCGCGCAGTTCCACGTTCAAGAACTGGAAGATCTTGCAAACGAACTCTGTCGGAGTCGTCGATTCGAGCTACTGCGGCAAGGACGACTGGTGGAAATATCCCGTCTATGCGACAGAGGACGTGACCATCGAAAAGGGAAGCCGTATCGCGCAATTCCGCATCGTGGAAAACCAGCCGAAGATCCGTTTTGTCGAGGCGCCTCTCGAAGGAGAAAACCGCGGAGGCTTTGGAAGTACGGGTACAAAGTAAGGCTTTATTCGTCCAGGAACTTCAAGAACCTGTCATAAGGTCCCGGTAGCCTTGCTTCGGGACTTTTTTCTGTCTCTACGCCGTCGTTCAATCTGTCCGCAATGAACTTGCAAAGACGCGTGTAGCGGTGCTGCGTCCTGTTGTTTCGAATCGCTTCGTCCAGGGCTCCGTTCCCCGACAATACCCAGACATGTCCCTTGGCCCGCGTAATTCCCGTATAGATCAGGTTTCTCTGCAACATGCGGTAGTGCGAAGAATCCAGGACAATGACAACCGCCGGATATTCGCTTCCCTGGCTTTTATGGATGGTGCAGGCGTAGGCGAGGGCGAGTTCTTCGAGTTCGTCGGATTCGTAGCCGACCAGGTGCCCTTCGAAATCCACGGTGATTTTTTGCGCATCCTTTTCGATCGCGATAATCTTTCCGACGTCCCCGTTGAAGACGTTCTTTTCGTAATTGTTTCGAATCTGCATCACGCGGTCTCCCCGTTTCCAGGAGATTCCCCGCGAATCGAAACCTTTTGGCGCACGGTTCAAGAGATTTTGCAAAAAGTTGTTCAGTTCGATAGTCCCAAGCGGCCCTTTGTGCATCGGGACAAGAACCTGCAAGTCTCCGGAGCGCGTCCTGAAGAGCGAAGGAATCTCTTGCGTGACGATTTCCGACAGCAGATCCAACGCATTGTCCGGATCTTCGAACGGAACATAGTGAAAATTGTTCCCTTCCAGCGGAACGGGCTTTATCCCCTGGTTGATGAGCGTCGCTTTCTCGGCGATGTCGTTTCCGCCTGCCTGTCGAAAGATCTTTTCCAGGCGAATGCCCGGAATCTGCGGAACGGAAAGAAGGTCGCAAAGCACGTTTCCCGGTCCGATGCTCGGCAGCTGGTCCTTGTCTCCGATGAGAATTAGGCGTGTATGTTCCGGGAGCGCCTTCATCAGCCCTGCGCAAAGCCAGGAATCGACCATGCTGAATTCATCGACGACGAGAATTCCCGTTTCAATCGGAAAATTTTCGTTGCGCACGAACTTTCGCGATTCCGGGTCGATTTCCAGCAGGCGGTGCAAGGTCTTTGCCGTGTGCCCGGTGACGTCCTGCATCCGCTTCGCGGCGCGTCCCGTGGGAGCTGCGAGCGTAACGTCAATTTCCCTTTTTTCCGCCAGCGCGAGAATTCCCTTGAGAAGAGTTGTCTTTCCCGTGCCGGGGCCTCCCGTAACAATGAAAATCTTGCTTTGAAGCGCGCGGACGATTCCCGCCTTTTGGATTGGGTCGTAAGAAAATCCCTGTTCCCTTTCGAAATCCGACAGGGATTTTTCCAACTTCTGGGCGTCTTCGGCGTTTGATCCTTCCGAAGGGGAAACCCTTTTGGCGACAAAGTCCGCGATGAATGATTCCGCATGGACTAGGCTCGGAATGGCGATGCCGCTTTCGTCGCGGACCAGCCGGTTCTGTTTTAGAAGACGTTCGAGTACAAGGATGACGTTCCCGGCTTCGTCGTCGGATTCAATGGGAAGCCGAAGCTCCCTGATGGCGTTCTGCAGCAGGACGTCTTGTGGTAGAAAAGTGTGCCCTTCCCCGGAAGACGCCTTGAATATCGTGTAGCAAATGCCCGCTTCGAGGCGCGCCTCGTTCCATTCGGAAATTCCGACCTTGCGCGCGATTTCGTCTGCCTTGACAAATCCGATTCCCCAGATTTCTTCGCAGAGAATGTAGGGGTTTTCGGAAAGAATTCGAATGGTGTCTGTCGAATACTGTCTCCACAGGCGCAAGGCGACGCTTCCGGTAATTCCATGCCCGTAAAGGAAGAGCATCGTTTCGCGGCTTTCGCGCATCTGCTTCCAGTCGTGCAGAAACTGCGTCACCTTCTTTCCCGAAAATCCCTTGATCTTCTTCTTGGCGAGCCGGTCTCCGTCGCCATCGAGGATGGAAACGAGGTCCGCGCCGAAGGTTTCGACCAGTCTCTTGGCTGTCGCAGGACCTATCCCCTTGAAAAATCCCCCGGAAAGATAGGCGACAAGCCCCTCGCCGCTTGTCGGGAAAACGGTCTCGCTCTTGGCGCAGACGAACTGCCTTCCGTATTTCGGATGCGTTTTCCATTCCCCTTCCATTCGCAGTGTCTCGCCGGCGGAAAGCTCGGGAAACGTTCCGGTGACGGTGACCGGCCGCTCTTCTCCGGAGACGACAAACCTTAACACCGAAAATCCGTTTGCGCTGTTTCGGAAAGTGATGTTCTTGAGAGTTCCTTCGATTTGCATGGGTTTTTAAAATTCAAAAGGAATGCGTGTGCGGCATTCCTTTCCCGTTGTCTTAAAAAGAACCCGGCTGATTAGCGGATCTTCTTTTTCTGGCGATCACGACGACGACGTTTCTTCCGCTTGTGAGTCGCAATCTTCTTACGCTTTCTTTTCTTTCCGCAAGGCATGAGATTATCTCCAAAAAAGGTTAAACTTCTGTTTGTATGGACTAAAAAGAGAAAATTTTGGACATTTTGTCAAGGGGGAAGTTAGCGGGTGGAGGCGTTTCTCGTTTTTTGCCCGAAAAAACGAGAAAAAGCGTACAGAAACGCTTTTCGAAACGCCGTTTTCATGCCGGACAAAGGGGAGAGCGGGGGATGGGACCTGGAAAATTCTAGATTTTTCCCGTTATGAAGGCTTACATTCTCCGCAGGCTTCTGTTGATGATTCCCACGCTGCTCGGAATCTCGATTGTCTGCTTTGCCCTGGTCCAGCTGATTCCGGGCGGACCTGTCGAGGAGATGATAGCAAAGGTCCAGGCCGCCTCCGCGCATGGTGGAGCTTCCGCTTCCCGGTCGATTTCTCCGGAACAGATTGCACAGATTCAAAGCTATTTCGGTTTCGACAAGCCGGCGTGGAAGCGCTATCTCGTTTGGCTGTGGAATATTTTTCATCTGGATCTGGGAACCTCCTACACTTACGGACTCCCGGTGTGGAACGTGATTTCTTCGAGATTTCCCGTCTCCCTGGCCTTTGGCCTGACTTCGTTTTTCCTGAGCTACCTGGTCTGCGTTCCTCTCGGACTCGCGAAAGCGGTAAGGAACAATTCCCTGTTCGACAAGATTTCGTCGATGGCTATCTTTTCCGGCTACGTGATGCCCGGCTATGCGCTCGGAATCTTGCTGATTATTTTTTTTGCGGGAGGTTCCTTTCTGGACATCTTCCCGCTCGGCGGAATCGTTTCCGAAAATTTCGAAGAGCTTTCCCTAGGCGGAAAGATCGGGGATGTTCTTTTGCACTGGACGCTCCCGATGCTCTGCTACATGATAGGCGAATTTGCCTTTCTGACGTTTTTGATGAAAAACAGCGTTCTCGAGGAATTGGGACGGGAATACATGCGGACGGCTCTTGCCAAGGGACTTTCCTTTCGGGAGGCTCTGGTGCGTCATGCGCTCCGAAACGCCCTGATCCCAATCGTTACGCGGCTTTCCGAAGTCTTTTCGCTTCTCTTTGCCGGCGCGCTTCTTATCGAGAAGGTCTTTGACATCGACGGCATGGGGCTTCTCTACTATAATTCGATGGTGAATCGCGATTACAACGTGGTGATGGGAATCATTTTGCTTTCCAGCGTTCTCGCGATGCTAGGGAGGCTTTTCAGCGACATTCTCTATACCTGGGTAGATCCGCGGATCCGGTTTGAATAGATTATGATATTCCTTTCCCCCGAAATGAAGAAGAAATGGAATCGCTTCCGGAAAAACAGACTGGCGTTTCGCTCGTTTTGCGTCTTGGCTGTCGCCTATGCGCTCTCCCTCCTTTCTCCGTGGCTTGTAAACGATGAACCGCTTCTCTTGCGCTTTGAAGGGAAAACCTATTTCCCGGCCTTCGTCACCTATTCGGAAAGGGATTTTGGCGGCGCTTACCAAACGGAACCGGACTATCCGATGTTTCTCCGCGAAGCGAGAGAGGAGGGAAAAAGCGTCTGGGCCTTGATGCCGCCGATAGCCAAGGATCCACTCAAGGCGGACCTTTCCCTAGACGGAACGCCGCCCTTCGCGCCTAGCCGCTTGCATGTGCTCGGGACCGATGCGAACGGGCGCGACGTGCTCTCGAGGCTCATCCACGGGTTTCGAATCTGCATGAGCTTTAGCCTGCTTCTGACTTTTCTCGGAACTTTTCTAGGAATTGTCGTGGGAGGCATCCAGGGATATCTAGGTGGCAAGTGGGACATCTTGATGCAGCGCGGCATCGAAATCTGGTCGTCTCTCCCGTTTCTCTATGTAGTCATTCTCGTCGGTTCGATTTACGGACGGAGCTTTTTCATGCTAATCGTCGTCATGGCGATTTTCAACTGGGTATCGCTCAGCTACTATATGCGCGCGGAATATCTAAAACTGCGATCTCTGCAATATGTTCGGGCAGCGAAGGCTCTTGGGTTCGGGCACTTGCACATCTTCTTTCGGGAAATTTTTCCCAATGCGCTCACTCCGGTGATTTCCCTTTTTCCGTTTACGCTTATCGGCGGAATCGGCAGCCTGACATCGCTGGATTTTTTGGGCTTTGGCCTAGAACCTCCGACGCCTTCCTGGGGCGAGCTGATGAGCCAGGGTCTCAACAATCTCTATGCTCCCTGGATTTCCGTGAGCACGGTCCTTGCGCTTTTTGTCACGCTCCTGCTCACGACATTTGTCGGCGAAGGGGTACGCGACGCGATGGATCCGAAATCGGGAGACAGCTATGAATGATGTAATTCTCTCGGTCCGGGATCTTTCGGTCGCTTTCGGGAAAGGTTCCGCTGTCCAGGTGACGGACAAGGTCTCGTTTGACATTGGCGAGGGCGAGTTCTTTGCGCTTGTCGGGGAATCGGGTTGTGGAAAAAGCGTTACGGCGATGAGCCTTGTCGGCCTTTTGCCAAAACCATCCGCCAAGGTCGTTTCGGGAAGCGCGTTCCTTGAAAACGTGGACTTGTTGAAGCTTTCCGCTACCGAACGGCAAAAAATTCGCGGTCATCGGATTTCCGTAATTTTCCAGGAGCCGATGCAGGCGCTAGATCCGGTTCGAACCATTCGAAGCCAGTTGCGGGAAGCCTTGCCGGAATGTAGCGAAAAGGAAGCGCTGCAAAGAATTTGTGAAGGGCTCGCGTCGGCGGGATTTTCTGACACGGGGCGCATTCTTTCCGCCTATCCTTGCGAAATGAGCGGTGGAATGCTCCAACGCGTTTGCATTGTCATGGCGCTTCTTCCCAAACCGAAACTGATTATCGCCGACGAACCGACGACCGCCCTGGACGTGACCGTGCAGGCGATGGTTCTCCAGGTTTTAAAAGACATGGCGCGCCAATCCAGAACGGCGGTCCTCCTGATTACGCACAATATGGGAATCGTCGCCCAATACACCAAGCGGGTCGCTGTGATGTATGCGGGGAGAATCATGGAAAGCGGTCCGAGCCGCGATGTCATCCTGTCTCCGATGCACCCTTACACACAGGGACTCATTGCCGCGATTCCCAAAGGCCTCTCCGACATTTCCAGAATGGAACCCATCCCCGGAAGCGTTCCCGCTCCATCGGAATTTGTCGAAGGTTGTCGATTTGCCGCCAGGTGTCGGTTTGCCGAAGAACGGTGCGCGGGAAATCCTCCGCGAATCGGAGACGAACGGCATTTTGCGTATTGCTTCAAAAATGAAATCCGATAGAAAGGTCGAAAGCGAAGCCCGTTCTGAAAATCGAGGAACGGTCTTTTCTCTTCGATGAATTGTTCAGGTCGATGTCCTGGCTCTGGCCGTTTTCCGAGGTCTTTTCGAAATTCGTGACGACAAGAAACGGAATGAACTGGTAAGAGTCCGCGGCGAGGAAAAGCTTTCGGTGTGGGGTTTTGAGGACAAGGGAGAGATTGGCGATGACTCCGGCGGTTTTAAGATTTCCCGTATAGTCCGTCGTTTGCGTCTTTCGTACAAAAATGGAAGTCGTCACCGATTCCAGTGACATGTCGAGGTTTCCTTGCGCATAAATGAAGTTAGTGGAAATCCCCGGTTGCACAAGAAAATTTCCAGGGTAGAAGGAAAAATCCTTCTCGGTCTTGAAGTACGACAGAAATCCGCGTGCTTTGCCAAACAGCCGGTAGTCTCGCTTGAAATAGGCGAACGAAAATGCCTGCAACAGGGAATAGTCCAGCATTCGGTTGGGGGCGAGAGTTTCGTGAAAGCGCGTCCTGTCATGGGGAAAGGAACCTTGCAGCCATATCCCTCCCGCCTGGAGTTCGAGAAAATCGCTTTCCCAGGAAACGTCTAGTCCTTCCACATTCGCCTTGACGGGCAAGAAGGCAAAGCGCTTGGACTTGCCGTTTTCGGTTCGGATTCCGAAAAATCGGGAATTCAGGTTTGTCCAAAAAACGTCGGCGGAAACGGTTCCCCGGTCAAAGCGATACGCGTATTCGGAGCGTAACCGCAAAAGGGTCGAAGAATCCCGGATGGCGTAGGTGTCGTCCTTGATGGATTCCCGACGCGATTTCCAAAGGTTTCCGCTGACCAGGAAGGAATGTTTTTGCAGGCTGCTTCCCAAAAAAATTCCATGTCCTAAAAAATTTCCGCGATAGACCAGGTCCACCGTATCGAGAACCGAGTTCTCGCTTTCGCTAGTCCACACTGTCCGAAATTTTCCGACAGAGAGACGGCCAAGCGTTACGCCAAGAAAGAACAGGGAGTCGGCTGCGTGGATTTCCGAAACGGCATCGAAATGTCGAAAGTCGCGGCTTCCCGAAAAATTCGCGCCGAGAAGAATGTTCCGGAAGTTTCCCTGCAAGCCGAAGCGTGCGTCTTGAAACAGGGCGTCCGATTCCAGTTTCCAGGAATTTTCGAACGAGGCGCTTGCCCGGGATCGTCGGAGCGCGGCATGGACGAGAAGAAGGTCCGTTTGCAGGGAATCGGAAACTTGGCAGCCGGAGAGTTCGGCGTCCGCAAATTTTCCGTTCAACAAAAAAAGTCCGCGGCAGCGGACTCTTCCCGCTTCGCTCCAGTTGGCGAAAATGAAGGTCGCCAAAACCAGAACGCAGACGAGAAAGCTTTTCATGTGCGTTTTATCGCACTAGCGGAGATTCGCAAGCAATACGGAAATCTTGTGCTGGTCCATGTCCGGGAAGACTCCTTGGAATGTGGGATCCGGGAAGATTACCGTACTTTCGATCAGGGAAACGAATTCATCCTTTTCTGCCCCGTTTTCTGCGAGAGTCAAGGCTTTCAGGTTGAAATCGGAGAAGGAAAGCGTCACCTTGCCGTCTTTATCCGTGAAGTTGAGCGGATTTGGTAAAATGTCCGCTCGGGTCGCCTTGAAACTTGTCGTGCCGCTTTCCGTCTTGCAAACGGAGGAATCCAGGGAGAACCAGGAAAGTTCCTCGTTGATGTCAAACCCTTTTTGAATGGCGTATTGGCAGCCATTCCAGTGAACGGAAGCATACCAGAAGTTGTCTTCGTCAACAGTGAAGTACATTTCGCTCAAGTCATTGCCAAAATCGCCATCGACGATGGAGGTGTCCAGGGTTTCCTTCGCTTTTTCGAAAAGTACGTGCTCCGCATAGAGCGTGTAGAAGTCCGCATCGTATTCATCGGCGGAAATCCAGGAATCATACTTGGAGTCTTTCTGCGCCTCTTTCCATGTATCGATCGGGTTCACCGTATGATAGGGAAGATACTGCTGGAATCCGTCCGTGAGTTCGAAGAACTTTCGAACGTTGATCTGGACATCTTCGCCGTCGATGGAAACCGTGATGGTCCCATGAAGCGCAGTCTGGACCGAATCCAGGATGTTCAGGGTCTGCTCGATTTCGTCGGCATGGAGATCGGACTCTTCGCCGTCTCCGACAAAGGGCGAAAGGCTGGTGTTTTTTCCTGACTTTGCCTGTTCGGTCAGATAGGCATAGCTGTCCTTCATGTTTTCGATCGCGCTGTCGAGAAGGTCCGGAATCGCCTTGTAGGAAGACTTCCAGGAATCCTTGACGGAAAGGAACGAGGAACTCGTTTCGAAAAGGGATATGGCGTGTTCTAGCGCTTCCTTGTCTTCGTCGGTCAACTCGGAGCCTTCATAGAAAAAGGATTCCCAGTTGAGGCTCGAAGTCAGCCAGTCGTAGGACCTGTCGAGCGATGCGTCGAGATCGTAGGATGCGACAACGGTGAGGAACGCCTTGAGCGCGTTCAGCGTGCCGACGGAAAGGGCGAGTTCTCCCTGCCCGAGGTAGATTTCCAGATCTTCCGTTTCGTAGGAGAATGTGTAATCCTTGGTCTGGCGGATATTGTTCAAGAGATAGATGGCGGAATCGATCGAGGGGAGAGCTGTGTTCGCGATGATTTCCTGGACGCGGTCGGTGATGAGCTTGTCATCGATGTCTTGCGTCTTTACCGCCGCCGTGATGGCTGTTCCCGCAAAGTTGTTACGGATGTTGAAAAGGGAGAAGATTTGCTCGTCGTCGCCATTTGCGAACGCCTTGTAGATGGTGCTTACGTCCTTGTTGCTTATCACGTTCACCATTTGCGCGGCGGCAAGTCCCAGCTGGGCGTCGCAGCTGTTCGGGTAGCTTTCCAGGGCAGTCTTGAAAATGGTCTTCGCCTTTTCGGTTCGATTCTGCAACGCTTCGAGATCTTCGGGGGCGTTCGCGAGTCCAAAGGCAAACTGGACCAGGGAATCTGTCGCTTCGATCACCTGGGCGCTCAGAATCTTGTTTTCGATGCTTTCGCAGGCACCGACTTCAATCTTGTCGATAGGGTTCGGATCGGAAGTCGAGCTCCCCGACGAAGAGGAATTGCTGTCGGAGCATGCCGAGAGCAGCAAGGCTATCGACGAAAGACATACCGCAGACGGAAACAATTTCATAAAACTCTCCAGAATGAATTGTTCCTTGAAATATAACAAAGGCCCTGGAGATTTTGCAAGTGACTTGGCGCATGTGGAATTTTCGTCAAATCGAGCGCTTGTTTTTCGAATTTAAGACTATATTGGAGAAAAAGGAGGTTTTCATGACAGAAATTCAAGTTCCGTTTTCTTGCAAAAAGATCCGCGAAGATGCCCGGAGCGCTCTTGGAGGCAACTGGACTTTTGCCTGCATCGTTTTCGCCCTGTATGGAATTACCGCGATCGTCGTTCAAATCCCTTTCGGGGATTCTTTTGCCAGCTGTCTGCTTTCGATACTCCTTTCCGTGCTCCAGTCCGTTCTGGTCATCGGCTTTTGCGCCTGTTTCCTGGACGTTGTCCGCAAAAAGCCGCTGTCCTGCTCCCGGCTTTTCCTCGGATACGCAAGTCTCCGATTTTTCGGGAAAACTTTCTGGACGGGCCTTCTCGCCTGGATTTTCATCTTTCTATGGACGCTGCTTCTCGTCGTCCCGGGAATCATCAAGGCGATTTCCTATTCTCTCGTTTACTTTATCCTGATAGACAATCCCGAATATTCCGCAACCGAAGCGATTACAAAAAGTCGGGAAATGATGTATGGGCATAAATGGGAACTGTGCAGTCTTTTCTTCAGTTTTATCGGCTGGTGGCTTCTCTGTGTCTTCACTTTCGGCATCGCGGCTATCTGGGTCACGCCGTATTTCATGACGGCCTTTGCCAAATTCTACGAGAACCTGAAGGGAAATGCGTAAGAAAATGCCGATGACCCGCTCGGAAATGATGCGGGCCGTCCCTTCCAAGGACACGAAACCGGAAATTCTCGTGCGAAAGGCGCTGTTCCGGAAAGGGCTTCGGTTTCGTTTGCAGCGCCGCGATTTGCCGGGCAAGCCGGACATCTTCGTGCTCCGTTACAAGGTTGTCGTTTTTGTGAACGGCTGCTTTTGGCACAGGCACGGGTGCGCCTTGACGACGCGCCCCAAGTCCCGTTCCGATTTTTGGGACGAAAAATTCAACAAAAATGTGGAGCGAGACGTGAAAACGCTTCGAGAGCTTTCCCTGCAGGGATTTCGGGTGGCGGTCGTCTGGGAATGCTCGCTGAAGAAAAGCCCGGGCCGCGCCATGGAAACCCTCTGGAACTTTGTCGTCGGCGATGAAGAATTTATCGAAATCTAGACGCTTTTTTTTCGCCACGGAATTATATTAGGAAAAGTCCGCTTCAAGAACGGGCGGATAGACGAAGAGGATTGGGATGAAACGGATTTTTTTCGCTGCTGCCGCTACGGCATTCGGCTTTGCTCTTGCCGACGATGTCTTTATCACGGTCGATCAGTTTGGCTATCGTCCGTCCGATACAAAAGTCGCCGTCTTGCGTTCGCCTCAGGTCGGCTTCGATTCCGCGCTTTCCTATACGCCGGGAAGTTCCATCCAGGTCGTGGAGAGCTCTTCGGAAAAGGTTGTCTTTACCGGAACGCCCGCGCTGCACAACGGAGGCGTCACGGATTCGTCTTCGGGCGACAAAATCTGGTGGCTTGACTTCAGCGCGGTCACGCTAGACGGCACCTATTATCTTCGGGATGCTTCCGACGCTTCCAAAAAGTCCTTTCCGTTTCAAGTCCGCGAAGACGTTTACAACGATGTGCTGAAAGCCGCGGTGCGAATGCTCTATTACCAACGGGTCGGGATTGCCAAGGAATCCCAGTATGCAGGCTCGGACTGGGCAGACGGCGTAAACCACGCCCAGGATGCTCAGGCGCGGTCGTTTATGGATTCGACGAACGCAAGCCTTGAACGCGACGTGAGCGGAGGCTGGTTCGACGCGGGAGACTACAACAAATATACGGACTGGAACGGCAATTACGTCGAAACGTTGCTGATGGCCTATTTCGACAGGCCCAAGGCCTTTACGGACGACTACAACATCCCGGAGTCCGGCAACGGCATCCCGGACATTCTCGACGAAGCGTGGTGGGGGCTAGAACATCTGCTCCGCATCCAGAACGAAGACGGTTCCATTCTCTCGGTCATCGGCGAGAGCAGCATGTCTCCGCCATCTGCGGCAACGGGCAGAACCTATTACGGAGAACCCAACGCGACGGCTGCGTATTCGGCGGCAAAGGCCTTTGCCTACGGCGCCAAGATGGCGAAAATCTTCAAGGGCGACGCTTCCTACCGGAAACTCTACGATGCCGCGGTGAAGGCTTTTGACTGGGCCGAGGCTCACCCCGACTCGATGTTCTTCAACAACGATTCCGCCCAAGGTACAATTGGCCTCGCCGCTGGACAGCAGGAAGTGACCGACACGGCCAGCCGCCTGGAAAACCGCCTGAACGCCGCGCTGCGCCTTTACGAACTCACCGGCGACGCGTCTTACCAGAATCTCTTCGAGGAAAACTATTCCGAGTTTCCGCTGATCAAATGGTGGGGCGATTCCTATCGCTACGATCAGCACAATATGTTCATCCTGTATCTTACCCTGCCAAATCCGAACTCGGGCATCAAGGCGGATATCGAATCCAAGTTTGTTTCGCTGATGGACAAGCCGGGAGATTTCATGGGAGCCTTCGAAACGGATGGCTACCGCAGCTTTAGCCGGGACTACAACTGGGGTTCCAACGGACACAAGTCCGCTTACGGCGTTCTGTTCGACAGGCTTTCCAAGTTGAAAATTTCGGGAATCGATTCCGTAAAATACCACAAGGCGGCAGAGGAGTATCTGCATTACATCCACGGCGTAAATCCCTTCGGCTATGTGTATCTTACCAATATGGGCGCATATGGCGCAAGCAAGAGCGTCATGTCCATTTTTCACAAGTGGTTCGAGGACGGTTCCAAGTGGGACACGAATCCCGCTCCGGGATATCTGTCCGGAGGTCCCTATTCGGACTACAAATGGGACGCCTGCTGCGACAACCAGTCGTGTGGAAGCGCTCGAAACAACCAGCTTTGCTTTGCGGAAGAACGCCCGGTTGGCGAACCGCACGAAAAGATGTATCGGGATATCAACAACGGCTGGCCGATGAATTTCTGGCAGGTTACGGAACCGAGCCTAGGTTACCAGGTGAAGTTTATCCATCTCGTTTCCAGGTTCGTTGAAGAAAAAGGCTTTGACCCGTTCGATCCGTCGGCCGTCCAAAAGGCTTCTCGGCTCCAGAAAGGCGTGTCGGTCAAGGTTTCCGGTCCCGATTTGCAAATCGACTCGCCGGAAAGAATCCTGGAAGTCCGCCTGTTCGATTTAAAGGACCGCGAACTGATTCGCCATTCCGCAAACGGCAATTCGGTGCGCATTGCCCTTCCGAACCTTCCCTCGGGAATCTACTTCGCGAAGGTCAAGACGGTTCGTGCGGAGATAGTCAAGCGGGTCGCTTTGAAATAGGGATGGGCTAGGATTCGATATTCCACGCCTTGCCAAACAATTCATTTCCTTTTGACAGTTTCAATACCGTATTGTCTTGAATGATTTTTGGAATTGTCAAATCTTTTGAATAGTGGTTGCACTTGTCAAGGGCTATGAAAATTTGCTTTGACGTTTGATTGAATAATGTCAAAAGTTTTAAAGTAATCTCATCTTCAATATTCTTAAAATTTACGGAATCCTCGATTAACACAGGTAATGGCGATAAATTCAAAATGACAAACTGAAATAGAAGCAAGTCTCGCTCGCTTGCTCCTGTTCCTTCGTCTTTCTGATTGATATAGTCATATTTATTTGGATTTTGAATTGAAAATGTGGAAAAAGAAACCGACTTTCCGCAAACATACTCGTTTGCGGTTTTCAATTCTTTGTTGATGGATTGCTCTATCGACTGAAGTATTCTATTAAAAACGGACGAATACTCTTTATTTGAATTTTTATAGTTAGACTCGACGGATGTTTTTTTTGTATAAGCGTTATTTTTTATAGTTAATAGCTCTATTTCTCGCACTGTCTTTGCGTACTGCTTAAATAAGAACTTTGATAAACTGTTTTTTGGGATGGAATTAGTTAAATCTTGTGTGTTCTGCTCAAGTTGAAGTTGGACATTTTTGCCCAGGCTAATAAGTGATTGTGTAAATTTCTTTCTGTAAAATCAACAATTCATGAAAAAGGTCCTTCTATGGCCTATAAACAAAAAGTGGAGTTCCCACTTCCTGTTTTTGGTTTTGCGACAAGT